>NZ_LMIH01000034.1:474-34475 GCF_001428645.1 Acidovorax sp. Root217
AGGTTGTAGAAGAAATAAATTATAATAGCGCCGCATTGACCAAGCAGGAGCAGCGCAATGGCAAAGANTTCGGCCGCCGGGCCGAGACCCGGCCTCCGCCCTCGACAAAAGCACGCGCCAACCATCGACAACAGCAGCGACACACAAGCAAGCCACCGATAATCCCCACCCATGATCAAGCTGTTTGTAGGCCTGGGCAACCCAGGCCCCGATTACGAAGCCACCCGCCACAACGCCGGCTTCTGGTGGATCGACGCCCTCGCGCGCGAATTGAAGGTGAATCTGGTCCCGGAACGCTCCTACCATGGCCTGGCCGCCCGTGCCACCGTGCACGGCCAGAGCGTGTGGCTGCTGCAGCCCCAGACCTTCATGAACCTGTCTGGCAAGTCGGTGGCCTCGCTAGCGCGCTTTTTCAAGATCGCGCCCGAGGAAGTCCTGGTGGTGCACGACGAACTCGACATCCCCCCGGGCCAGGTCAAACTCAAGCGCGGTGGCAGCCATGCGGGGCACAACGGGCTGCGCGACATCCATGCGCAACTGGGCTCGGCAGACTACTGGCGCCTGCGGGTCGGCATCGGCCACCCAGGCGTGAAGTCGGAAGTGGCCAACTGGGTGCTCAAAAAACCTGCGCCCGACCAGCGCACGCTGATCGAGGACAGCATCACCCACTCGCTCAAGGCCTACCCGGCGATGCTGGCCGGCGAGATGGACAAGGCCACGCTGCTGATCCACACCGTCAAGCCGCCGCGCCCCAAGCCGCCCCGCCCGCCCGAGCTGGGCGCTGCCACCATCACCCCACCGGCTGCCGCCAAGCAGCCCGACGCAGCCAGCTGACAGATATCAGTTCTGGGCAGGGGCCTGCAACCGCTGGAACTTCTGCCACAGCGTCTCGCGGGTCTCCACGTGCTGCGGATTCACGGGGATGCAGGCCACGGGGCAGACCTGCACGCACTGGGGCTCGTCGAAATGCCCTACGCACTCGGTGCACTTGCGCGGATCAATCTCATAGATCTCCTGGCCCAGGTAGATCGCGTCGTTCGGGCATTCCGGCTCGCAGACGTCGCAGTTGATGCACTCGTCGGTGATCATCAGCGCCATGGCACGCCTCCCTGCACGCGGGGTGCGGTCACGACAAGAGGAGACAGTGCGCGCTTCATGGTGCACATTATCGTGGGTCCGGGCATGTACCTTGCGAGCCACACCACAACACAACACCGCCGGCGGGGTGTTTTTGCCGTTATGCTGTGTATACACATTAATTGTGACGCCAGGGAATTCACCGCCCAGGGCGCCACGCACAACCACCACTACCCACACGACACCCCACCATGGGACTGTTCTTCCTCAAGCGGTTCATCACGCTCCTGGCCACGCTGATTGGCGCCTCCATCGTCGTCTTCCTGGTGCTGGAGATCCTGCCCGGCAATGCAGCGCAGATGCTCATGGGGCCAGACGCCTCGCCCGAGGCCGTGGCGGCGCTGGCCACCAAGCTGGGGCTGGACCAGCCGGCCATGCAGCGCTACTGGGAGTGGGTCAGCGGCCTGGTGGTGGGCGACATGGGCAACAGCTACGCCTACAGCACGCCGGTGCTGGAACTGGTGCTCGAACGCCTGGCCCTCACCGTGCCGCTGGCGCTGATGGCCATGGTGATCACCACGGTGCTGGCGCTCATCGCGGGCGTGTACGCGGCCTCGCGCCACAACAAGGTGGGCGACGTGGGCGTGATGGGCCTGGCGCAGATCGGCATCGCCATCCCCAATTTCTGGTTCGCCATCCTCTTGATCCTGCTGTTCTCGGTCAAGCTGCAGTGGTTCTCGGCCGGGGGCTTCCCGGGGTGGACGGAAGATGCCGGCGGCAGCCCGCTCGACGCGCTCAAGGCCCTGCTGCTACCCGCCATCGCGCTGGCCGTGGTGCAGGCGGCCATTCTGGCGCGCATCACGCGCTCGGCCGTGCTCGAGGTGCTGCGCGAGGACTTCGTGCGCACGGCGCGCGCCAAAGGCCTTTCGCAGCGCGCCGCGCTCTGGGGCCATGTGCTGCGCAATGCCATGATCCCGGTGATCACAGTGATGGGGCTGCAGTTCGCCAACCTGCTGGCCGGCACCATCGTGGTGGAGAACGTGTTCTACCTGCCGGGCCTGGGGCGGCTGATCTTCCAGTCCATCTCCAACCGCGATCTGATCGTGGTGCGCAACTGCGTGATGCTGCTGGCGGCCATGGTGGTCATCGTGAACTTCGTGGTGGACATCCTCTACGCAGTGATCGATCCCCGCGTCAAAGCCAGCGATATCTGAACGACACCCCGAACCCCATGAGCGCCGTTCCTTCCACTCCTTCCATCCGGCCCGCCGGCACGCCGCCGCCCGGCTGGTGGCACCGCGCACTGCGCCACCGCAGCTTCGTCATCGGCGCCGTGCTGTCGCTGCTGCTGCTCGTCGCCGCCGGGCTCTCCCTGGTCTGGACCCCCTGGTCCCCTTACGAGATGGACCTGCCCGGCAAGCTGCAATCCCCCACCCTGGCCCACTGGCTGGGCACCGATGCCTTCGGGCGCGACGTGGCTTCGCTGCTGCTGGTGGGCGCGCGCAACTCCATCCTGGTGGGTGTGATCGCGGTCGGCATCGGCCTGTCCATCGGCACGGCGCTCGGTCTGCTGGCCGCAGCCAAGCGCGGCTGGGTGGAGGAGCTCATCATGCGGCTGGCGGACTTCACCTTCGCCTTCCCGGCCATCCTCTCGGCGATCATGATGACGGCGGTGTTCGGTGCGGGCATCGTCAACTCCATCATCGCCATCGGCATCTTCAACATACCGACCTTTGCGCGCGTCACGCGCGCCTCGGCCAACGCCGTGTGGTCGCGCGAGTACATCCTGGCCGCGCGCGCCTGCGGCAAGGGCAGCTGGCGCATCACCCTCGAACACGTGCTGCCCAACATCCTGTCGGTGCTGATCGTGCAGGCCACCATCCAGTTCGCCATCGCCATCCTGGCCGAGGCCGCCCTGTCCTACCTGGGACTGGGCACGCAGCCGCCCCAGCCTTCTTGGGGCCGCATGCTCAGCGAGGCGCAGACGCTGATGTTCCAGGCGCCGCTGCTGGCCGTGTGGCCGGGCCTGGCCATCGCCTTCGCCGTGCTGGGCCTGAACCTGCTGGGCGACGGCCTGCGCGATCTGCTGGACCCGCGCCTCTCTCGCAAACGATGAAGACGACCTTCTGCCATGCCCTTGCTTGAAGTCTCCAACCTGCAGATCCGCCTGCAGACCCACCGGGGCCCTGCCGACGCCGTGCGCGGCTTGAGTTTTGCCCTGGAGCGCGGCGAAACCCTGGGCCTGATCGGTGAATCGGGCTGCGGCAAGTCCATCACCGCCATGTCGCTCATGGGCCTGCCGCCCGACAGCGCCCAGGTCAGCGGCAGCATCCGTTTCGACGGCGAGGAGCTCGTGGGCCGCACGGATGCACAGATGTGCCGCATGCGCGGCAACCGCATCGGCATGGTGTTCCAGGAGCCCATGACGGCCCTGAACCCCGTGCACAGCATCGGCCGCCAGGTGGCCGAGCCGCTGCGCCTGCACCGCGGCATGGGTGCTGCGGACGCCCGCAAGGAGGCGATATCCCTGCTCGACCGCGTGGGCATCCCCAATGCGGCCCAGCGCTTCGATGCCTATCCGCACCAGTTCTCGGGCGGGCAGCGCCAGCGCATCACCATCGCCATGGCCCTGGCCTGCGGGCCCGACCTGCTGATTGCCGACGAGCCCACCACCGCACTGGACGTGACCATCCAGCAGCAGATCCTGGACCTCATCAGCGACCTGGTGGCCGAGCGCAACATGGCCCTGATCCTGATCTCGCACGACCTCGGCGTGATCTCGCAGAACGTGGACCGCATGATGGTCATGTACGGCGGCAGCGTGGTCGAGAGCGGCTCCACCGCTTCGGTGTTCTCGGCCATGGCACACCCCTACACGCGCGGCCTGTTCGCCGCCCGCCCGCACCTGGGCGCGGTGCATGCGCCGGGCCAGCGCCCGCGCCTGTCCACCATTGCCGGCACGGTGCCTGAACTGGTGGACCTGCCTGCCGGCTGTCCCTTTGCCGGCCGCTGCAGCTACACCGTGGATGCCTGCCACCATGAACGCCCCCCAGCCACCCTGGTGGCCACCGATGCCGATGGAGACCACGAGGTGCGCTGCCTGCGCCGCGACGCCATCGCCCAGGCGCTGAGCGCGCAGCAGGCCGTCCAGGTCGTCGAGGTGGCCGCATGAGCAGCAAGCAGCCACAGGCACCGGCCAGCGCCGATACTGCCCTGCTCCAGGTCACGGACCTGGTGCGCGAATACACCCTGCCGCGCGAGCACCTCTTCCAGCCACCGGGCAAGGTGCATGCCGTCAACGGCGTGAGTTTTTCCATCGCCTCGGGCCGCAGCCTGGGCATCGTCGGCGAATCAGGCTCGGGCAAGTCCACCCTGGCGCGCACGGTGATGGCGCTCGATGCGCCCACCGCCGGCACGGTGCACCTGCTTGGCCGCAACCTGCATACGCTGGCGCCGGCCGAGCTGCGCCAGGCGCGGCGCGACTTTCAGATGGTGTTCCAGGACCCCTATGGCTCGCTTGACCCGCGCCAGACGGTGGAGCGCATCGTCACCGAGCCGCTGCAGGCCCAGGGCGAGACCAGCCGCACAGAGCAGCGTGAGCAGGCCGGCCAGGTGCTCGCGCAGGTGGGCCTGCGCACCAACGACCTCGGGAAATACCCGCACGAGTTCTCGGGTGGGCAGCGCCAGCGCATCGCCATCGCACGCGCCCTCATCACGCGCCCGCGGCTCATCGTGGCCGACGAGCCGGTGAGCGCGCTCGACGTCTCGGTTCAGGCCCAGGTGCTCAACCTGATGCAGGACCTGCAGCAGCAGTTCGGCATCACCTACATGCTCATCAGCCACGACCTGGCAGTGGTCAACCACCTGTGTGACGAAGTGGTGGTGCTCTACCAGGGGCGCATCGTCGAGCGCGGCTCGCCGGCCGAGCTGTTTCGCAATGCGCAGCACCCCTATACCCGTTCGCTGGTGGGCGCCGTGCCCCAGGTGCAGCCCGGCCGCGCGCGTGCCCGACGCGCCGCTGCGGCCGCAGCCGCGAAAACCGCATAACCACAAGCGCCACCAATGGTGTACAAAGCTTCCGTGCTCCCCGGTAACAAATTGCACCGGGGTCTTCGTCAGTTTTTTGTCTGGAGAGTCCGAACATGCTGAACCGCCGTACCGTTCTTGCCACTGGCGCCATCGCCACCGTGCCCCTCGCCACCCCGTTCGGCGCCCTCGCCCAGGGCCGCAAGGACGCCGTGGTGCTGGCCATGACGCTGGAGCCGCCAGGGCTGGACCCGACGGCCGGCGCCGCCTCGGCCATCGCCGAGATCGTGCAGTACAACATCTTCGAGACGCTCACCAAGATCAATGCCGATGGCAGTGTCTCGCCGATGCTGGCCGAAAGCTGGGAAGTCTCGCCCGACCTCAAGACCTACACCTTCAAGCTGCGCCGCGGCGTCACCTTCCAGAACGGCGAGCCCTTCAACGCTGCCGCCGTGAAGTTCTCCTATGACCGCGCAGGCGGCGAGAAAAGCACCAACAAGGACAAGCGCACCTTCGCCAACCTCACCACGCAGGTGGTGGACGACTACACCGTGGTGCTGCTCAACAAGGACATCGACCCCGACCTGCTGTTCATCCTGGGCCAGGCCACGTCCATCATCGTCGAGCCCAAGAGCGCCGATGGCAATGCCACCAAGCCCGTGGGCACCGGCCCCTACCAGCTGAACGCATGGAACAAGGGCTCCTCCGTCGTGCTGGCAGCCTGGGCCGGTTTCCGCGCCCCGGCCAGCATCAAGATCAAGCGCGCCACGTTCCGCTTCATCTCCGATCCGGCCGCCCAGGTTGCCGCACTGCTGGCAGGCGATGTGGACGCCTTCCCGCGCGTCACACCCCGCAGCGTGAGCCAGTTCAAGGCCAACCCGCGCTTCCAGGTGGTGGTCAGCGGCTCGCGCGCCAAGACCATCCTGGCCATCAACAACGGCAAGAAGCCGCTGGATGACGTGCGCGTGCGCCGCGCCATCGCTGCCGCTGTGGACCGCAAGGCCGTGATCGAAGGCGCGGCCGACGGCTATGGCGCGCCCATCGGCAGCCACTACGTGCCCGGCGCCTTCGGCTACGTGGACACCACGGGCGTGAACCCCTACGACGTGGAAAAGGCCAAGAAGCTGCTGGCCGAGGCCGGCGTGAAGACGCCGCTGGAGCTGACCATGACGCTGCCCCCCACCCCCTACGCGCGCCAGGGCGGCGAGGTGATTGCAGCGCAGTTGGCCAAGATCGGCATCGTCGCCAAGCTGCAGAACGTGGAATGGGCGCAGTGGCTCAGCGGCACCTACGGCAGCAAGAACTACGACCTGACCATCATCTCGCACGTGGAGCCGTTCGACCTGGGCAATTTCGCCAAGCCCGACTACTACTGGGCCTACAACTCGCCCAAGTTCAACGAGATCTTCAACCAGATCAAGAACGCTGCCCGCCCGGCCGACCGCTCGCGCCTGCTCGGCGACGCGCAGCGCCTGCTGGCGCAGGACTCCGTGCACGCCTTCCTGTACTCGAACCAGTGGATCACGGTGGCCAACAAGAACCTCAAGGGCCTGTGGAAAGACATGCCGGTGTTCGTGAACGACATCTCGTCGCTGTCCTGGTCCTGAGAGACCGTAAGATGGTTGCCCGGCGGCACGCACTGCCCGGGCAACCCGAACTTGCAGGGGCTCGCAAGAGCCCCTGCTGCGCTCCGGGGCCTGGTGCCGTGCACTTCGCCTGCTTCATTTTTTGCTGACCGCTCCTGGCGTGCCTTCACAGCCGCCCCGCGCCCTCCCCTCCTGCCCAGCCACCTGCCATGAGTGACCTCCACGACCTGCCCGCCCACGCCCTGCTCGCTGCCTACCGCCAGCGCACGCTGTCCCCCGTCGAGGTCACCGAGGCCGTGCTCAAACACATCGATGCGTGGGAGCCCCACATCAAGGCCACCTATCTGCTGCGCCCCGAGGCGGCGCTGGAGCAGGCCCGTGCGTCCGAGGCCCGCTGGAAGCGCGGCGAGCCCATGGGCCTGCTCGACGGCGTGCCCGCCACCATCAAGGAAAACATCGCCACCCGGGGTGACCCGTTGCCGGCCGGCACGGCCGCGGTGGACCTGGTGCCCGCCGCAGCCGATGCGCCCCCCGCCGCGCGCATGCGCGAAGCCGGTGCCGTCATCGTGTCCAAGACCACCATGCCCGACTACGGCATGCTCTCCTCGGGGCTGTCGAGCTTTCACCCGCTGGCGCGCAACCCCTGGGATTTGAGCAAGGGCCCGGGTGGCTCCAGCGCCGGCGGTGGCGCCGCCGCTGCAGCCGGCTATGGCCCGCTGCACATCGGCACCGACATCGGCGGCTCGCTGCGCCTGCCGGCCAGCTGGTGCGGCATCTTCAGCCTCAAGCCCAGCCTGGGCCGCATCCCCATCGACCCGCCCTATACCGGCCGCGCCGCCGGCCCCATGACGCGCACCGTGGCCGATGCCGCGCTGATGATGCAGGTGCTCAGCCAGCCCGATGCCCGCGACAGCATGGGCCTGCCCGCACAGGACATCGCCTGGAACCAGTTCGACCAGGGCAGCGAGCGCTTGCGCGGCCTGCGCATCGGCCTGCTGCTGGACGCTGGCTGCGGCCTGCCCGTGGAGCCCGAGGTGCGCGCCGCCGTGGAAAACGCCGCGCGCCTGATGGAGGCCGCCGGTGCCACCATCGTGCCCATGCAGCCCTTCATGACGCAGGCCATGCTCGACGGCATGGACCACTTCTGGCGCATGCGCTCCTTCACCGACCTGCAGGCCCTGCCTGCCGTGAGGCGCGAGAAGGTGCTGCCCTACATCCGCGCCTGGGCCGACAGCGCCGAAGGCATGTCGGGCACAGCGGTGTTCAACGCCAGCCAGCAGTTCCACCTCACCCGCGTGGCCGCCGTCAAGGCCTGCAACGCGTTCGACTACGTGATCTCGCCGGTGGCGCCCAACGTCGCCTTCCAGGCCGAGCTGCCCTCGCCCACCAACGACCCGCTGCGCCCGCTGGAGCACATCGGCTTTACCGTGCCATTCAACATGTCCGAGCAGCCGGCCGCATCGGTCAACTGCGGCTACACCGAAGCCGGCCTGCCCATCGGCCTGCAGATTGCGGGCGTGCGCTTCGACGACCTCGGGGTGCTGCAGGTTGCGCACGCCTTCGAGCTGATCCGCGCGCCCCAGCGCCCCTGGCCCCAGCCGCCCAAGGGTTGAGTCGCCATGGATGTCCTGATCCTGTCGATCCTCATCGCCAGCGGTGTCTACATGCTCAATGCCAAGGAGCAGCGCAAGCGCATTGCACTGCTGGGCAGCCACCTGGGCAACTACCAGATCGAGAAGCTCATGGAGGCGCTGACCGAGGGCTACCTGCGCGCCCTGGGTGAAAGCACCGACGAGCGGCGCAGCCAGATCTGGTCGCTGCTGGAGACCACCGAATCGCAGCTGGCCGAGCAGTTCGCGCGCTTCGCCGCCGATTTCTCCAAGGTGGATGAAGCCCAGGCCCGCGTGAGCCGCCTGGCGCTGGCGATTCCGTTTGCGCAGGCCATTCTGCCCGCCGCCACCTTCGACATGCGCCGCGCCCTGGCCATCCACGCGCGCGGCATCGCCAGCGTGGCGCAGAACAGCGAGCACCTGGCGCCCAAGGACAAGGCCTTCGCCATGACAGCCGAGCTGCTGCTCATGCAGCACACCTGCCACTGGTTCTGCAAATCGAAGACGATCGCCACGGCGCGCATGCTGGCGCGCCACAAGACGCCGCACGAGCAGCTTGTGGCCTCGGTGTCCGCCCCCACGCGCACCGCGTACCTCGCGCTCATCCACGGGAAATGAGTGACCGCAAGACGGGGTAGCTCCTTGCCCCGCACAATGCACCGATGCACACCGCCACCGACAGCCTGGGCAACCCCGTCACCCTGCACGACCCGAGCAGCCTTGCCGCCCTGAACGATTTCGTCGAAGGCTTCATCCGCTGCGAAGCGCGTGCCGTGAACGTGCTCGCAGCCGAGCACGACGAAAGCGCCATCGTACAGGCCTGCTGCGCGGCGCTGCACATGTTCGCCGAATCGGCCGATGCGCCGCGCAACGCACGCCCCTACCTGGCACGCGCGCAGGCGGCAGCCGGCCAGGCAAGCGAGCGCGAGCAGCGCTTCGTGGCAGCCGTGGCCGCCTGGGTCGATGGCGACCTGCCGCGCGCCATTGCACTGCACGAGGAACAGGCCCGGCTGCACCCGCGCGACCTGGCCTCGCTCAAGCTCGGGCAATACCACCTGTTCAACCGCGGCGACTCGCCGGGCATGCTGCGCATTGCGCTGGCCGCCCTGCCCGCTGCTGCCGAAGTGCCCTACCTGCACGGCATGCTGGCCTTTGGCTGGGAGCAGTGCCACCTGCTCGACCGCGCCGAAGCCTCGGCACGCCATGCGGTGGCCCTGTGCCGCAAGGAGCCCTGGGCCCACCACGCCCTGGCGCATGTGATGCTGACCCAGGGCCGCATCGCCGAGGGCACCGATTTCATGGCCAGCGTGAGCGACACCTGGACGGGACTGAACTCCTTCATGGTCACCCACAACTGGTGGCACCAGGCGCTGTTCCTGTTGGAGCAGGAGCGCCATGCCGAGGTGCTGGCGCTGTACGACCAGCAGGTGTGGGGCGTGGTCAAGGAGTACACGCAGGACCAGATCAACGCTGTCTCCCTGCTGGCCCGGCTGGAGCTGGCCGGCGTCGACGTGGGCGCGCGCTGGGCCGACGTGGCCGACCACCTCGCGCTGCGCCTGTCGGACCAGGTCATGCCCTTTCTGGACCTGCAGTACCTCTACGGGCTGGCGCGCGCCGGGCGTGTGGACGAAGCGCGCACGCTGCTGCAGCACATCGAGGCCCACGCCGCCAGCCGCACCGAGGCCCACGAGCGCAGGGTCTGGCAGCAGGTCTGCGTTCCCGCCGCCCACGGGCTGCTGGCGCACGCGTCCGGGGACTGGGCCACAGCGGCATGGCAACTGGTCCTGGCTCTGCCGCAACTGGTGGCCGTGGGCGGCAGCCATGCACAGCGCGACCTGTTCCACCAGATCTACCTCGACGCCCTGGCCCGAAGCGGCCAGTGGGCCACGCTGCAGAACCTGCTGCAGCCCCAGGCCAACGCGCAGCCTGAATCCCTGCGCCTGGCGCGGCAGCTGCGCGGGGTGTACGGCGCACTCGCCCTGGACGGCGCACTGGGCGGCATGTAGGACAAAACCGCCTGCCCTTGTAGCCGCCCATGCCACCCCCACGGCGCCACGCCGTTCACGGGGCAAACCCCTGCCTGCACAGGCCCGCTGCAGGCCAATCCGGTCCTAGAATGAGAGCGCACGGTACCCGTGGGGTGCAGTGCGCCCCTCCACCGGTTTGTCGTACCTTGCCCCACAACGCCCTTGCCCCTACGCCGCCCCAGCCTGCCATGACCGATGCGCTGCAGGCGCTGCGGCACGCCACCGCCGAGCGGCATGCCCAGCTCGACTCCGGCCTGCCCATCGCCCGTGCCGACGCCAACCTGGCCGACTACCAGAATCACGTCCACGCACTGGCTGCCTGGCTGCAGGCGCTGTGGCCTGCGCTGCAAACGCTGCAGGCGCACGCACCCGGGTTTGGCTTCGCGCCTGCAGCGCGGCTGTCGGCGCTGCGCGAGGACCTGGCGCACATGGATGAACAAGCCACCCTGCCCTGGCCACAGCCCAGTGCGACCACCGCGCAGTGCCTGGAGCAGGCCCTGGCGCGCCACCCCGGCCAGGCCGATGCTGTGCGCTGGGGCATGGCCTATGTGGTCGAAGGTTCGCAGCTCGGCGGGCAGGTGCTCCATCGCGGCCTCGCGCCCCGGCTGGCGCCGCACCCGCTGCGATATCTGCAAGGCGATGGCGCGGGCACCGGTGCGCGCTGGAAGGCATTCATGGCGCTGCTGCGCACGCACGTGGCTTCGCCGCCGGCCATTGCGGCCGCGTGCGACGGTGCGCTGGCCGCCTTCCAGGGCCTGCAGGCGCACTTCGACACCATGGACGCCACACAAGGAACGCCAGCATGACCTCCGCTGCGGCCCCTGTGCAGCCCACCACGCTGGAAAACTGCGACCGCGAGCCCATCCACATCCCGGGCTCGATCCAGTCCCACGGGGTGCTCGTGGCCGTGGATGCAAGCGGCGTGGTACGCCATGCCAGCAGCAACGCCCAGGCACAGCTGGGACACGCGCTGCTGCCGGGCGATGTGCTGCGCAGCAGCGCGCTGGTGGCGCAGCATCCCCAGATCGGCGCGCTGCTCGACGAGGGGCTGGCTGCATTGGGCGCCGCCGCCGATCTGCCCATGCCGACCGAGCTGGAAATCGAAGGCCGCAGCTTCGACGTGGTGCTGCACCAGTCGCACGAGCTGCTGGTGATCGAGTTCGAGGCCCGCCAGGCATCGTCCGACGCGCTCACGGGCTTTGCCATGCAGGCCCACCGCGCCATGGAAAAGCTGCGCCGCCCGCGTGCCGCCATCAACGACCTGCTGCAACTGGCCACCCAGGAACTCAGGGCGCTCACCGGCTTCGACCGGGTGATGGCCTACCGCTTCCGCCCCGACAGCAGCGGCGACGTGGTGGCCGAATCTCGGGCCGACTTCCTGGACCCCTACTTGGGCCGGCGCTACCCCGCCAGCGACATTCCGGCGCAGGCGCGCGCACTGTACGTGGCCAACACCCTGCGCCTGATCGCCGACGTGCAGGCCGCGCCGGTGCCCCTGGCTCAGGCCGCAGGCAGCAAGCCGCTGGACCTGAGCGCCGCCATTCTGCGCAGCGTCTCGCCCATCCACATCGAATACCTGAGCAACATGGGCGTGGGCGCGTCCATGAGCATTTCCATCGTCATCAACAACCGGCTGTGGGGCCTGCTGGCATGCCACCACATGGGGCCGCGCCAGGTAACCTACAGCGTGCGCATGGCCTGCGACGTGATGGCGCAGATGCTGGGCGCCACCATCCAGGCGGCCCTGGCGCGCAAGCAGGCCGAGCGCCAGCTGCAGGTGGCCGAGCTGCGCACCCGGGTCATGGAGAGCGTGCTTCATTCCGACGATGAATTCACCGGGCTGTGCACCCATGCGGGCGCCCTGGCCGCATCGATGCATGCCGACGCCATCATCGTGTCCGAGCACAGCAAGCTGTGCACCGAAGGCGGCATCAGCGACGACGCCGCCCGGGCCCTGCTGCAATGGCTCGATGCCACGCACGCCGGCAGCACCCTGTACGCCACCCATGCCCTGCCGCTGGAGGCACCGGCCATTGCCGTGCAGCTGGCCCCCTGGTGCGGTGTGCTGGCCCTGCCGCTGGATCTGCAGCGGGGCAGCTGGCTGGTCTTCCTGCGCAAGGAGCAGATCGAAACCATCCACTGGGGCGGCAAGCCCGACAAGGAAATTCGCCCAGGCCCCCTGGGCCCCCGCCTCACACCGCGCGGCTCGTTCGATCTGTGGAAGGAGATCGTGCGCTCCACCTCCGAACACTGGGCCGCCGATGACCTGGACATCGCACGGCAACTGCTCGCAGAGCTGGTGCGCGCCCAGAACGCCCGCCACGCCGAACTGAACAACGCCCGCAACCACCTGATGGCGGTGCTCGGCCACGACCTGCGCGATCCGCTGCACTCCATCAGCATGGCGGCGCGGGTGCTCGAAAAGAACAATGGCGCCGATGTCAACACCGGCAAGCTGGGGCAGCGCATCCAGTCGTCGAGCAGCCGCATGCAGCGCCTGGTGAGCCAGGTGATGGACATGTCGCGCCTGCAAAGCCGGCTGGGGCTGGACCTGCAGCCCGCCAGCATCGACCTGGTGCAGTTGCTGGCCGACCTGATGGACGAGGCGCGCACGGCCCACCCGGGCATGCAGCTGGTGGGGCACCTGCCCGCCAGCCTGCAGGCCGAGGTCGACCCCGATCGCATGGCGCAGGTGTTCTCCAACCTGGTCAGCAACGCGCGCCACCACGGCGACGCAGGCCACCCGGTCGAGGTGCACATGCAGGCCACGCCAGAAGGCCCGCTCATCCAGGTGCGCAACGTGGCCCCGCCCATTGCACCCGAGGTGGCCGGCGACCTGTTCACCCCCTTCAAGGCATCGTCGGTGGGCAAGGCGCGCAACCGCTCCGGCCTGGGCCTGGGCCTGTACATCGCGCACCAGATCGTGCAGGGCCACGGCGGCAGCATCGGCTATGCGCACGAGGCGCCGCATGTGGTGTTCACCGTGCACCTGCCGCAGCGCCCGGCACGCCCTCCTGCAGACCCCTCCACCTGACACCCGCTGGCCCCTGATACCACCATGCCGCTAGACATCCTCGTCATCGATGACAACCAGGACGCCACCGAGCTCCTGGAAGAACTGCTGTCCATGGAAGGCCATTCCGTGCGCACGGCCGCCACTGCGGCCCGCGCCCTGGCCCTGGCCAGGGAAAGGCCTGCGCAGATCTTTCTGGTGGACCAGAACCTGCCGGACATGAACGGTTCGGACCTGGTGCCACTGCTGCGCGCGAGCGTGGCCGAGCACGGCGCAGGCCCCTGCTTTGCCATTGCGATCACCGGCATGGCCTCGGGCAACGCCAGGACGGCGGGCAGCCAGATGGGGGCTTTCGACTACATCCTGGGCAAGCCGCTCGACTTCGACGCCTTCGACGCGCTGATGGCGCGCTGCGCCGCTGCGCTGCAGGCCCCTCCCGCTCCCTGAGCTCCGCCACTCCAGCCCCATCCACCACCCATGCCCGCCAAGAACTCCGAGCCGCCCCTTCCCGATCATGCCCGGGAGCTGATGGACGCCGGCCTGCAGCATGCCGTGCTGATGCGTGCCATGCCGGTGCTGCGCCATGACCTGGCCAGCCCCCTGTCCGTGATGCGCATGGGGACCATGCTGCTCAAGCGCCGCCTTGCCAAGGGCGACCTGACCCCCGAACAGGCTGTGGAGCGGGTGGAGCAGATCGAGGAGCAACTGGGCGACATTGCCCACCACATCCGCCGCCTGCGCCAGTGGGACCTGCAGATCAACGAACGCCAGGCCCTGCGCGCACTGGTGGCCGAAGCCGTCGAGCTGGCGCGGCCCATGCTGATGGTGCGCGGCACCGAACTGGAGCCCCTGGTCGAGGATGCAACCGGCTGGGACGAGCAGGTCACGGCACGGCACACGCTGCTGTACGTGGTGCTGGCCGCCCTCTACCACCTGGCGGAGCGGCCCGGCCCCGTGCCCGCCCGCATCACCGTGGAGCCCTCGGGCGCCAGGGGGGTGCGAGTACGCGCGCAGGGGGTATCGGCATCGCAGGACCTGCCGCCCCTGCAGGGCAACAGCCTGGCGCAACCACCGGCCCTGGATCTGGCAGCGCTGCACCAGTTGGCCCTGCCTCTGGACGTCACCGTGCAGGTGGCGCAGGACCAGGTGGAGATCACCCTGCCCGGCGCCTGAACCAGGGTCTTCCATCAGAGCCGGCCACGAGGGCCGGCGCACTGGGATCAGTCAGCGCCGTCCACCGCCGCCACCAGCAGTTTGGCCTGGTCGTAGACCGGCTGCGGCGGCAGGTCGGCCAGGTGGCGCACGTCGCCCCAGTGCAGCAGCTCGATGGCGTCGCCATCCAGGCGCACGCGGTTGAAGCCCGCGTTCGGGATGTCGCTCTGGCGCGGTCCGTGCAGGCCCACGCCCTGCGCCGTGCGCCAGACCATGTCGAGCACGCCGCCGTGGGTCACCACCATCAGGGTCTTGCCCGCATGCTCCTGCGCCAGGCGGCGCACGGCGTCCATCACCCGGGCGTGGAACTGGCGCGTGGTCTCGCCACCAGGCATCCCGCCATCGGCGTCGAAGCGCAGCCAGTTCTCCCAGGCCTCGGCATGCTGCAGCTTGATGTCGTCCACACGCATGCCGTCGACCAGGCCGAAGCTCTGCTCGCGCAGGCTGGCGTCCACCACGTTGTCGATGTGCAGCTGCGGCAGCAAGGCGCCCAGCACGGGCTGCGCCGTCTGGCGCGTGCGGATGAGGTCGCTGCAGACCAGGTGGTCCACCGCCAGGCGTTCGGTCCCCAGGCGTTCGGCCAGGCGGCGCGCCTGCTCGTGGCCGGTGGCGTTCAGGGGCACGTCCACCTGGCCCTGGAAGCGCAGCTCACGGTTCCAGTCGGTCTCGCCGTGGCGTATCAAGATCAGTTCGGTCATCCCGTCCATTATCGAATGCATGCACAGCATTGCAAGCAAGTCCCCTGCCAGTGCTTACCCTGAAAGCGCTGGCAACGGGTCATGGCAGCGCGCTCCGGGGCTGCCGGCTCGGCTCAGAACCGGATCGGGGCGCCATGCGTGAGTGCCGGATCGAGCACTTGCGTGGCACCTTGGGCCCCTGCAAGCACGAGCGCATAGGGCCCCTCGCCGCGTTTGGCCAGGTGCCGGGCCAGCGGACCGGCCTCGGTGCGTGGCGCGCTCAGCACCAGGGTGGAGGCACCCGCGCGCACCAGCGACACCTGCACGTCGCTGTGCGGCAGGTCCACCGCCGCGCTGGCGCGGCTCTCGGGGGCGCCCTGCGGCGGCTCGCCCAGCAGGGCACGGTAGCGCGCCAGGCTGGCGGGCAGGTCGTGCACGGCGATGGACAGGCTGGCCACGCCCAGCGCACCGTTGGGATGCACGCGTGCATCGCCCTCGGGCACGCGCAGCGCGCGCGGCGTGAGGTCGCCGCACAGAAAGGGCAGGTCGTGTGAGGGCGGGCGCGCCGTCTGCCAGCGCAGCTGCTCGCCGTCGGGGCGCACGCGGCCACCGTCATGCGGGCCGCTCAGCGCCAGGCCGCGCGCCTGGGCGGCGGCCACGGTGGTGGCGGTGCCCGGTGGCAGCAAGGCGAAGTCGACGATGCCCTCGCCATGCTGCTGCAACAGTTGCCACCAGCGGTCGGCGGGCGCCGGCTCGCGCCAGGCGATCAGCTCGAAATAGCTGCCGTCGGCAAACACCACCAGCGCGTTGTGCGTGGGCCGGCCGGGGTGGTCGCCACCGCGCAGCACGTTGAAGCCCAGCGCCTGGTAGTCGGCAATGGTGGCCTCGAGGTCGTTGACGGCGATGACCACATGGTCGAGCGGCAGAGCCAGGGCGTTGGCGGGTGTTCCGGCGCTCATGCGGCCACCGCCTCTTCGATCTCAGCAGCGGCCTTGGAGTTGGTGAGCTTCACCTCGGCACGGATGGCCTGCGGGTTGCGCAGCAGGTTCAGGATGGGGCAGTTGCGCTCCACGGCCTCGAACAGCGCGTCGATGTCGGCGCGGCTCGCGGGCGAGTCGATGTGCACGGTGTAGGCGATCTCGTGCGGCCAGATGGGCGTGGCCTCGTGGCCCGGCTTGCCGCCACGCGGGTCGATGATGCCCGTCACCTCCACCTCCAGGCTTTCGAGCGGCACCTGGCGCTCGGCCGCATGGATCAAAAAGATGTGCGTCACGCAGGTGCCCAGCACACCGAGCTGCAGCTCGGGGGAGCTCGGCCCCAGGTTGTAGCCCGCAAAGTCGGGCGGGCTGTCGCTGATGAGCTGGTGGTCGCGGATGCGCAGGCGGCGCACGCCGCTGCGGCCCTCGGCGCTCACACGCGCCTTCAGGGCGGCAGGCAGGGCGGTGCCCGCGTCGATGGCGGCCTGGCGCGCCAGCACTGCGGCGCGCTTCTCGGCCAGGTAGTCGTTCAGATGGGTCATGGCTCGCGGTTCTCCGATGCGTCGCGCCGCCGCTGACATCGGGCGGATCACGAACAGTCTCGCCATTGTTCTGCGCCGCAGTGCCACCTGGGAAGCCAGAAATCCGAGCGCGCTTATGCGCATTTCAGATAAGCCGCCATGCGGCCGCAACCCTCGTTTTTCAGATAACGATCCTACTTTATATACCGATGCGTTTATGTAGCGTCGGTACCATGAAATGCATGAACCGGGCCCTTGCCACTGCGGCGTCGCCCGGCTTTTTGAGGCCATTTCACTGCCGTTTCGGCGACGAGGTATGAACGTGTTTCCCCTGAAGAAATCGATGGTCTGGGCTGCCGTGGGCATCCCGGTGTTGGCATTCGGCATGCTGCTGGCCGGCTGCTCAAAAAAGGAGTCCGACTCCACCGCGGCGGCCAGCGGGGCGCCCGTGCAGGGCGGCACCCTGGTCTACCTGGACCAGCAGGCGCACACCAACCTGTACCCACCCGCCGGGGGCTTCTACCCCAATGGCGGGGTGCTCAACCAGATCACCGACAAGCTCACCTACCAGGACCCCAAGACGCTGGAGATCCAGCCCTGGATTGCGCAGGCGTGGACGGTGAACCCCAGCGCCACCGAGTACACCTTCCAGCTGCGCAAGGGCGTGACCTTCTCGGACGGCACGCCGCTCGATGCTGCGGCCGTGGCGAAGAATTTCGATACCTACGGCCTGGGCAACAAGGAGCTCAAGCAGCCGGTCTCGGAAGTGATCAACAACTACGACAAGAGCGAGGTGGTGGACCCGCTCACGGTGAAGTTCTATTTCAAGAAGCCCTCGCCGGGCTTCCTGCAGGGCACGTCGGTCATCGGCTCGGGCTTGGTGTCGCTGTCCACCCTGGCGCGGCCCTTCGAGGAACTGGGCGACGCCACCAAGGTCATCGGCTCCGGCCCCTTCGTGGTCGCCAGCGAAACCCTGGGCAAGGAGCTCACCCTCACGGCGCGCAAGGAATACGCCTGGGGCCCCACCAAGCTGGCCCACCAGGGCCGCGCGCGGCTTGACGAGATCAAGCTCATCGTCACGCCCGAGGACAGCGTGCGCATCGGCGCCCTGCTGTCCGGCCAGGCCGGCTTCATCCGCCAGGTGCAGGCTTATGACGAAAAGCGCGTGACCGATGGGAAGTTCGAGATCTACGCCCCATCCACCCGCGGCGTGAACAACGGCGTGTACTTCCGCCCCGACAACGAGCTGGTGGCCGACCTGCGCGTGCGCCAGGCCCTGCTGCATGCCACCGACACGCAGGCCATTGTCGACACCCTGTTCTCCAAACACTACCCCAAGGCCACGTCGGTCATCGCGGCCAACGCCCAGGGCTACGTCGACCTGTCGGCCAAGCTCAACCACGACGAGGCCAAGGCCAAACAGCTGCTGGACGACGCGGGCTGGAAGGCCGGCGCCGACGGCATCCGCACCAAGGACGGCAAGCCGCTGGTGCTGGCAGCGCACGAAGCGCTGCCCCAGCCGCAGAACAAGGAAACGCTGCAGCTGATCGCCCAGCAGTGGGCCAGGATCGGGGTGAAGCTCAATGTGCTGTCGGGCGACGCAGGCACCAAGATCACCGAGAACCTCGACCCCGAGAAGACAGCCCTGCTGGCCACCATGGTCGGCCGAGCCGACCCGGACGTGATCAAGAGCCAGTTCTACCCCACCAACCGCAACGTGCTGCTGCAAAAGGGCGGCGTGAGCCAGAAGGTCAAGGCCTTCAGCGATGCCAGGCTCAACGGCCTGCTCGAAGGCATCGCCGCCGAGACCGACCCGGCCAAGCGCCTGGCCCTGGCCGGCGAGGCGCAGAACTACCTGATCGACCAGGCCTATGTGATCCCGATCTTCGAGGAACCCCAGGCCTTTGCCGGCGCCCCTTGGGTGCGTGAGGCGGCCTTCGAGGCCGTGGGCCGCCCCAGCTTCTACAGCACCTGGCTGGCCAAGCAGCCCTGACGGCGGGCAGCGCCGCCCAGGAACACATCACCATGAACTACCGCTACCTCGCACGCCGCATCGGCCAGGCCCTGCTGGTGCTGTGGGCGGCCTTCACGGCCTCCTTCATCCTGCTGCAGGCGCTGCCGGGCGATGCCATCCTGATCAAGTTCCTGACCCCCGAACTCGGCCTGGGCCCGCAGGAGATCGCCGACATCCGCGCCTCCTACGGGGCCGACACGCCGGTGTGGAGCCAGTACCTGCACAGCCTCGGCGGATTCCTCACGGGCAATTTCGGCTACTCGGTGCAGGCCGGGGTGCCGGTCAGCCAGGGCCTGGCCACCAACCTGCCGCCCACGCTGCGGCTGGCCACGTTCGGCTTTGCCACGGCACTGCTGCTGGCCGTGGCGCTGGCCTTTGCCGCGCAACTGGCGCCGCTGCGCTGGCTGCGCTCGGCCCTGCAGTCGCTGCCCTCGCTGTTCGTCTCGGTGCCGGTGTTCTGGCTGGGCATCATGCTGATCCAGGTGGTCTCGTTCCGCCTGGGCTGGATCCCGGTGATCAACCCCGGCCGCTGGGAGGGCCTGGTGCTGCCCACGCTGACCCTGGCCGTCCCGATCTCGGCGCCTCTGGCGCAGATCCTGTTGCGCAACATCGACGAGGTGCTGACCCAGCCCTTCGTGTCCGTGGCGCGCGCCAAGGGTGCCACGCGCAACTGGGTGCTGTGGAAGCACGTGGCGCGCAATGCGCTGCTGCCCACGCTGACCATTGCTGGCGTGCTTTTCGGCGAGCTGCTGGCGGGTGCCGTGGTGACCGAGGCGGTCTTCGGCCTGAACGGCCTGGGCAGCCTGACCCAGCAGGCCGTGGGCAACCAGGACACGGCCGTGCTGCAGGCCGTGGTGGTGTTCTCGGCCACCGCCTTCGTGCTCATCAACCTGGCCGTGGACCTGCTCTACCCGGTGCTCGACCCACGGCTGCGCCACGCCCCCGGAACCTGACCCATGACGACACACACGCACACCGCAGGCCAGGGCCTGCTGATCGCCCCCACGCACTCCACACCGTCGCCCACGCCGCCCCTGCAGCGGGTGCCGCCAGCGGTGGTGCCGGTGCCCGCCGCTGCGGTGGCGGCACGCCCCTCGGCGTTCTCTCGTGCATTCTCACGCGCAGCCCGCACACTGCGCGACACGCCGCCCACGCTGCTGCTGGCCTGGGCGGTGATCGCCCTGGTGGCCCTGTGGGCGCTGGCGCCGGGCCTGTTCACCGGCTACAGCCCCATCCAGGGCACGGCCGGCCAGCAGCTGCAGGGGCCGAGCGCCGCGCACTGGCTGGGCACCGATGCGCTGGGCCGCGACGTCTATGCCCGCGTGGTGCATGGCGCAGTGCACTCGCTCTCGGGCGCCTTCGTGGCCGTGGCAGTGGGCCTGCTGCTGGGCACGCTGCTGGGCCTGGTCGCGGGCTCGGTGGGCCGCTGGGTGGACGACGCCATCATGCGCACGGTGGACGTGCTGCTGTCCGTACCCTCGCTGCTGCTGTCGCTGTCCATCATCATCATCCTGGGCTTCGGCACCATCAACGCGGCCATTGCGGTGGGCGTGGCCTCGGTGGCGGCGTTCGCGCGGCTGGTGCGCTCGGAGGTGGTGCGCGTTCGCCGCGCCGAGTACGTGGAGGCCGCCTTCGGCAGCGGCGGGCGCTTCAGCGCCGTGCTGTGGCGCCATGTGCTGCCCAATTCGCTGACCTCGGTGATCGCCATGGCGGCGCTGCAGTTCGGCTCGGCCATCCTGTCCATCTCCACGCTGGGCTTTCTGGGCTACGGCGCACCGCCACCCACGCCCGAGTGGGGCCTGCTGATCGCCGAGGGGCGCAACTACCTGGCCACCGCCTGGTGGCTGACCACCGTGCCGGGCGTGATCGTGGTGGCCGTGGTGCTCTCGGCCAACCGTATCAGCGCCGCCATCGCGAAAGGCCGCCCATGAGCAGCACCCCCCTCCCCACGCCGGTCCTCGAGGTCGAGGACCTGGCCATTGCCTACCGCGACGGGCAGCAGCACGAGCAGCGCGTGGTGCACGGCGTCTCGTTCTCCATCGCACCCGGTGAGGTGGTGGCCCTGGTGGGCGAATCGGGCTCGGGCAAGACCACCACCGCGCAGGCCGTGATCGGCCTGCTGGCCGACAACGGCCGGCTCGAGCACGGTGCCATCCGCCTGAACGGTACCGATATCGCTGGCTGGCCGCAAAAGCGCCTGGACGGCATCCGCGGCAGCGTGGTGAGCCTGATCCCGCAGGACCCGACCAGCTCGCTCAACCCCGTGCGCACGGTGGGCGAACAGGTGGGTGAAATCCTCCAGATCCACCGCCATGGCGACCGCCGCGCCATTGCCGCACGCGTGCTGGAGCTGCTCGAGCGCGTGGGCCTGTCGCAGCCCGCGCTGCGCGCGCGCCAGTACCCGCACGAGCTTTCCGGAGGCATGAAGCAGCGGGTGCTGATCGCCATCGCCATCGCGCTGCGCCCGGCGCTCATCATTGCCGACGAGCCCACCAGCGCCCTGGACGTGACGGTGCAGCGGCGCATCCTCGACCTGATCGACGATCTGCGCCGCGAGGACGGCACGGCCGTGCTGCTGGTCACGCACGACCTGGGCGTGGCGGCCGACCGGGCCGACCGGCTGGTGGTGATGCAGGGCGGCCGTATCCAGGAACAGGGCCCCACCCGGGCACTGCTGCGCGCGCCGCAGAGCGCCTACACGCGCCAGTTGCTGGCCGACGCGCCCTCGCTCTCGGTGGGCGCCTTTCGCCCGGCGTCCCGCGGCAGCGACGCCGCCGCGGGCGATGACTTCGCCATCGTGGTCGACCAACTGGTCCACGAATTTCCGGTAGCCGAGCAGAAACGCCCTTTCCGCGCGGTGGACCAGGTTTCGTTCAACGTACGCCGTGGCACCACGCATGCGCTGGTGGGCGAGTCGGGTTCGGGCAAGACCACCACCATCCGCGACGTGGTGGGCTTTGCGCGCCCCACGGCGGGCCGCATCCTCGTCGAGGGGGTAGACCTGGCCACGCTGCGCGGCGAGGCGTTGCGCCAGGTGCGCCGGCGCATCCAGCTGGTGCACCAGAACCCCTTCAGTTCGCTGGATCCGCGCCAGACGGTCTACCAGATCATCGAGGAGCCGCTGCTCAACTTCGAGCCCGTCGCTCGGGCCGAGCGCGAGCGCCGCGTGCAAGACATCCTGGCACGCGTGGGCCTGCCACCGGCCGTGCTGCAGCGCCCGCCGCGCGCGCTCTCGGGCGGGCAGCGGCAGCGCGTGGCGATTGCACGCGCCCTGGTGCTGGGCCCCCAGGTGCTGGTGCTCGACGAAGCGGTATCGGCCCTGGATGTGACCGTGCAGGCGCAGATCCTGGCGCTGCTCGAGCAGCTGCAGCGCGACCTGGGCCTGACCTATCTCTTCATCTCGCACGACCTGGCCGTGGTGCGGCAGATAGCAGACACCGTCTCGGTGCTGCAGGCCGGGCGCCAGGTGGATGCCGGGCGCGTGCAGGACGTGTTCCTGTCCCCCGGCAGCGACTACACGCGCGAACTCATCAATGCCATCCCCGGCCATGCCGCAGCAAGGAACAACGACCGTGCCCTCCATCCCCACAACGACAACTATCACCACGCCGAGCGCGAAGCGCCTGGGCTTCTTCAGCAGGCTGCTTGACGACGCCCCGGCGGGCGAGCGCTACCGCCTGGTGGCCGAGCAGATCGCCCATGCCGAGGCCCTGGGCTTCGACTCTGCCTGGGTCGCGCAGCACCACTTCCACGAGCACGAGGGCGGCCTGCCCTCGCCGCTGGTCTTCCTGGCGCATGTGGCGGCGCGCACCCACCGCATCCGCCTGGGCACCGGCATCATCACCCTGCCCCTGGAAAACGCCGTGCGCGTGGCCGAGGACGCCATCGTGCTCGACCTGCTCTCGGGCGGCCGCCTGGACGTGGGAGTGGGCACGGGCGGTACGCCCGAATCGTTTGCGGCCTTTGGGCTCGACAGCGAGGACCGCAGTGCGATCTTCGCGCGCCAGCTGGCCGTGCTGCGCGGCGCCTGGGCCGGCCAGCCCCTGGCGGGCGGTGACACGCTCTACCCCGCTGCGGCGCAGCTGCTGGGCCGCATCTGGCAGGCCACCTTCTCGGTGGCGGGCGGCACGCGCGCCGGGCAGGCGGGCGACGGGCTCATGCTCTCGCGCACCCAGCCGCGCACCGACGATGCGCCCGACGCCACGCTGGCCGAGATCCAGAACCCCATCATCGACGCCTACCTGGCCGCGCTGCCCGCCGGCAGCACGCCGCGCATCGTGGGCTCGCGCAGCCTGTTCGTGGCCGACAGCCGGCAGGAGGCGCTGCGCCTGGCCGATACTGGGCTGCGCCGCTTCGCCGAGCGCTTTGCCGCACAGGCCGCCAAATCCGGTGCAACGCCCCGTGTGGGGCCCGATGCGCCGCTTGCGCAACTGATCGCCACCTACGACGCGCACGTGGGCTCGCCCGAGGACGTGATCGCCTCGCTGCGCGCCGACGCCACGCTCGAGCGCGTGACCGATCTGGTGTTCCAGGTGCACTCCATCGACCCGCCGCACGCGGCCATCCTGCGCTCCATCGAGCTCACCGCCACCGCGGTGGCACCCGCCCTGGGTTGGGTGCCACGGCACCCGCCCGCAGCCACGCCCCGCGCTTTCATCCCCCAACCCATCACGGAGCCTGCATGACCCAGCCCCACGACACCCCGCCCGATGTGATCGACCTGCTCGCCGGCATCCAGCCCGGCGACCGGCTCGACACCATCCGCCGCCACCGCCTGCAGGCGCGCACCCATGCACAGCAGAGCTACCTGGCCCTGTTCGAGCCGGCACAGTTGCTGCCAGGCAGCCGCTTCACCCTGGCCGACCGCCAGGCCGTGGCGGCCTTCGTGGCCGGCCTGCACCAGCAGCCCGATGCCACGGCCTTCTACAACGCCGCGCTGGCATCCGAAGGCGCGCGCCAGGCCCGCCCCGGCGTGCCCCAGGGAATCGCCGCAGAGGTGGTGCGCGGCGCGGCCAGCGGCCCCTATGGCAGCTACCCGCCCGGCCCGCTGAGCGAAGAGGACCAGGCCGGCCCGGCTTACACCGTGGGCGAGGCCCAGGGCGCCGTGCTAGGCAGGCCGCTGTCGGCCGCACTCGAACACGCGCACCTGCTCACCTTGCACCCGCGCGATGCCAGCCCGGCCGCGCTGCAGAAGTTGCTCGACGCGGGCTGGGGGACGACCGACATCGTGACCCTGTCGCAGCTGGTCGCCTTTTTGGCGTTCCAGATCCGCGTGGTGGCCGGGCTGCGCGCCCTGGCTGCTGCCCCCGCGCCACGCGGGCAAGCCACCCTGTCCAACGAGGAGACGCAGGCATGAGCGACACCACCCTTTCGCACCCCGGCAACAATGAGCCGGTGGCCTTCACCCAGGCGCAGCTCAACTGGCTGCCCTGGCTCACGCCCCTGCCCGAGGCAGAGTTGACCGACCGCCACCTGGCAGGCCTGGTGGACGCTGCGCGCGCCAAGTCGCCCTACTTCATGCTGCTGGCGCGCGACCCCGACATCCTGGGCGCGCGCACCCGCACCGACAAGGACATCTTCTACAACCCCGACGCCGGCCTGCCGCGCGCCGAACGCGAACTGTCGGCCACCGCCACCTCGCGCCACAACGGCTGCATCTACTGCGCATCGGTGCATGCGCGCTTTGCCGCGCATTTCTCGGGCCGCACGGACGACGTGCAGCGCCTGCTCGACGAAGGCACGGACACCGACCTGGGCCCGCGCTGGAGCGCCATCGCCCAGGCCTCAGTGGCGCTCTCGGACACGCCGCTCGACTTCGGCACCGAACACATCACGGCGCTGCGCGACCAGGGGCTGGACGATTTCGCGATCTCGGATGCGCTGCACGGCGCGGCCTTCTTCAACTGGGCCAACCGGCTGATGCTGTCGCTCGGAGAGCCTCAAGAGGCGGCCGTGAAGGTCTGATCAGCGCATCGGAACGATGAGCACCTTGCGGCGCGGAGCGCAACCAGGGCCGTCGTGGGGCGGGCTGTCTTTCTCCCAGCCCGCGCCCGGCGAGGTCTGGGCGCAGACGCGCTGGCCATCGACCTTGCTGCGCCAGTAGAACCAGGGGGCGGGCGCGGCGAGTGCAGATGTGGCCGCGACCGCACAGGCCAGTCCCCCGGCCCAGAGCCGGACAGCCTGCATGGATACGGCAATACCTGTCATGGCGCGATTGTGGCCGCCCCTGCGCCAGCCAGGGGCATGGGCGCGGTGACGATCCAGCCCTCCAGCGGGTCCAGGCCGGGTGGCAGGCCGTAGAGCGCGTCGCCCTCCGCATGGCGCTGCTCGGCCCAGCCGGCCTGCAGCATGCACAGCACGGCGTCCAGGCTGTCGCCGCTGGCGTCGGCCACCAGGGCATCGCGCTGGGCATGGCTCAGCTTCAGGCGCAGCGCCAGGCGCGTCTGCCCCAGCTCCAGCGCGGTCAGCAGGTCCTTGCGCGCGATCAGGCGATCCGGCGTCTGCTTGGCAACATCGTCGCTCTTGTAGCTGCGCCGCTGCAGCACTTCGCGCGCGAGCAGGCCGGGGTAGGCCTCCAGCGCCACGCGCGTGGGGTCGCCTGCATGCAGGCCGGGCAGGTGCACCCCGGCGCCGAGCAGCAGTGGCACGCCTGCATGCAGCATATAGGCCACGGGCGGGTTGACCCATTTCATCGACGGGCTCGAGCCCGCCGGCCCATCGGTCGCGCGGTGCGCGAACTTGCCGCCCACGGGGCGCGCATCGCAGAAGGCGGCAAAGGCCTCGCGGATCTGTGGGCGGGTGAGCGACTGGTAGTGCTGCATGCTGGCGTGCCACTGCAGCGGCCAGCCCAGGGTCTGCAGCAGCTCGCGCGGCAGGCCGAAGGGCAGGTCGAACCCACCCACCCAGTGGCGCGGCTCGGCCAGCCAGGCGCCCACCGCGGCCAGGGTTTCCAGGCACACCAGTTCCGTCAATTGCACGCGCGCGCCATCGCGCCGGCCCAGGGCCAGCACCACGGGCTTGCGGCGCGTGGGGCTGCTCGAAAAGTCGCACCCGAGCAGCATGGCTACCCCAGCGCCAGCGCAGTGACGCCGGCCGCGATGAGCACGGCACCACAGATGCGCGCCACGCGGTCGCCTTCGCCCAGCAGGTGGCCGCCGATCAGCGCGGCGAACAGCATGGAGACCTCGCGTGCGGGCGCGACATGCGACAGGGGCGCCTCCTTCATCGCATACAGCACCAGCACATAGGCCACGGGGCTGACCATGGCCACCAGCAGCGCAAAGCGCCACTGCGCGCGCCACAATTGGCCGGCGGTGGGCAGGTCGCGCAGCACCACGGGCGCCAGCAGCGCCACGCGCACGAAGTTGCCCATGTAGTCCACGAGGATGGGCGACATCAGCAGGATCTTGACGGCATAGCCGTCGACCACCGTGTAGCTGGCGATGAAGGCCCCCGTGAGCAGGCCGTAGAACATGCCCTTGTGCACGCGCGCTCGCGCAGCCGGATCGTGCGCGGCGCGCAGCAGGCCCGGGCCGCCCGCGATCAGGAACACCCCGCCCACCACGCCCGCGATGCCGGCCACGCCCAGCGCCGAAATGCGCTCACCCAGCAGCGTGACCGCCACCAGCGAAGACATCAGCGGCCCCGAACCACGCGCCAGCGGGTAGACCACGGTGAGGTCGGCCTTGCGGTAGCCGCGCAGCAGGATGACGAAGTAGGCAACGTGCAGCAACCCGCTGGCCGCGACGAAGCCCCACTCCACCGCGCCCCACAGCGGCACCGCATCGCGCCCCAGGTACCAGCCCAGCGGCGCCCAGAACAGCATCATCAGCACCGAGGTGAAGAACGCGAAGCGCGAGTCGCCCCCCGCCTTCTTGGCCACGATGTTCCAGCAGGCATGGATCAGGCCCGCCAGGATGATGAGGCCGAAGGCATGGATGGTCACGGTGGAAAAGCGGAAAAAGGAATACAAAAAGCCGCAGCGCGCTGGCGGCTGCGGCCCGGAAATGGACGTCCGAAACGGCGGACCGGCCTTGCGACTCAGCGACCGCTAAGCGCGGCCGATGATGGAAGCAGTCGCCATCAGTTCCTCGAGCAGCGCGAACGACACCTTGCCCGACACCGCATACGGGTCGAGCTCGGGCCTCTCGGAGTACTTGAGCAGGATCGAGTGGTTGATCTTGGACAGGTTCACCTGGCCCATGGTCCAGCCGCCGAAACGGCGCTCGGTGATCTCCTCGTAGTGCAGCAGCTCCACGTTCTGGTGGCGGGCATCGCGCTGGATGTGGCCGTAGAGGTCGCTCACCGCAGCGCGGCCGCCCTCGATGGCCTGCAGAAAGATACCGCCGCCATAGCACAGCACCCCGGTGATGCCGCTGCCCGGGTTGTGCTGGCGCGACTGCGACAGGATGGCTTCGATGGCGGAAGGCGAGGTATCCACCGCGCGGCTGGCATAGAGCAGGCGTACGAGCATGGTCAGTTCTTTCCGGGGATGAGGGACAGGAATTCGCGGCGCAGCGAGGGGTCCTTGAGGAACACGCCGCGCATCACCGAGTTGATCATCTTGCTGTCCATCTCGCGCACACCGCGCCAGGACATGCAGAAGTGGCTGGCCTCCATCACGATGGCCAGGCCGTCGGGCTGGGTCTTTTCCATGATCAGGTCGGCCAATTGCACCACGGCCTCTTCCTGGATCTGCGGGCGGCCCATGACCCAGTCGACCAGGCGCGCGTACTTGGACAGGCCGATCACGTTGGTGTGCTCGTTGGGCATCACGCCGATCCAGATCTTGCCGATCACCGGACAGAAATGGTGGCTGCAGGCGCTGCGCACCGTGATGGGCCCGACGATCATGAGCTCGTTCAAGTGCTCGGCGTTGGGAAACTCGGTGATCGGCGGCTGCGCCACGTAGCGGCCCTTGAACACCTCGTTGAGGTACATCTTGGCCACGCGGCGCGCGGTGTTGTGCGTGTTGTGGTCGCCTTGCGTGTTGATGACCAGGCTGTCGAGCACGCCCTGCATCTTGACCTCGACCTCGTCCAGCAGCCTCTCCAGCTCGCCCGGCTCGATGAACTCGGCAATGTTGTCGTTGGCGTGGAAGCGCTTGCGCGCGGCGGCAAGGCGCTCTCGGATCTTGACGGAGACGGGCGTGCCTTCTTCGTCGGGCGGGATGGTCGTCATATCAGCGGCAGTGGGACTGGACATGTCCGGCATCGTAACAGTGAACGGGGCGGTACGCCTGGCAAAGGTTTTACCTGGCTACCGCCCGGCCCGCATCGCGATACAGCTACTATTTGTATAGCAGCAAAGCCTGCCATCGGTGTCAGTACCGGCGGCCCGTGATCCACAGGGCCAGGCGCATCAGCGCATGGGCCACCTGGTCGAGCACGCGCTGGCGCAGCGGGCGGCCCGCATAGCGCGCCGGCTCCATGCGCCGGCCGGACTGCTCCATGGCCTGCACCAGGCGCTGGCGCAGGTCGGCGGCAAAGGCCGCGTCCTCCACCACCACGTTGGCCTCGCGCGCCAGCAGCAGGCTCAGCGGGTCGAGGTTGGACGAGCCCACCGTCGCCCAGGGCCGCTCGCCCAGCGCATCGACCACGGCCACCTTGGCGTGCAGGAAGCTCGGCGCGTACTCGTGGATCTCCACCCCCGCCGCGAGCAGTGCGCCATACACCGGCCGCGCCGCGTGGTACTGCATGAAGTATTCGTAGCGCCCCTGCAGCAGCAGGCGCACACGCACACCGCGGCGCGTCGCCATCAGCAATGCGCGGCGCAGCTTGCCACCGGGCAGGAAGTAGGCGTAGGCAATGATCACCTCGTGCCGCGCCGCTCCGATGGCGCGGCGGTACGCCCGCTCGATGCGGCTGCGGTTGCGCACGTTGTCGCGCAGCAGCAGCGCGGCGCGCACGCGAGGGCCGTCTTCGGCCACCTGGGCAGCGTGCTGGGCGGCGCTGGCCGCGCGCAGCGCCTGCAGGGCCTCGGGCAGGCGGCGCTCGCGCATGTCGCGCACGGCCTGCATGCGCCACCACAGCTGGTCCATGGTGTCGCTGGCCACGGCCACCAGGCTGCCCGTGGCCTGCACGGCAAAGTCGAAGCGCGGCGCGGCCAGCGTGCCGAAATTGGGATCATGCAGGTCGTCGAGCACGTTGATGCCGCCGCAGAACAGCATGCAGCCGTCCACCACACACAGCTTGCGGTGCAGGCGGCGCCAGCGGTGCGGCAGCAGCAGGCCCAGCGGCCCGAGCGGCGAATAGACGCGAAACTGCACGCCAGCGGCCGAAAAGCGCTCGGTCCACTCCAGCGGAAAGGCACCCGCGCCCACGCCATCCACCACCAGTTGGGTGCGCACGCCACGCCGGGCCGCCCGCTCCAGGGCCTGCGCCACACTGGCTCCACTGCGGGTGAAGTCGAAGATGTAGGTCTCGAACTGGATGTCCGACAGTGCAGCGTCCATGGCCTTGACCAGCGCGGGAAACAGCTCCTGCGCACCCTGCAGCAGGCGCACCCGGTGGTCAGCGGTGAAGGCCGGGGACCGGACCACGGCTAGAGACGGAATTCGGCGATGAGGGGCAGGTGGTCGGACATGCGCCACCAGATGCGGCCACGCGGCACGTGCAGCGACAGGGGCGTGAGGCCGCGCACGTAGACATGGTCCAGTTGCACCAGGGGCAGGCGCGCGGGGTAGGTGAAGGCCCGGGGGTCCTCGAATTCATGCAGGCCGAAGCCGGCCAGCATGCGCTTGACCTGCAGGCCCCAGTCGTTG
Organism: Acidovorax sp. Root217; assembly: GCF_001428645.1. Lineage (NCBI taxonomy): Bacteria > Pseudomonadati > Pseudomonadota > Betaproteobacteria > Burkholderiales > Comamonadaceae > Acidovorax > Acidovorax sp. Root217. The sequence continues at coordinate 29,977 of NZ_LMIH01000034.1, forward strand.
AAATCGCCCGCGACCACCAGCGGTGTGCCGCCGGGCACCTCGCGCTCGATGAAGCGCTGCAGCCGCTCGATCTGGCGGATGCGGCTGCCCGGAATCAACCCCAGATGAACGACGATCACGTGGATCTTGCGGCCATGGGCGTCCACCTCGACGTGCAACAGCCCGCGCTGCTCGAAGCGGTGGTCCGAAATGTCCTCGTGCTGGTGGCCGATCACGGGCCAGCGCGAGAGCAGCGCGTTGCCGTGCTCACCGTGGCGGGTGAAGGCGTTGGTGCGATACACCGCCTCGTAGCCCTCCGGGGCGAGGTACTCGGCCTGGGGCAACTCGGGCCAGCGCTGGAAGTATTTGGCCTCTCCACGGTGCAGCTTCCTAACCTCCTGCAGGCAGACGATGTCGGCATCCAGTTGCTCGACCGCATGCCCCAGGTTGTGGATCTCCAGCCGGCGGGCCGGGCCGATGCCCTGCACCCCTTTGTGGATGTTGTAGGTTGCCACCCGCAGGATGTCTGTGTTGTCCATGGCACCGATTGTGTCGCAAGCAACCGACACATGGCAGGCCGGGGGCTTACCCGCATCGCAGACTCCGCTGACCGGGCATACACTGTGCTTGCAGTGAGCAGTTACTTTTAATTACACCACCCCCGAGCTGCAGATGGCCACAGGCAAAGACCCGGATACGCCAGACATCCAGGCGCTGATCATCGACAGCAATGCCACCTCGCGCAGCATTCTGGTGGGGCAGCTGCGTGAGTACGGGGTCACCAAGATCGTGCAATGCAGCCGTGTGCGTGACGCCCGCGCCAGGCTGGAACACACGGTGTTCGACTATGTGCTGTGCGACCAGTTCTTCAGCGAATCTGGCGACTCCGGACAGACCTTGCTGGACGACTTGCGCCGTGCACAGCTGCTGCCGTTCTCCACCGTGTTTTTCATGGTCACGGCAGAGGCCTCGTATGCGGCGGTGGCCGAGGCCGCCGAGTCGGCGCTCGATGGCTACCTGCTCAAGCCCTTCACCCCGAGCGCCCTGTTCGAGCGGCTGAGCCTGGCGCGGCTGCGCAAGATCCACTTGAAGCCGATTTTCGACGCCATCGAGCAGGAAGACTTCGAGCTCGCGTCCAGCCTCTGCGTAGAACGTTTCGAGGCGCGCAAGCCCTACTGGCTGTATGCCGCGCGCATTGGCACCGAGCTGCTGCTGCGCCTGGGCCGCCACGATGAAGCCCGAACGCTGTTCGAAGCCGTCATCGCAGCGCGCGCCCTGCCCTGGGCCAAGCTCGGTGTGGCGCGCGCGCAGATCGAGTCTGGCCAGGCCACCCGCGCCATCACCACCTTGCAGGGCCTGATCGGCGAGGATGCCTCGTTTGCCGACGCCTACGACGTGCTGGGCCGCGCTCAGGTGGAACTGGGCAACTTCACCGAGGCCATCGAGACCTACCGCACGGCCAGCGCGCTCACGCCCGACTCGGTGGTGCGCCTGCAGAAGCTGGGCATGATGTCGTACTACATGGGCGACCGCAAGACGGCCGCCAGCGTGCTCTCGCGTGCGGCCATCCTGGGTATCGACTCCAAGCTGTTCGACTTCCAGGCCCTGGTGCTGCTGGCCTTTTCCTACTTTTCCGACAAGGACCGCAAGGGCATCGAACGCTGCGTGGCGGACTTTGGCCGCATCCTGGAGCGCCACCAGGACAGCCCGCGCATCCAGCGCTTTGCCAGCATTGCCCAGACCCTGCTGCTGATCCAGCAGCGGCAGTTCTCGGCCGCCGTGGCGGCGGTGCGCGACATGGCGCGCGAGATCGACGAGGCCAGCTTCGATTTCGAGGCCGCCTGCAACCTGGCCAGCCTGCTGGCCGTGCTGGCCGCGACCTCCATCGACCTGTCGGACGGCGAAAAGTGGGTGCGCTCCCTCGGGATGCGCTATGCCAACACGCGCGGCCTCACGGAGCTGATGGCCAATGCCTGCAACGTCTACCCCGCATACAGCGACATGGTGCGCGAATGCCTGCCCCAGATCAACCAGTCGGCCGAGAAAGCGATGGCCCAGAGCCTGGCGGGCGATGCCGAAGGGGCCGTGCGCAAGCTGCTGCAGCTGGCCGAAAGCTCCCTGAACTCCAAGCTGGCGGACATGGCCCAGCAGGTGCTGCTGCGCCACCGGGAGCGCATTGCCGATGCACAGGCCCTGCAGGACAGCGTGCAGGCGGTGCGCGCCCGCTGCGGCAACGCCCCGACCCGTGCGGTGCTGGGGCAGGACGGCGAGCGGCGCCCCGGCGGCGTGGTGATACGCACACGCACGCCGCCACCGCCCGAAGCGGCAGCGTCTGCCGCGCTGGCCGCCATCGCCGCCCGGGTCGAGCTGTCGGCAGACCAGATCCTGGACATGCCCGACGAGCCCTCGATCGACGAGATCCTGGGCGTGCCCACGCCCGAGCCCCACGATCCGGCGGAAAAGCTCAGGCTGCGGCCGATGTAGTGGGGGCTGTCAGCCGTAGACCGAGGCGCCTGCCACTGGAGACTGTGGCTGCGCGGGATGCAGCGCCCGCCCATACCGCGCCGCCAGATCCCGCGTGGCGGCCACCAGCACGCTGGTGTCCACCCCCACGGCCACGAAGACGGCGCCCAGCTCCAGGTAGCGGCGCGCCAGCTTTTCATCGGCCATCAGGATGCCGGGGGCCTTGCCGGCGGCCAGCACGCGGCGTATCCCGCTCTCGATGGCCTCCTGTACCTCAGGGTGCCCGGGATTGCCCACATGGCCCATGCTGGCCGAGAGGTCGGCCGGGCCGAAGAACACGCCATCCACGCCCGGCGTGTGCGCAATGGCGTCCAGGTTCTCGATGGCCAGCGTGCTCTCGGCCTGCACCAGCAGGCACGCCTGGGCATTGGCCTCTTTGAGATACCCGGGATAGCGCATCCACTGCGAGGCGCGCGCCAGGCCCGCGCCCATGCCGCGGATGCCGCCCTGCCCGTCGTCCTGCGGGTAGCGCATGGCACGCACCAGCTGCGCGGCCTGCTCGGGCGTGTCCACCATGGGCACCAACAGGGTCAGCGCGCCGATGTCCAGGTACTGCTTGATCAGCGCCGTGTCGCCCACCGGCACGCGGGCCACCGGGTGCGGGCCAGAGCCCAGCATGGCGCGCGCGCTGGCGATGCCCTGCAGCTGCTCCAGCATGCGCGGCACGTCGTTGGGCGCGTGCTCGCCGTCAAGCAGCAGCCAGTCGAAACCAGCCCCTGCGACGAGCTCGGCCGCATAGCCGCTGGCCAGGCCGAACCACAGGCCGATCTGCGGCGTGCGCGCGACCAGGGCCTGCTTGAAGGTGTTCACGGGTGTATGCAAGGCAGTCCCCTCAAACGAAGCGGAAGGCGATATTGCCCAGCGGCCCATAGTCCGCATGGAAGGTGTCGCCCGCGGCAGCCGCCACGGGCCGCGTGAACGAGCCGCCCAGCACCACCTCGCCCGCCTCCAGCCCCTCGCCATAGGGTGCAAGCTTGTTGGCCAGCCAGGCCACGCCGGTGGCCGGGTGGTTGAGCACCGCAGCGGCCAGGCCCGATTCCTCGATCACCCCGTTCTTGTAGAGCAGCGCGCCGCACCAGCGCAGGTCCACCGCATCGGGACGCACGGGGCGCCCGCCGGTGATGATGCCGGCATTGGCCGCGTTGTCCGAGATGGTGTCGAACACCTTGCGCATCACGCCCGTGTGGCGGTCGTGCTGCTCGATGCGCGCATCGATGATCTCGATGGCGGGCACCACGTACTCGGTGGCGGCCAGCACGTCGAAGATGTTCACCGGCGGGCGCCCCGGCTCGCCGCGCAAAGGCTTGTTGAGCACGAAGGCCAGCTCCACCTCCACGCGCGGCAGGATGAAGCGCTGCATGGGGATGTCGCCGCCCTCGGCGAAGAACATGTCGTCCAGCAGGGTGCCGAAGTCGGGCTCGGTGATCTGGCTGGCGACCTGCATGGCGCGCGAGGTCAGGCCGATCTTGTGGCCGCGCACCGTGCGGCCCTCGGCGATCTTCATCGCCACCCAGGCGCGCGAGATGGCATAGCCGTCCTGCACCGTCATACCGGGGTGGCGTTTGGAGAAATGCTCCACCTGCACGCGGGTCTTCTCGGCCTGGTGCAGCTCAAGAGCGAGCTGCTGGATCAATGCATCGTCAAGCATGGGGAGTCCTCAGGATTCTGCAGTGAAGCCAATGGCTTTCACGATGGGACCCCATTTGTCGCCATCGGCCTTGAGCAGCGCCGCCAGCTCAGCGGGAGTGGACGAACGCGCCTCCAGCCCCATGGCCGCCAACCCGGCGACCACGTCCTTGTCGGCCAGCGCGGTGCGGATGGCGGCATTCGCCTTGGCCACCACCTCGGCCGGCGCCTTGCCGGGCAGGAAGAAGCCGAACCATTCGTTGTAGGCCATGTCCTTGAAGCCCTGCTCGATCAGCGTGCTGACGCCCGGCATGAACTTGTTGCGCGTGGCGCCCGAGGTGGCCAGCACGCGGATCTTGCCGCCTGAGAGG
>NZ_LMIH01000034.1:34523-189516 GCF_001428645.1 Acidovorax sp. Root217
GCCGCGAAAGCCCACGTGGCGCATGTCGACCTTGCCGGCGCGGCTGATCAGCTCGCCCACGAAGTGCGGCACCGAGCCCGGTGCGGGCGAGCCGAAGTTGGCGCCCGTGGGGTTGGCCTTGCACCATTCGAGGAACTCGGGCACCGTCTTCACCGAGGCGGGCACCTGCGGGCCCACGGCAAAACCCATGTCGAACACCACGCCCAGGGAGACGGGCGTCACGTCGGCCACGGGGTCGTAGGGCAGCTTCTTGTAGGTGTGGGGGTAGATGCCCAGCATGGACATGGGCGTGGCCAGCAGTGTGGCGCCGTCCGCCGGAGCGGCCTTGAGTGTGGTGATGGCGATCTGCCCGCCCGCGCCGGTCTTGTTCTCCACCACGGCCGACTTGGCGTAACCGCCCGTGATCTGGGTGGCCACGCGCCGCGCCAGGGTGTCCACCGTGCCGCCGGCAGCAAAGCCGGCCAGGATCTTCACGGTGTCGAGCGCCTGGGCCTGGGCCAGGAAGGGCACGGCGCCCGCTGCACTGGCCAGAGCCAGGTGCAGTACGTTGCGGCGGGATGTTGTGGGGGAAAGGTTCTTCATGCTCTGTCTCCGATGGTTCTTATGGATTACTTCTTCGCAGCCTGGCGGTAATTGGCCTTCAGATGCTCGGGCACGCGCTCGTCGAAGCCGCAGGCCACGCGCCGCACCTCGGGGCTGTCGGTGGGCTGGTGGCCCACGCCCAGTGCCGAGGCGCGCGGCGCATCGATGGCGACCACGGTGCCCGCCAGGCGACCCAGGCCCGTGATCTCGCACTCCACCAAGTCGCCCGGGTCGACTGAGCGCGAATGGCAGGGCGTGCCCATCAGGATCACGTCGCCCGGCACCAGGGTGATGTGGCGCGCAATGTCAGCCACCACGTAGTGCGGGCCCCAGATGGTCTCGTCGCCGATGTGTGCCTCCTGCACCACCAGGCCGTTGCGGTAGGTGCGCAGCGTCTGTGCGAACAGGTTCACGCCGCGCACGATACCGGGGCCGATGGGCAGCAGCGTGTCCGCCCCCTTCACGCGCAGCATGCTGCCCTGGTCGGTGTCGCGGTAGTTCTGCAGGCCCATGTCGAGCGCCGGGCAAAAGCCTTCGATGTAGTCCCAGGCCTCGTCGGGCAGCACGTTGCGGCAGGTCTTGCCGATGACCACGGCGTACTCGCCCTCGTAGTTGAGGTACAGGCTGTCGGCGGGCTTGTGGATTTCGCATCCATGCCCGTTGACGGAGGTCGGTGGCTTGGTGAAGTAGGTGGGCGTCTCGGTCGGCTTGGGCTGGTTGCGCGTCTCGAAGCTGCGCGAGCTGTACGAGATGTGCACGGCGATGACCTTGCTGGGCGCGACCGGCGGCAGGTGCTGCAGGCTGGCCGGGTCCACCACGCGGCCATCGTCCAGGCGCAGTTGCCCCTGCCGCGCGCCCTCTTCCACGATGGTGCCCCAGCAGGCGCTGCCGCCCACCAGCACGCGGCGGCGCTCCACGCGCGGGCCGCGCATCACGGCGGGCAGTTCGGTAACCGGGAATTCGAAGTTCATGCCGCCACCTCCACCGCTTGCGTTTCGCCATCGAACCACATGTGCACGTTGCCCGTGCCGCGTGCGTTCTCGTAGGCCGACAGGGCCACGCCGCGCGCGCGGCAGTCGGCCCCGCCCATGGCGCCCAGCATCTGCAGGTAGTGCGCGCCGAAGGCCTCCCAGGGCATCTTGCGGTACTCGTCCTGCCAACGGTCGAGCACCATGTCGTGGCGGCCCTGCTCCATGAGAGCGATGGCGCCCTTGTCGCTCACGATGTTCTCGGGGCGCGAGACATTGCTCTCGTGGAAGATACGGGGGTGGTTCGGCTTCCAGTCGATGGGGTTGAACTTGTGGCTCAGCGCGCCCGATGCCAGCAGCAGCACGCGCAGGTCGCTGCGGCGAACGGCCTCGGCAATCGCCTCGCCCGATTTCAGGAAATGGCGCCAGTCGCAGTTCTGGCACGAGCTCACGGTGACCACCGGCGTGTCGCTGCGCTCCAGGCGCAGGTGCTTGACCAGGTTGATGGTGGCGTACTGCTTGCCCAGGTCGGGGTGGTTGATGACGCGGTTGTAGCCCTGGTGCTCGCGCGACACGGCCTCGATCTCGAGCGCCAGGTCGGGGTGGCCCCGGTAGTCGTAGGGCACGCCGTGCAGGTACCAGGGCATCTCGTCGGAGATGAACATGCCCTGGTAGCGCGGCGCGCCGTCCACCAGGTGGTAGCCGGTGGTGAACCAGTGCGAGTCGAAGATGATGACCACGTCGGGCCGGGCCGCAGCGATGCGTTCGCGCAGGCGTGCATAGCCGGGTATCAGGTCCGAGTCGGCCCCCGCGCCCTGCAGCACGCGAAACTCTTCGCACTGCATCAGGCCGGGGTGGTGCGAGACGATGGCGGCGCCAACGATGCTTCCCATGGGGTGTGTCTCCTGTGTGTAGGTAATGCTCAGCGGTGGCTGAAGCTGGCGCGGAAAGGCTTTTTGGGGATGACGACATCCTTGACGTCGCAGAAGAACTCGAAGCTCCAGTCCCCGCCCTCGCGGCCCACGCCGCTGCGCTTGATGCCGCCGAAGGGCGCGGCCAGGTCGCGGATGCCGAAGCTGTTGACCCAGATGAAGCCGGTGCGCACCTGCTGCGCCACGGCACTGGCGTGCTGCGTTTCGCCGTAGCAGACGCCGCCCAGCCCGTAGTCGGTGCCGTTGGCCAGGGCGATGGCTTCCTCGTCACTGTCGAAGGCCTGCAAGGTGAGCACCGGGCCGAAGACCTCGTTCTGCACGATCTCGCTGTCCTGGCGCAGATCGGTGAGCAGGGTGGGCTGGTAATACTGCGCGCCGAAGGGGTGCTGCGCGCCGCCCCAGAGCAGCGTGGCGCCATCGGCCACGGCACGCTGCACGAAGCCGTGCACACGCTCGACCTGGCGCGGGTGGATGATGGGGCCGACCTCGGTGGCCGCCTCGCGCGGGTCGCCCACGGTGAGCTTTTCGACATAGCCGCGCAGCGCGGTCACGAAGGCGTCGTGCACCTTGCGGTGCACCAGGAAGCGTGTGCCCGCCAGGCACACCTGGCCGGCGTTGCGGTACATCAGCGCGCCGGTGGCGGCGGCGTTGTCGATGTCGGCATCTTCCAGCACGATGAAGGCCGACTTGCCCCCCAGCTCCAGGCTGCAGGGCACGAGGTTGGCGCCAGCGGACTGCGCGATCCACTTGGCCGTGGGCACCGAGCCGGTGAACGAGATGCGTGCCAGGCGCGGGTCGCTGACCAGGCGCGCACCGGTGCTGGCACCCGCGCCCTGCACGATGTTGAACACCCCGGGCGGCAGGCCGGCAGCGTGCGCGCAGTCGGCCAGCAGGCTGCTGGTCAGCGGCGCCCATTCCGGCGGCTTGATGATGACGCAGTTGCCTGCGGCCAGCGCCGGGCCGAGCTTCCAGGTGGCCAGCATCAGCGGCGCGTTCCACGGCGTGATGATGGCCACCACGCCGGCCGGGTCGTGGCGCACGAGGTGGGTGGCCTGCTCGGTCTCGATGGGCCGGTCCTGCAGGTTCAGTGCATGCTCGGCGAACCAGGTGATGTTGAGCATGGCGCGCGGCACCACGCCGTGCTTCATGCGCGAAAGCAGCACGCCCGCGTCGCTGGATTCGAGCGTGCAGAAGGCCTCGGCGCGCTGGCCGATCTCGGCCGCGAAGCGGTCGAGGTAGGGCTTGCGCTCGGCGGCCGTGAGCGCACTCCACGCCGGAAAGGCGCGCGCTGCGGCAGTGACGGCGGCATCCACATGGGCCGGGGAGCCCTCGCTGATGCGGCCCAGCAGCGCCTGGTCGATGGGCGAGTGCAGGTCAAAGCGCAGGTCCGACGCCACGCGCTGGCCGTCGATGTAGTGGTGGGGCGATACGGCGATGCCGGCGACGTTCAGCGTGTCGGTGCTCACAGGGCGTTTCTCCAGGGGGATGACAAGGCCATCAGGGGCGATGGGCCACAGGGGTTTCGGGCAGCAGCTTGGCCGGGTTCATCAGGCCCTTGGGATCCAGCGCAGCCTTGATGCGCTGCATCAGGCGCAGCTCCAGCGGCGCCTTGTAACGCGCCGATTCATCACGCCGCAGCACGCCCAGGCCGTGCTCGGCGCTGATGGAGCCACCCAGGGCGTGGACGGCGTCGTGCACCAGCCGGTTCAACGGGCCTTCGAGCGCCAGGAAGGCGGCCTTGGCGGCGGCATCCAGCGGGCCGGCGGCGACGGGCGACGCGTTGTAGTGCAGGTTGCCATCGCCCAGGTGGCCGAAGGTGACCTGGCGCACCTGTGGAAAGGCAGCGCCCACCAGGGCATCAGTGCTGGCGATGAACTCGGGCACGCGCGCGATGGGCAGCGCGATGTCATGCTTGATGGTCGGGCCCTCGGCGCCCTGCGCCTCGGAGATGTTCTCGCGCAGCGCCCACAGGGCCTCGAACTGCGCAAGCGTGGTGGACAGGGCCGCGTCCAGCACGAAACCCTGCTCCATCGCTAACTCCAGCAGATCTTCCATGGCCTGCGCCGCGTGGGCCTGGGCACTCGCCTCGGCTCCGGTGACAGAAATCTCCAGCAGCACGTACCAGGGCGATGCCTCGGCCAGCGGGCGCCGGCTGCCCGGCACATGGTGCAGCACCAGCGCCATGCAGGTATCCGACAGCAGTTCGAACGCGGTGAGCGATGCGCCCAGGCGCTGCTGGGCCAGCGCCAGCACTTGCAGGGCATCGCCCGGCGAGGGCACGGCCACCAGCGCCACCACCTGGGCCGCAGGCAGCGGGAAGAGCTTGAGCACGGCAGCGGTGATGACGCCCAGCGTGCCCTCGGAGCCGATGTACAGGTCGCGCAGGTCGTAGCCGGTGTTGTCCTTGCGCAGGGTGCGCAGGCCGTTCCAGACCTCGCCCTCGGGCGTCACGACTTCGAGCCCCAGGCACAGCTCGCGCGCATTGCCGTAGCGCAGCACCTGCACGCCGCCGGCATTGGTGGCCAGATTGCCGCCGATGGTGCACGAGCCCTCGGCCGCCAGGCTCAGCGGAAACAGGCGCCCAGCCTCGCGCGCAGCGTCCTGCACCTGCTGCAGCGTGGCGCCGGCCTCCACCACCAGGGTGTTGTTCAGCGCATCGACATGGCGCACGCGGTTCAGGCGGGTCAGGGACAGCAGCAGTGGCAGTGGCTGGCCTGCTGCCTCGGGGACCGACCCGCCCGACAGCCCCGTGTTGCCGCCCTGCGGCACCACAGGCACGCCGTGCGCATGGCACCAGGCGAGCAGTTGCGCCACCTCGGCGGTGTCCGCCGGCTGTGCGACGGCCAGGGCCGGGCCGCTCCACTTGCCGCGCCAGTCGGTCAGGAACGGTGCGGCATCCGCAGGCTCGGTCCACAGGCGGCCGGCATAGGCGGCGCGCAGGGAGGCCAGGGTGCTTGCGGTGGGGGCGGAGATCATCGGGTGTTGCTTGTCTCGTTGCTGGCGCGTTCTGCGCCTTGCCGCGAAGTATCTGCAGCGACCTTGCGGACCACAATCAATGCTTTCTTATGGATTGTGAAGATGGTCTAATGAATGGCCATGGCCATCTCCCTGCCCCACTTCACGCCGCGCCAGCTCGAAGCCTTTGTCACCGTGGCCGAGATGCGCAGCTTCACGGCCACGGCGGACCGGCTGGCGCTCACGCCCTCGGCCGTGAGCCAGCTCGTGGGCGAGCTGGAGGATGCGCTCGGCTTCAAGCTCTTCGAGCGCAGCACGCGCCGCGTGGCCATCACCAGCGCCGGGCGCGAGTTCCTGGGCTCGGCCGAGTCGGTGCTCAAGCACCTGCGCATGGCGCAATCGGCCGCCAGCGACGTGCGCAACCGCGCGGCGGGCATCGTGCGCATTGCGGCGCCCCTGGTCGTGGCCAGCGTGATCCTGCCCCAGGCCATCAAGGCCTACCTGCAGGAGCGCCCCAAGGTGCGCATCCACATCCGCGACGTGCCGGTGGAAAAACTGGTGGATGCGGTCGCCAGCGGCGATGCCGACCTGGCCCTGGGCCCGGACCGGGCCTGCGGCGACGACGTGGCGCGCACGCAGCTGTTTCAGAGCCCGTGGGTGCTGTGGTGCGCCCCCACGCACCCGCTGGCGCGCCAGCGCAGCGTGACCTGGCAGCAGCTGCATGCCCACCCGCTGGTGGCCGCCGGACGCGACCACGAGCGCAGCGTGGCGCAGATGCACACCGGCCTGCCCAGCGAACAGCGCGTGACGCCGGTGGAGATCGTGGACAACATCTCCACCGCGCTGGGCCTGGCCGCCGCCGACGTGGCCGCCACGCTGGCACCCGACTACGTGGGCGCACTGGCCAAGCCGCTCGGGCTGGTGCGCCGGCGCATCCTGGCGCCCGAGGCCATGCGCTACGTGTGCCTGTACAGCCCCACGCAGCGCGCCACGTCCCCGGCGGCCGAGGGCTTTGCGGAGCACCTGGTCAAGGTGCTGCCCCAGCGCCGCTGAAGCGGGGAAGCAGCAGGCAGGCCTCGGCGTTGCTGGCAGAAAAGCAGCGGTCCGCCGCATCGCGCCAGGGCAGCCACTGCCAGGCAACGTGCTCGCGCGGGCTCAGCACCACGGGCGTGCCTGCAGGCACGCACAGGCCGAAGACGCGTTCACGGTTGAGTACCACGCCTGGCGCATAGCGATGGCGCCACTGGGGCCAGATGTCGTAGACATTCTCCAGCAGCCAGTCGCTCAGCACGCAGCCACTGGCCCGCACGTCGATGCCGGTTTCCTCCTGCACCTCGCGCGCGGCGGTGGCTTCCCAGGGTTCGTCCTCGCGGTCCTTGCTGCCGGTGACGGACTGCCAGTGCTCACCCCCGTCCGCACGCCGGATGAGCAGGATGTCGAGGGCTGGCGTGTGCACCACGACCAGCACCGACTGCGGCAGCTTGAAAGGCCGCGCCCCGGCCTCCTGGCCACTCATGCCGCAGCCACGAGCGCGTCGACGTCGTGCGCAGGGCCTTCGGCCAGCGCGCCCAGGGCGCACTGCAGCAGCCACTGCGGGGAGATGCGGCACAGCAAGCCGGGGGCCTGTTTGCCGCCGGCGGTGGGGACCGGGATCACGGCATCGATCAACGCAGTGCCCCCAGGCCCTGCGGCCATGCCCACGGGGCGCAGCGCACGCCGGTCCAGGTCAAGCATGGCGCCCAGTGCATCGACGCGCAGGACGAACTCGCGCGTGCCGCCGCCTTCCAGCGGCACACGCACCAGCACCATCTGGCGGTTGGGGTCGGCCGCACGCAGCACGGGCGCATCGCCCGGCCCCGCTGCCACCACGCTGCGCAGATCCACCACGGAGTAGACACGCTCGCCGATCTGCGCGAGCCCCAGGAAAGGAACGCGCGATCCCCCGCCATGGAGCACCGCCACGTCAGGGGCGGCCGTGACGACCTGGGCCGCCTCGACCCCCAGCCAGTGGGAGCCGATCAGGAAGGTCGCCATCTGCACGCGGTGGCCGGCCTCCACCCGTGCAGCGCCCGCATGCGCATCGACCATGGGCGCGGGAGGGGTTGCCAGGCGGCGCTCGCACAGGTGGCGAAGCACCAGGCAGCCCAGGCCATGGTCGTAGCCATCGCTGGTGCGGAACTCGCGGTAGCCCTGGCCGCGCGCCTGGCCCATGCCGTACAGATGGCCGCCGAGCGCAGCCGTGCGTCCGCCCTGTCGGCTGGTGGCGATGGCCTCGGGTGCCTGCAGAACCGCCGCATCACCGCTGGCGCGCACCAGGCGGTCCTGCGCATCGACGAAGGCCAGCGTGTCTCGCGCGCCCGTGCCCACGGCGCAGTCATCCAGGATGGACTGGAGCTGGTTGGCAGCATCCCAGACGATGGCGATGCCGCCGAGCACCGGTCCACCCGCACTGCGCCCCATCCCGTCGCCGACATCGGCCCGCACGGCTGCGGCATAAACGAAGGTGGGACCCTCGGCGTAGAAGCGGCTGGCCTCGTAGCGGCTCACGGTGTAGGCCTGGCTACCCTGCAGGCGCAGGCAGCGCTGCGCCCAGTCCTCGTCCAGCCGGGTGCCCACCTGGTGGGCCTGCCCCGGTTGCGAGACGGCGACGACCCGGCCATCGGTGCCGAACAGCACCAGGCAGGCATACACGGTGTACAGGCTGTTGATCTCCGCCAGCACCGCCGTGGCCTGGCTGCAGCCCTGGGTGCCTGCGGCGAGGGTGCGGGCGAACTGCGGCGTGAGCGCCCACCAGCGGCAGTCGTTGGCCCGCTCGTAGAGGTTGCGGTCCAGGATCTGCATGGCCAGTGCGGCGCGGCCCTGGGCATCGCGCAGCAGGGAGCGCAGCACCACGCTGTAGAGGTCTTGCAGGGCACTGGCAAAGGCCTGCGCGGTCTTGCGCGCGGTGGCACCGATCTCGGACAGCAGGGTCTTGGCAAACAACAGCTCGCGCGGGGCCGCCGTATCCCGGCCACCGCCATCGCCCGCATCGCCGATCTGGTTGAGCTCCAGCAGCCCATTCCAGACCGAGCGCTCCAGCGCCGACTGGATGGCGGCCGAGCGCCGCGGAATCTCGCGCAGTTCCTGCGACAGCAGCTGTGCCTGGCCCGACAGCTCGTTGGCCAGCGCACTGCGCTCGTCGTGCGAGGCCTCGTCGAAAGCGATGTCCAGCGGCAGCAGCGCCACGCCGCGCCAGCCCGGCCCCTGGTAGCCCTGGAAGCCCTGGGTATCGCGCACGGCCATCAGGTAGCGCCGGCTGGCATGGCGCACCGCATGCACCCCAGCGCTGCCCACCTGGGGCAATAGCCAGCCGGCCGGCAGCTGCAGCGGGTCGCCCGACACGAGCACGCGCCCCGAAGCATCGACCAGGGCCAGCACCACATCACTGCCTTGCAGGGTGCCCTGTGCATCCTCTTGCTGCACCGAGTCGAAGATGGCCGGCATCTCGTCAGCCAGCTTGAATTCCAGGCACAGCAGGCCCACGATGCGCCCGCCCGAGTGCACACGCCGGGCATAGACCAGGGTTTCGGCACCGGTGCCGCAAAAGCCATGCACGGCGTGGTGCTCGACATAGCCCGCATCGCTTTGCAGCACCGAACGCAGGAAGGCGGCGTCGGCATCCACCTGGTCGAGCCCGCCCACCGGGCTCACGGCACGCAGGCTGGCACAGGGCTGCAGGTCGGTGTCGAAAAGGAAGATGTTGCCGTAGACCGTGTACTTGCTGGCGTACTCGGCCAGGCGCGCCTCGATCAGCGGGCGCAGGGACGGGTCCGGGTCGGCGAGGTACTCGGCCACACCCACGTCGGTGGCAAAGAAGCCGATGTCGGCCGTGCGCTCGAACAGGTTGCGCACCAGCACGTCGATGCACACCTGGGCGCGGGCGGCCAGGTCTTCGGTGCGGTTTTTCAGGGCCTCGCTGACCAGTCCCTGCATCAGGTCGCTGGAGAGGGCCGCGAAGTCCCTGCGCGCCTGGGCCAGGTCACCGCCCGATGAGGCCTTGGACGACAGCAGCGACAGCGAGGACAGCAGCGAGAGCTGGTCCCAGGCGCTTTCGACCAGGCGAAGCTCCTGGCGCTGGTGCTGGGCGGAGGGCATGTAGCGCAGCCACTGTTCGGAGGAATTCGGGGAGGATTGCACGGGAAAAGTCCTTTGCGCGATGGGCCCGGTGACGCTGCATTGTGCGGCGGGGCCTGCTGCCCTCCAACTAGCATATTGCATGCCTTTTGCAAATATATTGCCCAGCTTGGCGCAAGGCTGACGGCAGGGACTCCGCAGCATGCGGCGAGACCTTGCTTCGGGGCACACCAAGACGACCTGGCCAGGGCCCGGATAGATCGTCAACAGGCCCATGGGCCCGAGGTCAGGGCTTTGACTTGGTCGCCACGGGTGGCGGCAGTTCCTTGGCCTGCAGTTGCTGCACCTGGGTCACGAGCTTGTTGTGTGCATCAAGGAAGGCGGCGGCGATGACCTTGCCTTCGTTGGTGTTGCTCCAGCCCGCGCCGCCGGCCCCGCCCATGCGCCCCCAGAGCAGGCCTGCCGCGCCCAGGTCGGTGGTGCGCGCGGCGCCGGTGGCGGCGGCCACCTGCTCGGTGGTCTCGTTGTCGGTGAGCAAAAGCGCGGTCTGCGCCTCCTTGAATTTGACCTGCTCGGCCAGACCGACCAGGCCCGCGATGTCGCGCAGCACGGGGATCATGGCGATCACACCGGCGATGCTGCGGCCCGCGTCCTGCTCGCTGAAGGTCAGGCTCGGCGTCAGCGTGTACTGCGCCTCGTAGCCCTTGCCCTTGGCCACGGTAGAGTTCTTGCGCAGGATGCCCGCGTCCTTGAGCTCCTGCTCCTGCACCGTGCCGCGCAGGCCGGCCGCCCGGTCGACGATGCGAAAGCAGCCGCTTTGCTGGGCGATCAGGCGGATCAGTGGCACGGGCGATGCCGGCAGCTGGTAACTGCTGGAGACGGTGTAGCCGTTGGGGTTCTCGGCCAGGGCCAGCGTGGCCACGGGCTGGGTGCACTGCGTGAGCTCCTTGGCGGCATCCTTGGCGCCCGCAGGCCCGGCGGAGCCGGACACGACCGAGCCGCCCTGGCCCAGTTCGGTCTTCTTTTCACCGCAGCCGGCCAGCAGCAGGGCCACGAGCAGCAGGGCCAGGGGGGCTTTCACCGAAGAGCGCATGGGGAACCTCGACTCGATTCGAAAGGGGAAGGACACGGTAGGCATGGGCCATGAAAAAAGCGGCACCGGCCAATGGCCGCTACCGCTTCTTGTCAGAGATACCCAGTCATGGGAGTGACGGGGTGGACCCGGCTCAGGCCGCCTTGACGGCGTCCACATTGCGCAGGCGGATGTGCAGCTCGCGCAGCTGCTTTTCGTCCACGGGCGACGGGGCCTGCGTGAGCAGGCACTGGGCGCGCTGGGTCTTGGGGAAGGCGATCACGTCGCGGATCGACTCGGCACCGGTCATCAGCGTCACGATGCGGTCCAGGCCGAAGGCCAGGCCGCCGTGCGGGGGCGCGCCGTACTGCAGCGCGTCCAGCAGGAAGCCGAACTTCTCCTGGGCTTCCTCGGGGCTGATCTTCAGGGCGTCGAACACCTTCTGCTGCACGTCGGCGCGGTGGATACGGACCGAGCCGCCACCCATTTCCCAGCCGTTGAGCACCATGTCGTAGCCCTTGGAGATGCACTTCTCGGGCGCCGTGACCATCCAGTCCTCGTGGCCATCCTTGGGGCTGGTGAAGGGGTGGTGCACCGAGTTCCAGCGCTGGTTGTCCTCGTCGAACTCGAACATCGGGAAGTCCACCACCCACAGCGGGGCCCAGCGGTCTTCGAACAGGCCGTTCTTCTTGCCGAACTCGCTGTGGCCAATCTTGATGCGCAGCGCGCCGATGGCGTCGTTGACGATCTTTTCCTTGTCGGCACCGAAGAAGATCAGATCGCCGTCCTGGGCGCCGGTGCGCTTGACGACCTCTGCGATCGCCGCGTCATGGATGTTCTTGACGATGGGACTCTGCAGGCCGTCACGGCCCTTGGACAGGTCGTTGACCTTGACCCAGGCCAGGCCCTTGGCGCCGTAGATCTTGACGAACTCGGTGTAAGCGTCGATTTCGCCGCGCGACAGGCCCGTGCCTTCCTTGGCACCGCCGGGCACGCGCAGGGCGACCACGCGGCCGCCCTTCATGTTGGCCGCACCGGAGAAGACCTTGAAGTCCACGTCCTTCATGGCGTCGGTCAGGTCGGTGAACTCGAGCTTCACGCGCAGGTCGGGCTTGTCCGAGCCGAAGCGGTAGGCCGCGTCCTGGTAGGTCATGACCGGGAACTCGCCCAGGTCCACGCCCAGCGTGTTCTGGAACACCGTCTTGATCATGCCCTGGAACATGTCGCGGATGTCCTGCTCTTCCATGAACGAGGTTTCGATATCGATCTGGGTGAACTCAGGCTGGCGGTCGGCACGCAGGTCTTCGTCGCGAAAGCACTTGGTGATCTGGTAGTAGCGGTCGAAGCCGGCCACCATCAGCAGTTGCTTGAACAGCTGGGGCGACTGGGGCAGCGCAAAGAAGTGGCCATCGTGCACGCGGCTTGGCACCAGGTAGTCGCGCGCGCCTTCGGGCGTGCTCTTGGTGAGCATGGGGGTCTCGATGTCCACGAAGCCGTTGGCGTCGAGGAACTTGCGCACTTCCATGGTCACCCGGTAGCGCAGCATCAGGTTGTTCTGCATGTAGGGGCGGCGCAGGTCCAGCACGCGGTGCGTGAGGCGCGTGGTTTCGCTGAGGTTTTCCTCGTCGATCTGGAACGGAGGCGTGACCGAGGGGTTGAGCACGTTCAGTTCGTGGCACAGCACTTCGATCTGGCCGGTCTTGAGCTTGTCGTTGGTGGTGCCGCCAGGACGGGCCCGCACGACGCCCTTGACCTGCACGCAGAACTCGTTGCGCACGTCTTCGGCGATCTTGAACATCTCGGCGCGGTCCGGGTCGCACACCACCTGCACATAGCCTTCGCGGTCGCGCAGGTCGATGAAGATCACACCACCGTGGTCACGGCGGCGGTTCACCCAGCCAGACAGGGTGACGGTTTGGCCCAACAGGGCTTCGGTCACAAGACCGCAATAGTGGGAACGCATGGCCATGGCAGAACTTCCGGCGCCCCTCGGGCGCATTGAGAGAGAAAGGGTTACTTGGGAGGCAGCTGGATGGTCGGGTCGACCGGGGCCACCACGCCCATCGAAACAATGTACTTGAGCGCCGAGTCCACGCTCATGTCGAGCTCGACGCAGTCGCTCTTGCGCAGCATCACGAAATAGCCGCCCGTGGGGTTCGGGGTGGTGGGCACGTACACGCTCACGAATTCATCGCGCAGGTAGGCCGCAATCTCGCCATTGGGCGCACCGGTGACGAAGGCCACCGTCCAGACGCCTTCACGCGGCCATTGCACCAGCACCGCCTTGCGGAACGCGTTGCCATTTTCGGCGAACAAGGTGTCGGAGACCTGCTTGACACTGGAATAGATCGAGCGCACCACCGGGATGCGGTGCACCAGGGCATCGCCCCACTGCACCAGCTTGCGGCCGGCAAAATTGCTGGCCACCGCGCCCACCACCAGCAGGATCACCAGGGTCAGCACCACGCCGAAGCCCGGCACGTGCACACCCAGCACCTTGTCCGGGTGCCAGTTCTCCGGCAGGATCTGCAGGGTCTGGTCCAGCGTGCTGACGATCCAGTGCAGCACCCACGCGGTGATGACACCGGGCACGATGACCAGCAGACCGGTGAACAACCATTTGCGCAAGGAAGGCATCCGCTGAGACTCAGGTTTTGGGGGTGGAGCCCGTGCTGGCGCTAGGAGCGCTGGCAGGAGGGGTGGATTCCTTCTTGGGGGCGGTGTCCGTGCTGGCGGCCGCTGGCGCCGCTGCGGGGGCATCGCCGCCCTTGGCATCGGCAGCGGGTGCTGCCGCAGGCGCGCCGGCTGTGTTTCCACCGCGAAAATCCGTCACGTACCAGCCCGAACCCTTGAGCTGGAAGCCCGCAGCGGTGACCTGCTTGGAGAACGCCTCGGCGCCGCACGCCGGGCACACCGAGAGTGGTGCGTCGGAGAGTTTTTGCAGCACGTCCTTGGCATGGCCACAGGAACTGCATTTGTAGGCGTAGATAGGCATGTCGGGCGTGTCGTTGAAGGCAAAGTGCAAAACCTTCAATTATAGGCGTGCAGGCCGGCGCACCCCACTTCTCCCCGTGCATGCGGGGTTTGCAGGGGCTTTGGCCCGCGTGCGCCGGCTTATTCCACGCCCACCATGCGGTGGTGCCCGGCGTGGCGGTTGGCCAGCAGTTGCGGCAGCAGCGAACCGAGCAGCATGCCCACGACGGCGGCCAGCAGGCCGGCGAGCTGGGCCGGGAACACTTCACCCCAGGGGGTGTTGAGCAGCAACAGCCAGACGCCCATGCCCAGTACGATGGCGAAGACGGCGCCCTGCGTGGTGGCGCGCTTCCAGTACAGACCCGCCACCAGCGGCACGAAAGCCCCCACCAGCGGCACCTGGTAGGCACCCGAGACCAGCTCGTAGATGGACGTGCCCTGCATGCGGATCGCATAGGCCAGCACGCAGCCGCTGAACACCAGGGTGGTGATGCGCATGGTGCGCAGGTGTTCCTTGTCCGTCATCGTGGGGCGGAACTGGCGCCAGATGTTCTCGGTGAAGGTGACGCTGGGCGCCAGCAGGGTGGCCGAGGCGGTGGACTTGAGCGCCGAGAGCAGCGCGCCGAAGAACAGCACCTGCATGATGAAGGGCATCTTGGCCATCACCAGCGTGGGCAGCACCTTCTGCGGGTCTTCCTTGAGCAGCGCCGCCGTCTCGCCGGGCATGATGATCAGCGCGCTGGCCACCAGGAACATGGGCACGAAGGCGAACAGGATGTAGCAGATGCCGCCGATGACCGGGCCGCGCGTGGCGGCTTTGACGTTGTTGGCCGACATCACGCGCTGGAACACGTCCTGCTGCGGAATGGAGCCGAACATCATGGTGAGGCCCGCCGCGATGAAGAACACCACGTCGTGGAACTTGGGCTCGGGCAGGAAGCGAAACAGTTCGCGGTTCGAGGCGAACTCGATCACCTTGTCGGCCCCGCCGGCCATGTTGCCCGCGAACACCGCGATGATGGCCAGCCCGACCACCAGGATGATCATCTGGATGAAGTCCGTGACCGCCACCGACCACATGCCGCCGAACAGCGTGTAGGCCAGGATGGACACCACGCCGATGGCCATGCCCATGGGGATGCTGATAGCGTCACCCGACAGCAGGTTGAACACCAGCCCCAGCGCCGTGACCTGCGCCGAGACCCAGCCCAGGTAACTGAGCATGATGATCAGCGAGCAGACGACTTCCACCAGGCGGCCATAGCGCTCGCGGTAGTAGTCGCTGATGGTGAGCAGCGTCATGCGGTAGAGCTTGCCCGCGAAGAACAGGCCCACCAGGATCAGGCAGAAGCCCGCGCCGAAGGGGTCTTCGACCACGTTCCCGAGCCCCCCCTCGATGAACTTGGCCGGGATGCCCAGCACCGTTTCCGAGCCGAACCACGTGGCGAACGTGGTGGTGATGATCATGTACAGCGGCAGGTGCCGCCCGGCAATGGCGAAATCCGCCGCGTTCTTCACGCGCCGGGCCGCCACGAGGCCGATGGCAATGGTGATCAACAGATAGACAATGACCAGGGTCAACAGCACGGCATGCTCCTCGATGTCGCGAAGGGGTGGGGGAAGTGGAACCTAAAAAATCCGGAAGCGGAAAAGCACTTGCAACTGCTGTACCAGCACCAGGGCCAGCAGGCCCAGCACGAAGCCCGCGCCCGTGTAGATGATGGCGTGCAGCAGGCGGTTGGTGCGCTTTTGCTCCGCCATCAGCTCCAGCAGTTCACGCCGATGGTCCTGGGGCTTGTGGCGCAAATAGTCGTGCAGCAGGCGCGGCAGCTCGGGCAGCATTTTGGCAAAGTGCGGGCCCTCGGCCTGGATTTCGCGCCACAGGCGCTGCGGCCCCATCTGGTCGAGCATCCATTTTTCAAGAAAGGGCTTGGCGGTGCTCCACAGGTCCAGTTCCGGGTCGAGCTGGCGGCCCAGGCCCTCGATGTTGAGCAGCGTCTTTTGCAGCAGCACCAGCTGCGGCTGGATTTCGACGTGAAAGCGGCGCGAGGTCTGGAACAGTCGCATCAGCACCATGCCCAGTGAAATCTCCTTGAGCGGCCGGTCGAAGTACGGCTCGCAGACGGTGCGGATCGCCGATTCGAGGTCGTTCACCCGTGTGTCCGGCGGCACCCAGCCGCTCTCGATGTGCAGCTCGGCCACACGCTTGTAGTCGCGCCGGAAGAAGGCCGTGAAGTTCTGCGCCAGGTACTCCTTGTCGAACTCGGTGAGCGTGCCCACGATGCCGAAGTCCAGAGAGATGTAGCGCCCGAAGGTGGCCGCATCCAGGCTCACCTGGATGTTGCCCGGGTGCATGTCGGCGTGGAAGAAGCCGTCGCGGAAGACCTGGGTGAAGAAGATGGTGACGCCGTCGCGCGCCAGCTTGGGGATGTCCACCCCCGCATCGCGCAGCCGCTCGATCTGGTTGATAGGCACGCCGTTCATGCGCTGCATCACCATCACCTCGGCGTGGCAGAAGTCCCAGAAGATCTCGGGGATCAACACCAGGTCCAGGCCCGACATGTTGCGCCGCAGCTGCGCCGCATTGGCCGCTTCGCGCACCAGGTCCAGCTCGTCGTGCAGGTAATTGTCAAACTCGGCGACCACCTCGCGGGGCTTCAGGCGCTTGCCGTCGGCAGAGAGGCTCTCCACCCAGCCGGCCATCATGCGCATCAGCGCCAGATCTTTTTCGATCACCGGCAGCATGCCCGGGCGCAGCACCTTCACAGCCACTTCGCGTTCGATGCCGTGGCGGTCGCGCAGCGTGGCAAAGTGCACCTGGGCGATGGAGGCACTGGCCACCGGTGTGCGGTCGAAAAAGGTGAAGACCTCGTCCACCGGGCGGCGGAAGGCGCGCTCGATGGTGGCAATGGCGATGTCGGAATGGAACGGCGGCACGCGGTCTTGCAGCAGCGCCAGCTCGTCGGCGATGTCCGCCGGCAGCAGGTCGCGGCGGGTGGACAGTACCTGGCCGAACTTGACGAAGATGGGGCCCAGGCGCTCCAGCGCCTCGCGCAGGCGCTGGCCACGCGGGGCATCCAGGTTGCGCCCGATGGAGACGACGCGGGACACCAGGCGCAGCCACGGCTTCTGGAAACTGTCGAGCACCAGCCCGTCCAGCCCATAGCGGAACACCACCCAGAGGATGGCCACACCCCGGAGAAAACGCTTCATGGACCGGTCCGGTCAGCGCCAGGGCTGTTGCTGCTGCCTGCCGGGGCTGGGGGCACATGGGCCGCAGGCGCCGGGTACGGGGCGGCGGTGGCGCTGCCATCGGCTGGGGGCACGCGCGAGCCCACGAACTGGCGCAGCGCCTGCGCGGCCTTGCGGGCCACTTCGCTGATGGTGTGCGCAGGCGCATCACCCACCACGCGCGAGAGGTCCTCCTCCAGGTCCCAGCGCACGTTGTCCACCAGCCAGTTGATCTCGGCCGCCAGCTGCACGTCGCCCTCGATGCGGATGGCGGGCTTGTCGCCGCGCAGCGCCACCTGGGCCAGCGCCAGGGGCGAGGTCTCGGTCACTTCGAGCTGCAGGTCGGGCGTGGCGCCTTCGGCGGCCAGGTTCAGCAGGCCGGCCGGCGTGATCACCAGCGCCATGGAGAACGCGCGCCACTGCACGCGTGCCACGCGCCCGCGCTGGCGCACCAGGCGGTCCATGGCTTCCTTCTCCTGCATGAGCACATGGTTCAGGAACAGCACCAGCCGCTGCTGCACCTCGTGCACGAGCCATTGCGGCGGTTGCGGGCCGGCGGCCAGCCGTTCAAAGAGGCCATCCAGGAACGAAAAAGGGGACTGTGTTGCCATAGTCCCCGATTATTCCCTGAACTCGGCCCAAAACATGGGTTTTGGACCGATCCGGGGTGATTTACAAAGCCGTGCTCACTGCAGGGCCTGCACGCCGGCCACGAGCCAGCCGCTGGCGCCACTGCGGGACTTGGTCATGTTCCACACTTCGCGGAAGGGGCTCGGGCCTGCCGAGGGCTCTTCGCGGATCATGCCCGAGAACTCCACGCTGGCCATGTAGCCATCGTCCAGCTCCTCAATGCCCAGCAGTTGCGCGTCGATCATCACCACGTCGGTGTGGTTGGGCTCGGCACCGCGGTGCGTCTCGCGCTCGGCCAGCTGCGAGCGGATCTCCTCGAGCATGCTATCGGTCATCATGGAGCGCAGGGTGGTGATGTCCGAGCGGTCCCACGCGGCCTGCAAGGTCACGAAGTTGCGCTTGGCTGCAGCCAAGAAACCGGGCGTATCGAAGCCCTCGGGCACACCCCAGTTCTGCGAACCCGACAAAGCCGAGCCGGCCGCACCTGCTGCAGCGCCGGTCAGTCCGGAGCCGATCACCGTGCCCGCGCCGGTGGCGCCGGCTTGGGCGCGTGCTGCATCAAAGGCCATGCTGTTGCGCTCCCAGGGACGGGCCGATGCATCGTTGCCGACATTGTTGGGGCTGTACTGCGCAGGCACCTGGGCCGCAGCCGGCGTGGCTGCACCGGCACCCTGGAAGGCGAAGGGCGAACCACCAGCCGCTGCACCACCCTGGTTGCCAGCACCGTTGCGCGAGCGCATGACCATCTTGAAGATGGCGAAGGCCGCGACGGCCAGCAGCAGGATCATCAGGATGTTGCCAAAGCCTGCACCCAGGCCCAGCGAGCTGGCCAGCCAGGCCAGGCCCAGGCCCGCAGCCAGGCCACCGAGCATGGCACCCCAGGGCTTCTTGGGGGCTGCAGCGGCAGGCGCGGCAGCGGGCGCGGCTGGCCTGGCCGCACTGTTGGCGTTTTGCGCGGGGCCGCCGGGTGCCGCAGATTCGCGCTGCGTCACGTTGCTGGACTGCTTGCCCACGGAGTTGCCGCCACCCAGGCGGCGGGCGTCGGCATCCGCATGCGCGAACGCCAGCATTGCCACCAGAACCACAGACCACAGTTTCATCATGTCATCTCCATCTTGTATACGGCTGAACTTTGCTGCTCAGCACTTGATTCCAACATGCAAGGCCACTATGCCGCCAGTCATGTTGTGATAGTCCACATGCCCAAAGCCAGTTTGCTGCATGAGGCTTTTGAGCTCTTCCTGGCCCGGGTGCATGCGAATGGACTCGGCCAGGTAGCGGTAGCTCGAGTCATCGCCAGCCACCAGCTTGCCCAGTTGCGGCAGCACCTTGAAGGAGTACCAGTCATAGGCCTTGGTGAGCGGCTTGGCCACCTTGGAGAATTCGAGCACCAGGAGCTTGCCGCCGGGCTTGAGCACGCGGCACATTTCCTTGAGCGCAACATCCTTGTGCGTCATGTTGCGCAAACCAAACGCCACGCTCACCACGTCGAACTGGGTATCGGGAAACGGCAGCTTTTCGGCATCGCAGACCAGGGTGGGCAGCACCACGCCCGCGTCGATCAGGCGGTCGCGCCCGGTGCGCAGCATGGCCTCGTTGATGTCGGTGTGCACCACGCGGCCGGTGCTGCCGACCTTCTTCGAAAACGCCAGGGCCAGGTCGCCCGTGCCGCCCGCAATGTCCAGCACCTGGCTGCCCTCGCGCAGGTTGGCCACCATCACGGTGTAGGCCTTCCAGGCGCGGTGCAGGCCCGCCGACATGAGGTCGTTCATGACGTCGTACTTGGAGGCGACGGAATCGAACACACCGCGCACGTGGCGCGCTTTTTCCTGCTCGTCGACGGACTGGAAACCGAAATGGGTGGTGCTCATGGGATTCATGCTAGGCGCGTGGGCGCCCAAGGTACAGCGACAACCCCGCACTGAAACGGGGCATCTGCCGCAAGGGTTTTGAAGACGGCAACATCAAAAGGCAGGCGAAGCCTGTCCATGCGTACCGGGTTCGCTATCTTAAGCAGAGCAGGCAAGCCAGGGTTTCTGGCGCGACAGTGGTGCGCGCGGGCCACACTGGCCACGCCCTGACAAGGTCAGTGGCTGCTGCAGGCGCTGCCGCCGTGCTCGTGGCCCTTGGGGGCCATGGGCGCATCGCGGTCCACCCCGGCATCGGCCAGCCGACTTTCGTACTGTGCCCACAGCGCGGCCTCCTGCTGGCCCAGCTCGTACAGGTATTCCCAGGTGAAGATGCCCGTGTCATGCCCGTCCGAGAAGATGGGTTTGACGGCGTAGTTGCCGATGGGCTCCAGGCCTTCGAGGGCCACGTCGCGCTTGCCGGTCTGCAGCACCTCCTGGCCGGGCCCGTGGCCCTTCACCTCGGCCGAAGGCGAGTACACGCGCATCAGCTCGAAGGGGATGCGGAATGCCGCGCCGTCCGAGAACACCACTTCGAGCACCCGCGACTTGCCATGCACCGTGAGCGCCTGGGGCGTGGGCGAACCCGCTTTCAAACCTGCCATGGATATCCACCTGTGAAAAACGGCCTTGGCGACGACCGCCAGGCCGGCCTGCATTGTCCCACCCGCAGGCAGCACAGCGTGCAACCCGCTGGGCTGCGCGGTTACTGCAGTGCCTGCAGCGCCGCCACCATGGCGGCCTCGGCCGCCGGCAGGCGCGCACGCAGCGCGGCTTCCTCATCCGCTGGGCCGGGCCGCTGGGCCGCAGCCCACACCGGCGCCGGGAAATGGCTGTCCCAGGCAAAGCGGGCGATCACGTGCCAGTGCAGGTGCGGCACCATGTTGCCCAGGGCCGCCAGATTGACCTTGGTGGGCGCCAGGTGCTGGCGCAATGCCTGCTCCACGGCCGTGACGGCCTCCATGCAGTGCATGCGGTCAGCGGCCGGCAGATCGGAGAACTCGGCCACATGGGCATTCCACACCACGCGGTAGAAGGCCGGAAAGCCGGCTTCTTCCGCGCGAATCACACGCACGCGCGTGCCGCGCCAGACCAGTGTGCCGCCATCGGCGGCGCACAGGGGGCAAATCCCCTGGCTCATACCAGAACCCGCTCGATGCCACCCTGGTTGGCGCGTTCGACGTACTCGGGCATCCAGTTCTCGCCCAGGATCTCGCGTGCCATCTCGACCACGATGTAGTCGGCTTCGAGCAGGCCGTTGCTCAGGTCGTCCTGGTAGCGGTTCAGGCCCTGCAGGCAGCTCGGGCAGCTGGTGAGTATCTTCACGTTGTCCTTCTCGCCCACGGCGCCGCTGGCACGCAGGGTGGCCTCGCCCTTCTTGATCTCTTCTTCCTTGCGAAAGCGCACCTGGGTGGAGATGTCGGGGCGCGTCACGCCCAGCGTGCCCGATTCACCGCAGCAGCGCTCGCTCTTGAGCACCTGCTCGCCCACCAACGCCTTCACGGTCTTCAGGGCGTCCTGCTGCTTCATGGGGTTGTGGCAGGGCTCGTGGTAGAGGTAGGCGCCCTTGCCCTGCAGGGTGATGCCCTTTTCCAGCAGGTACTCGTGGATGTCGATGATGCGGCTGCCCGGGAAGATCTTGTCGAACTCGTAGCCCTGCAGCTGGTCGTAGCAGGTGCCGCAGCTGACCACCACGGTCTTGATATCGAGGTAGTTGAGCGTGTTGGCCACGCGGTGGAAGAGCACCCGGTTGTCGGTGATCATCTTCTCGGCCTTGTCGAACTGACCGCTGCCGCGCTGCGGGTAGCCGCAGCACAGGTAGCCCGGGGGCAGCACGGTCTGCACGCCCGCATGCCAGAGCATGGCCTGCGTGGCCAGGCCCACCTGGCTGAACAGGCGCTCGGAGCCGCAGCCAGGGAAGTAGAACACCGCCTCGGCCTCGGCCGTGGTGGCCTTCGGGTTGCGGATGATGGGGACGTAGTCCTTGTCCTCGATGTCCAGCAGCGCACGCGCGGTGCGCTTGGGCAGGCCGCCGGGCAGCTTCTTGTTGATGAAGTGGACCACCTGCTCCTTGACCGGCGCGGTGCCCACGGTGGCCGGTGGCTTGGCGGTCTGCCTGCGGCCCACCTTGCGCAGCAGCTCGACGGCCATGCGCTGCGCCTTGAAGCCCACGCCGACCATGGCCGAACGCATGAACTTGATGGTCTCGGGGTTGGTGGCGTTGAGCATGGTCATCGCCAGCGCGTTGCCGGGGCGGAAGGTCTTCTTGCCCATCTTGCGCAGCAGGTTGCGCATGTTCATGGTGACGTCGCCGAAGTCGATCTTCACCGGGCAGGGGCTCTCGCACTTGTGGCACACCGTGCAGTGGTCGGCCACGTCCTCGAACTCCTGCCAGTGCTTGATGCTCACGCCGCGGCGGGTCTGCTCCTCGTACAGGAAGGCCTCGACCAGCAGCGAGGTGGCCAGGATCTTGTTGCGCGGGCTGTACAGCAGGTTGGCGCGCGGCACGTGCGTGGCGCACACGGGCTTGCACTTGCCGCAGCGCAGGCAGTCCTTGACGGAATCGGCAATCGCGCCGATGTCGCTCTGCTGCATGATCAGCGACTCGTGTCCCATGAGGCCGAAGCTCGGCGTGTAGGCGTTGGTCAGGTCGGCGTGCAGCAGCGCCGGGTCGCGTGCCTGGCCGCCAGGGGTGGCGTCCATGGCCAGTACCGGCGCGGCATCGCGCAGCAGCTTGCCCTTGTTGAAGCGGCCCTCGGGGTCCACGCGCTGCTTGTATTCGGCGAAGGGACGCAGCTCCTCGTCGGTCAGAAATTCGAGCTTGGTGATGCCGATGCCATGCTCACCCGAGATCACGCCGTCCAGGCTGCGCGCCAGCACCATGATGCGCTCCACCGCGCGGTGCGCAGTCTGCAGCATCTCGTAGTCGTCGCTGTTGACCGGCAGGTTGGTGTGCACATTGCCGTCACCGGCATGCATGTGCAGGGCCACCCAGACGCGACCCTTGAGCACGCGCTTGTGGATGGCCGTGGCCTCGTCGAGGATGGGCTTGAAAGCCGCGCCCGCGAAGATGCCCGAGAGCGGGGCGCGCAACTGGGTCTTCCAGCTCGCGCGCAGGGTGTGGTCCTGCAATTGGGGAAACAGGCTGTCCACGTTCTGCAGCCAGGTGGCCCACAGCGTGCGCACCTCGGCCACCAGGGCGATGGCCTGGGCCACGCGGTCCTCAAGCAGTTCGGCCGAGGGGATCTCGTTGGCGTCGTCCTGCTTGCCGAGGGGCAGGTTGCCGCGCTCGAAGAAGTCGGTGAACGCATCGCACAGCTTGATCTTGTTGCGCAGCGACAGCTCGATGTTGATGCGCTCGATGCCATCGGTGTACTCGGCCATGCGCGGCAGCGGGATCACCACGTCCTCGTTGATCTTGAAGGCGTTGGTGTGCCGGCTGATGGCCGCCGTGCGCTTGCGGTCGAGCCAGAATTTCTTGCGCGCCTCGGGGCTGATGGCGATGAAGCCCTCGCCGTTGCGCGAGTTGGCGATGCGCACCACCTCGCTGGTCACGCGCGCCACCTCGTCGGCGTTGTCGCCCGCGATGTCGCCGATCAGCACCATCTTGGGCAAACCACCGTTACCCTTCTTGCTCTTGGTGGCGTAGCCCACGGCCTTGAGGTAGCGGTCGTCCAGGTGTTCCAGGCCTGCCAGCAGCACGCCGGAGCGCTTTTGCTCGGCGAACATGTAGTCCTTGATCTCAACGATGCTGGGCACCGCATCCTTGGCGTTGCCGAAGAACTCCATGCACACGGTGCGCGTGTGCTCGGGCATGCGGTGCACCACCCAGCGCGCGCTGGTGATCAGGCCGTCGCAACCCTCTTTCTGGATACCGGGCAGGCCCGAGAGGAACTTGTCCGTCACGTCCTTGCCCAGGCCTTCCTTTCGGAAGGTCTTGCCCGGAATGGCCAGGCGCTCGGTGCGCACCGGCGTCTTGCCGTCGGCCTCGAAATACTGCAGCTCGAAGGTGGCGGTCTCCACGTCATGGATCTTGCCCATGTTGTGGTCCATGCGGGTCACTTCGAGCCACTGGGCCTCGGGCGTCACCATGCGCCAGCTGGCCAGGTTGTCCAGGGCAGTACCCCAGAGCACGGCCTTCTTGCCGCCGGCGTTCATGGCGATGTTGCCGCCGATGCACGAAGCCTCGGCGCTGGTCGGGTCCACTGCGAAGACAAAGCCCGCGCGCTCGGCCGCATCGGCCACGCGCTGGGTGACCACGCCGGCCTCGGTCCAGACGGTGCCCACCTCGCTGTCCATGCCCGGCAGGCGGCGCATTTCCACCTCGGTCATGGCTTCGAGCTTCTCGGTGTTGATGACCACACTCTTCCAGGTCAGCGGGATGGCGCCGCCGGTGTAGCCGGTGCCGCCCCCGCGCGGGATGATGGTCAAGCCCAGCTCGATGCAGCCCTTGACCAGCAGGGCCATCTCGACCTCGGTGTCGGGTACCAGCACCACGAACGGGTATTCGACGCGCCAGTCGGTGGCGTCGGTCACGTGGCTCACGCGCGAGAGCCCGTCGAACTTGATGTTGTCCTTGGCCGTCAGGCGCCCCAGCGTGCGCTGGATGCGCCGGCGCAGCTCGGTGGCCTGCACGAAGGTGGCGTTGAACGCGGCCACGGCCTTGCCTGCGGCCTGCACCAGCTCGCCCACCAGGCGGTCACGCCCGGCGTCGTCGCCCGGGGTGCGGCGCTTGTCGATCTCGGCCAGGCGGTGCTGCAGGGCCTCCACCAGCTGCTTGCGCCGGCCGGGGTTGTCCAGCAGGTCGTCCTGCAGGTAGGGGTTGCGCTGCACCACCCAGATGTCGCCCAGCACCTCGTAGAGCATGCGGGCGGATCGCCCGGTGCGCCGTTCCTTGCGCAGTTGATCGAGAACCTCCCAGGCCGGGGACCCCAGCAGGCGAATCACGATCTCCCGGTCGGAGAACGAGGTGTAGTTATAGGGGATCTCGCGCAGACGCACAGGCTCGGCGGCCTGCGTCTGCAAGGCAGCCAACGCTATCGGAACATTCATGGGGGTCTACCTGGGGTGGGCGCTGCGCGCCCATGAGCCTCGGGGGCGTGATTTTACGCCAGAGGCCCGGCGGGCGCAGGGCGGGCCCCTGCCCCACCCCGCGCACCCCCTCAGGCGCCGTTCAGAACAGCACCCGGCTGCGCAGCGTGCCGGTGACGCCAGCCAGCTTGTCCAGCGCCAGGTCGGACGAGGCGGCATCGATGTCGATCACCACGTAGCCGACCTTCTCGTTGGTCTGCAGGTACTGGGCCGAGATGTTGATCTGGTTGTCCGAGAAGATGCGGTTGATTTCGGACAGCACGCCCGGCACATTGCGGTGGATGTGCAGCAGGCGGTGCTTGCCGGGGTGGGCGGGCAGCGCCACCTCGGGGAAGTTGACCGACGAGGTGCTGGTGCCGTTGTCGCTGTATTTCACGAGTTTTTCGGCCACTTCGAGGCCGATGTTGGCCTGCGCCTCCATGGTGGAGCCGCCCACGTGCGGGGTCAGGATCACGTTGTCCAGCCCGCGCAGGGGCGACAGGAACTCGTCCTTGTTGGTGCGCGGCTCCACGGGGAAGACGTCGATGGCGGCGCCCAGCAGCTTGCGCGACTTGAGCGCCTCGGCCAGCGGCTCGATCTCGACCACCGTGCCGCGCGCGGCGTTGATCAGGATGCCGCCCTGCTTCATGGCGGCGATCTCGGCGGCGCCGATCATCCATTGCGTGGAGGGCAGCTCGGGCACGTGCAGGGTCACGATGTCGCTTTGCGCCAGCAGGTCATGCAGCTTGTGCACCTGGCGCGCATTGCCCAGGGGCAGCTTGTTGACCACGTCGAAGAAGGCCACGTGCATGCCCAGGGCCTCGGCCAGTACCGACAGCTGCGTGCCGATGGAGCCGTAGCCGACGATGCCCAGGGTCTTGCCGCGGATCTCATAGGCGTTGTCGGCCGACTTGAGCCAGCCGCCACGGTGCGCCACGGCGTTCTTCTCGGGCACGCCGCGCAGCAGCAGGATGGCTTCGGCCAGCACCAGCTCGGCCACGGAGCGGGTGTTGGAATACGGGGCGTTGAATACGGCGATGCCGCGCTCGCGCGCTGCATCGAGGTCCACTTGGTTGGTGCCTATGCAAAAGCACCCCACGGCCACGAGCTTGCTGGCCTTGGCGAAGACTTCCTCGGTCAGCTGGGTGCGCGAGCGGATGCCCAGAAAATGCACATCGGCGATCTTGGCCTTCAACTCCTCGTCGGACAGGGCCCCGGAGATGGTTTCAATCTGGGTGTAGCCTGCGGAGCGCAGCACGTCCACCGCGGACGGGTGGATGCCTTCGAGCAGCAGGAATTTGATCTTGTTCTTGTCCAGAGAGTTGTTGGCCATGGCAGTTGGTGGTTGCGTATGAAATCGGAACAGGTCAGGGCATGCGGCCGCGCACCGGATGTGTGCAGCGCATGCACCCACTATGCACCAAGGATGGTGCAATGCACAAAACCTTGCAGGGCTCCGTGAATGGCAAAATGCTGTCACAAAAGCGTCACAATTGGACACATTGCAACCTGTGCAAGGGGATTTCCCCAGTTGTGACCACTACAGTGCTGTGCGACAACGACACATCACTGTCACAAGGGGTGCCTAGCATCCGCCCTTTGTGCATTTCGCCATCCCCGGAAGGAACCATCCATGCAACTCAAGCACCTGGCACTGTCTGCTGCCGTCGCCCTGTCCGTCTGCGCGCCCGCGCAGGCCCAACAAGTAGAAATCCAATGGTGGCACTCCATGAGCGCTGCCCTGGGTGACTGGGTGAACGACCTGGCCAAGCAGTACAACGCCAGCCAGACCAAGTACAAGGTCGTCCCCACGTACAAGGGCACGTATGACGAATCGATGACCGGTGCGGTCGCGGCCTTCCGCGCGGGCAATGCCCCCCACATCATCCAGGTGTTCGAAGTGGGTACCGCCACCATGATGGCCAGCAAGGGCGCCATCGTGCCGGCGGCCAAGGTGCTCAACGACGGCGGCTTCAAGTTCGACCCGACCCAGTACGTGTCGGCCGTGGCCGGCTACTACACGGCGCCCAACGGCCAGATGCTGAGCTACCCGCTCAACAGCTCCACCACCATCTTCTACTACAACAAGGACGCCTTCAAGAAAGCCGGCCTGGACGCCGACAAGCCGCCCAAGACCTGGCCCGAAGTGTTCGCTGCCGCCTCCAAGCTCAAGGCCAGCGGCCACAGCTGCCCCTTCACCACCAGCTGGATCAGCTGGACGCAGCTGGAAAGCTTCTCGCTGTGGCACAACACGCTGTTCGCATCCAAGAACAACGGTTTTGACGGCAACGACGCCCAGCTGCAGATCAACACGCCGCTGCATGTGCGCCACTTCGAGAACCTGGCCAAGGCATCCAAGGACGGCAGCTTCGTCTACAAGGGCCGTGCCAACGCGCCAGACGCATCCTTCCCATCGGGTGAGTGCGCCATGATCACCGGTTCGTCGGGCCTGTACGCCCGCGTGGCCAAAGAAGCCAAGTTTGCCTATGGCATCGCTCCCCTGCCCTACTACGACGACGTGAAGGGCGCGCCCCAGAACACCGCCATCGGCGGCGCCAGTCTGTGGGTGATGTCTGGCAAGAAGGCCGAGGAGTACAAGGGCGTGGCCGACTTCCTGAACTTCCTGAACGACACCAAGGTGCAGGCCGCCAGCCACCAGCGCACCGGCTACCTGCCCGTGACCACGGCAGCCTACAAGCTGACCGAAGCCTCCGGTTTCTATGAAAAGAACCCCGGCACCGACGTGGCCGTGACGCAGATGATCCGCAAGGCCACCGACAAGTCGCGCGGCATCCGTTTGGGCAATTTCGTGCAGATCCGCACCATCATCGACGAGGAAACCGAACAGATCTGGTCCGGCAAGAAGTCCCCCAAGGAAGCCCTGGACGCCGCAACCACCCGCGGTAACGAGCAACTGGTGCGCTTCGCACGCGCCAACAAGTAAGCGCTCTCCGAGCGCTCATGGCAGCAGCCCCGGCACACCGGCCGGGGCGCTGCCGAAAGCCCGCCTCCCGCGCAAACCGACCCGGTTTGCTGGGTGGCGGGTTGTCTTTTTGAGAGTCTGGACATGGAAAAACGCGTTCTCTTCCGCTCTGCGTGGCTGCCGTGGGTGCTTCTGGCACCCCAGCTGGTCATCATCAGCGTCTTCTTCTTCTGGCCTGCGGGCCAGGCCCTGGTGCAGTCGTTCCAGGTGCAGGACACCTTCGGCTTCTCCAACGAGTGGGTGGGCTTCGACAACTTCAAGGCCCTGTTCCAGGACGAGGGTTACCTGGCCTCGTTCAAGACCACGGCGTTTTTCTCCATCCTGGTGGCGGTCAGCGGCATCAGCCTGTCCCTGATCCTGGCCATCTTTGCCGACCGTATCGTGAAGGGCGCCCTGGCGTACAAGACCGCGCTGCTGCTGCCCTATGCCGTGGCCCCGGCCGTGGCCGGCGTGCTGTGGATGTTCATGTTCTCGCCCTCGCTCGGCGTGGTGACGTACATGCTGCGCCAGTCGGGCTTCAACTGGAACCACATGCTCAACTCCGACCACGCCATGGCGCTGATCGTGGTGGCAGCCGTGTGGAAGCAGATCTCCTACAACTTCCTGTTCTTCCTGGCGGGCCTGCAGTCCATCCCCAAGTCGCTCATCGAAGCCGCCGCCATCGATGGGGCCGGCCCCTGGCGCCGGTTCTGGAGCATCCAGTTCCCGCTGCTTTCGCCCACCACGTTCTTCCTGCTGGTGATCAACGTGGTCTACGCCTTCTTCGATACCTTCGCCATCGTGGACTCGACCACGCAGGGCGGCCCGGGCCGTGACACCTCGATCCTGGTCTACAAGGTGTATTACGACGGCTTCAAGGCCATGGACATGGGCGGCTCGGCCGCGCAGTCGGTGGTGCTGATGTTCATCGTGGTGACCCTGACGGTGATCCAGTTCCGCTATGTAGAAAAGAAAGTGCAGTACTGACCATGGTAGAGCGCAGTCCCTATCTCAAACTCTTCTCGCACCTGATCATGGTGCTGGGGGTGATCATTGTCGGCTTCCCGCTGTACCTGGCGTTCGTGGCCTCCACGCACACGGCCCAGGACATCGTGCAGGCGCCCATGCCCCTGCTGCCCGGCAGCAATTTCTGGCAGACCTACCACGACACGCTGTTCGGCGGCGGCTCGGGCGCAGGCTCCACCGCACCCGTTGCGCGCATGATGTGGGTGAGCTTCGTCACCGCCATCGTGATCACCGTGGGCAAGATCGCGATCTCGCTGCTGTCGGCTTTCGCCATCGTGTACTTCCGCTTTCCCTTCAAGGGCATCTGCTTCTGGCTGATCTTCATCACGCTGATGCTGCCGGTGGAAGTGCGCATCGGGCCCACCTACCAGGTGGTGTCCAACCTGGGCATGCTCAACAGCTATGCGGGCCTGACGGTGCCGCTGATCGCCTCGGCCACGGCCACCTTCCTGTTCCGCCAGTTCTTCCTCACGGTGCCGGACGAGCTGGTGGAGGCCGCCCGCGTGGACGGCGCCGGACCCATGCGCTTCTTCAAGGACATCCTGGTGCCGCTGTCGCGCACCTCGATCGCCGCGCTGTTCGTGATCCAGTTCATCTACGGCTGGAACCAGTACCTCTGGCCGCTGCTGGTGACCACCTCGGAAGACATGTACCCCGTGGTGATCGGCATCAAGCGCATGATCGCCGGCGGTGATACCGGCAACGAATGGAACATCGTGATGGCCACGGCCCTCTTGGCCATGCTGCCGCCCGCGCTGGTGGTGGTGTTCATGCAGCGCTGGTTCGTCAAGGGCCTGGTCGATACCGAAAAGTAAGGCGACCACCCCGCAACCCAATGACCGTGGCGGCCACCCACCCGTGCCGCCCAGACACAACCCAGATCCCAAAGTTGTTATGGCATCCATCTCCCTTCGCAATATCGTCAAGCGCTACGGCACCGGCCCCAAGGCCAACCAGGTCATCCATGGCGTGAACGCCGAGGTCAAGGACGGCGAGTTCGTCGTCATCGTCGGCCCTTCGGGCTGCGGCAAATCCACCCTGCTGCGCATGGTGGCGGGCCTCGAAGAAATCTCCGGCGGAGAGCTGCGCATCGGCGACCGCGTGGTGAACGACCTGGAACCGGCCCAGCGCGACATCGCCATGGTGTTCCAGAACTACGCGCTCTACCCGCACATGACGAACTTCGAGAACATGGCCTATGGCCTGAAGATCGCCAAGGTGCCCAAGGACGAGATCAAGGCGCGCGTGGACAAGGCCGCCAAGATCCTGGAGCTGGGTCACCTGCTCGAGCGCAAGCCGCGCGAACTCTCGGGCGGCCAGCGCCAGCGCGTGGCCATGGGCCGCGCCATCGTGCGCCAGCCCCAGGTGTTCCTGTTCGACGAGCCGCTGTCCAACCTGGACGCCAAGCTGCGCGCCCAGACGCGCCTGGAGATCCAGA
This sequence comes from Acidovorax sp. Root217, assembly GCF_001428645.1. NCBI lineage: Bacteria > Pseudomonadati > Pseudomonadota > Betaproteobacteria > Burkholderiales > Comamonadaceae > Acidovorax > Acidovorax sp. Root217. Next base: position 64,383 of record NZ_LMIH01000034.1, read on the forward strand.
AGCTGCACCGCGAGCTGGGCATCACCAGCCTGTTCGTGACCCACGACCAGGTCGAAGCCATGACGCTGGCTGAACGCATGATCGTGATGAACGCCGGCAACATGGAGCAGTTCGGCACGCCCGAAGAGGTCTACCACACGCCAGCCTCGACCTTCGTGGCCAGCTTCATCGGCTCGCCACCCATGAACCTGCTCAAGAACGCACCGAGCGGCAAGCCCGGCACCATCCTGGGCATCCGCCCCGAACACCTGGACGTGCGCAGCGAGGGCTGGGAAGTCACGGTGGAAACCGTGGAGCTGCTGGGCGCCGAGCGCCTGATCTACGGCCGCGTACACGGCGAGCAGCTCATCGTGCGCGTAGAAGAAGGCACGCATTCGCCAGCACCCAACGCGGTCATCCACGTCGTGCCGCGCGCCGACCGCCTGCACGCCTTCGACGTCTCCACGGGCAAGCGCATTCCGGGCTGAGCGCCATGAGTGACGCGCCAACCAAGGCCGACGCGACCTCCGCCTGGCCCTACCCGCGCTGGATCGCGCACCGCGGCGCGGGCAAACTCGCGCCCGAGAACACCCTGGCAGCGTTTCGCCTCGGGGCCCAGCATGGCTACCGCATGTTCGAATGCGACGCCAAGCTCAGCCGCGACGGCGTGCCCTTCCTGATGCACGACGCCACGCTGCAGCGCACGACCAATGGCCAGGGCACCGGCGGCGACCTGGACTGGAGCGCCCTGTCCCAGCTCGACGCCGGTGGCTGGCATTCGCGCGCCCATGCGGGCGAGCCCCTGCCTACCCTGGAGGCCCTGGCGCGCTACTGCATCGCCAATGCCTACTTCCTGAACATCGAGATCAAGCCCACGCCCGGACTGGAAGAGACCACTGGCCGCGTGGTGGCCGAGACCGCCGCCCGCCTGTGGCAGGGCCAGGCCGTGCCGCCGCTGCTGTCGTCCTTCCAGCCAGCCGCGCTGGCGAGCGCGCGCGCCATGGCGCCGCATCTGCCGCGCGCACTGCTGGTCGATGTGCACCGCCAGGGCTTCGTGGACGAAGCCCACGGCCTGGGTTGCGTGGCCATCGTCTGCAACCACGCGCTGTGGGATGCCGCGCTGGTGGCCACCGTGCATGGCCAGGGCATGCGCACGCTGAGCTACACCGTGAACGACCCCTGGGCCGCGCAGCGCCTGATCGCACTGGGCACGGACGGCATCATCACCGACCGGGTCGATCTGTTCAGCCCTGCGGGCTGACCCACCGTTCCAGCCTGCCGGGCTGGAACACTCTCTCACAAGTGGTGCGGTGGGCACGCCACAATGCACGCATGACATTGCACCGCTTCCGTGACCGCCTTGCGGCCTGCACGGCCTTCCTTCCTGCGCCTTGGCATTCCGGCCGCCTGACCGGCCTGCTGCGGGTCGCCCTCCTGGCGCTGCTGATCGGACCGCTCGCCCTCCCGTCCACCTGGGCCCAGGGCCGTGGAGCCACGGCACCCGCCGCCGCGGCCAGCAGCGCCGCCGGCGAAAAGCCCGAACTGCCCAGCGTGGATGCGCTGCGCGAGCGCTTCGATGCCATCCCCGCCAAGATCGGCGAAGACGACGACTACCGCCAATGGCTCAGCGATGTCTCGGCCATCGGTACGGCCGCGAACCAGGTGGCCGCGCGGCGCGCCGAGGCGCTGGCGGACGTCGACTCCCGGCTCGCGGGCCTGGGCCCCGCGCCGGACAAGGGCGCATCGGCCGAGGCGCCGGACGTGGCGCAGCAGCGCAGCGCGCTGACCAAGGAGCGCAGCGGCATCGACTCCGAGCTCAAGCTGGCGCGCCTGATCGCGGTGGATGCCGAGCAGCGCAGCGCCGACATCATCCGCCAGCGGCGCGAGCTGTTCCAGACGGCGCTGACGACACGCATCGACTCGCCGCTGACCGGCACCTTCTGGCGCAATGTGCGCAGCTCGTTCCCCAGCGACTGGATGCGCCTGCAGTCCCTGGGCTACGAAATGCAGGAGGCGGTGGAAAAAGCCTGGGAGCCCCGGCACCGCACAGGCTTTGCAGTGAGCCTGGCCATGGCGCTCTTCGTGGCCATGGCCGGCACCTGGCTGGCAGAACGCCTGCTGCTGCGCCTGGCCCCGGCCCGCCTGCCGCAGGGCCGGCTGCGCCGCTCGCTGCTGGCCTTTGCCTCGGTGGTGGTGCACACCCTGCTGCTCGGGCTGGCGGCGCAACTGGCGTGGAGCAGCCTCACGGTGGACGGCGGCCTGGGCCCGCGCCTGCAGGCGCTTGAGCGGGCCACCATGCAACTGGTGGTGTTCGCCGCCTTCATGATCGCGCTGGGCCATGCGCTGATCTCGCGCAAGCGCAGCTCCTGGCGCCTCACGGCCCTGTCGGACGAGCTGGCCACGCGCCTGGCCCCCTACCCCTGGTGGATGGCGCTCACGGCCCTGCTGGGCGGGCTCATCATCGAGGTCAACCGCGTGGTGGGCGCCAGCCTTTCGGCCGAGGTGTCAGCGCACACCCTGTCGGCCCTGCTGATGGCGCTGGTCATCCTGTGCGCCCTGCGCCACCTGCGCGCGCCGGCGGCTGCGCAGCCGGCCACCGGAGACGCGCCAGCCACTGAAATCCCTGCGCAGGAGCCGCCGACCACGCCCCGGCCTATCTGGGTGGGCCTGCTGGTGGCAGCGGCAGCCGCCACGGCCTGCGCCATCTTGCTGCTGCTGGTGCTGGGCTTTGTGGCCCTGGCCCACATGCTGGCCGGCCAGATGGTCTGGACCGGGGTGGTGTTCGCCACCACCTACCTCCTGTTCGAGCTGGTGGAAGACCTGGCGCAGGCCGTGCTGTCCTCGCGCGGAGGCTTCGGCCAGCGCCTGCACAAGGGCCTGGGCATCGATGGCAAGCTGCTGGACCAGAGCGCCGTGGTGGCCTCGGGTGCGCTGCGCGTGGTGCTGCTGTTCTACATGGTGATTGCCCTGCTGGCCCCGCTGGGCACGGCACCGGACGAAGTGTTCCGCCGCGGTGGCAGCGTGAACCAGACCCTGCAGGTGGGCAGCGTCACGCTGGCGCCGCAGGCCCTGCTGACGGCACTGGCGATCGCCTGCGCCGGCTTCGTGATGATCCGCATCTTGAAGCGCTGGCTCAGCGACCAGTTCTTTCCGAACACTTCGCTGGAGCCCGGCATGCGCAGCTCCATCGTCACCCTGCTGGGCTATGTGGGCGGTGTGGCAGTGGTCGCGGTGGCGCTGGCGGGCCTGGGCATCAGCGTGGAGCGCATCGCCTGGGTGGCCAGCGCCCTTTCGGTGGGTATCGGCTTCGGGCTGCAGGCCATCGTGCAGAACTTCATCTCGGGCCTGATCCTGCTGGCCGAGCGGCCGGTGCGCGTGGGCGACTGGGTAGTGCTGGGCGAGACCGAGGGCGACGTGCGCCGCGTGAACGTGCGCGCCACCGAGATCCAGCTCGGCGACCGCTCCACCGTGATCGTGCCCAACTCCGAGTTCATCACCAAGACCGTGCGCAACATGACGCTCACCGGCGCCCCCGGGCGCGTGCTGCTGCGCTTGCCGGCACCGCTCGATACCGATGCCCAGCGCATGCGCGAGGTGATTCTGGCGGCCTTCACGGCCCACGAAGGGATCATGGCCGACCCCGAGCCCATCGTGCAGCTCGAAGGCATCCTGAACGGCACGCTGACCTTTCTGGCGATCGGCTACGTGAGCAACCCGCGCAATGCGGGCGGGGTGCGCAGCGACCTGCTGTTCTCCATCCTGGACAGCCTGCGCGATGCGGGCCTGGCGCTGTCACCACCCGCTACAACGGCCATCACGCATGGAACCCGTGCCCAAGGGGCAGATACGCCGCTGGCGCCGGTCGCACAGGCCTGATCGGCCTGCGAGAAAAGGGGGCTCAGCCCCTCCAGCTCTTGCCCATGGCCCACTGGCAGGTGGCGCAGGCCAGCACCAGCGCGGCATAGGTCGCCATCTTGCCGTCGCGGCCCAGCAGCACCAGGCCGGCCAGCAGCACGGCGCTGCCCACTGCGAATTGGATAGCAGCCTGGGCCCATGTGGCGCGGTATGCGTTGGATTTCCAGCTCAACAGGCGCGCGCCCAGCACCATCAGCACGGCCATGGCGGCAGCGGGCGCGAGGAAATTCAGCAGGTGGTTCAGCGTGTCCAGAGGACCCATAGGAATTGACCCAGATCAAGGCTTTCCCAGGCAGTTGTACCGGGATGTGCCAACAATTTTATAATCAGCGTCTATGGCAGTCTGGGCCCTCGGCATCAACCACACCACCGCGCCCCTCGATTTGCGCGGCAGGTTCGCGTTCGCGCTCGATCAGATCGCCCCCACGCTGCACGGCCTGCGCCAGTCGCTGGGCCAGGAAAGCCGCCACCCCGGTGTGGAAACCGCGATCATTTCCACCTGCAACCGCACCGAGATCTACTGCGCGGGTGAGCAGGCGGCCATCGACCATACCCTGGGTTGGCTGGCGCAAAGCGGCGGCGTGAGCCCGGCGTTGCTGCGCTCGCACTCCTATTCGCTCGAAGACAGCCTGGTGGCGCGCCATGCCTTCCGCGTGGCCAGCGGCCTTGACTCCATGGTGCTGGGCGAAGCCCAGATCCTGGGCCAGATGAAGGACGCCGTGCGCGCCGCCGAGACCGCCGGAGCCCTGGGCACCACCCTGAACCAGCTGTTCCAGCGCAGCTTTGCCGTGGCCAAGGAAGTGCGCACCTCCACCGAGATCGGCGCGCACAGCATCAGCATGGCGGCTGCCGCCGTGCGCCTGGCGGGCCAGCTGTTCGAAGACCTGGGCAAGACCCGCGTGCTCTTCGTGGGCGCGGGCGAAATGATCGAACTGTGCGCCATCCACTTCGCGGCCAAGAACCCCAAGCAGATCGCGATTGCCAACCGCACGCTGGAGCGCGGCGAAAAGCTCGCCACGCGCTTTGGCGGCGAGGTCATGCGCCTGGCCGACCTGCCCGAGCGGCTGCACGAGTTCGACGCGGTGATCAGCTGCACGGCCAGCAGCCTGCCCATCATCGGCCTCGGAGCCGTGGAGCGCGCGCTCAAGAAGCGCCGCCACCGCCCCATGTTCATGGTCGACCTGGCGGTGCCGCGTGACATCGAGCCCGAGGTCAAGGCCCTGGGCGACGTCTACCTGTACACCGTGGACGACCTGGCCAGCGTGGTGCAGACGGCCCAGGCCAACCGCCAGGCGGCCGTGGAGCAGGCCGAGGCCATCATCGATGCCGGTGTGCAGAGCTTCATGCATTGGATGGACCAGCGCCATCCCGAAGGCGGCGTGGTGCCCCTGATCCGGCAGCTCAACGCCCAGACCGACAGCTGGCGCGCGGCCGAGATCGCGCGCGCCAAGAAGCTGCTGGCGCGTGGCGAGGACGTGGACGCGGTGCTGGAAGCCCTGTCGCGCGGCATCACGCAGAAGATGCTGCACGGCACCATGGCCGAGCTGCATGCGGGCGACGCCGAGATGCGCGCCCAGACGGCACAGACCGTCTCGCGCCTGTTCCTGCGCTCGCAAAGCAAGAACAGCGGCCTGTAGCGGCGCCCTCCGCTCCACCAGGCACGTTGCCCGCCGCAAGGGCAGCGCCCGCTGCGAACACGCAGCCCCTCCCCCCTTTTTCAACGCATGAAGACTTTTCTCAGAAACCAGTTGGAGCGCTATGCCCAGCGCTTGGGCGAGCTCGATTTCCTGCTCTCGCGCGAGGACATCATGGGCGACATGGCCCAGTACCGCCTGCTGTCGCGCGAGCACGCCGAGGTGACCCAGGTGGCAGGCCGCTATGCGCGCTACGTGCAGCGCGAGGCCGACCTGGCCGGCGCGCGCGAGATGCTGGCCGACCCCGACATGACAGAGATGGCGCAGGAAGAGGTCACCGGCGCCGAAGCCGAGCTGCTGCAGCTGGAGGACGAGCTGCAGCGCCTGCTGCTGCCCAGGGACCCGGACGACACGCGCAACGCCTTCATGGAAATCCGCGCGGGCACGGGCGGCGACGAGTCGGCCCTGTTCGCGGGCGACCTCACGCGCATGTACTCGCGCTACGCGGCCAATGTGGGCTGGAAGGTCGAGGTGGTGAGCGAAAACGCGGCCGAGCTCGGCGGGTACAAGGAAATCGTGCTGCGCATCGAAGGCGACAACGTCTACGGCACCCTCAAGTTCGAATCCGGCGGCCACCGCGTGCAGCGCGTGCCTGCGACCGAGACGCAGGGCCGCATCCATACCAGCGCCTGCACGGTGGCCGTGATGCCCGAACCCGACGAGACCGAGGCCATCAAGCTCAACCCGGCAGACCTGCGCATCGACACCTTCCGCGCCAGCGGCGCCGGCGGGCAGCACATCAACAAGACCGACTCGGCCGTGCGCGTGGTGCACTTGCCCACCGGCATCGTGGCCGAATGCCAGGACGGCCGCAGCCAGCACAGCAACAAGGCCAAGGCACTGCAGGTGCTGCAGGCGCGCATCCAGGAAAAGGAGCGCAGCGAGCGCGCCGCCAAGGAGGCCGCGCTGCGCAAGGGCCTGATCGGCAGCGGCGACCGCAGCGACCGCATCCGCACCTACAACTTCCCGCAGGGCCGGCTCACGGACCATCGCATCAACCTCACGCTGTACAAGCTGCTCTTGGTGATGGAAGGCGACCTGGCCGACGTGCTGCAGGCCATGGCGCATGCGCGCGAGGCCGAGCAGCTCGAAGAGCTGGAGATGGGAGCTGCCGCCTGACGGCCGGCACCCGCCCTCGCCGCCATGGATACCACCGCTAATCCACCCGCCACCGTGGTTGACGCCCTGGGCCAGGCCCGCACCCTGGGCTTGGCGCGCATCGACGCACAACTGCTGCTGCTGCACGTGCTGGGCCGCGCCACCACCGACCGCGCCTGGCTGTTGGCGCACGACACCGATGTGCTCGCACCGGATGCCTCGGATCGCTACCAGACCCTGTGCTTGCGCCGCGCGGCGGGCGAGCCGGTGGCCTACCTCACGGGATACAAGGAGTTCTACGGCCTGGCGTTGCAAGTGGACGCCCGCGTGCTGGACCCGCGCCCCGACACCGAAACACTGGTGGACTGGGCCCTGGAGATCATCTCCCCCATGCCCGCCCCCCGCGTGCTGGACCTGGGCACAGGCAGCGGCGCCATCGCCGTGGCACTGCAGCACCAGTGCCCGGCCGCGCGCGTGCTGGCCGTGGACGCCAGCGCCGACGCACTGGCCGTGGCGCAGGCCAATGCGCACCGCCTGGCACTGCCCGTGCAGTTTGCACAGGCCAACTGGCTGCAGGGCGTGGAAGGCCGCTTCGATGCCATCGTCTCCAACCCGCCCTACATTGCTGCCGCCGACCCACACCTGGCCGCCTTGACCCACGAGCCGCTGCAGGCCCTGGCCAGCGGCGTCGATGGGCTGGACGACATACGCACCATTGTGGTGCAATCCCCCAATCACCTTGCACCGGGGGGTTGGCTGCTGCTGGAGCATGGCCACGACCAGGCGCATGCCGTGTGCGAACTGCTGCGCGCCGAGGGGTTCGGCGAGGTGCAAAGCCGCATGGATCTGGCCGGCATAGCACGCTGCTCCGGCGGACAATGGCCGACAGTGAAATAATCTGGTTATTGCGGGTCTCCGAGGCCCGCCAGCCCTTTCAAGGAGTATTCCCATGAGCGACCCCCAGCAACGCATCGACGCCCTCGTGAAATCCAGCGACATCCTGCTGTTCATGAAGGGCAACGCCAGCTTCCCCATGTGCGGTTTTTCGGGCCGCGCGATCCAGATCCTCAAGGCCAGCGGCGTGGACCCCAAGTCCGTGGTCACGGTGAACGTGCTCGAAGACGACGAGATCCGCCAGGGCATCAAGGAATACAGCCAGTGGCCCACCATCCCGCAGCTGTACGTCAAGGGCGAGTTCATCGGCGGCTCGGACATCATGATGGAGATGTACGAATCGGGTGAACTCAAGCAGGTGCTGGGCACCGGCGAGTAATTGCGCCCTGTACCGGCACCTTCGGTGGGGCCGCCTTCGGGCGGCCTTTTGCATGGCGGCAACAAACGAAGGTAACAGCTGCGCAAAACCGGTTGTCAGGGCTTTTCCTGCGCTTGGCCGGGCATGTTGTGTGCTTGAATACTTGTGTGACGTGACGCTTTTGCAACTCACAAGGAGAGCATGCGATGACCAGCCATAGCCTTGTTCCCCAACCACCCGCCCTGCGCCTGCCGGTGGCCCAGATGCGCAATGTGTTCCACCCCGGCGACGTCGAGCGCAAGCTCTCGCGGCTGCAGGAGTCGGGCAACCAGCGCGAGTACGAAACCCTGCGCACTGTCTACGAGCGCATGCTGGAGCGCGGGCCGGAACGCTTCCAGGTCAAGCCCTCGGGGGTGCCCGACATGGTGAGCCTCTACGAGCAGTTGCCCAACTTCACGGACGTGCTGGACGACGTGAAGCGCCATGTGGCCCTGGCCCAGGACAGCTGCGACGGGCTGGAAGTGACGCCCATGCTGCTGCTGGGCCCCCCGGGCATCGGCAAGACCCATTTCGCGCGCCACCTGGCCGAGTTGCTGGGCACGGGCATGAACCTGTTGCCCATGAGCTCCATGACCGCAGGCTGGCTGCTGTCGGGCTCGTCGGCCCAGTGGAAGGGGGCACGCCCCGGCAAGGTCTTCGAGGCCCTGGTGGAGGGCGAATACGCGAACCCGGTGATCGTGGTCGACGAGATCGACAAGGCCGCGTCGGACGCGCAGTACGACCCGCTGGGCGCGCTGTACAGCCTGCTCGAGCACGACACGGCGCAGAGCTTCACCGACGAGTTCGCCGAGGTGGCCATCGACGCGAGCCAGGTCATCTGGATTACCACGGCCAACGACACGCGGGGCATCCCCGACCCGATCCTGAACCGCATGAACGTGTTCGAGGTGGAAGCGCCCACGCTGGCGCAGGCGCGCACCATCGCGCGCAACCTCTACCAGGGCATACGCGCCGGGCACGACTGGGGCCGCCTGATCGACCCCGAGCCGCAGGGCGATGTGCTGGACCTGCTGGCCACGATGCCACCGCGCGAGATGCGCCGGGCGCTGATGACCGGTTTCGGCAATGCGCGGCTGGAACGGCGCTCCACGGTGGAGGTGGCCGATCTGCCGCGGGCCGCCGCCGGGCGTGGGCGCATCGGCTTCGTGCAGTAGGCGGCCAGGCCGCAGTCCCGCAGCGGTAGCGCGCCAAAGGGCGCCGTGGTGCACCGGGCAGGCAGATACACTCTGTAGCCCGGTGTGCCGCAGCGCCACGTTCTGTCGCTCTTCATGTCCCTGACCCAAAGCTTTTTCGTGATCGGGCTGCTGATTGCAGCCAGCGCCTTCTTTTCCATGGCCGAAATTTCGCTCGCGGCCGCGCGCCGCCTGCGCCTGCGCCAGATGGCGGACGAAGGCGACGCGCGCGCCGATCGCGTGCTGCGCATGCAGGAGCAGCCGGGCGACTATTTCACGGTGGTGCAGGTCGGGCAGAACGCAGTGGCCATCCTCGGCGGTATCGTCGGCGAGGGGGCGCTGAGCCCGCATTTCAGCACGCTGTTCGGCTGGTGGCTCAGCGAGGGCAATGCGCAGACGACGGGCTTTCTGGCCTCGTTCCTGGTCATCACCTCGCTGTTCATCCTGTTTGCCGACCTGTTCCCCAAGCGCCTGGGTATGGCCGAGCCCGAGCGGCTGGTGGTGCGCCTGGCCAAGCCCATGGCCTGGTGCATGACGATTTTGCGCCCGGTGGTGTGGTTCTACAGCCGGCTGGCAGATGCGCTGTTCCGCGTGCTGGGGCTGTCTTCGCTGCGCGATGACCGCATCACCTCGGATGACATCCTGGCCATGATGGAGGCCGGCACCCGGGCCGGCGTGCTGGCAGCGCGTGAGCAGCAGGTGATCACCAACGTGTTCGAGCTGGACACACGCATGGTGTCGAGCGCCATGTCGCAGCGCGACCGGGTCTCCTTTTTCCTGCGCGACGAGTCAGACGCGGTGATACGCCTGCGCATCGCGGCAGAGCCGTTCTCGACCTACCCGGTGTGCGAGGGCGACATCGACCATGTGGTGGGCTATGTGGACGCCAAGGACCTGTTCCAGCGCGTGCTCAACAACCAGCCCATCTCGCTGGCCGACGACAGCCTGGTGCGCAAGGTGCTGATCGTGCCGGACCGGCTGACCCTCTCCGAGGTGCTCGAACAGTTCCGCCAGGTGCACGAGGATTTCGCGGTCATCGTCAACGAGTACAGCCTGGTGGTGGGCGTGGTGACCCTCAACGACGTGATGAGCACGGTGATGGGCGATCTCGTATCCCCACTGGACGAGGAGCAGATCGTGCGGCGCGACGAGAATTCCTGGCTCATCGACGGCGTGACGCCCATCGGCGACGTGCTGCGCGCCCTGTCGCTCGACGAGCTGCCCCATGCCGAGGAGTACGAGACCCTGGCCGGCTTTTTGATGGTGATGCTGCGCCGCGTACCGCGCAGAACGGACAGTGTGAGCTGGGGTGGCTACAAGTTCGAGGTGCTGGACGTGGACAGCTACCGCATCGACCAGGTGATGGTTTCGCGCCTGTCGCAGGCCGGCAGCCAGGACAACGCCAACACCCCCGGAACCATCGTCTAGCTCCCGCGAGAGATCAGCCTGCTGCGGGCCGGTCGACATACTCCCAGCTGCGCTGGGCACCGAAGACGGCATTCGGATAGGGCGGGCGCCCCCGGCTGCCGTTGTAGCGGCCCAGCGCCATGAACAGATCACCGCGCTCGCGGTCGATGTAGTGGCGCAGGATCACACAGCCAAAGCGCAGGTTGGTCTGCATGTGGAACAGCTTGCCGGCGTCGCCGTCGCCGATCACGCGCGTCCAGAACGGCATGACCTGCATGTAGCCGCGCGCGCCCACGCTGGAGACGGCGAACTTGCGGAACCCGCTCTCTACCTGGATCAGGCCCAGCACCAGGGACACATCGAGCCCTGCGCGCTTGGATTCGTACCAGACGGTCTGCAAGAAGTCGCGGCGCACCTCCCACTCGGGCTTGCGCCGGCGCAGGCGGTCGCTCATCGCGGCCAGCCAGCGGGTGTAGTGCAGGCGGGTGTCGGTGGTGAAGAACTCGGGCTCGGGTGGGGCCTGGTTGGCGATGGCCGAGCTCAGCGCGGTGCGCACCGAGTCCATCAACGGCTCTTCGAGCTGGCCCCCAGCTTGCGCCAGCGTGGGCGCAGCCAGCCACGCCGACGGCCCCAGGAGCGACGCGGCAAGGCAGGTGCGACGGGACAGGCCAGGGCCCCCGCCACCGAAGCCGTGCACCCCACTCATACCGCCATGCGGCCCTTCACATGGGCCCAGATGTCGGTGATGGCCACCTTGGTGGCAGCGCTGTCGCGGCGGTGCTGGTACTCGACCTGGCCTTCCTTGAGGCCCCGGTCACCAATCACCACGCGGTGGGGCACGCCGATCAGTTCCCAATCGGCGAACATGGCGCCTGGGCGTTCGCCCCGATCATCCAGCAGCACATCGACGCCGGCCGCGAGGAACTCGGCGTACAGCTTGTCCGCCGCGACCTTGACCTCTTCGCTGCGGTCCATGCCAATGGGGCAGATGACCACGGTGAAGGGGGCGATGGCGTCGGGCCAGATGATGCCGCGCTCGTCGTGGTTCTGCTCGATGGCTGCGGCCGGCAGGCGGGTGATGCCGATGCCGTAGCAACCCATCTCCAGCGGCTGGGGCTTGCCGTTCTCGTCAAGGAAGGTGGCGTTCATGGCGCGGCTGTACTTGGTACCGAGGTAGAACACATGGCCCACTTCGATACCGCGCTCGATCGCCAGTTCCCCCTTGCCGTCGGGCGAGGCATCGCCGGCCACGACGTTGCGCAGGTCGGCCACGGCGTCGGGCTCGGGCAGGTCGCGGCCCCAGTTCACGCCGGTCATGTGGAAATCGGCCTCGTTGGCGCCGCAGATCCAGTCGGCCATGAGGGCCACGTCGCGGTCCACAACGGTCTTCACGGGCTTTTTCAGGCCCAGGGGGCCCAGGTAGCCGGGCTTGCAGCCGAAGTGCTCCTCGATTTCGCCGAGGGTGGCGAAGCGGAAGCCCGCCAGGCCTGGCACCTTGCCGGCCTTGATCTCGTTCATGTCATGGTCGCCGCGCAGCAGCAGCAGCCAGACCTGCGTCTTGACGATTTCGCCCGCATCGTTGGTCTCGTCGGTGGCCAGCACCAGCGACTTGACGGTGGTGTTCAGCGGAACGTTCAGCAGTTGGGCCACGTCGGCGCAGGTGCTTTTGCCGGGCGTGGGGGTCTTGGCGAGGGCCTGGGTGGCGGCGCCGCGTGGGCCCGCGGGCGCCAGGGCCTCGGCCTTTTCCATGTTGGCGGCGTAGTCGCTGCCGGGGCAGTAGACGATGGCGTCTTCGCCGGTGGCGGCGATGACCTGGAACTCCTCGCTCAGGTCGCCGCCGATGGCGCCGCTGTCGGCGGCCACGGCACGGTAGGTCAGGCCGAAGCGGTCGAAGATGCGGCGGTAGGCCTGGGCCATGACCTGGTAGCTCGCCTTGGCAGCAGTCTGGTCGCGGTCGAAGCTGTAGGCGTCCTTCATGGTGAACTCGCGCCCCCGCATCAAGCCGAAGCGGGGACGGCGCTCGTCACGGAACTTCGTCTGGATCTGGTAGAAATTCTTTGGCAACTGTTTGTAGCTGCGCAGCTCCTGGCGAGCGATGTCAGTGATCACTTCTTCGCTGGTAGGCTGGATGACGAAGTCGCGGCCATGGCGGTCCTGGATGCGCAGGAGTTCAGGGCCCATTTTCTCGAAGCGCCCTGTCTCCTGCCAGAGCTCGGCGGGCTGCACCACGGGCATGGCGAGCTCCACGGCGCCGGCACGGTTCATTTCCTCGCGCACGATGGCCTCGACCTTGCGCACCACGCGCAGGCCCATGGGCATGTAGTTGTAGATGCCGGCGCCCAGCTTCTTGATCAGGCCGGCCCGCGTCATGAGTTGGTGGCTGACCACCTCGGCGTCCGCAGGCGCTTCCTTGAGGGTGGAAATAAAGAATTGGGAGGCTTTCATCGGCTTCGGCAGAGGGCGTCTGGGTGCAGCCCACTTGCTGCGCTCAAAGCGCCGTGCATAATGGACACAGTTTAAAAATTTGGGGTTTGATTATGCTTGACCGGGACGGCTTTCGGCCGAACGTCGGCATCATCCTGCTCAACCAGAAGAACCAGGTGTTCTGGGGCAAACGCATCCGCACCCACAGCTGGCAGTTTCCACAGGGTGGCATTGACCGGGGGGAAACCCCGGAACAGGCCATGTTCAGGGAGCTGCACGAAGAAGTGGGCCTGCACCCCAACCACGTGCGCTTGGTGGCCCGTACACGGGACTGGTTGCGCTATGAGGTGCCTGACCGGTACATCCGCCGCGATGCGCGCGGACACTACAAGGGCCAGAAGCAGATATGGTATCTGCTGCAACTGGTCGGACACGACTGGGATCTGAACCTGCGTGCCACCAACCACCCGGAGTTCGACGCCTGGCGTTGGAACGACTACTGGGTGCCGCTGGACGTGGTGGTGGAGTTCAAGCGCGGCGTCTACGAAATGGCGCTGACGGAGCTGGCGCGTTTCCTGCCCCGCAACGAGCAGCGCAACCGCTACCTGCGCAGCGGCATGCGTGCGCGCGATGAACACGCGGGCAGTGCCATGTTCCGCACCGGTTCACTGCTGGTGAACCCGGGCATGGAGCTTCCGCCGGGTGCGAGTTTCGACCCCGATCCACAAAACAGCCGGCCCATGGCGCTGGAAGAGTTGCCTGCCATTTCTTCAGACACGGGGAGCAGCAGCAGCTTCCCTCCCACGCCCAAATAACAAGCACCGATGCGTGTGCAGGCAGGCCTTGGCGGCTTGCCATGCTCCGCGCCCGAGGCAGCCATACCGGGTGTCTGCCCCATGCAGCCGAGCGTACTGGCGGGAGATACGCCCCGACCGGGACATTTTTCTGACCAGAATTGCCCTGGCAGGCTGTGGATCGCCTACTGACCGCCTACTTGATTGTCAGCACCATGTTGTCGCGGTGCACCATCTCGGCCTCGGCCACGTAGCCGAGCAGGCGTTCGAACTCTGAGGAAGACTTGCGGCACAGCAGGCGGGCCTCGGCGCTGGCATAGTTGGCCAGGCCCCGGGCGATCTCCACGCCAGCCAGGTCGCGCACGGCGATCACGTCGCCGCGCGAGAAATCTCCCTCGACGGCCGTCATGCCGATGGGCAGCAGGCTCTTGCCTTCGTCGCGCACCTTGGCAGCGGCGCCGGCATCGACCAGCACGGCACCGCGCAGTTGCAGGTGGTCGGCCATCCACTGCTTGCGGGCCTGCTTTTTCTGCGTCTGCGCCACCAGCAGGGTGCCCAGGGCCTCGCCCTTGACCAGGCGCACGAGCACGTCCTGCTCGCGCCCCCAGGCGATGACGGTGGAGGCGCCCGAGCCGGCCGCGCGCTTGGCCGCCAGGATCTTGGTGATCATGCCGCCCTTGCCGATGCTGGAGCCGGCGCCGCCGGCCATGGCTTCAAGCGCGGGGTCTCCGGCCTTGGCCTCGTGCACGAATTGTGCGGCGGGGTCACGGCGCGGGTCGGCCGTGTACAGGCCCTTCTGGTCGGTGAGGATAACGAGCGCGTCGGCCTCCACCAGGTTGGCCACCAGAGCCCCCAGGGTGTCGTTGTCGCCGAACTTGATTTCGTCGTTGACGACTGTATCGTTCTCGTTGATCACCGGCACCACGCCCAGGCGCAGCAGGGTGAGCAGGGTGGAACGCGCGTTCAGGTAGCGCTCACGGTCGGCCAGGTCGGCATGGGTGAGCAGCACCTGGGCACTGCCCATGCCCTGCTCGCGCAGCTTGGTCTCGTACATCTGGGCCAGGCCCATCTGGCCGACGGCGGCGGCAGCCTGCAACTCATGCACTTCATGCGGGCGGGTGGTCCAGCCCAGGCGCTTCATGCCCTCGGCAATCGCGCCGCTGGAGACCATGATCACCTCGCGCGGCACCCCACCGCCCTCGCCGCGCACCAGCGCAGCGAGTTGCCGGCTCCACTCGCCGATGGCCGCCTCATCCAGGCCGCGGCCTTCGTTGGTGACCAGGCTGGAGCCTACCTTGACGACGATTCGGCGGGCATCCCGCAGCACACTGGAAACCATTTTTGCTTCTTTTGCCTCTGTCGCTGGGCGGCCAGGATGGCTGCCATCACTGCATTGTTCTGTACAGGCCCATGGTCATGGGCCTGTGCTGCCCGGTTTTTCAGTCGGGCGCATCGCCCGCAAAGCGCGGATCGATTTCCTCGGGCGTGTTTTCCACGCGCTGTTGCGTCTGCACATGCCGGTAGATGGCATGGATCAGCGGCTCGCAGCCTTCGCGGGTGAGCGCGGAGATCTGGAACACCGGGCCCTTCCACTTGAAGCGCTTGACGAAATCCTTCACGCGCGCCTCGCGCTCTTCGGCCGGCACCATGTCCAGCTTGTTGAGCACCAGCCAGCGCGGTTTGTCGTGCAGTTGCTGGTCGTACTTCTTGAGCTCGCCCACGATGGCCTTGGCCTGCGCCACCGGGTCGACCGCGTCGTCGAACGGCGCCAGATCCACGATGTGCAGCAGCAGGCGGGTGCGCTGCAGGTGACGCAGGAACTGGTGGCCCAGGCCCGCGCCTTCGGAGGCACCCTCGATCAGGCCAGGGATGTCGGCGATCACGAAGCTCTGCTCGGGAGCCACGCGCACCACGCCCAGGTTGGGGTGCAAGGTCGTGAAAGGGTAGTCCGCGATCTTGGGCCGCGCATTGGACACGGCGGCGATGAAGGTGGACTTGCCTGCATTGGGCATGCCCAGCAGACCCACGTCGGCCAGCACCTTGAGTTCGAGCTTGAGGTTCTTCTTCTCGCCGGGCCAGCCGGGCGTCTTCTGGCGCGGCGCACGGTTGATGGCGCTCTTGAAGCGCATGTTGCCGAAGCCGCCATCGCCGCCCTTGGCAATGGTGACCACCTCGCCCGGGGTGAGCAGCTCAAACAGCACCTCGCCGGTTTCGGCGTCGGTGAAGATGGTGCCCACGGGCACCTTGAGCGTGATGTCCGAGCCAGCGGCGCCGAACATGTCGGAGCCCATGCCATGCTCGCCGCGCTTGGCCTCGTGCCGGCGCGAGTAGCGGAAATCGACCAGGGTGTTCAGGTTCGGGTCGGCTACGGCAAACACATGCCCGCCCCGGCCGCCATCGCCCCCATTGGGACCGCCGAACTCCTTGTATTTTTCGTGCCGGAACGACACGCAGCCATTGCCACCATCACCGGCGGCAATGTCAATATAGGCTTCATCGACGAACTTCATGGGTATCCAGTTTACAAAAGAGCGCTGCGCAAGAAAATCACCGGTGAAGGAGCAGCAGGGCTTTGCTCTTTTCGAGGGGCGTGCAATACGCCGACAGGACGCGCCGGCAGGAAGTACCAGGCTGTCCAAACAACAAAGCCCCGACCAGGCGGGGCTTCGTTTGCTGCCGGGGTGAAAACCCTCAGGCGGCCGTCACATTGACCGTCGACTTGGACAGGGCACCCTTGGTGCCGAACGACACGTGGCCGTCCACCAATGCGAACAGGGTGTGGTCCTTGCCCACGCCCACGTTGGTACCGGGGTGGAAACGGGTACCGCGCTGGCGCACGATGATGGAGCCAGCACTGATCAGTTCACCACCGAACGCCTTGACACCCAGCATCTTTGGCTTGGAGTCACGTCCGTTTCGCGTAGAGCCGCCGCCTTTTTTCTGTGCCATGACATCAGCTCCCTGTTAAGCAGCGATCACGCCGATTTGCAGTTCGGTGAACTGCTGACGGTGACCTTGACGTTTCTGATAGTGCTTGCGACGGCGCATCTTGAAGATGTGCACTTTGTCGTGCTTGCCGTGCGCCACGACAGTGGCTTTGACCGTTGCACCGGACACCAGGGGCGTACCCACCTTCAGTTCAGCGCCGTTGCCGACAGCCAGAACCTGGTCGATCACAATTTCCTGGCCTACGTCCGCAGCAATCTGTTCTACTTTAATTTTTTCGCCGGAAGCAACGCGATACTGCTTGCCGCCGGTTTTTATGACCGCGTACATGTTGACCTCTTGATATGAGTTCCGCAGACGAATTTCTGCAGAGCCCGCTAGTTTAGCATAGCCCATGGATCGTAGCAAGCCAGCGACATCTGCACCGTACGCAGCACATCGCCAGGACGGGAAGGCCATGGCCGTTCCTATAATCCGCTGCACTCTGAGCGCTCCTATCTTGACTGACCATTCCCAAACAGCCGCCACGCCCGCACTCACGCTCATCGCCGCCGACATGCACGAGGTGGACCGGGTGATTGCAGCACGCCTCACTTCCTCCGTCCCCCTGGTCGCGCAGATCTCGCAGTACATCATCGCGGCGGGCGGCAAGCGTCTGCGCCCTGCGCTGCTGCTGCTGGTCTGTGGCGCCCTCGGCTACCGCGGCGCGCATCGCTTTGGCCTGGCCGCCGTGGTGGAACTGATCCACACCGCCACGCTGCTGCATGACGACGTAGTGGACGCATCCACCCTGCGGCGCGGCCGCGCGACGGCCAACGAGGCCTTCGGCAACCCGGCCAGCGTGCTCGTGGGCGACTTCCTGCACACGCGCTCCTTCCAGATGATGGTGGAAACCGGCAGCATGCGTGTCATGGAGATCCTCTCGGAGGCCACCAACGTGATCGCCGAGGGCGAAGTGCAGCAGCTGATGAACATGCACGACGCCTCGCTGGATGAAGAGGGCTACCTGCGCGTGATCCGCTCCAAGACTGCCAAGCTCTTCGAGGCCAGCGCCCGGCTGGGCGCCATCCTGGCGGGTAGCCCGCCCGAACTCGAAGAAGCCTGCGCCATGTACGGCCAGGCGCTGGGCACGGCGTTCCAGATCATCGACGACGTGCTCGACTACGATGGCGATGCCAGCGAGATGGGGAAAAACCTCGGTGACGACCTGCGCGAAGGCAAATCCACCCTGCCTCTGATCGCGGCCATGCAGCGCGGCACCAGCGCCCAGGCCACCATCATCCGGGAAGCCATCGAGCAAGGGTCCACCGAGCAGTTGCCAGCCATTGTCGCCATCGTCCGGGAAACCGGCGCACTGGAAGTTACCCGCGCCGCAGCCGTCTCGGAAGCCCACCGGGCCATCGCCGCCCTGAAGACCTTGCCCGACAACGATTTCACCGCCGGCTTGCTACACTTGGCATCGCAATTGCTGGACCGTCGCGCATAGGCCACACCCTCATGCAGCGTGCGGTCCCGGCGCCTCTTGCGGGCGCCATGCGGGGTGTAGCTTAGCCTGGTAGAGCGCTACGTTCGGGACGTAGAGGCCGGAGGTTCGAATCCTCTCACCCCGACCACATCTTCCTGCCTGCACAAAATCACGCTCAAGGTGTGGTGCCAGCGCCAATATGCAGCGCTGTACAGGTCAATGCCAATAGGCGATGATAGGATGGCTCGTTGTCCACCCTTAACACATTACCGGTTACATGGCTGCTGTAGATACTGCTCAGAAAGAAACACCTGCAATAGCCCTTCCGGGCTTGGGGCGGGCGTTGATGTCTGCGGGAAAGCTGACCCAAAAGGCAGCCGAAGATATTTACAAAAAGTCACAAGTCAGCCGCACCAGTTTTATTGCGGAATTGACAGGTTCGGGGGTGGTGTCCGCGACGGACCTGGCCCACACGGTATCGGCCGTATTCGGCGCCCCGTTGCTGGACCTGGAAGCCATCGACCCTCTGCGGCTGCCCAAGGACCTGCTGGACGCCAAAATCTGCCAGTCCTACCGGGTGGTGGTGCTGAGCAAGCGCAACAACCGCCTGATCGTTGCAACGGCCGATCCCACGGACCAGGAAGCCGCCGAGAAAATCAAGTTCACGACCCAGATGGGGGTGGACTGGATTATTGCCGAATATGACAAACTGAATCGACTGGTAGAAAGTAGCACCAAATCGACCAGTGAGTCGATGGAGAGCATGACCAGCGGGGGCGATTTTGAGTTCGACGATGTCCCCATCGAAGAAGCGGCAGATCCAGCCGATGCAGGCGCCTCCGACGTCGAGGATGCCCCGGTTGTCAAATTCCTGCACAAGATGTTGCTCGATGCCTTCAATATGCGGGCATCCGATCTGCATTTTGAACCCTATGAGCACCAGTACCGCGTGCGATTTCGCATTGACGGTGAATTGCGCGAAATCACATCGCCTCCGATTGCCATCAAGGACAAGCTGGCCTCGCGCATCAAGGTGATCTCGCGCATGGATATTTCCGAAAAGCGCGTGCCGCAGGACGGAAAGATGAAACTGAAAATCGGCCCCGACCGGGTGATCGATTTTCGGGTGAGCACCCTGCCCACACTGTTTGGCGAAAAGATCGTGATCCGTATTCTCGATCCCTCCAGCGCCAAATTGGGTATCGACGCACTGGGCTATGAACCCGAAGAAAAGGCGCGCCTGATGGACGCGATCAGCCGCCCTTACGGCATGATTCTGGTGACCGGTCCCACCGGCTCGGGCAAGACGGTGTCGCTCTACACCTGCCTGAACCTGCTGAACAAGCCGGGGGTGAACATCGCCACGGCAGAAGACCCCTCGGAAATCAACCTGCCCGGTGTGAACCAGGTCAACGTCAACGACAAGGCCGGGCTGACCTTTGCCGTGGCGCTCAAGTCCTTTCTGCGCCAGGATCCAGACATCATCATGGTGGGGGAAATCCGCGATCTGGAAACAGCCGATATCTCGATCAAGGCGGCCCAGACGGGTCACTTGGTGCTGTCCACGCTGCACACCAACGATGCCCCCACGACGCTCACGCGCATGCGCAACATGGGCATCGCACCTTTCAATATCGCGTCCAGCGTGATCCTGATTACTGCGCAGCGATTGGCACGGCGACTGTGCCCCGTGTGCAAGGTGCCTGCAGACATTCCTCATGAGGCGCTTGTGGATGCGGGCTACTCCGAGGAAGAGCTGGATGGATCCTGGGTCCCCTACCGTCCGGTGGGTTGCTCTGCCTGCAACAACGGATACAAAGGCCGCGTCGGGGTCTACCAGGTGATGCCCATCACCGAGGAAATCCAGCGCATCATCCTGCGCGACGGCAGTGCGCTGGAAATCGCCGAACAGGCCCGGTCGGAGGGGGTGCGATCCCTGCGCGATGCAGCCCTTTACAAGGCCAAGCTGGGGCAGACCTCTCTTGAAGAGGTGTTGGCCGTGACCAACGAATAAACATTACAGAATAGCGACGGGGAATACCATGGCGACAGCAGCAGCAGCGAAGGACATCAAGGACTTCGTCTTCGAGTGGGAAGGCAAGGACCGCGCCGGCAAGATCGTGCGCGGCGAAATCCGTGCGGGCGGCGAAAACCAGGTCCAGGCCACGCTGCGCCGCCAGGGCGTGTTCCCGACCAAGATCAAGAAACGGCGGATGAAGTCGGGCAAGAGGATCAAGCCCAAGGACATCGCCCTGTTCACGCGCCAGTTGGCCACCATGATGAAGGCCGGCGTGCCCCTGCTGCAATCGTTCGACATCGTCGGCCGCGGTAATACCAATGCCAGCGTCACCAAGCTGCTCAACGACATCCGCACCGATGTGGAAACAGGGACGTCGCTGAATGCAGCGTTTCGCAAGCATCCCCTGTACTTCGACACCCTGTACTGCAACCTGGTGGAAGCCGGTGAGGCCGCCGGTATTCTGGAAGCGCTGCTGGATCGCTTGGCGACCTACATGGAAAAGACGGAGGCCATCAAGTCCAAGATCAAGTCGGCATTGATGTATCCGATTTCCGTGCTGATCGTCGCCTTTGTCGTGGTGACTGTAATCATGATTTTTGTAATCCCAGCATTCAAGGAAGTCTTTTCATCCTTTGGGGCTGAGCTACCGGCACCCACACTCATCGTGATGGCCATCAGCGACGTCTTTGTCAAATGGTGGTGGCTGATCTTCGGGGTTATTGGCGGCGGCTTCTATTTCTTCATGGAGGCATGGCGCCGTAACGAAAAGATGCAGAAGTTCATGGACCGCGCCCTGCTGAAGATACCTATTTTTGGCGCGTTGATTGACAAGTCCTGCGTAGCCCGCTGGACGCGGACGTTGGCCACCATGTTTGCCGCCGGTGTTCCGCTAGTCGAAGCGCTTGACTCCGTCGGCGGCGCCTCGGGCAACTCGGTCTACGCTGTAGCCACCGAAAAGATTCAGCAGGAAGTTTCGACCGGCACCAGCCTCACGGCAGCCATGGGCAACGCCAACATCTTTCCATCAATGGTGATCCAGATGTGCGCGATTGGTGAAGAGTCCGGCTCCATCGATCACATGCTGGGCAAGGCCGCCGATTTCTACGAAGCCGAAGTGGATGAAATGGTCGCCGGCCTTTCCAGCCTGATGGAGCCCATCATCATCGTGTTCCTGGGCACACTGATTGGCGGGATCGTGGTGTCGATGTACCTGCCCATCTTCAAGCTCGGCCAGGTCGTTTAATGCTTCTGGATCCATGGTGGAGCGCCGCGTTGGTCGGCGTCCTGGGCTTGTTGATCGGCAGTTTCCTGAATGTGGTGATCTACCGGTTGCCCAAGATGATGGAGCGGCAGTGGGATGCTGAAGTGGCCGCATACGCCGCAGAGCAGACGGCGCGGCAGGCACCTGGCAGCGAGGCGGAAAGAGCCGTCGAAGGACATCAGCCACCCGCAGCAGAGCCATTCAATCTCATGGTTCCCCGGTCACGCTGCCAAACCTGTGGGCACATGGTCCGGTGGTACGAAAACATTCCCGTTCTGAGCTATCTGTTCCTGCGCGGCAAATGCTCTTCCTGCGGGGCTCACATCAGTGTGCGCTACCCCTTGGTGGAACTTGGCACCGCAGCCCTGTTTGCCTTCCTGGGCCACTGGGGAGGGTTGTCGGCTCCGACCCTGGTCTGGTGTGTCTTTGCCGCTGCCATGGTGGCGCTTGCCCTGATCGACTGGGATACGACCCTGTTGCCCGATGACATCACCCTGCCCTTGCTCTGGGCTGGACTGATTGCCTCCACTGTGGGGTGGACAGGCATACCGCCTGCTGCCTCGGTGGCAGGTGCTGCTGCCGGCTATCTGTCCCTGTGGCTCGTCTACTGGGGCTTCAAGCTCGTCACCGGCAAGGAAGGCATGGGCTATGGCGACTTCAAGCTGTTCGCCGCGCTCGGCGCCTGGTTTGGCTGGCAGGCCCTGGTGCCCATCATCCTCATGGCCTCGGTGATCGGCGCCATCGTGGGCCTGTTCATGAAATTCAGAAACCGGTTGCGCGAAGGTGGCTACATTCCTTTCGGCCCCTTCCTGGTCGGCGCGGGCCTGGTGTCCATGGTGTTCACCCCCGACGCCGTCTTCCAGGCGGTGCTGGGCCTGATGGGGCTGTAGCCCATGCGCATCGGTCTGACCGGGGGCATCGGCAGCGGCAAGAGTACCTTCGGCCAGCTGCTGGCCGCCCTGGGCGCAGCACTGATCGATGCCGACCAGATTGCGCGCAGAGTCACAGGGCCCGGCGGTGCGGCCATCGAAGCGATCCGGCAGGCGTTCGGCGCCGACTATGTCGATGCGGACGGAGCGCTCGACAGGGCACGCATGCGCGCCCTGGCCTTCTCGGACAGCGATTCACGGGTGCGCCTGGAATCCATCGTGCACCCCCTGGTGACCCAACGCAGCGCCGACGAAGCCCGCCAGGCCCTGCAGGACGGCAAGCGGCTGATCGTGCACGACATCCCCTTGCTGGTGGAGTCGGGGCGCTGGGCCCGGCAGCTTGATGCCGTGGTGGTGATCGACTGCCCTCCCGAAACCCAGATCGAGCGCGTGGCGCAGCGCAGCGGCCTCACCAGGGAGGCCGTGCAGGCCATCCTCTCCCACCAGGCGAGCCGTCCGGTGCGCCGCGCAGCGGCCGATACCGTGGTGTTCAACGGCCCGCACTGCACATTGACGCAATTGCAGGCCCAGGCCGCGCAGCTTGGGCAGCTGTTCGGGCTATGATGCACGCGCAGCCTGTTGCGCCCTGTTTCTGCAGGGTGCACGCCAACGGTGCCACAGAATACCCCTGAGAGCCCCGGGAACCCGCCAGCGTGATCCTTTACGAATACCCTTTCAACGAGCGCCTCAGAACGTACCTGCGTCTGGAGCAGCTGTTTCGCCGGCTCGGCGAACTGATCCCGCGCTCCCACGCCCTGGACCACCATTTTGCGCTGGTCACGATCTTCGAAATCATGGATGTGGCCGCCCGGGCCGACCTGAAGTCGGACGTGCTCAAGGACATCGAAAAGCACAAGCACCAGCTCGACAGCTACCGCGGCAACCCCTCCATCTCCGAGGCGGCGCTGGACGCCGTGATCGCGCAGCTCGACCACTGCTTCACCGCCCTGAACACCCAGAACGGCAAGTCAGGCCATGCCCTCACCGAGAACGACTGGCTGATGAGCATCCGCAGCCGCGTCGGGATTCCGGGCGGAACCTGCGGGTTCGATCTGCCTGCCTACTACGCCTGGCAGCACCGGGACGTGGCCTACCGCCAGAACGCCTTGCAGGAATGGGCCTCCACCCTCGCGCCCATGGCCGAATCCATCTACGTGCTGCTCAAGCTGCTGCGCGACTCGGGCGTGCCGCAGAAGGTGGCCGCCGAGCGCGGCCAGTTCCAGCAGAACCTGCCCCAGGGTCGCACCTTCCAGTTGCTGCGCTTGCGCATGGACCCATCGCTGGGGCTCATTCCCGAGATCAGCGGCAACCGCCTGATCGTCTCAGTGCGGCTCATGCGCCAGGAGGCCGATGGCCGCCTGCACTCCTGCGCGGAGGATGCCGCGTTTGAACTGACCCTGTGCGCGTGAAGGAGACGCCCACCATGGCCCCCAAAACACCCCTTGGCAGCACCACTGCCCGCATCGTTGTCTGCCCCACCTGCGGGGGCGACAGCATCTACAGCCCCGCCAACGCCTACCGGCCGTTCTGCAGCGAACGCTGCAAGCAGGTGGACCTGGGCGCCTGGGCCAGCGAAGACTTCCGCATGCCCGCCGAAGCGCCGCCAGCAGACGCGCAGTACGGCGACCCCAAGCTACAGCACTGAATACGGATTTGCCTTTAGCCGTCTAACTTCGTTGGTCCGCCTTGCCGTGCTACAGCACTGTCTGCGGCTTCCCGCCTCGTTATACGGCTGAAGGCAAATCCGTATGGGCAGCAGGTAGGGGCCCTCGGCTTCAGGCTTTCGGAAGCTCCGGCGCCGCGAACGCCAGGCCGCGCTCCTCGGACAGCCATTGCAGCACCGGGTAGGCCCCTGGCAACACGGGGCTGACCTCCAGGGGCAACTGCTGCCAGGCCATCTCCTGGCCTTCGCGCATCTCGAATTCCCCGGTCCATGCGTGCACCTTGCACCAGTGCAGCCGCACCAGCGCGTGCGGGTAGTCGTGCTCGGTGACCTTCCAGACCTCAGCGGGCCCGATGCTCACGCCCAGCTCCTCGACCAGCTCGCGCCGCAGTGCCTGCTCCACCGTCTCGCCGGCTTCCAGCTTGCCGCCTGGAAACTCCCAGTAGCCCGCATAGGGCTTGCCTGGTGGGCGGGTGGACAACAGCAGCGCGCCGTCCGGGCGCACCAGGATGCCCACCGCCACCTCGGTGTGCTTGCGCACCGCCGCCTCGCCAACCACGAACTCAGCCACCCTGGCGCCCCGCATAATCGCGTGCGAACTGGTAGGCCACGCGGCCGCTGCGCGAGCCCCGCTCCAGCGCCCACACCAGGGCCTGGGGGCGTGCCGCTGCAATCTCCGGGGCATCCACGCCCAGCGACGAGAGCCACTGTGCCACGATGGCCAGGTACTCGTCCTGGCTGAACGGGTAGAAGCTCACCCACAGGCCAAAGCGTTCCGACAGCGAGATCTTTTCCTCGACCACCTCGCCGGGGTGTACCTCGCCGTCCTCACTGTGCGTATAGGTCAGGTTCTCGGTCATGTACTCGGGCAGCAGGTGGCGGCGGTTGCTGGTGGCATAGATCAGCACGTTCGGCGTGGCTGCGGCCACCGATCCATCGAGGATGGACTTGAGCGCCTTGTAGCCCGGCTCGCCCTCTTCAAAGCTCAGGTCGTCACAGAAGACGATGAACTTCTCGGGCCGTGCCGAGACCACGTCCACGATGTCGGGCAGGTCTGTCAGGTCGGCCTTGTCCACCTCGATCAGGCGCAGGCCCTGCGGCGCGTAGGCATTCAGGCAGGCCTTGATCAGCGAGGACTTGCCCGTGCCACGCGCGCCCGTGAGCAGCACGTTGTTGGCCGGCTTGCCCTGCACGAACTGGCGCGTGTTGCGCTCGATCTTGTCCTTTTGACCATCGATCTCCTTGAGCTCGCTGAGGGCCATGGCCGCCACATGGCGCACGGGCTCCAGCGTGCCATGGCCGCTGCTGCGCTTGCGGTAGCGCCAGGCGATCGAGGCCGTCCAGTCCGGCGCGGAAAGCGGCTGCGGCAAGGCCGCCTCGATGCGGGTGATCAGTTGCTCCGCGCGCGCGATCAGGTGTTCCAGTGCTTGGTTCATGTGCCAGAGGCTCGCGTGTTCAGGAGCGGTAATCCGCGTTGATGGTCACGTACTCGTGGCTGAAATCGCAGGTCCACACGGTGTCGGCCGCATCACCCCGGCCCAGCACCACGCGCACGGTGATCTCGCTTTGCTTCATCACGCGCTGGCCATCTTCCTCGCGGTAGGCCGGGTTGCGCCCGCCCTTCACGGCCACGTGCACGTCGTCCAGGTACAAATCGATCCCGGTCTGGTCCAGGTCGTCAATGCCGGCGTAGCCCACGGCCGCCAGGATGCGGCCCAGGTTCGGGTCGCTGGCGAAGAAAGCCGTCTTGACCAGGGGCGAATGGGCGATGGCGTAGGCCACCTTGCGGCACTCGTCGCCGGTCTTGCCGCCTTCGACGCGCACGGTGATGAACTTGGTGGCGCCTTCGCCATCGCGCACGATGGCCTGGGCCAGCTTCTGCGCCACCTGCAGCATGGCTGCCTGCAGGGACTTGCCTTCGGCACTGGCCAGATCGGTGATCGGAGCGTGCGCCGCCTTGTTCGTGGCCACGACCACAAAGGAATCGTTGGTCGAGGTATCGCCGTCGATGGTCACGCGGTTGAACGACCCATCGGCCAGCTCGCGCGCCAGCTGCTGCATCACCGAGGGGTGCACGCAGGCATCCGTGGCCATGAAACCCAGCATGGTCGCCATGTTCGGGCGGATCATGCCGGCGCCCTTGCTGATGCCGGTGATGGACACCGTCGTGCCCGCAATCTGCACCTGGGCCGAAAAAGCCTTGGGCAGCGTGTCGGTGGTCATGATGCCTTCAGCGGCGCGCGCCCAGTGGTCGGGCTGCGCATCGGCAATGGCAGCGGGCAGGCCGGCCTCGATGCGGTCAACGGGCAAGGACTCCATGATCACGCCGGTGGAGAACGGCAGCACCTGTTCGGGCGCCACGTCCAGCTGGCGCGCCATGGCCACGCAGGTGGCACGCGCACGCGCAAGACCGTCGGCACCGGTGCCGGCGTTGGCATTGCCGGTGTTGATCACCATCGCGCGGATGCCCTGCCCGCCGGCCAGGTGCTCGCGCCCGACCTGCACCGGCGCCGCGCAAAAGCGGTTCTGTGTGAACACGCCCGCCACGCTAGCGCCCTCGTCGAGCAGGAACACGGTGAGGTCCTTGCGGTGGGCCTTGCGGACACCGGCTTCGGCGACACCAATGCGGACACCGGCAATCGCATGCAGATCGGCGGCAACGGGGGCAAGAAGATGGACAGGCATGGGAGGAGGCTCTTTCGTGAAAAACTGCGTCCGATTATGCGGAAAACCGTGGCGCGCCAATGAAAACACGGGCCGAAGCCCGTGTTGCAATCGTCAGAAGATCAAGCCAGCTTGCCGTGGCATGCCTTGTATTTTTTGCCGCTGCCGCAAGGGCAGGGGTCGTTGCGCGACACGCGCATGCCTTCGGGCAAAGGCAACTCCTGGGCACCTGCGGCCTGGCGCTGCTCCAACGTGGTTTCCACATCGCCGGTTTCGGTGGGCGCCGTGTAGGTCACGTTGGCAATGCTTTCAGCACGGCTTTCCATGTCCTGGGCGGCCTGGTCCAGCTGGGCCTGCGACTGCACCTGCACGGTCATCAGCACCTTGGTGACTTCGTTCTTGACCTGGTCGATCAGTTGGCGGAACAGCTCGAAAGCTTCGCGCTTGTATTCCTGCTTGGGCTGCTTTTGCGCGTAGCCGCGCAGGTGGATGCCCTGGCGCAGGTAATCGAGCGAGCTCAGGTGGTCGCGCCAGTTGGAGTCGAAGTTCTGCAGCAGCACCACGCGTTCGAACTGCGTGAAGTTCTCGCGGCCGACCTGCTCCACCTTGGCGTCGAACGCGGCCTGGGCAGCCTGCACGACCTTTTCCAGGATCTCGTCGTCGGTGATTGCGCTCGAGCCTTCCACCAGTGCCTTGAGGTCGATATCGACCTGCCACTCGTCGGCCAGCACCTTCTGCAGCGTGGGGAGGTCCCACTGCTCTTCCACGGATTCGGCCGGCACGTACTGGCGCACCAGGTCGGTCATGCAATCGTCGCGCATGGCGGCAATCACGTCCGACAGCTCCGAAGCATCGAGGATGTCGTTGCGCTGCTGGTAGATCACCTTGCGCTGGTCGTTGGCCACATCGTCGTATTCCAGCAATTGCTTGCGGATGTCGAAGTTGCGGGCCTCCACCTTGCGCTGGGCCGACTCGATGCTGCGGGTCACGATGCCCGCCTCGATGGCCTCGCCATCGGGCATCTTCAGTCGGTCCATGATGGCCTTGACGCGGTCGCCTGCGAAGATGCGCATCAGCGAATCGTCCAGGCTCAGGTAAAAGCGCGAGGAACCTGGGTCACCCTGGCGGCCCGAACGGCCACGCAGCTGGTTGTCGATGCGGCGAGACTCGTGGCGCTCGGTGGCGATGATGCGCAGGCCGCCCAGGGCCTTGATCTTCTCGTGGTCCACGGACCAGTCGGCGCGCACCTGGGCGATCCGGGCTTCGCGCCCGGCTGCGTCCAGCGACTCGTCGGCTTCGACCTCGGCGATCAGCTTTTCGATGTTGCCGCCCAGCACGATATCGGTACCGCGCCCTGCCATGTTGGTGGCGATGGTGATCATGCCGGCACGCCCGGCCTGGGCCACGATGTCGGCCTCACGGGCATGCTGCTTGGCGTTGAGCACCTGGTGCGGCAGGCCTTCCTTGTTGAGCAACTGGTCGATGATTTCGGAGTTCTCGATCGACGTCGTGCCCACCAGCACCGGCTGGCCGCGCTCATGGCACTCGCGGATGTCCTTGATGGCGGCTTCGTACTTTTCGCGCGTGGTCTTGTACACACGGTCGAGCTGATCGTCGCGGCGGCTCGGGCGGTTCGGCGGGATCACCGTGGTTTCCAGGCCGTAGATTTCCTGGAACTCGTAGGCTTCGGTGTCGGCCGTACCGGTCATGCCCGCGAGCTTGTTGTACAGGCGGAAGTAGTTCTGGAAGGTGATCGAGGCCAGCGTCTGGTTCTCGGCCTGGATGTTCACGCCTTCCTTGGCTTCCACGGCCTGGTGCAGGCCTTCGCTCCAGCGGCGGCCCGACATCAGGCGGCCGGTGAACTCGTCCACGATCACGATCTCACCGTTTTGCACCACATAGTGCTGGTCGCGGTGGTACAGGTGGTTGGCACGCAGTGCTGCGTACAGGTGGTGCATCAGCGTGATGTTGGCCGGGTCGTACACCGAGGCGCCTTCGGCAATCAGGCCATGGCTGGCCAGGATGCGCTCGGCGCTCTCGTGGCCCTGCTCGGTCAGGAACACCTGGTGGGTCTTCTCGTCGAGCGTGAAGTCGCCTGGCTTGGTCACGCCCTCGCCGGTGCGGGCATCGGCTTCGCCTTCCTGGCGGATCAGCAGCGGCACCACCTTGTTCATGGCGATGTACATGGCCGTGTGGTCCTCGGCCTGGCCGCTGATGATCAGGGGCGTGCGCGCCTCGTCGATCAGGATCGAGTCCACCTCGTCGACGATGGCGAAATTCAGGCCCTGCTGCACGCGGTCTGCGGCCTCGTAGACCATGTTGTCGCGCAGGTAGTCGAAGCCGTATTCGTTGTTCGTGCCGTAGGTGATGTCCGAGCGGTAGGCAGCCTGCTTTTCCTCACGGGGCATGTTGGGCAGGTTGATACCCACCGACAGGCCCAGGAAGTTGTACAGACGGCCCATCCACTGCGCATCGCGGTTGGCCAGGTAGTCGTTCACGGTCACCACGTGAACGCCCTTGTCGGACAGCGCGTTCAGGTACACCGGCAGCGTGGCGGTCAGGGTCTTGCCTTCACCGGTGCGCATTTCGGCGATCTTGCCGAAGTGCAGCGCCATGCCGCCCAGCAGTTGCACGTCGAAGTGGCGCATCTTCATGATGCGCTTGGAGCCTTCGCGCACCACCGCAAACGCCTCGGGCAGGATGTCGTCCAGCGACTCGCCCTTGGCCACCCGGTCCTTGAACTCCTGCGTTTTGGCGCGGAGCTGCTCGTCCGTCAGCTTCTCGTAGTCGGGCTCCATCGCATTGATGTGAGTCACCGTCTTGCGGTATTGCTTGAGAAGCCGGTCATTGCGGCTGCCGAATATTTTGGTAAGGAAGTTGGTGGCCATGCGAACAGGACCGCCTCACCCGCTGCAATCAGCGCGCAAAGCGACCGAAACCCCTAAGATGAATTGTGATCAGGTGGGTCCGCCGCCGGGTATTGCAAGGACTGCACTACCGTGGGCTGCGAACGCCGGACCCGCGATTTTACCTGCCTGCCGCAGGGCTGCCGGAAGCAGCCACCAGGCCCGGCCTTTGCGCCGTGGCAACCTGGCCTCCCGCGACTGCGCTGCCGGCACTGAGAAACTTCTGCGGGTCCTGGAAAACCCCTTGCACCAGCACTTCAAAGTGCAGGTGCGGGCCCGTGGAACGCCCGGTGGTGCCCACCTCGGCAATCTTCTGGCCACGCCGCACGATGTCCCCTTGTTTCACCAGGGTACGCGAGGCGTGGGCATAGCGCGTCACCAACTGGTTGCCATGGTCCACCTCGATCATGTTGCCGTAGGCCGGATGGTATTCCTGCGTCACGACCACACCCCCGGCAGCGGCCAGGATGGCCGTCCCCGTATCGGCCTGGAAGTCCAGCCCCGTGTGCAGTGCCGACTGCCCGGTAATGGGGTCGATGCGCCAGCCAAAGGACGACCCCGGCGCTTTGCCGGCCACAGGCGCATGCGTGGGAACCATCTTCTTGCGGATGTGCTGGTCGAACAGGCGCGATTCCATCACCGTCATCAGGTCCACGCGCTGGTTGGTCAGGCGCTCCAGGTCATCGAGCGTGGCCTGCAGCTCTTCCATGCTCAGGTTGTGGGCGCTCACCAGCGCACCGCCACGCCCGTCGCTGCGCAACTCGGTGGCCGGCATGCCTGCCAGGCCCAGCACGCGCTCACCCAGGGACTCCAGTTGCACCATGCGCGCCTGCATTTCGCCGACCCGCCGCGCCATGGCATCCAGGTTGGCGCGCATGAAGCGGTCGCGCTCGGCGAATTCATCCTTCACCACCAGGCGCACCAGGGCGCCGAACACCGGCCAGCCCTCGCGCGCGCCCTTGAGGAAGACCCAGTGGTACAGGCTGGCGGCCGTGACCATGAGTCCGAGGGAAAGAACCAGGCCCGCCAGCAGAAGGCGAACCCCGGAAAGGTGAATGGCGCGGCTGCGCGCCAAACGGGCGTCCGTGATAATCAGGTGCACTACGACATCTCCACGCCCACCGGCGCATCCCCATGACCCGCCGCCACCACGCCGTCACCCTGCAGCAAGCCAGCGCGGAATCTCCCACGCTGCACATGCTCACCGCATTGACACGCGACTCCAGCGAACGGCTCAAGGCCATTGAATTGTTGATACCTGCCGGCCTGCGCCAGTCCGTCCAGGCCGGGCCCATCGATGGGTCCACCTGGTGCCTGCTGGTCAAGAGCAATGCCGCCGCGGCCAAGATCCGGCAACTGCTGCCTGCATTGCAGGCGCACTTGCGCAGCCGGGGGTGGGAGGTTAACTCCATTCGGCTGAAAGTTCAAACCTGAAAAACAGGCGATAGGCCTGACAGGTGCAGCGAATGGACGAAAAAAGAGGCGAAAGATGGTGCCGGTTATCGGAATCGAACTGATGACCTACCGCTTACAAGGCGGGTGCTCTACCAACTGAGCTAAACCGGCGAAGGCTGGATTTTATCCTGCAAAAACAACCCGAAAATGAACCGGGAAGGTGTGCGCTGGCTTATTTCACCCGCTTGAGCGCGGGGCGGCCACCGCCAGCGGGCGAAGGACGCGGCGGGTTGCCGTCTCCACCATCGGCGGCTGGGGACTCCCCTGGCACCAGATGCACCACCCGGTCGTCCGCAGGCGACGCCGACGGCACGGCCATCGGCACCTGGGACAACTCGGCGGGAGCCGAGGACGGCAGGATCTGTGGCTGGGCACCGCCCGCCAGGTTGTCCACCGGCGGGGGAAACGCCATGCCCTGCCCGTTCTCGCGGGCGTAGATCGCGATCACCCGGCCTACAGGCACCAGGATCTCGCGCGGCTTGCCGCCAAAACGGGCCTTGAACTCGATGAAGTCATTGCCCAGTTGCAGCGAGCTGGTGGCGTCGTAACTGATGTTCAGCACGATCTCGCCATCGTTCACATACTCGCGCGGCACCTGCACGGAATCGTCCACGCGCACCGCCACGTAGGGCGTGAGCCCGTTGTCCGTGCACCACTCATAGAGGGCGCGGATCAGGTAGGGGCGTGTGGACGTGGATTCCGTGGCATTCATGGGCAAATGGCGATCAGAGACAGGCTAGGGACGCACGCGCATTACTTGCGCATGACCTTTTCGGAGGGCGTCAGCGCTTCGATATAGGCAGGGCGCGAGAAGATGCGCTCAGCGTACTTGAGCAGCGGGGCGGCATTCTTGCTCAGGTCGATGCCATAGTAGTCCAGGCGCCACAGCAGCGGGGCAATGGCCACGTCCAGCATGGAGAAGTTGTCGCCCAGCATGTACTTGTTCTTGAGGAACACGGGGGCCAGCTGCGTCAGGCGGTCGCGGATGTGGGCCCGCGCCTTTTCCAGCGCCTTCTCGTTGCCCTTGGTCGCACGCGACTCCAGGATGTTCACGTGCACGAACAGTTCCTTCTCGAAGTTGAGCAGGAACAGGCGCACGCGGGCACGGTCCACCGGGTCGCCGGGCATCAGCTGCGGGTGCGGGAAGCGCTCGTCGATGTACTCGTTGATGATGTTCGACTCGTACAGGATCAGGTCGCGCTCGACCAGGATGGGCACCTGGCCGTAGGGGTTCATCACGCTGATGTCTTCGGGCTTGTTGTACAGGTCCACATCGCGGATTTCGAAGTCCATGCCCTTTTCGAACAGGACAAAGCGGCAGCGGTGGGAGAAGGGACAGGTCGTTCCCGAGTAAAGCACCATCATGGTGGGAGGCTCCTAAAAATCAAAAGAGTGGGGGCTAAAAGCACCCACTCTGTAAAGACCCCGCCCCATCCCGGCAAAGGGGTGGGGCATATGGATCTGGCGTGTTATTTGACGTCTTTCCAGAACGACGCGTTCAGTCTCCAGGCAATGACCGTGAACACACCCAGGAAGAGCAGCACCCAGACACCGACACGGATGCGTGTGTTCTGCGCGGGCTCACCCATCCATTGCAGGTAGTTCACGAGATCGCCGATATTCTGTTCGAACTGCAAAGGCGTCACCGTTCCAGGGGTCACCTGCTGCCAGCCCTTGAAGACCTGGGTCTTGTGGCCATGGCTTTCGTGCTCCTCGAAGACCGGGCGGCGGTCGCCCTGCATTTCCCACAGCACGTGGGGCATGCCGACGCTCGGGAAAGCCAGGTTGTTCCAACCCGTGGCCTTGGTCTCGTCGCGGTAGAAAGTGCGCAGGAAGGTGTACAGGTAATCGGCACCGGTGCCGCCATGGCCGGCACGCGAACGCGCGATCACGGTCAGGTCGGGCGGATTGGCGCCGAACCACTCCTTGGCCTGCTTGGGATCGATGGACGCCTTCATGGTCTCGCCGACCTTGTCGGTCGCGAACAGCAGGTTGTCCTTGATCTCCTGCTCGGTCAGGCCGATGTCGCGCAGGCGGTTGTAGCGCATGAACGCCGCCGAATGGCAGCTCAGGCAGTAGTTGACGAAGATCTTGGCACCGTTTTGCAGCGATGCAAGGTCATTGGTCTTGTTGGGCGCCTTGTCCCATGCAATGCCGCCTTCTGCGGCCTGCGCACCCGAAACAATGCCCAGGGCTGCGATCAGCGTGAGGATGAGTTTCTTCATTGTTCTTGTCTCCCGCTCAGTGCGCGGCAAAGGTCACACGGTCAGGCACCGGCTTGGGCGTACCCAGGCGGCTCCACACGGGCATCAGGATGAAGAAGCCGAAGTAGAACAGCGTACCGACCTGCGACACGCGCTCACCGATGGCCGATGGCGGCTGCACGCCCAGGTAACCCAGGATCAGGAAGTTGATCACGAAGATGCCGTACAGGTACTTGTGCCAGTCGGGACGGTAGCGGATCGACTTGAC
Organism: Acidovorax sp. Root217; assembly: GCF_001428645.1. Classification (NCBI taxonomy): domain Bacteria; kingdom Pseudomonadati; phylum Pseudomonadota; class Betaproteobacteria; order Burkholderiales; family Comamonadaceae; genus Acidovorax; species Acidovorax sp. Root217. The sequence continues at coordinate 97,959 of NZ_LMIH01000034.1, forward strand.
CGGGCTGTAGTCCAGCCATGGCAGGAAGAACAGGATGATCACGGCACCGCCCATCACCACCACACCCCAGAACTTGGCGTCGATGGCCAGCATCAGCGCGGCGACCACCAGGGAGGCCACCACGGCACCGGCCTTGATGAAGCTTGGCAGCTTGAGCTTGACCGAAGCCAGCACGGCACCGCCCACCACGCACAGGATCAGCGCATACATCATCTCGCTGGTGATGGCACGCAGCATCGAGTAGAACGGCGTGAAGTACCAGACCGGGGCAATATGCGCAGGCGTCTTCAGCGGATCTGCCGGGATGAAGTTGTTGTATTCGAGGAAGTAGCCGCCGAACTCGGGGGCGAAAAAGATCACCGCCGTGAAGGCCATCAGGAACACGCAGACACCGAAGATGTCATGCACCGTGTAGTAAGGGTGGAAGGGCACGCCATCCAGCGGCTTGCCATTGGCATCCTTGGGCGCCTTGGGGCCCTTGATCTCCACGCCGTCGGGGTTGTTCGAGCCCACATCGTGCAGCGCCAGCAAGTGGGCGACCACCAGGCCCAGCAGCACCAGCGGCACCGCGATCACGTGGAAGCTGAAGAAGCGGTTCAGCGTGGCATCGCCCACCACGTAGTCGCCACGGATCAGCAGCGCCAGGTCGGGGCCGACAAAAGGAATCGCGGCGAACAGGTTCACGATCACCTGGGCGCCCCAGTACGACATCTGGCCCCATGGCAGCAGGTATCCCATGAAGGCCTCGGCCATCAGGCACAGGAAGATCGCACAGCCGAACACCCACACCAGCTCACGCGGCTTGCGGTAGCTGCCGTAGATGAGCCCGCGGAACATGTGGAGATAGACCACCACGAAGAAGGCCGAGGCCCCTGTGGAGTGCATGTAGCGGATCAGCCAGCCCCAGGGCACATCGCGCATGATGTACTCGACCGACTCGAAGGCCTTTGCCGCATCGGGCTTGTAATGCATCACCAGGAAGATCCCGGTGACGATCTGGATCACCAGCACCAAGAGCGACAGCGAGCCGAAGATGTACCAGAAGTTGAAGTTCTTCGGAGCGTAGTACTCCGACATGTGCACGCGGTAGGCATCAAACGCGGTCGGAAACCGGTTCTCGAACCAGTTGGTGACCTTCGCGCCTGCCGAGGCGTTGGGAGAGAGTTCCTTGAATTCGTGGGCCATTTTTTATTTCCCTCAAGCCTTGTCTTCACCGATCAGGAGGCGGGTCTCCGACAGGTACATGTGGGGAGGCACTTCCAGGTTATCGGGAGCCGGCTTGTTCTTGAAGACACGGCCCGCCATGTCGAACGTGGAGCCGTGGCAGGGGCACAGGAAACCGCCCTTCCAGTCGTCGGGCAGCGAGGCCTGTGCACCGGTCTGGAACTTGTCCGACGGCGAGCACCCCAGGTGCGAGCAGATGCCCACAGCCACCAGGATTTCGGGCTTGATGGAACGGCCTTCGTTGCGGGCATATTCGGGCGTCAGCTCTGAGGGCTTGCGCTCGGACTTGGGATCCGCCAGTTGGCCATCGAGCTTGGGCAGTTCGGCGAGCTGCTCCGGCGTGCGCTTGACGATCCAGACAGGCTTGCCACGCCACTCCACGGTGACTTTTTCTCCGGGCTTGAGCGCGGAGATGTCCACCTCGACGGCCGCACCTGCAGCCTTGGCCCGCTCGGAAGGCTGGAAGGTACTCACGAAAGGAACGGCGGTTGCCACGCCGCCCACCGCACCAGCACAGCCGGACGCAATCAGCCACGTCCGCTTGCTGGAGTCGATTGGGGTGTCACTCATGGGGATCCTCGATGTACATCGCTATTGGGGTCAACCGCGAATTGTAGCGGAGTGAAAAGGGTCATTGCAGGCGGACAGTCCGCCTTGACAGGGCACAGACCTGGGCAATACTCGGCTTCTTGTCTATTATCAAGAGGGGTTATCCATGGGCATTGCACAAGAGTTCCGGGAATTTGCGGTCAAGGGCAACGTGATCGACCTTGCCGTGGGGGTCATCATCGGCGGCGCCTTCGGCAAGATCGTGGATTCAGTCGTGTCCGACCTGATCCTGCCCGTGGTGGGGCTGGTGTTTGGCAAGCTCGATTTCTCCAACCTGTTCATCGTGCTAGGCAACGTGCCAGCCGGCACGGCCATGACGCTCGACGCCCTGAAAAAGGCCGGGGTGCCGGTGTTCGCCTACGGCAACTTCATCACCGTGGCGGTGAACTTCATCATCCTCGCGTTCATCATCTTCATGATGATCAAGCAGATCAACCGCTTGAAGCGCGAAACCCCGGCCGCACCCGCTGCGCCCGCCGCACCGCCCGAAGACATCGCACTGCTGCGCGAAATCCGCGACAGCCTGAAAAACCGGCAGCCCTGACCGGCCCTGGCGCTACCGCGCCAGCTGCCGCGCCATGCGCACGGCCTCCACCAGACTGGAGGCATCCGCGATGCCCTGGCCGGCGATGTCGAAGGCTGTGCCGTGGTCAGGGCTGGTGCGCACCAGCGGCAGGCCCAGGGTCACGTTCACGCCCTTGTCCACGCCCAGGTACTTCACGGGGATCAGGCCTTGGTCGTGGTACATGGCCACCACCACATCGAATTCGCCCGGGTGGCCAGGGGCGTGGCGCGCGCGCATGAACACCGTATCGGGCGCGAAGGGGCCATGCACATCCATGCCCTGCGCCCTGGCTGCGGCAATCGCCGGGGCGATGGTGTCCATCTCCTCGCGGCCGAACAGGCCACCCTCCCCCGCGTGCGGGTTGAGCCCCGCCACGCCGATGCGCGGCGCACGGCCCAGGGTGCGCCGCAGGGCCGCATGGGTGATCTGCAGCGTCTGCGCCACGTTGGCAGGTGTCACGGCCTCGATCGCATCGCGCAGCGAAACGTGAATGCTGACCAGCACCGTACGCAGTTCGTCGCTGGCCAGCATCATGCGCACCGGCATGGCAGCCAAAGGCACGCCCTGGTGCCGGGCGGACTCGGCCTGCAACAGTTCGGTATGGCCGGGGTAGTCCACACCGGCGGCCGACATCGCCTCCTTGTGCAGGGGGGCCGTCACCAGCGCCGCCACTTCGCCGCGCAGCGCAGCACGCGCCGCCCACACCACGCAGTCCGCCGCGGCGCGACCGGCCTCGGCGCCTATCTGCCCCCAGGGCTGCGGCCCCGGCAGGCCTGGCAACGGCAACACCGGCACACAACGCGCCAGCGCCTGCAGGGCCTGCGCCGGTGTATCGATTACCGCCACCGGCAGGGACGGCATGCCAGGGCGCTCGATGCATTGCGCAGCGCGGCGCAGCGTGGCCACGTCACCCACTACGAAGCAGCCGCACAGGTCGTGCGGCGCATCGCGAAACGCCTTGGCAATGATTTCGGGGCCGATTCCGGAGGGATCGCCCTGGGTAATGGCGATGGCGGTGCTCATGCGGGGTTGTCCACCTCGATGAAGACATGCTCCACACCCGCCTGCTGCGCCACATGCGCGGCCACCGCCGGGGCGCCGTAGCGCTCCGTCGCATGGTGCCCCGCCGCAATGAAACAGACACCCGTCTCACGCGCCAGATGGGCCTGGGGTTCGGAGATCTCGCCCGTGATGAAGGCATCGGCCCCGGCGGCAATGGCCGGCTCGAAATAGCCCTGCGCCCCGCCCGTGCACCAGGCCACGCGGCGGATGGGCCGCCGCAGGACTCCTTCAGGCTGCACCAGGGTCACGGCACGGCCCAGGGCGCCGGCCACATGGTCGGCCAGGGCCTGGCCATCGGCAAACTGCGCGCTGGCCACACAGCCCAGCTCCTGCTCGCCAAAGCGCGCATCGGCCGCCAGGCCCAGCACTCGGCCCAGTTGCGCGTTGTTGCCCAGCTCGGGGTGGGCATCGAGCGGCAAGTGGTACGCAAAGAGGTTGATATCGTGCGCCAGCAGCAGCTGCAGACGCTGCTTCATCCAGCCGACCACGCGGCCGTCCTGCCCACGCCAGAACAGGCCGTGGTGCACGAAGATCGCGTCCGCGCGCGCGTCGATGGCCGCCTCGATCAGGGCCCGGCTGGCCGTCACGCCGCTCACGATGCGGGTGATGGTTTCCTTGCCCTCGACCTGCAGGCCATTGGGACCATAGTCCTTGAAGCGCGCGGGCTGCAGCAGCCCATCCAGAAGGGCCAGGAGTTCTTGTCGCTGAATGCTCATGCCCCGATTGTGCCCAAGGGCAGCGCCGCGTGTCAGGCCTTCAGGCCTTGGCGGGCTGCCACCCCTTGGCAGCCAGGGGCCAGAACAGGCCGATGGCCGCGCCCAGCACCCCCATGGCGGCCACGTAGTGGGCCGGTGCCAGCACATCCGCCTGCTGCCAGGTGGCGACCAGCATGGGTGTGAGACCGCCGAACACGGCATAGGCCATGTTGTAGGCAAAGGAAAGGCCGGTGAAGCGCACGGGCGCAGGGAAGGCGCGCACGCCCACCACGGGCAGCAACGAGATACTGCCGACGAAAAAGCCCACCAGGGCGTAGGACCCGACCAGCGAGGCTTCGGTGCCCGGCAGGCCCATGTAGAACAGATAGGCAGTGGCGGTCATGCCACCCCACCCCAGCACCATGGCCGTGCGCGTGCCGGCCTTGTCGGACAGCCAGCCCCAGAACACACAGCCGATGGTCAACGTCACCGTGGCCACGGCATTGGCCTTCATGGCGGCTGCGGGCACGATGTGGAACACCTTCTGCAGGTAAGAGGGCGTGAACAGCACCACCACCACCACGGCCGTGGACAACACCCAGGTCATCAGGGCCACGAGCACACAGGCTTCACGGTGGTCGCGCAGGATGGTCTTGAGCGGCATCTCACGGTCTGCGGCCTTGCGGGCCTGCATCTCGCGGAAGATGGGGGTCTCCTCAAGGAATTTGCGCAGGTACACCGACACCAGGCCGAACACGCCGCCCAGGATGAAGGGAATGCGCCAGGCCCAGTCATGCACCTCGGCCTGGCTGTAGGTCGTGTTGAGCCACACGCCCATGATGGAGCCCAGGAAGATACCGCCGGTGATGCCCGAGGTCAGCGTGCCGATGGCAAAGCCGTAGTTCCTGGCTGGCGCGTGTTCGGCCACGAACACCCAGGCGCCGGGCATCTCGCCGCCGATGGCCGCGCCCTGCAGCACGCGCATGGCCAACAACAGCAGCGGCGCAGTGATGCCGATGGTGGCGTAGGTGGGCAGAATGCCGATGACCAGGGTGGGCACCGACATCAGGAAGATGGACAGCGTGAACATCTTCTTGCGGCCCAGCTTGTCGCCATAGTGGGCGATCACGATGCCGCCCAGCGGGCGCGCCAGATAGCCGGCGGCGAAGATGCCCAGGGTCTGCAGCTGGCGCATCCATTCCGGCATGTCGGCCGGAAAGAACAGCGAGCCGATGACGTTGGCGAAGAAGACGAAAACGACGAAGTCGTAGAACTCCAGCGTCCCGCCCAGCGCGGACAGACCGAGGGTCTTGTAATCGCTGCGGTTCAGGGGACGATGGGAGGGACTGGCGGACGCGGACGCGCCGTCCGCCGCGGTGATCGAGGTCATGAGGGGAGAGCTCCAGAAGATGCGTGCACAGGACTGCGGGGTGCGGCGGCAGCGGTGGCGTGCCGCAGGCCATCGTTCGTCGGCAGTTTCCGGATAGGGGAGATTGTCGCGGGTGGCCAGGCGGGTAGCGGGCCACAAGAGAACACAGGCAGCAGGGGCAGTCGTGCACAATTATAGGGTTTTCCCTATGATTTCGTCAGCGTGCTCCGCGATTCCCCTGCCCGCAAATCCAGGCGCCGAGTGGCCTGCGCGGCGGCGCCTCGCAGGCGATGACGCACAATGGCGGTCTTTGCTGACCCCTTGACTCCCACTCCATGAAACGCATCTGGCTGCTGTTTTCCCAGACCGTGACGGTGCTCGTCGCGGCGTACTTCGTCGTGGCCACCCTGCAGCCCGGCTGGCTGGGGCGCGGCAACGTGCGCTCGGGCGCGGGCATCGCGCTGATCGAAGCGCCCGCCAATACACCCTCCGCCGGCCAGCAGCCGGCCGCCGGCAGCTTCAGCGGCGCCGCGCGCAAGGCCGCGCCGGCCGTGGTGAGCATCAACACCAGCAAGGCCGTGCGCCACCCGCGCAGCAATGACCCGTGGTTCCAGTTCTTCTTCGGCGACCAAGGCAACAACAGCCAGCAACAGCAGGCGGGCCTGGGCAGCGGCGTGATCGTCAGCCCCGATGGCTACATCCTCACCAACAACCATGTGGTGGAAGGCGCCGACGAGATCGAGGTCACCCTCACCGACAGCCGGCGCGCCCGCGCACGCGTGATCGGCACCGACCCCGACACCGACCTGGCCATCCTCAGGATCGAGCTCGACAAGCTGCCCGTGATCGTGCTGGGCAACTCGGACGCCCTGGACGTGGGCGACCAGGTGCTGGCCATCGGCAACCCCTTCGGCGTGGGCCAGACGGTGACCAGCGGCATCGTCAGCGCCTTGGGTCGCACCCAGCTCGGGATCAACACCTTCGAGAACTTCATCCAGACCGACGCGGCCATCAACCCCGGCAACTCCGGCGGGGCCCTGGTGGACGTCAATGGCAACCTCATGGGCATCAACACTGCCATCTACTCCCGCTCGGGCGGCAGCATGGGCATCGGCTTTGCCATCCCGGTCTCCACCGCGCGCCTGGTGCTGGACGGCATCGTCAAGGACGGCCAGGTCACGCGCGGCTGGATCGGCGTGGAGCCCAACGAGCTCTCGCCCGAGCTGGCAGAAACCTTTGGAGTGAAGGCCTCCGAGGGCGTCATCATCACCGGCGTGCTGCAGGACGGCCCCGCCGCCCAGGCCGGCATGCGCCCTGGCGACGTGATCGTGAAGGTGGATGGCAAGAACGTGGGCAATGTCTCCGAACTGCTCACCGCCGTGGCGGCCCTCAAGCCCGGAGCGGCCGCCCCCTTCAACGTGAAGCGCGCCGATGCCCTGGTGGAACTGAACATCACCCCGGGCGTGCGCCCCCGGCCGCAGCGCAACGTGAAGAGATAAGCCCCTGAGGCGCTTCGTGCGCCCAGGGGGCCGCAACCCCCTGGCCTGGCAAATCCTGAATGCCGTTTTCTGAAGGCGCCTTTCGCTGGCGGCCCCATGAAAAAAGCAACTGGCGCTTCGAGCGGCAGTTGCTTTTTTCGCCCTGAGGCTGCAGGTCGGTTTTCTGATCAGGAAGACGACGAGGACGCAGCTTCATCGGCATCTTCCGGCGCCTTGGTGTGCTTGATGAAGATCTGCGCGGCCCAGATGCCCACCTCGTACAGGATGCACATGGGCACGGCCAGCGCGAGCTGCGAGACCACGTCCGGTGGCGTCACGATGGCCGCCACGACAAAGGCCCCCACTACGAAGTAGCCGCGAAAGCTTTTGAGCTTTTCCACGCTGACGATGTTCATGCGGGCCAGCACCACCACCGCGATAGGCACCTCGAATGCCATGCCGAAGGCCAGGAACATCGAGAGCACGAAGCTCAGGTAGGCCTCGATGTCAGGCGCGGCCGTGATGCTCTTGGGCGCAAAGCTCTGGATGAAGGCAAACACCTGCCCGAACACGAAGTAGTAGCAGAACGCCACGCCGATGAAGAACAGCAGCGTGCTGGACACCACCAGCGGCAGCACCAGCTTCTTCTCGTGCGAGTACAGGCCCGGCGCCACGAAGGCCCAGACCTGCCACAGCACGACGGGCAGCGCCAGCAGGAAGGCCGACATCAACAATATCTTGAGCGGCACCATGAAGGGCGAGATCACCGAGGTGGCGATCAGCGTGGCGCCCTTGGGCAGGTGGGCCACCAGGGGCGCCGCCAGGAAGTCATAGAGCGCGCCAGGGCCGGGAAAGAAGAACAGGATTGCCGCCGCGATAGCGATGGCAATGATGGCCTTGACCAGCCGGTCGCGCAGCTCCATCAGGTGCTGCACAAACGGCTGCTCGGTACCGGCCAGCTCGTCTTCTTTGGGGGGAGTTTCGGACATGTTGGATTTTCAGGGGCGTGGGGGCCGCCCATGCAGCGCGCACCAAAGGCTGCGCGGCATCGTCAATGGAATTTCTGGGGCCGGTACCGGGCGACGCGCGCCGCGCCGGACTGCGCCTTGGTGCGCACCCCGCTGCGCGACTTGTACCACTGGGGCGTGGCGCCACGCTTGAGGCGCCAGTTCTTGCCGGGATTCTTGTAGGCGGGCACCACCACCGAAGTCTCGAAGGGCTCGGGGGTGCTCATGTCCGTCGCTGCAGCCCAGTCCTTTTCGAACTCGCTGGCACCGGTCTGGATGGACTGCTGCACGTCGCGTGCGGCGCCTTCCACCGTGTCCTTCATCTTGCGCAGCTCGTCGAGCTCCATGGACCGGTTGACCTCGGACTTGACGTCGGCCACGTAGCGCTGTGCCTTGCCCAGCAAGGTGCCCACCGTGCGGGCCACGCGCGGCAGCTTTTCGGGGCCGATGACGATCAGCGCCACGGCGCCGATCAGCGCCATCTTGGACAGGCCAATATCAATCATGAAGCAGGTGTCCGCTCAGCGGTCAGCTCTTTTGCTTGGCTTCGACATCGATGGTGGTCTTGTCGGCCGCTTGGCTGCTGGTCACCTGGCCAGCGGGGGGATTGACAGCACCGCTGTCGGCCGTGGAACCGTCCTTCATGCCGTCCTTGAAGCCCTTGACGGCGCCTCCGAGGTCGGAGCCCATGTTCTTGAGCTTCTTGGTGCCGAACACCATGACGACGATCAGCAGCACGATCAGCCAGTGCCAGATGGAAAAAGAGCCCATGGAATATCTCCTAACGAATTGCAATCATTTTAGACCCCGGCCGTGACCGAAGTTCACACCCCCTGTCGCGAACCAGGGGTCTATCGGCCCCGGACGTCAGCCAGGGTCAGCCTTTGAGCCAAGGGCGGGGACCGCCCATCACGTGGATGTGCAGGTGGTGGATTTCCTGGCCGCCTTCAAGCCCCGTGTTTACCACGATGCGAAAGCCGCCTTCCGGGTAGGGGTTGCAGCCCTGCTCCTGGGCCAGCTTCGGCGCCAGCGCCATCATGCGCCCCAGCACCCCGGCATCCGCCTCGGTGACCTGGGCCATGGAAGGGATATGCACCTTGGGCACCATCAGGAAGTGCACTGGGGCCCACGGATGGATGTCATGGAAGACGAACATGTCATCGTCCTCATGGACCTTCTTCGATGGAATCTGGCCCGCGATGATTTTGCAGAAAAGGCAGTTCGGATCGTGCATGGTGAGAAAAAAGGCGGTGTTGTCGTTGCCAGACGGCACATTCACGCATTGTCAGCGATCTTGATGCTCGGGCGCACGCCCACGTCCTTGCGGTGGGCCTTCATCCAGCTTTTACCCGCCTGGCGCCCCAGCTCGAACAGTTGGCGCACGAAGGCGGTGTCGGCACGTGCCTTGCTGTCCGCACCCAAGGGCGCGAGCACCGCACCCCCGTCGATGCGGTGCATCAGCACGTTCTTATAGCGGCGCGCGTCGAGCTTGCCTTCGGCCAGCAGGCGGCGCACGAATTCGATGGCGCGCAACTCGGCCAGCAGGCTGGCGTTGAAGGTGACCTCATTCATGCGCTCCACGATTTCATGCGCGCTGTCGGGTACGGACAGGTGCTCGATCGGGTTGATCTGCACCAGCAGGATGTCCGAGGTTTGGGTCTGGTAGATCAGCGGGTGCAGCGCCGGGTTGCCCGAATAGCCACCGTCCCAGTAGTGCTCGCCATCGATCTCCACCGCCTTGAACACCATGGGCAAGCAGGCCGAGGCCATCACGGCGTCGGCACTCAGCCGCGGGCCCGAGAAGATCTCACCGCGCCCCGTGCGCACGTTGGTCGCGCACACGAACACCTGCGGCACCACGCTCTCGATGCTGGAACGGGCCGAGCACAGCAGGCCAAAATCCACCTCGCGCTCCAGTAATTGGCGCAAGGGATTGAACCCGAGCGGGTTGGTCTGGTAGGGCGATAGCCACTGGGCCATCATGCCCACCAGCGGGTTGGCTGCCGACAGCGGCGTGCCCCATGTCAGGCTGCCCAGAGACCCCACGCCCTCCCACAGCCGGGTGAGCGACGCGCGTGCCATGGCGCAGCCAGCAAGGCGCGCTTCCTCGGGGTCCTTGTGGGCCTGCGCCGCCTGGGCAAAGCCATGGGCCAGGGCCACGGCGTTCATCGCGCCGGCGCTGGTGCCGCTGATGCCGTCGATCTGCCAACGCCCGTCTTCCAGCAAGGCATCGAGCACGCCCCAGGTCAGCGCGCCGTGCGAGCCCCCGCCCTGCAACGCCAGGTTCAGGCGCCGCAGCGCAGGCGGTTCAGCCATCCACCGCCTGGTTCTTGCTCATGGCCAGCATGCCGCGCACGATGCGGTACAGGAACCACAGCGAGATGATGCCCCAGGCGATCCAGCCGGGCAGCAGGAACAGCAGCCACAGCGGCGCAGTCACCGCGTACAGCGCGCCGGCCCAGAGGACGGAGCGGATGCGCCAGGAAAAATGGTTCTCCTGCCAGGTGCCCTGGGCATCGCCGCGCTTGACCAGGTCGAGCACCAGGGCGATCACCAGCAGCAACGCGCTGGCCTGCGTGCCCGGCAACACGGCGCCCAGGGCCACGATCAGGTGCAGCGCATAGCTGATCCAGCCGATGTTCTTGAGGCTTTCGGCCTTCTGGTCATTGGTTCGCACGTCGATGATGTCGCTCATGGGGATCCTTCTTCGTGGGCTGCACGCGCAACGGCCTTGCGCAGGGCTTTCTCCTCGATGCCGCTGGTGCCCTCGCGGCGCTCCAGCTCGGCGACCACGTCGGCGGGCGTCAGGCCATAGTGGGCCAGCGCGATCATGGAGTGGAACCACAGGTCGGCCACCTCGTAGACCAGCTTGCTGGCATCGGCCCCATGGTCCACGTCCTTGGCGGCCATGACCACCTCGGTGGCCTCTTCGCCGATCTTCTTGAGAAAGGCATCGGGCCCCTTGTACAGCAGGCGCGAGACGTAGCTCTTCTCGGGGTCGCCGCCGTTGGCGGGCTTGCGGCTTTCGATGACGGCGGCCAGGCGCGCCAGGGAGTCATTGGAACTCATGGTCTTGTTACTTGTAGATGGATTCGGGGTCTTTCAAGACCGGATCGACGGCTTTCCATGCACCGTCCCTGAGCACGCTGAAGAAACAGCTGTGTCGGCCCGTGTGGCAGGCGATGCCGGGCTCGTGGCCCAACTGGGTCACCTTGAGCAGCACCACGTCGTTGTCGCAGTCCAGGCGGATCTCGTGCACCGTCTGCACGTGGCCCGACTCCTCGCCCTTGAACCACAGCTTGCCGCGCGAGCGGCTGAAATACACGGCGCGGCCGAGTTCTGCGGTCTTTTCCAGCGCCTCGCGGTTCATCCACGCAAACATCAGCACGTCGCCCGTGCCCTGCTCCTGCGCGATCACGGGCACCAGGCCCTGCGCATCCCATTTCACTTCGTTGAGCCAGTTCATGGCCCGGATTGTCGGCGATTTGAATGACCGACCCCAGGCAGGGCATTGCACGGGCCTCCCGACGCAAGCGGTCCACGCCCGCCCGCACGGATGCGGGCGAAGGCGTGGACCGCGTGGAGGCAGGACCGCTCAGCGCAGTGTCAGCACGTTGGAGAAGCGCCCCGCGCGCAGCATCTCGTTCACGGCGGCCTGGGAATTCACCCCGAGGCCATAGCCCAGGAAGATGCTGCTGCCGACCAGCGCACTCAGGTCCATGCCGTTGATGTTGAGGATGGGCGCCGACACCGGCAGCGCCCCCACGTACAGCGCAGCGGTCGCGAAGGGGTTGTAGGGCACGAAGGTCGACTGCGCCCCGTCCAGCATGAGCACGCGGCCATCCGCCAGCGCCAGAACCACGAAGATCGCGCCCGGCTGGCCCGCGTGCGCCGCAGGCAGGGTCACGCCGGCCCGGGCCGTCAGGTTGTTCAGCGGGCCGCTCTGGGCGGTGCTGAAGGCGGGCTCGGTGCCCGGCGCGGGCGTGCCGGTGCCAGGGCCACCGGTTCCCGGAGTCCCTGGATTGCCGGTGTTGCCAGGGTTGCTGCTGTTGTCCACCCCGGCGTTGAGCGCGATGCGCGTGGGCGTGCTCACGACGCCGTTGGAGGTGGTGACCCCGTTGCCCAGCACACCTCCGTCGGTGCGGCCCCAGGTGTAGACCGCGCCATCGGGCATGAGCGCCGCCGCAGCGAAGGCGCCCGTGAAGACGTACGACACCGGGCCGGGCAGGCCCTGCACCCGCACCGGGCCCGCCTTGGCGTTGGCCGGCACCGAATCCCACTTGGTGGAGGCCGTCGTGCCGTCGCCCAGCAGGCCATTGCTGCCCTGGCCGCAGGCAAACACGCTGCCGGCCCCGTCGACGAACAGCGCGGAGCCCCCGCCTGCAGCGATCTGGCGCAGGTTGGCCAGGTTCTTGATGGTGTAGGGCTGGGCCGCCGTCTGCGCGTTCTCCTGGCCGCAGGTCAGCATGCCGCTGTTGGTGTCGCCCCAGGCCAGCGCCTGGCCGTTCTTGATGCCGTAGTACAGACCGGCCGCGTTGCCCGTGGCCGTCGCGTCAATGAAGGCCAGACCCGTGGGCTTGAGCGCCGTCACGCCCAGGGGATCCGTGGCGGCCGCCACCGCCTGGATGGGGTTGTCGCGCACGGCGTTGCTGCCCCAGCCGATCAGGCTGCCGTCCTGGCGGCGGCCGATCATTTGCGTGCCTGTCACCGCCAGCTGCACGATGCCGGTGGCGCCGGCAACGGGCTGCGGCTGGCCCCGCTGCTGCGGCCCACCGGGGCCCAGGCCCAGGTTGCCGTAGCCATTGTCGTAACCCCAGGCCCAGATCTGGCCATTGCTGTCCGTGGCATAGAGCGAATAGCCGTTGGTGGCGGCGAGCACCGAGACGATGCCCGACAGGCCAGGCACCTGGACGGGCTCGTAGCGGAACTGCCCGCCCGAGGTGTTGGAGCCGATCAGCCCGTCGGAGACATTGCCCCAGACCCAGACGCTGCCGTCGCGCTTCACGGCTGCGGACAGTTGTCCCCCGGCGGTCAGGGCCACCACCTCCGTGCCCAGCGATGCGATCTTCGCGGGCGCGGGGTTGCTGCGGTCGGCCTGGCCACGGCCCAATTGCCCCGAGTCCCCGCGCCCCCAGGAGGTGACGCTGCCGTCCGCGTTGAGCAACAGCATGTGGTAGTCGCCGATGACGACATGCGGAATGGCGGCCAGCGCCGGACAGGCCAGCCCGGCAAGGACGCCTGCCAGCACGAGGGCCCGGCGCAAGAACCTGTTCAAGGAATCAGACATGGAGCAACTCCTGCTAGCAGTGAAGGTGCATGGATTCTTCCGCCACGCGCCGCGCGCGTCTGTCCCTCGAACAAGGGACAAAACGGTTCATATGCAAGCAGCTGTGACAGCAGGCCGCGCGTATCATGAAATCCACCGCCGAGCTTCCAAGGCCCGCCCCCCATGTCCGCTTTGCTCTCCGTGCTCGTGATCGAGGACGACCCCCCGTTCAGGCAGCGCCTGTGCGACAGCATTGCCGCCGCGCCCGACCTGCGCCTGGTGGGTGCCGCCGGTGACGCGGCCTCGGGCCTGGCCCTGCTGGCCCGGCACCAGCCCCAGGTGCTGCTGCTGGACCTGGGCCTGCCCGACCTCAACGGCATCGAGGTGATCGCGCGCAGCGCGGGCATTGCGCCCCACTGCGAGGTGGTGGTGGTCACCGTGTTCGGCGACGAGGCCCATGTCATGCAGGCACTGGCAGCCGGCGCCACGGGCTACGTGCTCAAGGACACACCGGCCCTGGACCTGGCCGAGATGGTGCGCGCCGTGCACGCAGGCGGCAGCCCCATCAGCCCCGTGATCGCCCGGCGCCTGCTGACCCGGCTGGCCCCTGCGGGCAGCTCGCGCCAGCGCCCGCAGGCCAGCCCGCCGGATACCGTCGCCAGCGAGGCCGACGCGGGCCTGCTCAGCGACCGCGAATGCGAGATGCTTGGCCTGGCCGCCAAGGGCTACAGCTACCGCGAGATCGCACAGATGATGGGCGTGACCCAGCAGACCGTGCTCACCTACGTCAAGCGCAGCTACCGCAAGCTGCAGGTGCACTCCCGCTCCGAGGCGGTCTACGAAGCCCGCAAGCGCGGGCTGATGGGCGACTGACGGCCCCAGCCCAGCCCAGCACTGCACCGGCATTTCCGTGGCCCGCCCCTCCCGCACCCTGCAGCCCGGCACGCCAGCCCCAGGCCGACAGGGTTGGCGCTGGATGGCATCTGCCTACCTGGCCCTGGCGCACTTGCTGGATTGGGCCCCATCGCTGGCGCATGCAAGCCTGCTGGAACCGGCCACCGACATCACCAATGCCATGGTTTCGCGCGTGGAGCGCTGGGAGCCCGTGCCGGGGTCCGAGCCCTCCATCGGCCCGCCGGGGGAGGGAGCGCAGGGGCAGTGGCACCCTGTCGAGCTGCCCCAGGCCATACAGCGCAAGGCCACCACACGGGCAGCCGTCAATCTGCCCCTGCCCACGGTCTGGTACCGCACGGCATGCCCTGTGCCGGCAGCCCAGGAGACGCTGGCCCTGTACCTGCCCCGCGTGAACGGCGGCCCCCTGCAGGTATGGCTGCGCAATGCACAGGCCACGCGCCAGTTGCTGGACAACAGCCCGGCCTGGCCCTCGCAGTGGAACCAGCCCATCCTGCTGCGGCTGCCCAGCGCCGCCGCCCAGCCCCACGGCAGTTGCCTGCTGTTCCTCGCGCTGCCACCGCGCGCCGACGGCAGCTATGCACTGAGCCGTCTGTGGCTGGGAGCGGAGACTGAACTGCAGAGCCTGTGGTCGGCACGCCAGCGCTGGGTCGTCACCGTGCCCCTGGCGGCCAGCACCACGCTCGTCATGCTCGGGCTGTTCTCGCTGGCGTTCTGGTGGCGCCGCCGCAAGGACACGGCCTACCTGTACTTCGGCCTGGCATCGCTGGCCTGGTGGCTGCGCAACCTGCACTACGGCATCGAGCTGCCACAGAACCTCGACGCCCTGCGCTGGTTCTGGTGGGCCACCGATGCCTCGATGACCTGGGTCATGCTGCTGGTCTACCTGTTTTCGCTGCGTTTTGCCACGCGTCGCTTTCCGTGGGTAGAGCGCCTGCTGCTGGGCTTTGCGGTCCTGGTATCGGCCATGTCCATGCCGTTCCTGCCCTGGGCTCTGGATACGCCGCTGCTGCTGCATGCCGCCAATACGCTGGTCGCCATGGGCGTGACCCTGCTCATCGCCGGGTCGGCCTGGCGGGGCAGCCGCGAGTTGCGGGTGCTGGCGCTGGCGCTGTGCATCTGCCTGGGCCTGGGCGTGCACGACCTGGCGCTGCTGCAGCTGCGCATATCGCCCGAGAGCCTGTACCTCATGCCTTACGCCATGGTGCTGGTGCTGGGCGCTTTCCTGTACGCCGTGAACCGCCGCTACATCAGCGCGCTGGAGCACGCGGAAGGCGCGGCCCAGGTGCTGCAGGACAAGCTCTCGGAGCAGCAGCGCGCGCTGCAGGGCAATTTCGCCCTGCTGGCCGAGGTGGAAAACGAGCGCGTGCGGCTGACGGAGCGCCAGCGGCTCACGCGCGACATGCACGATGGCCTGGGTGCCATGCTGGTGTCGTCGCTGGGACAGATGGAACAAGGACGCCTGTCGCAGGGCGATGTGGCCCAGGTGCTGCGCGACTGCCTGGAAGACTTGCGCCTGACCATCGATTCGATGGAGCCCATCGACCAGGACCTGACCACCCTGCTGGCAACCCTGCGCCAGCGCGTAGGCCACCGGCTGGCACAGGGCGGCATCACCCTGCACTGGCACATGGACGACCTTCCGCCGCTGCCCTGGCTGGATGCGCCTGCGGCGCTGCACGTGCTGCGCATCGTGCAGGAGGCGCTGGCCAACGTGGTCAAGCACTCCGGGGCGGCCAATGTCACGCTATCGGCCACTGTGGACACGGGGCCGGGGGTCTGCGTTCAGATCGAGGACGATGGCCGCGGGCTGCCCTCCCTGGCAGGCAACACCCCGGGGCGGGGGCTGAACCACATTGACGAACGTGCGCGCCAGTTGGGTGGCCATGCGCGGATACTTCCGGGTCACCTGGGCGGCACGGTGGTGCAGCTGTGGCTGCCGCTAGAAGGCCCGCCGCCCCCTGCCACCGATGGATTCAGGCACTCACGCTGGCCTGCACCCTAGCCACTCAGCCCCTCAGGGCTTTGCCACCGTGAGGAAGACCCGCTTGCGGTCCCAGTTCTTGCGGCCCAGGTACTTGATGGCGATCACGTAGCGGCCGGGAGGCAGAAAGTCCTGCGTCAGCGTCTCTTGCTGCGTGACGACCGGCTGGCCGTTCACGCGCACGCTCTGTTGCGCCACCATTTCAGTCTCGCTCTCCAGATCCTGGCCATCGAGCCCGTAGACCGTGACGTCGGGCTCTTCCTTTTCTTCGCCCACATGGGCCAGGCCCATGGCGTTGGGGCGTGTGAGCACGTCGAGCGCCACCTTGCCGTCCACCGGTTCGCGCACGATCCAGTAGACCTCGCGCACGTTGTCGTTGAGCTCGGCCAGGAGGGCCTTGAGCTTTTCGTACTCGGCCTTGTCGGCAATCACCTGCACCGCCTTGCCGCCGATGGTCGCGTCAAAGCAACGACCGATGCGGTCCACGCAGGGAATGCGGTCGAAATAGCCGCGCGCATAGGACGGCGCCGGCACCTGCTGTGCTGCGGCTGGCATGGCGGCAAAACCGGCGCACAGGGCCATGGCAGCGGCCAGGGCCCGCAAGGAGCCCCTCATAACAGCCGCACCGGGATGCCCCGCCCCGCCATGTGCTGCTTGGACTGGCCCACGGTGTACTCACCATAGTGGAAGATGCTGGCGGCCAGCACCGCGTCGGCGCCGCCGATCTGGATGCCGTCGGCCAGGTGGTCGAGGTTGCCCACGCCGCCCGAGGCGATCACGGGCACGCTCACCGCATCACTCACCGCACGCGTCAGCGCCAGGTCGAAGCCGGCCTTGGTGCCGTCGCGGTCCATGCTGGTGAGCAGGATCTCGCCCGCGCCGCGGCGCGCCATCTCGGTGGCCCAGGCCACGGCGTCCAGGCCGGTGTTCTTGCGCCCACCATGGCTGTACACATCCCAACCCGGGCCCACGGCCTTGCCGTCGGCCCCGGTGCGCTGCGCATCCTCTTCAGAGCGGCGCTTGGCATCGATGGCCACCACGATGCACTGCGCACCGTACCTGTCCGATGCCGCATTGATCACGCCGGGGTCGGCAATCGCGGCCGAGTTGAAGCTGGTCTTGTCCGCGCCCGCATTGAGCAGGCGGCGCACATCGGCCACCGTGCGCACGCCTCCGCCGACGGTGAGCGGAATGAACACCTGGCTGGCCACCGCTTCGATGATGGGCAGGATCAGGTCGCGCCCATCGCTGGTGGCGGTGATGTCGAGAAAGGTCAGCTCGTCGGCGCCCTGCGCGTTGTAGCGCGCGGCGATCTCGACGGGGTCGCCCGCATCGCGCAGCTCGACGAAATTGACGCCCTTGACCACGCGGCCTCCGGTCACGTCCAGGCAGGGGATGATGCGTTTGGCAAGCATGGCAGTCAAAGGTAGTCGTTGGGGCGCGCTTTACGCGTCAGCCATTGAGTTCATCGGCACGCGCCTGCGCTGCCGCGAAATCGAGGTCCCCACTGTAGATGGCGCGCCCGCAGATCACGCCTTCCACGCCCTCGCCTTCGACGGCGCAGAGCTTCTCGATGTCGGCCATGTTCGACAGGCCACCCGAGGCGATCACCGGAATGCTCAGCGACTGTGCGAGCTTGACGGTGGCTTCGATGTTGATGCCCGAGAGCATGCCGTCGCGGCCGATGTCGGTGTAGATGATGGACTCGACGCCCCAGTCCTCGAACTTCTTGGCCAGGTCCACCACTTCGTGGCCGGTGAGCTTGCTCCAGCCATCGGTGGCAACTTTGCCGTCCTTGGCATCGAGGCCGACGATGATGTGGCCGCCGAAGGCACTGCAGGCGTCCTTGAGGAAGCCGGGGTTCTTCACCGCCGCCGTGCCAATGATAACGTAGCGCAGGCCGCCGTCGATGTATTTCTCGATGGTGTCCAGGTCGCGGATGCCGCCACCGAGCTGCACCGGAATGTCCTCGCCCACTTCCTGCAGGATGGACTTGATCGCGCTGAAGTTCTTGGGCACGCCGGCAAAGGCGCCGTTCAGGTCCACCAGGTGCAGGCGGCGTGCGCCCGCCTCCAGCCACTTGCGCGCCATGGCGGCAGGGTCTTCACCGAAGGTGGTGGATTGGTCCATGTCGCCTTGCTTGAGGCGTACGCAGTGGCCGTCCTTGAGGTCGATGGCGGGAATGAGCAGCATGGTGGGTTCGGGTGAAAAAGGGCGAGGCCGGGCTCGGCCCGAACAGGGTTGGAAATGAAAACTCAGGGGTTCCAGTGCAGGAAATTGCGGTACAGCGCCAGGCCGTGCTCCGCACTTTTCTCGGGGTGGAACTGCGTGGCAAAAATATTATCGCGTGCAATCGCCGCGGCGAACACACCGCCGTAGTCGGCCTCGCCCGCGCAGTGCGCTGCATTCTGCGGCCGGGCATAGAAACTGTGCACAAAATAGAAGTAGCTGCCGTCGGGCACACCGGTCCATACCGGATGTGCCGCACCGCGGTGCGCCATCTGGCGCACCTGGTTCCAGCCCATCTGCGGCACCTTGAAACGGCTGCCATCGGGCTGGGTGCGGCCGGCGAGATCGAACTTGCGCACCTCGCCAGGGATCAGCGACAGGCCGGGCGTGTCGCCCTCGGCGCTGTGGTCCAGCAGCATCTGCATGCCCACGCACACTCCGAACATCGGTTTGCTGGCCGCAGCTTCGAGCACGGACTCCGAGAGGCCCGAGTCGCGCAGCTCGCGCATGCAGTCGGGCATGGCACCTTGCCCCGGCAGCACGATGCGCTGCGCGGCGCGCACCTCTTCAGGGCGCGAGGTGACGACCACGGTCCAGCCCGAGCCTTCGGCCGCAGCCTGCACGGCCTGCGACACCGAGCGCAGGTTGCCCATGCCGTAATCAACCACGGCGACGGTTTTTGCTTCCATATTCATAGCTATCGGCGCTTGGCGAAAAATCGGTAGCGGCCTTTTTTCAGCGTGTGGGAATCAGAGACTGCCCTTGGTGGACGGAATGGTGCCGGCGGCGCGCGGGTCGCGCGTGAGGGCCGAGCGCAGCGCGCGGGCAAAGGCCTTGAACACTGTTTCGCACTGGTGGTGCGCGTTGATGCCCTTGAGGTTGTCGATGTGCAGCGTCACGCCCGCGTGGTTCACGAAGCCCTGGAAGAATTCGTAGGTGAGCTGCGTGTCGAAGCCGCCGATGCTGCCCGCCGTGAACGGGATGTGCAGGTGCAGCCCGGGGCGGCCCGAGAAATCGACCACCACGCGGCTCAGCGCCTCGTCCAGCGGCACATAGGCATGGCCGTAGCGGGTGATGCCCTTCTTGTCGCCCACGGCGCGCGCGAAGGCCTGGCCGAGGGTGATGCCCACGTCTTCCACCGTGTGGTGGCCGTCGATGTGCAGGTCGCCGTCGCAGTCGACCTCCAGGTCGATCAGCCCGTGGCGGGCGATCTGTTCGAGCATATGGTCGAAAAAGCCGATGCCGGTGTGCAGCTTGGCCTGGCCGGTGCCGTCGAGGTTGATGCGCACGGTGATGTGCGTCTCGGCGGTGTTGCGGCTGACCTCGGCGGTGCGGTCGGCCTGGGGATCGGTCGAGGCGGAGGGAACGAGTGCAGAAGAAGTCATAGGGAGGCTTGGAGCGCAGCAAGCATCTGCGCGTTGTCGTCGGCGTTGCCCACCGTGAGGCGCAGGCAGTTCACCAGCATGGGGTGCATTGTAGAAACGTTCTTGACGAGGACCTTGCGCTTTTTCATGCCCTCGCAGGTTGTGGCGGAATCGGCCACACGCACCAGCACCATGTTGGCCTCGCTGTCCCAGCACTTTTCGATGCCTGGCAGGGCCCTGAGGGCCTGCACCAGCAGTGTGCGCTGGGCGCGCAGCTCGGCGGCCTGGTCGGCGAACACGTCGGCATGCTCCAGCGCGAACAGCGCTGCCTCGCAGTTGAGCACGCTCACGTTGTAGGGCGGGCGCACCTTGTCGATCTCGGTGGTCACGGCCGCTGGCGCGATGAGGTAGCCCAGGCGCACCCCGGCCAGGCCGAACTTGCTGAGCGTGCGCATGAGCAGCACATGGCCGTTGCGCGCCGGTTCGGCGCGCATGCGGTCGATCCAGGTGCGGCTGGCGAATGGCTGGTAGGCCTCGTCCATCACCACGAAGCCGCCCTGTGCGCCCACCGCGTCGATGATGCGCTGCACCGCGCCCTCATCCCACAGCGTGGCCGTGGGGTTGTTGGGGTAGGCGATGTAGGTGATGGCCGGGCGGTGCTGGGCGATGGCGGCCAGCATGGCCGGCTCGTCGAGCTCGAAATCGGCAGTGAGCGGCACGCCCACGAAATCCAGGCCCTGCAGTTGCGCGCTCAGCGGGTACATCACGAAGCCGGGCATGGGCGCCAGCATGGTGGCACGCTCGCCGGGCTGGGCGCAGGCCAGGGCCAGCAGGGTGATGAGTTCGTCGGACCCATTGCCCAGCACGATGCCGTGACCCTCGGGCATGCCGGCGTACTTCGCCAACGCGGCCTTCAGGTCGTTCAGGCGCTCGCCCGGGTAGCGGTTGAGCGCCAGCGCGCCCAGGCGCTGGCCCAGCGCGGCCTGCAGGTGGGCGGGCAGGCGAAACGGGTTTTCCATCGCGTCCATCTTGAGCATGCCGGTGGACGGCTGCACGGCATAGGCATGCATGGCGCGCACGTCGGCACGGATGCGGTTCAGGGCGGCCAGAGGCGGGGCAGTGGTGGTCATTCGGCGGTGTCCAGTTCGTGGGGGGCGACAAGAAAAGGGTTGACGGCGCGCACGGCATCGAACACCTGGTCGTGCGGCAGTGCTTCGGTGAGCAGGTAGCGGCAGCCCTGCTGGTGGGCCGAGGAGACGATGAGCGCGTCCCAGTAGCCCAGACCATAGCGGTCCTGCAGGTCCCAGGCGCCGTCCACGGTGTAGGCGTCGAGGTGCGGCGGCAGCCACACGCGCAGGCGCCGCACCTGGGCGCGCACCAGGGGCACGGTGCGCGGGCCCTCGAAGCGCTGGATGGCCTGGTTGTACAGCTCGTTGAGCACCTGGGAGCTGATGCGCCCGCTGCGCGTCTGCCAGCAAAAGCCCAGCCACTCGCGGGCCCGCGCCTGGCGCACTGGGTCGCGGTCGTCCACGCTGGCCAGCAGCAGCTCGGTGTCGACGAACAAGGGCACGGTGCTGCTCATCGCTGGAACAGGATTTCGCGCGGCACATAGGGGCCGCTGGAAGCGCCCCAGCTCTCGAAGCCCAGCGCCTCGCGCATGGCCTGGGCGTAGGCGTCTTCCTGGCGCATCTTTTCGGCCAGCCACTCGCCCACCAGGCGCGACACGCTGCTGCCGCGCTTGGCGGCTTCGATGCGCACCCATTCGGCGGCGGCGTCGTCCATGGTGATAGTGACGTTTTTCATGGGATCCATATTACACGAAGTTCGTGCTTCACGAAGTTCGTGTGAAAAATTCAGGCCGCTTTTCGGGTGATGGCCTGGAGCACGCGACAGGCCATGTCACCCACCTTGCGCAGGGCCACCAGGTGTTCCGGGGTCCAGTCGCCCCCCACGCCGATGCGCAGGCAGTTGCGAAAGCGCCCGCTGGCGCTGAACACGGTGCCGGGGGCGATCAGGATGTGCTCGGCCAGGCAGGCTTC
The DNA here is from genome assembly GCF_001428645.1 of Acidovorax sp. Root217. Classification (NCBI taxonomy): domain Bacteria; kingdom Pseudomonadati; phylum Pseudomonadota; class Betaproteobacteria; order Burkholderiales; family Comamonadaceae; genus Acidovorax; species Acidovorax sp. Root217. The sequence continues at coordinate 119,762 of NZ_LMIH01000034.1, forward strand.
ATGCAGTTGCACCGAGTCGAGCGCGCGCGGCAGCTCCACCCACAGCAGCATGCCGCCGGGCGGGTCGCTGACCCGCGTGCCCGGCGGAAAATACGCGCCGATGGTGTGGCGCACCTCGTCGAGCCGGGCCGCAGCCGCCGCGCGCAGCTGGCGCATGGCGGCCGCATGCCCGCTCTGGTTGATCAGGTCGGCCAGCGCCAGCTCCAGCACGGCCGACTGGCCACCGGCCTGCATGTCCTTGATGCTGCGCAGCTGCTCCGTCCAGCGCCCGGCCTCGACCCAGCCCAGGCGCAGGCCCGGTGCCAGGGTCTTGGAGAACGAGTCGCAGAGCATCACGTGGCCCGTGGTGTCGTAGGACTTGACGGTGCGGCGCATCTCGTCGGACTCGGCCAGGTCGGCGTAGATCGCGTCCTCGATCACCGCCATGCCGTGGCGCGAGGCCATCTGCGCCAGCCGCCGGCGCTCGGGCTGGGGCATGCAGCTGCCCAGCGGGTTGCTCAGCGTGGGCACCACCATCAGGGCCTTCACGGGCTGCGTATCGAGCGCAAGCTGCAGCGCATCGAGCGAGATGCCGTGGCGCGGGTGCGTGGGGATCTCCAGCGCCTTGAGGTGCAGGCCCTGCAGCACTTCGAGGAAGGAAAAGTGCGTGGGCGACTCCAGCGCCACCACGTCGCCCGGCTGGGTGACGGCGCGCAGGCACAGGGCGATGCTGTCCATGCAGCCGCCGGTGATCACGATGTTCTCGGGGTCCAGGCTGCAACCCAGGCCCACGGCATAGCGCGCCAGGGCGCGCCGCGCCTCCTCCTGCCCGGCCGACGAGGGGTAGGTGCACAGCAACTGGCGATTGCGCTGCACGGAGCGCACCACGGCGCGGCGCACGCGGTCGGGGTTGAGCATGTCGGGCCCCGGCGTACCGCTGCTGAACGAGAGCATGTCCACCGGCTGGGCACGGCCCATGATGCGCTGGCCCAGCCAGTCCACCGACACCTCGCGCGGGCGGCGCAGCGGGCGTGGGGTGGTGGGTTCGGGCAGGTTGACCGGGCGCGCCGCCACGAAGAAGCCCGAGCGCGGGCGGGCAGTGATCAGCCGCGCGTCTTCGAGCCAGTGGTAGGCCTGCACCACGGTGCTCTGGGCCACGCCGCGCTGGCGCGCCAGTTCGCGCACCGAGGGCATCTTCTCGCCGCGCGCCAGGGTGCCGTTGCGCACCAGTTCGGCCAGTTGGGCCGCGATCTGCAGGTAGAGGGGGGTAGTTTCCACGGCGTCCATGGCTTCATTCTGTACTGGCAGGGCCAGCGATGGCCAGTACAGATTGACCCCAGTCAATACGACACAGAGCCCCGCAGCGGGGGATCTGTACTGCACCAGCTCGCGCCGTGCTGTGGCTGGTGACCCAGGGCGCGGGCGCGCACAGTGCAAGGCATGAACTCACTGCACACCCCCTCCCCCGCTTTGCCCACTGTCCCACCGCTGCGGCCACAGGCCCTGGCGCTGCAGTGGAACAGCCAACCCTTGCCGCCTCTGCAGGCCGTGCAGGCGCTCGAATTCCGCACGGGCGAAACCGGCCTGCTCGAAGTCGAGCAGGGCCGTGTCTGGGTCACCTGCGATGGCCTGCTGGAAGACTATTTCCTCGATGCAGGCCAGCGCCTGTCGTTCGCCGGGCCGGTGCGGCTGCGCGTGAGCGCCGAGGGTGGCCCGCCGGCGCGCCTGAGCTGGGCGCGGCACCGGAATTCGGATGTATTGGACCGTTCAGCGGCGGCCGATGTGCCCGCGCCGGGCGCGTCCATCCGCCTGCAGGCGGCCTGAAAAAAGGCTATCAGCCCCGGGCTGGCGGCACGGGCTTGAGCCGCAGCTCGGCGGCGCGGGCATGGGCCTGCAGGCCCTCGCCATAGGCCAGTTCGGCCGCGATGGTGCCCAAGGCCTGAGCGCCGGCCTCGCTCACCTCGATGAGGCTGCTGCGCTTCTGGAAGTCGTAGACGCCCAGTGGCGAACTGAAGCGTGCCGTGCCGCTGGTGGGCAGCACATGGTTGGGGCCTGCGCAGTAGTCGCCCAGGCTTTCGCTGGTATAGGCCCCGAGGAAGATGGCGCCCGCGTGGCGCAGCAGGGGCTCCCAGCGGTGCGGTTCGTTGCTGCTCACCTCCAGGTGCTCGGGGGCGATGCGGTTGCTGATGGCGCAGGCCTCTTCCATGCTGCGCGTGTGGATCAGGGCGCCCCGGCCGTTCAGGCTCTTGGCGATGATCTCGGCGCGGGGCACGGTGGGCAGCAGGCGGTCGATGGCCTCCTGCACGGCGTCGATGTAGGCCGCGTCGGGGCACAGCAGAATGCTCTGCGCCAGCTCGTCGTGCTCGGCCTGGGAGAACAGATCCATCGCCACCCAGTCGGCCGGGGTGCTGCCGTCGGCCAGCACCAGGATTTCGCTGGGGCCGGCGATCATGTCGATGCCCACGGTACCAAACACGCGCTTCTTGGCGCTGGCCACGTAGGCGTTGCCCGGGCCGGTGATCTTGTCGACCTTGGGCACGGTGTCGGTGCCATAGGCCAGCGCGGCCACGGCCTGCGCCCCGCCGATGGTGAAGGCGCGCGTGACGCCAGCCACGTAGGCCGCCGCCAGCACCAGCTCGTTGCGTTCGCCCTTGGTGGATGCCAGCTGCGCGCCCGAGCCGCCGGTGGCGACGCTGCCGCGAACGGGCGTGGGCACCACCATGATGATCTCCTGCACGCCGGCCACGTGGGCGGGGATGGCGTTCATGAGCAGGCTCGACGGATAGGCCGCCTTGCCGCCGGGCACGTAGATGCCCACGCGGTCGAGCGGGGTGACCTTCTGGCCCAGCAGGGTGCCGTCCTCGTCGCGGTAGCTCCAGCTCTCGCCCGAGGCCTTCTTCTGCGCCTCGTGGTAGCTGCGTACGCGCCTGGCGGCGGCCTGCAGGGCATCGCGCTGGGCCGCGGGAATGGCGTCGAACGCGGCCTTGAAATCGGCCTGCGTGAGTTCGAGCCCGGCCATGGAATCAGCCGCCAGGCCGTCGAAACGCGCCGTGTAGTCGAGCACGGCGGCATCGCCACGCGCCCGCACATCGGCCAGGATGTCGGCCACGCGCTGCTCGATGGCCGCATCCGTGTCGGCGGACCAATGCAGGCGATCGCGGAAGGCGGCTTCGAAATCAGCGCTGTCGGTGCTCAGGCGTACGGGCTTGGCTTGCATGGCTTTCGGGTCTCTGTCGCTGTGGGAAATCGGTGATTCGTTCAGGCGCGCGCCGCGGTGGCTGCGGCAAACGCATCGATGATGCGGCGCAGCGGAGCCTGCTTGAGCTTGAGCGCGGCCTGGTTGACGACCAGGTAGGAGCTGATGTCCATGATGCGCTCGACTTCCACCAGGTGGTTGGCGCGCAGGGTGTTGCCGGTGGACACCAGGTCGACGATGGCGTCGGACAGGCCGATCAGCGGCGCCAGCTCCATGCTGCCATAGAGCTTGACCATGTCCACGTGCACCCCCTTGGTGGCGAAGAAGTCGCGCGCGATGGAGGTGTACTTGGTGGCCACCTTCAGGCGCGAGCCCTGCTTGACGGCGCGCTCGTAGTCGAAGTCGTTGCGCACGGCGACGCTCACGCGGCATTTGGCGATCTGCAGGTCCAGTGGCTGGTACAGGCCCTGGCCGCCATGCTCGATGAGGGTGTCCTTGCCGGTCACGCCGATGTCGGCGCCGCCGTACTCCACGTAGGTGGGCACGTCGGTGGCACGCACCAGCACCACGCGCACATCAGGCTGGTTGGTGGGCAGGATGAGCTTGCGCGACTTCTCTGGGTCTTCGAGCACCTCGATGCCGGCGGCGGCCAGCAGCGGCAGGGTCTCGTCGAAGATGCGGCCCTTGGACAGGGCGAGGGTGATCATGGTCATACGGGTTCTCTGAAAAGGGGCGCGGGCGGTGTGGCGGTCAGGACATCCGCTCGATGTCCGCTCCGATGCCGCGCAGCTTGGCTTCCATGCAATCGTAGCCACGGTCCAGATGGTAGATGCGGTCCACCACGGTCTCGCCGTCGGCCACCAGGCCGGCAATCACCAGGCTGGCCGAGGCGCGCAGGTCGGTGGCCATCACGGTGGCGCCCGACAGGGGTGGATTCACGGCCTCGGCGTTGCCCAGGCCCTCGATCACGGCCACCTTGCCATCGGTCTGGATGCGGGCACCCAGGCGCACCAGCTCGTCCACATGCATGAAGCGGTTCTCGAAGATGGTCTCCGTCACCGTGGAGGTGCCCTGCGCCACGCAGTTGAGTGCCATGAACTGGGCCTGCATGTCGGTGGGGAACCCGGGGTATTCGGTGGTGCGAAAGCCCTGGGCACGCAGCTTGCCGGCACCGGGGCTCTGCACCCGGATACCGCCATCCACAGCCTGCACCTGCACGCCGGCCTCGCGCAGCTTGTCGATCACGGCATCGAGGTGGTCGGCGCGCCCATGGCGCAGCACCACGTCGCCGCCGGTGGCCGCCACCGCGCACAGGAAGGTGCCGGCCTCGATGCGGTCGGCCACCACACGGTGGGTGCAGCCGTTCAGACGCTCCACGCCCTGGATGCGGATGCGGCTGCTGCCGTGGCCTTCGATCTTCGCGCCCATGGCGATCAGCATCTCGGCCAGGTCGATGATCTCGGGCTCCTGCGCGGCGTTTTCCAGCACCGTCTCACCCTCGGCCAGCGCCGCGGCCATGAGGAAGTTCTCGGTGCCGGTCACCGTGACCATGTCGGTGGTGATGCGCGCGCCCTTCAGTCGCGTGGCGCCCACAGGCAGCTTGGCGATCATGTAGCCATGCTCGACCACGATTTCTGCACCCATGGTGGCCAGGCCCTTGATGTGCTGGTCCACCGGGCGCGAGCCGATGGCGCAGCCGCCGGGCAGGGACACGGTAGCCTCACCGAAGCGTGCCAGCAGCGGCCCCAGGGCCAGCACCGAGGCGCGCATGGTCTTGACCAGCTCGTACGGGGCCTCGGGCGTGTTCAGGCCGCTCGCGTCGATGCGCAAGGTGCCGTCGGGTGCGCGCTCGGCCGCCACGCCCATGTTGCGGATCAGGGTCAGCATGGTGCTCACGTCCTGCAACTGGGGCACGTTGAGCAGGGTGACCGGCTCGGCCGTGAGCAGCGCGGCGCACAGTTCGGGCAGTGCGGCATTCTTGGCGCCGGAGACCAGCACCTCGCCCTGCAGGGTGCGGCCACCACGGATGAGGAGTTTGTCCATCACGAAACCAGTGAAAAAGTAGTGGGAGGTGCCAGGGTGGCAGCGGCTCAGCGCGGCTGCGCTGCCCATTCGGCGGGCGTGAAGGTCTTCATGGACAGGGCATGCACCTCGTCCGTCTGCATGCGCGAGCCCAGCGTGGCGTACACGCGCTGGTGGCGCTGGATGAGGCGCTTGCCCTCGAACTCGGCCGAGACGATGGTGGCATACCAGTGGCGGCCATCGCCCTGCAGGTCGATGTGCTCGCAGGCCAGGCCGGCGGCGATGAGGTCTTGGAGTTGGTCGGCGGTCATGGGTGGGGCGTGGTTGTCTGCATCCGGGGCGGGCGGCAAGGTTACCGCGAACCGCTCCCGGGCGGTTCAATATCGGTCAATGGCGGATCTTGTAGCCGGTGCGCAGCAGATGCACGGCCAGCCAGCTGACCGCGAGCCAGGCCACGCCCACGATACCGAGGCTGAGCCAGGGCGAGGTGTCGCTCTGGCCGAAGAAACCGTAGCGGAAACCGTCGATCATGTAGAAGAACGGGTTCAGGTGGCTCACGGTCTGCCAGAACGGCGGCAGCGACTGGATGGAGTAGAACACGCCGGACAGGAAGGTCATCGGCACGATCACGAAGTTCTGGAACGCGGCCATCTGGTCGAACTTGTCGGCCCACAGCCCGGCGATGAGGCCCAGCGTGGCCAGAAGGCCCGCCCCCAGAACGGCAAATGCAATGATCCACAACGGCGCTGCGAACTCCGGTCGCGCGAAGGCGACGGTGACGATGAACACCCCCAGCCCCACGGCCAGCCCGCGCACGATGGAGGAGCCCACATAGGCCACGAACCAGGCCCAGTGCGACAGGGGCGTGAGCAGCACGAACACCAGGCTGCCCATGATCTTGCTCTGGATCAGGCTCGACGAGCTGTTGGCGAAGGCGTTCTGCAGCACACTCATCATCACCAGGCCGGGCACCAGGAAGGCCGTATAGCTGATGCGGTCATAGACCTTCACATGGTCTTCGAGCACGTGGCCAAAGATCAGCAGGTACAGCACGGCGGTGAGCACCGGCGCGGCCACGGTCTGAAAGCCCACCTTCCAGAAGCGCAGCAGTTCCTTGTAGAACAGGGTTTGCCAGCCGGTCATGCGTGGGCTCCCAGGGCTGCGGGAGCGGCAGAGGCCGCAGGCGGCGGGTGCGACGCCGATGTGCCGGCCATCACCTGCAGGAACACATCCTCCAGGTCGGGGCGGCGGATCTCCATGTCATGCACCTCCACACCCGCCACGCGCAGCGCGGCCAGGTGCTCCTCGATCTCGCGCGCGTCGTGCGCCGGCATCTGCACGATGCGGCCGGTGACGCGCGCCAGGCGCGCCAGTGCGGGCGGCAGCTTCACGTCGGCCTTGAACTGCAGCACATTGCCCGAAGCGGCCTTGAGCAGTTCGCTGGTATCGGCCAGGGCCACCACCTGCCCGGTCTTGAGCATGGCAATGCGGTTGCACAGGGCCTCGGCCTCCTCAAGGTAGTGCGTGGTGAGCAGCACGGTGTGCCCTTCCTTGTTCAGGCGGGCGATGAATTGCCACAGGGTCTGGCGCAGCTCCACGTCGACCCCGGCGGTGGGCTCGTCAAGCACGATGATGGGCGGCTTGTGCACCAGGGCCTGGGCCACGAGCACGCGCCGCTTCATGCCACCCGAAAGCTGGCGCATGTTGGCGTTGGCCTTGTCCGTGAGGCCCAGGTGGTGCAGCAACTCGTCGATCCAGGCGTCGTTGTTCTTCACACCGAAGTAGCCTGACTGGATGCGCAGCGCCTCGCGCACGTTGAAGAAGGGGTCGAACACCAGCTCCTGCGGCACCACGCCGAGCTTGCGCCGGGCCTCGGCGAACTGCGCCTGCACGTCGCTGCCCTGCACCAGCACACGGCCGTTGCTGGGCCGGGCCAGGCCGGCGAGGATGCTGATCAGGGTGGTCTTGCCGGCACCATTGGGGCCGAGGAGTCCGAAGAACTCCCCTTCCTCGATGTCCAGGCTGACCTGGTTGAGTGCCTGGAAAGGGCCTTTGGGCGTATCAAAGGTCTTGGAAACGGCTTGGAATGAGACTGCGGGCATGAGCCGCTGATTTTAAGGCCTGGTGCACAAACCTGCTGCGCCGGCCCCGGTAGCCCCTGCCAGACGGGTCAGGCTGCAGGCAGCAGATCTGCAACGCCGTACAGCCCGGCCATACTGGTCAGCGCTGCGGGCAGTCCCTGTACGGCAAAGGTCTTGCGGTCCGAGAGCGCCTCGCGCCGGCATTCGAGCAGCACTGCCAGCGCGGAGGTGTCGAACACGGACAGCGCCTGGGCATCCACCACCACGCCCGGCTCCTTGTGCACCTTCAGGCCCTGCAGCAGCATGCGCAGGCACGCCGGTGCCTGGCGGTGCGTCAGTTCCTGCGGAAGGACCAGGACAGGCACAGTGGAAGGCCCTGTGTCAGCCCTTGGTGCCGGCATTGGACCTGTTGCGCGCTTCCAGCGAGGCAATCAGGCCATCCACGCCCTTGGCGTTGATTTCCTGCGCGAACTGGCCCTTGTAGGTTTCCACCAGCCACACGCCGAGCACGTTGAGGTTGTAGATCTTCCAGCCGGCGCCATCGCCCGGGGTCTTTTCCAGACGGTAGTCGAGCTGGATCGGGTCGCCGCGGCCCACGATCTCGGTGCGCACCACCACGTCCTTGTCGGCGGGATCGCCGCGCAGGGGCTTGACCTGGATGGTCTGGTCATTCACCTGGGCCAGAGCACCCGCATAGGTGCGCACCAGCAGGATCTTGAATTCGTCCTGCAGGCGCTTTTGCTGCTCAGGCGTGGCCTGGCGCCAGCCCGGGCCTACGGCGGCGGCGGTCATGCGGCGGAAGTTCACGTTGGGCATGACCGTCTTGTCCACCAGCGCGATCACCTTGGACAGGTCTCCGCCCTGGATGGCCTTGTCAGCCTTGACGGTGTTCAGCACGTCGGTGGACAGGCGCTTGATCAAGGCGTCGGGGGCTTCATCCGCGGCCAGGGCAGACAGGGGCAGGCCCAGCGTTGCGGTGGCCGCCAGGGTCAGGGCGATATGGCCCACGAGTCGTCGATTCATCATCATGTCATCTGCTTTCATTGGGGCGTGCAAGGCACCCTTGATTTCATTGTGGGCCCGAGGGGCCATCCATGTGCTTCGGCCAGGTTGCGGGTTGCAAGCAAGTGCAACACCCAACCGGCGGAAAAATCAACGCTTCTTGGAGTCCGCAGGGGGCTCCTCGGGCAGCATGCCGTCCTTGGAGTCCTGGGCGCCATCATCCTTGTCCTTGTCGTACGGCGCCTCGCCGGCCTGGCTGCGCACCTGCAGGAACACGTCGCGCGTGAAGCTGTACTTGTCGAGCGCAGCACTGTCGAGCACGGAGCCCGCACGCAGCAGGTTGGCACGCACATCCACCGCGCGCAAGGCGTACAGCGAATTGCGGGCCGAGGTCGGGTCCACGTAGCGCACGGGGTTGCCCATCATGTCGACCGGCAGGGCAAAGGTATCGCGCACCGTGGAGGGACCAAGAATGGGCAGCACCACATAGGGACCGGTGTCCACGCCCCAGCGGCCCAGCGTCAGGCCGAAGTCCTGGCGGTAACGGTCAATGCCCAGCTCGCTGGCGACATCCAGCACGCCGCCCAGGCCGAGGAAGGTGTTCACGTTCACGCGCATGAAGCTGGAAGCAGCACCTTCGAGCCGGAACTGCAGCACGTTGTTCACGAAGGACCAGACGTCGGTCAGGTTGGCGAAGAAGTTGCTCACCCCGGTGCGCACCGGAGCGGGCGTGACTTCCTTGTAGGCCGTGGCCACAGGCTTGAGCACCAGGGCATCGACCTGTTCGTTGAACTTGGTGACCCCGCGGTTGTAGGGCTCCAGCGGGTCGCGCGGGTCGTTGCGGGGGCCGCTCGCGCAGCCGACCAGCAAGGCGAGCCCCAGCACGGCCACCAAGGCCCGGCCGGTGCGCCGCAGCATTGCAGCGCCGTTTGCGGGGTGGTTTTCATCGTCGCGGGCCGTGCCCGCTTGCGTCCTGTTCATCATTTTTTGCTACCTGCCCCTGCGGGCTTACTGCCGTCTTCGGCTTTGCTGTAAAGAAATTGTCCAATGAGGTTTTCTAGCACCACGGCGGACTGCGTGGCGGTGATCATGTCGCCCGCCGCGAGGTTCTTCTCGTCACCGCCAGCCTCGATGCCGATGTACTGCTCGCCCAGCAGGCCGCTGGTGAGGATCTTGAGCGAGCTGTCCTTGGGAAACGCATAGCGGTCCTGCATGGCCAGCGTGACGCGCGCCTGGTAGGCCTTGTCATCGAAGGCGATGGACTCCACCCGGCCCACGACCACGCCGGCGCTGCGCACGGCCGCCTGGGGCTTCAGGCCGCCGATGTTGTCGAAGCGCGCGGTGAGCTGGTAGCCGCGCTGGAAATTGAGGGTCAGGAGGTTGGCCGACTGCAGGGCCAGGAACACCAGCGCCGCGATGCCCAGCATCACGAACAGGCCTACCCAGACATCATTTTTGGAGCGTTGCATCGTTAAGGTCTCTTTTCTTGGTCCACCGGCGGCCCGGCGTCAGATGCTGAACATCAGGGCGGTGAGGAGGAAATCCAGCGCCAGCACCGCCAGCGAGGCCATCACCACCGTGCGCGTGGTCGCGCGGGACACGCCCTCGGGCGTGGGCTTGGCGGCATAGCCCTGGAGCAGCGCCACGAAGGTGACAGTGACACCGAACACCACGCTCTTGAGAACGCCATTGCCGACATCCTTCCAGACATCGACCCCGCCCTGCATCTGGCTCCAGAAGGCCCCGGGGTCGATTCCGATCAACACCACGCCGACCACCCAGCCGCCGATCACACCGACGGCGCTGAACACGGCGGCCAACAGGGGCATGGTGATGACGCCGGCCCAGAAACGCGGCGCCAGGATGCGGCGCACGGGGTCCACGGCCATCATCTCCATGGCGCTGAGCTGCTCGCCCGCGCGCATGAGGCCGATCTCGGCCGTGAGCGAGGTGCCTGCCCGGCCGGCGAACAGCAGCGCCGTGACCACGGGACCGAGCTCGCGCACCAGCGACAGCGCCACCAGCATGCCCAGCGCCTCGGACGAACCGTAGCGCTGCAGCGTGTAGTAGCCCTGCAGGCCGAGCACGAAGCCCACGAACAGGCCCGAGACGGCGATGATGGCCAGCGAATAGTTGCCCAGGAAGTGCACCTGGTCGCGCACCAGCGACGGCCGCATGAAGGTGGCACCGAACAGTCGCACCAGGCGCACGAACAGGTGCGCCGCGGCGCCGATGTCGGCCAGTTGCTGGCGCACGGCCAGGCCCACGTCGGAAGGTTGGTACCAGCTCACAGGCCTATCCCCCCGGCAGGGCCGAAGTCCTGCTCCGCCGTGGGCCCCGGGTAGTGGAAGGGCACCGGCCCGGTAGGCAGCGCGTGCACGAACTGGTGCACCAGCGGGTCCTTGCTGGCACGCACCTCATCGGGCGTGCCCTGCGCGGCGACCACGCCTTCGCCGAGGATGATCACGTGGTCGGCCAGGCGGAAGGTTTCCTCCAGGTCGTGCGAGACTACGATGCTGGTCAGCCCCATGGCATCGTTGAGCTGGCGGATCAGTTGGGCAGCGGTGCCCAGGGAAATGGGGTCGAGCCCGGCAAAGGGCTCGTCGTACATGACGAGTTCAGGGTCGAGCGCGATGGCACGGGCCAGCGCCACGCGCCGGGCCATGCCGCCCGAAATCTCGCTGGGCATGAGGTCGCGCGCACCGCGCAGGCCCACGGCATTGAGCTTCATGAGCACCACATCGCGCACCAGCGCCTCGGGCAGGTCGGTGTGCTCGCGCAGCGGAAAGGCGACGTTCTCGAACACATCGAGGTCGGTGAACAGGGCGCCGAACTGGAACAGCATGCCCATGCGCCGCCGCGCAGTGTAAAGGCCAGCCGCGTCCATCTTCCCCACATTCTGGCCATCGAACAGCACCTCGCCCTGCTGGGCTTGCTGCTGTCCGCCGATGAGGCGCAGAACCGTGGTCTTGCCCCCACCCGAGGCCCCCATGAGCGCCGTGACCTTGCCGCGCGGCACGGTCAGCGACACGTCGCGCAGGATGGCGCGGTCACCGTAGGAGAAGGTGACGTTGCGCAATTCGGCAAAAGGCGAAGGCTCAGGCATGCAGAAGAAAAAGGGTGGTATGCAGAAACGATGGTCCGCGCACACGGCAAACCCTGCGCGCAACACAGCAGCGATGGTAGCCGAATCCACAAACATACATACATGTATGTTTGCACTTGCCCGATACGGGTTGTGCGAACCTGCCCAGGACACCAGTGTCTGGTATTCCCGGAGAGACATTGCTTCCAATTGTGCCTATATCCAGCGTCGCGCGTGCGCAACGGTCTTTCCTGGATGGGCACCCTGCGGCACACCATGAAAAACGGCGCCACCAGGGCGCCGCTCTCAGCCGTTGCCTTGCCAGCAATCAGCGCGGCAGATCCGAGTAGCCCATGAGGAACTCATCGACCGAACGCGCGGCCTGGCGGCCTTCGCGGATGGCCCAGACCACCAGGGACTGGCCACGGCGGATGTCGCCTGCGGCAAACACCTTGGGGGCGCTGGTGGCGTAGCCGCCATCGAACTCGGTGGTGGCGCGGGCGTTGCCACGGGCGTCCTTGTCGACACCGAAAGCTTCGAGCACGGCCGCCACGGGGCTCACGAAGCCCATGGCCAGCAGCACCAGGTCGGCCTTGAGGATCTGCTCGGAGCCGGCGACCTCGACCATCTTGCCGTCCTTCCACTCCACGCGCACGGTCTTGAGGCCGGTGACCTTGCCCTTCTCGCCGATGAACTCCTTGGTGGAGATGGCGAATTCGCGCTCGCAGCCTTCTTCATGGCTGGAGCTGGTGCGCAGCTTGATCGGCCAGTAAGGCCAGGTCATGGGGCGGTTCTCGACCTCGGGCGGCTGGGGCATGAGTTCGAACTGCGTGACGCTGACGGCACCATGGCGGTTGCTCGTGCCCACGCAGTCGCTGCCGGTGTCGCCGCCACCGATCACGATGACGTGCTTGCCGTCGGCGCGCAGCTGGTTCTTGAGCTTGTCGCCGGCGTTGACCTTGTTCTGCTGGGGCAGGAACTCCATGGCGAAGTGGATGCCATCAAGGTCGCGGCCGGGCACAGGCAGATCGCGGCTCTGCTCGGCGCCGCCGGTGAGCAGCACGGCGTCGAACTCGGCCTGCAGTTGCTCGGGGGTGATGGTTTCCTTGGCCCAGTTGGTGACCTTGGAGCCCTTGCCCAGACCGTCTTTGGCGGCACCGACGAAGACGCTGGTGCGGATGGTTACGCCTTCGGCCTTGAGCTGATCGGCACGGCGGTCGATGTGCGTCTTCTCCATCTTGAAGTCGGGGATGCCGTAACGCAGCAGCCCGCCGATGCGGTCGTTCTTCTCGAACAGGGTCACGTCGTGGCCGACGCGCGCCAGCTGCTGGGCCGCAGCCATGCCGGCCGGGCCGGCGCCGATCACGGCAACCTTCTTGCCGGTCTTGTGCTTGGGCGGCAGGGGCTTGACCCAGCCCTCTTCCCAGGCGCGGTCGATGATGGCGTGCTCGATGGACTTGATGCCCACGGCGTCGTCGTTCACGTTGAGCACGCAGGCTGCCTCGCAGGGTGCGGGGCAGATGCGGCCGGTGAACTCGGGGAAGTTGTTCGTGCTGTGCAGCACGGCGATGGCGCTCTTCCAGTCGGCCTGGTAGACCAGGTCGTTGAAGTCCGGAATGATGTTGTTCACCGGGCAGCCGCTGTTGCAGAACGGCGTGCCGCAGTCCATGCAGCGCGCGCCCTGCACCTTGGCCTGGGATTCATCCAGGCCGATGACGAATTCCTTGTAATGCTTCAGGCGCTCGCCGACGGGCTTATAGCCCTCTTCGATGCGCTCGTACTCCATGAAGCCGGTGGTCTTTCCCATGATTGCGTGTCCTTGTCTATGAATGCTGTGCAGGTGTTCGGTCGGGCAGCGCCTTACTTGGCGGGCACGGCCACGTTCTTGGAGGCCGGGGCCACCGCGGGGGTGGCAGGCTCCTCGAGCACCTTGCGTTCATAAATCTCGGCCAGCGCGCGCTTGTACTCGGTCGGGAAGACCTTGACGAACTTGCTGCGCGATGCCGCCCAGTTGTCGAGCAGTTCGCGCGCGCGCTTGCTGCCCGTCCAGCGGTTGTGGTCTTCCAGCAGCTTCTTGAGCTGGGCTTCGTCGGTCTGGCCGTTGTGCCAGATGGCGCGCGGCACGGTGGATTCCTGCTCGGACGAGGGCAGGATGCGTTCGAGCGTGACCATGGACATGTTGCAACGCGTGTCGAACTGGCCGTCTTCGTCGTAGACGTAGGCCACGCCGCCGCTCATGCCAGCCGCGAAGTTGCGGCCGGTCTTGCCCAGCACCATCACGGTGCCGCCGGTCATGTATTCGCAGCCATGGTCGCCCGTGCCTTCGACGACCGCCGTGGCACCCGAAAGGCGCACGGCAAAGCGTTCGCCGGCCACGCCGCTGAAGAAGGCTTCACCCGTGGTGGCGCCGTACATCACCGTGTTGCCCACGATGGTGTTGCGCACCGAATCGCCCCGGAAGTCGATGCTGGGGCGCACGACGACGCGGCCGCCCGACAGGCCCTTGCCGGTGTAATCGTTGGCGTCGCCGATCAGGTACAGCGTGATGCCGCGCGTGAGGAAGGCGCCGAACGACTGGCCGCCCGTGCCTTCGAGCTGGATGCGGATGGTGTCGTCCGGCAGGCCTTCGGGGTGGGCACGCGTCACGGCCCCCGAGAGCATGGCGCCCACGGAGCGGTTGACGTTGCGCGCCACCTCGATGAACTGCACGCGCTCACCCTTGTCGATGGCCGGGCGGCTGCGCTCGATGAGCTTGCGGTCGAGCGTGTTCTCGATGTTGTGGTCCTGCACGTCCACGTGGAAACGCGGCACGTCGGCGGGCACGTTGGGCTGGGCGAAAAGGCGGCCGAAGTCGAGGCCGCGGGCCTTCCAGTGGGCGATGCCGGAGCGCGTGTCCAGCAGGTCGGCGCGGCCGATCAGGTCGTCGAACTTGCGGATGCCGAGTTGGGCCATGATCTGGCGCACTTCTTCGGCGATGAAGAAGAAGTAGTTGACCACGTGCTCGGGCTTGCCCGAGAACTTGGCGCGCAGCGCGGGGTCCTGCGTGGCCACGCCCACCGGGCAGGTGTTCAGGTGGCACTTGCGCATCATGATGCAGCCCTCGACAACCAGAGGCGCCGTGGCAAAGCCGAATTCGTCGGCTCCGAGCAGCGCGCCGATGGCGACGTCGCGGCCGGTCTTCATCTGGCCGTCGGCCTGCACGCGCACGCGGCCGCGCAGGCGGTTGAGCACCAGGGTCTGCTGGGTTTCGGCCAGGCCGATTTCCCAGGGGCCGCCTGCGTGCTTGATGGACGACCAGGGCGATGCACCCGTGCCGCCGTCGTGCCCGGCGATCACGATGTGGTCACTCTTGCACTTGGTGACGCCTGCAGCAATCGTGCCCACACCGACTTCGGACACCAGCTTGGTGCTGATGCTGGCGTGCGGTGCCACGTTCTTCAGGTCGTGGATGAGCTGCGCCAGGTCTTCGATGGAGTAGATGTCATGGTGCGGCGGGGGCGAGATCAGGCCCACGCCGGGCACGCTGTGGCGCAGCTTGCCGATGTAGTTGGAGACCTTGCCGCCGGGCAGCTGGCCACCTTCGCCGGGCTTGGCACCCTGGGCCATCTTGATCTGGATCTGGTCGGCCGAGGACAGGTACTCGGCCGTGACGCCGAAGCGGCCCGAGGCCACCTGCTTGATGCGGCTGCGCAGGGAGTCGCCGTCCTGCAGGGGCAGGTCGACTTCGACGTTCTCGGCGCCGATGACGCTCTTCAAGGTGTCGCCGAGCTTGATCGGGATACCCTTGAGTTCGTTGCGGTAGCGCGCGGCGTCCTCGCCGCCTTCGCCGGTGTTGCTCTTGCCGCCGATGCGGTTCATGGCCACGGCCAGGGTGGCATGCGCCTCGGTGGATATGGAGCCCAGCGACATGGCGCCAGTGGCGAAGCGCTTGACGATTTCCTTGGCGGACTCGACCTCGTCCACGGGGATGGCCTTGGCAGGGTCGATCTTGAACTCGAACAGGCCGCGCAGCGTCATGTGGCGCTTGCTCTGGTCGTTGATGATCTGCGCGTATTCCTTGTACGTATTCCAGTTGTTTGCACGCGTGGAGTGCTGCAGCTTGGCAATGGCGTCGGGGCTCCACATGTGCTCTTCGCCACGCGCGCGCCAGGCGTATTCGCCGCCGGCGTCGAGCATGGTTTCGAGCACCGGGTCGTCGCCGAAGGCGGCCTTGTGCATGCGGATGGCTTCCTCGGCGATCTCGAACACGCCGATGCCTTCAACGCGGCTGGCGGTGCCCGTGAAGTACTTGCCCACGGTGTCGGTGTTCAGGCCGATGGCCTCGAACAGCTGAGCGCCGCAGTAGCTCATGTAAGTGCTCACGCCCATCTTGGACATGATCTTGGACAGGCCCTTGCCGATGGCCTTGACATAGTTGTAGATGGCCTTGTCCGGCGACAGGTCGCCGGGCATGTTCTTGTGCATCTCGGCCAGGGTTTCCATCGCGAGGTAGGGGTGCACGGCTTCGGCGCCGTAGCCGCCCAGCACGGCAAAGTGGTGCACTTCGCGCGCAGTACCGGTCTCGACCACCAGGCCGGCCGTGGTGCGCAGGCCAGCGCCCACCAGGTGCTGGTGGATGGCCGACAGGGCCAGCAGTGCGGGGATGGCCACCTGGGTAGCACTCACGGCGCGGTCGCTGACGATCAGGATGTTGGCGCCGCCCTTGATGGCGTCCACGGCCTGCGCGCACAGCGAGGCGAGCTTGGCTTCCACGCCCTCACGGCCCCAGTCCAGCGGGTAGGTGATGTCGATGGTGGCGCTCTTGAACTTGCCCTGCGTGTACTTTTCGATGTCGCGCAGCTTGGCCATGTCGGCGAAGTCGAGCACGGGCTGGCTCACTTCGAGCCGCATGGGCGGGTTGACCTGGTTGATGTCCAGCAGGTTGGGCTTGGGGCCGATGAAGCTGTTGAGCGACATCACGATGGCTTCGCGGATCGGGTCGATCGGCGGGTTGGTCACCTGGGCGAACAGCTGCTTGAAGTAGTTGAACAGCGGCTTGTTCTTGCCCGAGAGCACGGCCAGCGGGCTGTCGTTGCCCATGGAGCCGATGCCCTCCTCGCCATTGCGGGCCATGGGGGCCATCAGGAACTTGATGTCCTCCTGCGTGTAGCCGAAGGCCTGCTGGCGGTCAAGCAGTGGCAGCGTGGCGGCTTCGGGCGCAGGCGCGTCGGCTGCGGCGTCGATGCTGTCGAGCTTGATGCGCAGGTTTTCGATCCACTGCTTGTAGGGCTTGGTGTTGACGACGTTGGCCTTGAGCTCCTCGTCGTCGATCATGCGGCCCTGCTCCAGGTCGATCAGGAACATCTTGCCGGGCTGCAGGCGCCACTTGCGCACGATCTTGTTCTCGGGGATGGGCAGCACGCCCGATTCCGAGGCCATGATGACCAGGTCGTCGTCGGTGATGCAGTAGCGCGAGGGGCGCAGGCCGTTGCGGTCCAGCGTGGCGCCGATCTGGCGGCCATCGGTGAAGACGATGGAGGCCGGGCCATCCCAGGGCTCCATCATCGCGGCATGGTATTCATAGAAGGCGCGGCGGCGCTCGTCCATGGTGGTGTGCTGCTCCCAGGGCTCGGGGATCATCATCATCACGGCCTGGCTGATGGGGTAGCCGGCCATGGTCAGCAACTCGAGGCAGTTGTCGAACGTGGCGGTGTCGGACTGGTCGGCGAAGCTGATGGGGTAGAGCTTGTGCAGGTCGGCCGCGAGCACGGGCGAGGCCATCACGCCTTCGCGCGCCTTCATCCAGTTGTAGTTGCCCTTGACGGTGTTGATTTCACCGTTGTGCGCCACGTAGCGGTACGGGTGGGCCAGCGGCCATTCGGGGAAGGTGTTGGTGGAAAAACGCTGGTGCACCAGACCGATGGCCGAGACGCAGCGCTCGTCCTGCAGGTCCATGTAGTAGGTGCCCACCTGGTCGGCCAGCAACAGGCCCTTGTAGACCACGGTGCGGCTGGACATGCTGGGAACGTAGTATTCCTTGCTGTGCTTGAGCTTGAGGTTCTGGATGGCGGCGCTGGCGGTCTTGCGGATCACGTACAGCTTGCGCTCCAGCGCGTCCTGCACGATCACGTCGTTGCCACGGCCGATGAAGACCTGGCGCAGGATGGGCTCCTTCTTGCGCACGGTGGGCGACATGGGCATGTCGACGTTCACTGGCACATCGCGCCAGCCGAGCAGCACCTGGCCTTCGGCCTTGATGGCGCGTTCCATCTCCTGCTCACAGGCCAGGCGCGAGGCATGCTCCTTGGGCAGGAAGATCATACCCACGCCGTACTCGCCGGCCGCAGGCAGCGTGACGCCCAGCTTGGCCATCTCTTCGCGGTACAACGCGTCGGGGATCTGGATCAGGATGCCTGCGCCGTCGCCCATGAGCTTGTCGGCACCCACGGCGCCACGGTGGTCGATGTTCTCCAGGATCTTCAAGGCCTGCGTCACGATGTCGTGACGCTTGACGCCCTTGATGTGGGCGACGAAACCGAGGCCGCAGGCGTCGTGTTCGTTGGACGATGAATACAAACCGTTTTGTTGGAGATGCTGGATCTCGGCAGCCGTGGTCATGGCGCACTCCTCATGAATTTTCGCAGGGAGTGCAAGATTAGTGCATTGCAACATGCAATGCAAGCATATTAATTGGGGTCAGATTCTAATTAAATTAACTAACTGAATAAGTCGGATTTAATTGGGGACATATCAAAATAAAAGAAGTCGAACGGCGGTAGGCACCTTGGCAGGCAGGCTCAGGCTTCCAAATCTGCTGGCATCGGGGGTCGGCCCGGCTTGGCCTTGGCCACCCTGCGGGGAGTCAGCTTTTGCAGGTCGGCCACGAAGTCGGGCTCGCCCAGGGCCCAGCCGCTCAGCGCAGATTGCGTGATGGACTGGATCTGCTTGTCGCCCAGGCCCGACTGCACCAACCCTGCGTAGGCAGCTTCACGCGCGAAAGGCGTGTTGCCCAGCGCCCAGTACAAGGCATGGGTGGTGAGCAGCTTGTCGGTGCGCAGCCCCAGCCAGTGGCCATGGCTGGACCAGGGGTAGTCCGCTGCGCGCGCAGCCATGCCGGCGCGCACGGGGTTGAGGTCGATGTAGACCATGCACGCCAGCAGGTAGCGCTCCGACTGGATGACGGTGGAGCGGTAGCGCCCCTCCCACAAGGTGCCCGTGCGGCCATGGCGCTGGTTGAAATAGCGCACGTAGCTGCGGCCGATGGACTGCATCATCTGTGGCAGACCGTCGTCGGTGGACGGCGTGGCCAGCAGGTGGAAGTGGTTGTCCATGAGCACGTAGGCATGCAGGGCCACCTGGAACTTGCGCGCATTTTCATCCAGGAGCACCAGCATGGCCTCGAAGTCGGCGCGGTCCAGGAAGATCGCCTGGCGGTTGTTGCCCCGCTGGATCACATGGTGGGGAAAGTCGGGCAGCGTCAGTCGGGGCAGGCGGGCCATGGAAGGCAGATGGTCGGAAGAATGGTGCGGGATAGGCATGATATACCTGTCCCCATTTCCGTCGCCATGCCGCGAGGGCCGCCAACTGGCCGACGATGTCCGCGCTCCACGGGCATCCGGCGAGGCGCTAAGGCGCAGCAGCTTCGGCGCTATCCACCTGTGCCTCGGCCAGGGGCTGCAGCCCGAACCGCCCGGCCATCGCCTTCTCCAGCCCCATTTCGCGCAGGATGGCGCGCAGCCGCTCGGCCGCGCTGCGCTTCTTCTGGCCCGTGTAGCGCGCAATGATGAGTTCGTTCTTCATGCTGTGCTCCCAGCCCACGAGCTCGGTCACCGTGACCTGGTAGCCACTGGCCTCCAGGTACAGGCAGCGCAGCACGTTGGTGACCTGGCTGCCCAGTTCGCGCGTGTGCAGGGGGTGGCGCCACAGCTCGGCCAGGGGCGTGCGCGCCAGTTGCAGCGCCTTGCCCTGGCGCAGGCAGGCGGCCATCTCGGCCTGGCAGCAAGGCACCAGCACCATGGCGCGAGCACGCTTTTGCAGGCCGAAGGCGATGGCATCGTCGGTGGCGGTATCGCAGGCGTGCAGGGCGGTGACCACGTCGACCTGGGCGGGCAATTCGGCGGCATCGGCGGATTCGGCGACCGACAGGTTCAGAAAGGACATGCGCCCGAAGCCCAGCCGCTGGGCCAGCACGCGCGACTTGTCCACCAGCTCGCTGCGCGTTTCGATGCCATAGATATGGCCGCGCGAGAGCGCCTTGAAATACAGATCGTAGAGGATGAAGCCGAGGTAGGACTTGCCCGCGCCATGATCGGCCAGGCTGGGGCTGTGCCCTTCGGCCGACAACTCGGTGAGCAGGGGCTTGATGAAGTTGAACAGGTGGTACACCTGCTTGAGCTTGCGCCGCGAATCCTGGTTGAGCCGCCCATCGCGCGTGAGGATGTGTAGCTCCTGCAGCAGCTCGATCGACTGGCCTGGACGCAGTTCGGACAGCAGATCCGCTTGCGGCGACGCGGCCCCCTTGCCCGCAGGCTTTGCACTTTGCTTGTTGCGGGGCGCGTTCATGCGGCACCTCCCACCGCTGGGGCAGCGGCGCAGCCGGCACCAACCTGCAGAGCCCCCCACCCCGGCATGCCCAGTTTTTCAAGCACTTCGATATTGCGTTCGTAGATGGTCTCGGCCTCGGGAAAGACTTCCACCGCGCGGTCGATGCTTTCTTCGCGCAGCAGATGCAGTGTGGGGTACGGGGATCGGTTGGTGCAGTTGGTCACGTCATCCACGCTGGTGCCGGCAAACTGGAACTGTGGATGGAAACTGGCGATCTGCAGCGTGCCGTCGAGTTCGAGTTCTTCGAGCAGAACGTCTGCCTCGCCGAGAAAATCGTTGAAATCCAGGAAATCCGCCAACAGCGGCGTGGGCACGACCAGCAAGGTCGTGTCCCGGACGGCAGCCTCCATCCTCGCCAAAGCAAGCAGCTCTTCACGCAGATCGGCCAGCAGCTGCTGTGCATCGACGGCGGCACTCACCACATAGTGGATCTGCCCTTTGGCGTGCACACCCTTGGCAAAAGGACACAGGTTCAGTCCGATGACGGCCCGCTCCAGCCATTGCACCGTGTCGCGGACGACCGGGTGCTCAGCAAGGGGCAAAGAGACCTCGGTCGATGGCGAGGCCGCAGAAGAAAGGGTGTTCATGCAAAGGCGCTGGGCGCGCGCGGGGGAGTGGCTTGCGATTTTAACGGGCGGGACTCAACCAGGTCTTTTGCCACCCTTTTTGGCCGGATCCGGCGCCCATCCGTCAGTCGAGCAGGCGTTGCCCCGTCAGGCGCTCGTGCTCGCGCGCGGCGAAGCGGTCCGTCATGCCTGCGATGAAGTCGGCAATCGCACGCGCCTTGGCCGTGCCATCACTGGTGCTGGCCTGCTGCGCAAAGGCGGGGTTCATCTCTTGCGGCGCCTGCACATAGGCGGCGAAGAGGTCCCGCACGATCTGCTGCGCACGCCCGGTGGTCTCCATCACCTGGGGGTGGCGGTACAGGTTCTTGAACAGGAAGCGCTTGAGCACCGTGGATTGCTCCCGCATGGCATCGCTGAACATCACCAGCGGCGCAGACTGCCGCACCGCGTCGGCGCTGTCCGGCGCCGCCTGCACGAGCGCCGCCGAGGTGGCGTCGATCACGTCGTACACCTGGGCACTGAGCATGAGACGGATGGCCTCGAACAGCAGGCGGCGGTGCATGGCGGCATCGTTCAGGTGCGGGTGCGCGGCCTGGGCCGCATGGCGGTACTGGTCGAACAGGGGCACCTCGCGCAGTTGCGCCAGGGTGATGAGGCCCGAGCGCACGCCATCATCAATGTCATGGGCGTTGTAGGCGATCTCGTCGGCGAGGTTGCACAGCTGGGCCTCCAGGCTGGGCTGTTCGCGGCGCAGGAAGCGCCCACCGACCCCGCTGGGTTCGGCGTCTTCGAGCTGCTGTGCGTGTGCACGCGAACAGTGTTTGAGGATGCCCTCGCGCGTCTCGAAGCTGAGGTTCAGGCCGTCGAACTGGGGGTAGCGCTCCTCCAGCTTGTCCACGACCCGCAGGCTTTGCAGGTTGTGCTCGAATCCACCATGGTCGGCCATGCAGGTGTGTAGCGCATCCTGCCCGGCGTGGCCGAATGGGGTGTGGCCCAGGTCGTGCGCCAGCGAGATGGCCTCGACGAGGTCTTCGTCGATGCGCAGCGAGCGCGCAATCGACCGGCCCAGTTGAGCGACTTCCAGCGAATGTGTCAGGCGCGTGCGGAACAGATCGCCTTCGTGGTTGAGGAAGACCTGGGTCTTGTAGACCAGCCGGCGAAACGCCGTGGAATGCACGATGCGGTCGCGGTCGCGCTGGTACTCCGTGCGGGTCGGTGCCGGCGCCTCAGGATACCGCCGCCCCCTGCTCTGCGACGACAGGCTGGCATAGGCGGCAAGGCCGGCTGTACTGGTCAAAGTGCCTGTTGCCACTTGATAGGTAATGGTGCAGCTGCGCGGACAGGACAGAGGCCCGCCACGCCGTTACCGGCAGCACGCATCAATCACCTCCCGGACCAACTTGTCTGGAGCGGGGCGGACAATCGCCTTGCCAGGACCATCGATGAGCACGAAGCGAATTTCACCCGCCTCGGATTTTTTGTCGATGCGCATGAGCTCCAGGTAACGGCCAGCATTGTCCGCCGCATCGAGCACCGGGCCCCTGGTGGGCAGACCCGCCCGCTCGATCAGTGCGACGAGCCGCTGCACGAATGCATCGTCAACCAGGCCAAGCCGCAGGGAGAGTTCGGCTGCCATCACCATGCCGGCACCCACGCCTTCGCCATGCAGCCACACGCCATAGCCCATGCCCGCCTCGATGGCATGGCCAAAAGTGTGGCCGAAATTCAGAATGGCCCGCAGGCCTCCTTCGCGTTCGTCCTGGCTGACCACCCAGGCCTTGATCTCGCAGCTACGGCGCACGGCATGGGCCAGCGCGACCCGGTCACGGGCGCGCAGCGCATCCACAGAGGATTCCAGCCACTGCATGAACTCCATGTCTGCAATGGGCCCGTACTTGAGCACTTCAGCCAGCCCAGCGCTCATCTCGCGCGCGCTCAGGGTGTCGAGCGTGGCCAGGTCGCAAACCACCAGCCGGGGCTGGTAGAACGCACCCACCATGTTCTTGCCCAGCGGGTGGTTGATGGCCGTCTTGCCCCCCACCGATGAGTCCACCTGCGCGAGCAAGGTGGTGGGGATCTGCACGAAGGGAACGCCCCGCATGTAGGTCGCGGCGGCAAAGCCGGTCATGTCGCCGATGACACCGCCACCGAGCGCAAACAGCACGGCCTTGCGGTCGCAGCCATGGGTCAGCAAGGCATCGAAGATGCGCTGGAGGGTCTCCCACCCTTTGAACTCCTCGCCATCCGGCAGTTGCACCGTGTGCACAACGGGGTAGCGCTTGCGCAATGCCTGCACCACAGCGGTCCCATACAAAGGGCCTACGGTTTCGTTGGTGACGACCAGCGCCGAAGTGCCGCTGGGCAGCTCGAGACCTTCTTGCAGGCCGCCAAGGAGGCCTGCACCGATTTCGATGTTGTAACTGCGATCTCCCAGATCAATGGAGACCATGTGGGAGACGATGCCTGCCGTGGGTGCGGGGCGAGAAGCGGGGGTCAGATCGACGGTTTCAGACATAAGCCCCTAGTTTACGCAGAATGCCAACGCCCCCGTCAAGGAGACAGCACGGGCGGCACTTTCCCATGGAAAAAGCCCCGTGGGTCAGGACCCACGGGGCTTTTAAATTTTCCTGCGAGGCGCTCAGCAGATCCGAGACCTTCGAATCCTGCCGAACGCCCTCTTGGACCCTGTCAAGGGCAAGCTGCCGTGTTGGCACCGATCTGCACAGACACCTGCTGGGTCACGGTGACCGTACCGCGGGTGGCCGTCACCAAGAACCTGGCATTGCACGATGCGGTGGGGGTGCCGCTGATCACGCCGCTGTTGCCCGTGCTGCCACCTCTCAAGCCTGCTGGCAAAGGAGTAGGAGCGAAAGTCCAAACTACAGGGTCCGTAGAATTTCCACCGGAAACCGACAGGCTGTACAGGTAGGCTTCACCGACATTCGCTGCAGGCAACGAACACACCGTGGTTCCCGTGCTCACACAGCCGTTCACTGTCAGGGGATTCGGCACTGAAGCACCAGCAGCTACCGTGAACTTCACATTGCCCGATGCCTTGGCACCAAGAGAATCGACCACCGTGATTACACCGGTGTACGAGCCGGGTCCCTGGGGCACGCCACTCACGATACCGTCATTGCTGATGGAAAGACCACTTGGCAGTGCAATGGCAGACCACGTATAGGGACCAACCCCCCCTTGAACAGGGAACACTGCGGCGAAAGGCAGGCCAACGACCGCGTCTTGGTCCGTTGGCGTGGGCAGGGTCAAGGGCGCCAAGGCCACGTTGTCCACGACAGGAACCGCATGAAGCGCTGTCACCGGATCCTGGATACCATTGGTGACGTCATTGTCAAACCGGTCGGTGACATATTCCAGCACGATGGAGCCATTGTTGGGGCCGCTTGCAAGTGAGAATAGCCCCACGCCACCAATCGTGCGCACCTGCAATACGCTACCCGACTGGTTTCCCTGCAGCAAGCGCGCACCCACTGCAGCCTGACCGATCGGACGAATGCTTACTTGAAGATTCGGAGCCGAAGGCGCGGGAATGGGTTGGTTCGCATCATCCATGACAAACGCCTGCACACCGATATTGTTCCGATAGGGCGCCCGACTAATGCTGTCTCGCGAAAGCAGAACGCCCGGCGCTTCAGCAATACCTGTGACGCTGGAGACCTTGCCTGTCGCAGCACCCACCACAATATCCACGCTCGCGCTATAAACCCGCTTATCACGAGGATCAGTCACCGAGCACACCACGCGCGCTGTCCCCGCCTGGTCGCTGGAGTGGAAGTGGAAGGAAGCACCGCCAGCATTGGCGCCGAGAACCACTGCACGATATGCCAACGCATTTCCATCGTCGTCTTCATGCTCACTATCACCATCCAGATAATACAAGGCACCAGAATCCAAACCCTGTACGATATTACAGGCGAAGATATCTTCGCCACCAGGAATCGCATTGGAACCTACGCGCGCATCCACATACAAGGTGGTGGTGTAAGGAGCAAACGCGCCTGTGTTAGCCCTTACATGAGCGATATTTATAGGGAGTTGAGACTTCGCAGTGCTCAAAGTGATGCGGTATTGGAGATTGGACTCTCCTCCGCTCCCCCCACCGCCACCACAAGCCGCCAGTAAGGCTGCAGCGGAAGAGAGGAGAAAGGTCTTCCATAATTTTTTCATTTTCTTTCCCATTTCAAAAAAACTTTAGCGGAATGCCGAGCGATCGGTGATGACTTTTGGCGTGATGAAAATCAGCATTTCCTGCTTGTTGGCTGATTTCGTGCGTGTTTTGAAAAGATTCCCCACACCCGGAATATCGCCCAACAGTGGGACCTTGGTCTCCGTATTGTCCTCAAACAACTCAAAAATACCACCAATCACAACAGTTCCACCATTCTCCACCAGCACTTGTGTCTTGATGTGTTTGGTGTTGATTGCCCGGACATTGTTCAGCACTTCACCAGGGCTGTCCTTGTTGACATCCAGATCAAGAATGATGTTTCCTTCGGGAGTGATCTGAGGGAGCACTTCCAATTTAAGAACAGCCTTCTTGAACGCAATCACAGTACCGCCGTTGGGCGCAGTTACCGGATAAGGAAACTCCGTACCTTGCTCAATGGATGCCTTGGTCTGGTCCGCAGTCACAACCCGGGGGCTGGATACGATCTTACCTTTGCCATCTGCCTCCAAAGCAGAAATCTCAAGATTCAAAAACCGATTGGCAGCCGAGTTGAAAATAGATATAGCAAAACTGGATGGATCGTAGCCGCCAATGGCAGTCGCAGGCAGATTGACAAAGTTACCATTTGTGTTGACAGCACCACCAGCGGACGTAGAGGCTACTGCATTGCTGTAATTGGTGCCAAATCCAATCCGGTTGCCGCTGGTTCCCAACGAGTATCCGCCATCTCCACCGCGAGCGGCGCGAAGGTCTGTAGCCCCGAGACGCACACCAAGAGAGCGCCCGAAAGTGTCCGATGCCTCCACAATACGCGCTTCGATCATTACCTGGCGGACCGCCACATCCAAGGTGGAGAGAAGCTGTCGCACCTCTTCCAGCTTATTGGCCGTATCCGTCACGAACAGTTGATTGGTCCGGGGTTCGGCAATTGCACTCCCACGCTCGCTCAGAAATCGATTGGAGGTGCTACCACCACCACTAGCCGTGGTGGAAAGTTGCACCACCATATCCACCGCCTTTGCATAGTTCATCTGGAATGCCTGGGTTCTGAGAGGCTCCAGCTTCTGGATGGCCAACGCGGCTTCGAAGTCCTTCTTGGTCCGGTCATCGATTTCGTCTTTGGGAGCGATCCAGAGCACCGAGCCGTTTTTTCTCATTCCAAGGCCCTTGGCGTCCATGATGATCTGCAGAGCCTGATCCCAAGGAACATCCTTGAGTCGCAACGTCAGCGCACCCGTGACGGTGTCAGAGGTCACGATATTGAAATTGGTGAAATCGGCAATCACCTGCAGCAATGAACGGACTTCAATGTTCTGAAAATTGAGCGACAGCTTTTCACCACTGTAGCCAGGCCCCTGGGTTAGTTTGGTCAAATCGACCTTTTTCTGGCGCACTTCGATCACGAACTGATTGTCGCTTTGGTAAGCACTGTGCTCCCACTCGCCCACCGGTTCGATCACCATGCGGACTCGCTCACCCTGCTGGGTGGTCGATATGATCTGTACGGGGGTCCCAAAGTCCGTGACATCCAGGCGCCTGCGCAAGCCTTCAGATAGGGAGGACTTCAGGAAATCAACCGTCAAGCCCTTACCAACGGGCCGCAGATCCACGCCAACTTGGTTGCTGGGCAGCGTCACGACAACCCTGCCTGAGCCATCCGCACCACGGCGAAAATCAACATCCTTGATAGCCATTACTTCAGCATTTGCGCTTTCTGCAAAACTCACTGGCTGCGAGGTGGTCGCGGCCGCTGGAGCCGCAGTGGTATCTAGATAAACCAGCACGGACTTGCCTTGAAGTTCCGTACGGTACGAAGACGCCTGCTTCAAATTCAGCACCACCCTTGACCGTCCAGGGGCCTGCACCAGATTGGCCGAACGGATATTTCCCTGATTGATCTGCACTGTCGATTTACCTAAGGCACTGGTCGTGTCAGGAAAATCCAAGGCAATGCGAGCAGGCGATTGAATCACGAAGCCGGTTGGCAATACTGCCACTGGCTCTGAAAAATCAATGCGGACAATCTCGACTCCGCCTTGCATCGCACCCGAGATATTTTCAATGGAGCCTTGCGCCCACGCCAGCGAAGACACTGCAACAGACGCCGCAAAAAGTGCGCTTCGATTAAAAAATCGCACCATACCAAAACTGTTCTGCTTCATTTTTTCACCCCTTCTTGCAACTCAAGCGACGTCGTACGTTCAATCCAGTCCCCAGTCGCATCCTGCACGATCTCACGCAGTTGAATGGCTGTTTCATTGATGGACGTGATTCGTCCATAACTCTGCCCAAGGTACTGCCCAACCGTGACCTGGTACAGCAACTTGTCGGCCGTGACCAAGGCGGCTGGTTGGCCTTTCTTTTGCAGACTGCCAACCATCTTGATGGTGTCCAGCGGATACGCCTCCAAGGGTTCTTTGCGGCGCGCCATCTCTGGTGCAATCAACGCCGCGTTGGAGGCGAGTTGCGACGAATCCCTGCGCAAAGCCTGTGTCAGCTTCAGAGGATTGAAAGGCTCCAGCTGCGCATCTGCCGTATAGGCCTCAGGCCTGAATTGTTTGGGCTCTGTGATCGGAGTGACGCGGGACTTGGCCTGAGCGCGCTCTTCACTGATCCACTGCCGCACTTCATCTTCACCGGACGCAACGCAACCCGTCAGCACCGCAATACAGGCCAGAATCAAACTGCTTTTAAGCGCTCTCATTTTGCAGGTCCCTTCGCCGCCGTCTTGCGTTGGGCTTGAATTTCCTCAGTATCCAGATAGCGGAAGGTCCGCGCTGTGGCGTCCATGATCAAAACACCGTTGGCCATGTCTCGGTCTTTATCTTTTCCCTGCGGCATACTAATTGCCACATCATTCAAAGTGACGATACGCGACAAATGAGCAATATCTGAAGCAAATGCTCCCATATCGTGGTATCTACCTGTGACCCGAACGGCGATAGGCAGCTCTGCATAATATTCGCGCACAACGACCTGCCCTGGCCGAAACAGCTCGAATTGCAAGCTACGCCCCAAGCCAGACTGGTTGATATCAGAAAGAAGCGCGGCCATCTCCGCCTTGCTGGGCAGTTGTTTTTCTAACTGGATAACGTATTGCTGGACCTGCTCGCGCTGCTTCTTCAATGCATCCAGGCTTACTGCCTTTTGGAGCTTCTTTTTGTAATCCTCGCGCAGTGTCAACTCGGTCGCCTTTTCCGTCTGCAATTCTGTCTCGTAGTCCGTCAGCTTGATGAACCAGAGCGCAGCAGCAACCGCTATAGCAATGAATAAACACAGGAGGAACCGCGGAAGCGGCGGCCACAGCGAAGGGTCCTTTGTGTCCAGATTGGTGAACTGGCGCTGCAGATTTGCAAACTGCTCAGACACGTCGACTTTTTGAACTTTGTTTTTTGCCATGGGTCAGCCTTTAGCAGAGCTTGCCGCTGTTTCCATCGCCTTGCGGGCTTCGCTGGATTTCACCAATTGGAAGCGCAGATTGAATGACGCCACCCGACGGGTATCGCGTGGAGTCAACGCCACGTTGCTAGCCACGATCTCAACCAGCTCAGGCTTGGACAACCAGGGCGTGTTGTTGGAAAGATTGCGCAGCATTTCCGAGATGCGCTCGTTGGACTGCGCAACGCCCTTGATTTCGATCGACTGGTTGGTCTGCTTCAAACTTGTCACATACACCCCGTCAGGCAGTTGCTTGACCAGCTCCGTCAACAAGTGAACCGGCAGATTGCGGTCCGCCTGCAGATCTTCCACGGCTTTCTGGCGGGCGCGCAGCGCAGCGATTTCTTCTTCGATCGTGGCGATTTCCTTGATCTGGCCCTCAAGCACCTGAATTTCAGCCTTGAGAACCCCATTTTTGGCCTGCTGGTCCGCAATCAGCGTTTGCAGAACCCAGTAAATCAGCCCGGCGATCAGCAAGCCGACGATGGCAGAAGCCACCATCGTCGCCTGAAATCCTTCGCGGCGGCGCTTTCTGGCGGCTTCCCGGTGGGGGAGTAAGTTAATCAATATCACTGCAGGAACCTCCGCATGGCAAGGCCGCACGACGTCAGATAGGACGGCGCCTCGCGCACCATCTTCTTGAGCCGTACCGAGCTTCCGATTTCCATGCCATCAAAAGGATTGGCCAGACTGCAGGCGAAACCTGTTTGCTGGGTGACCGCTTCCGTCAAGCCGGGCAGCGGAGCAGAACCGCCCGCCAACACGATGTGATCGATGCGGTTGTGCGGCGTGCTGGTGAAAAAGAATTGCAATGCCCGGGCGATTTCCTGGGCCATGTTGTCCACAAAGGGCCGCAACACCGCTGCCTGGTAATCCTCGGGCAGATCGCCGTTGCGCTTCTTGTTCTCGGCCTCTTCGACCGAAAAACCATACTGCCGGACAATCAATTGGGTCAGTTGCGCGCCGCCGAATGCCTGGTCGCGGTCATACACCACCTCGTCATTGCGAATGACCTGCATGCTGGTGGTCACGGCGCCCACCTCGAACAATGCCACCAGGGCGTCCGTACCCTTGTTGGGCAAGGCTTCGATCAGGCGGCTGGCCGCCAAGCGGGAGGCATTCGATTCAATGTCCACCACCACCGGCTTGAGCCCGGCGGCTTCTGCCAGCCCCTGCCGGTCCTGCACTTTTTCCTTGCGGGATGCGGCAATGAGCACTTCCACATCACCCGGGGAACTCTTGCTGGGTCCTATGACACAAAAGTCCAGACTCACCTCGTCCAGAGAGAAAGGAATGTACTGATTTGCTTCAGACTCCACCTGCACTTCCAGTTCCTGCTCGGTCATGCCGCCAGGCAGCGTGATCTTTTTGGTGATCACGGCCGAGGGCGGTAAAGCGAGCGCCACATTTTTGGTGCGGGTGCCGCTTTTCTTGACGAGGCGACGCAGGGCTTCCGCCACTTCGTCGAATTTTTCGATATTGCCATCGGTGATCCAGCCGCGTTCCAGCGGCTCGATGGCGCAGCGCTCAAGGACCAGGCCTCCCGCCTTGTCCCGCCCCAACTCGACCAACTTGACGCTGGATGAGCTGATGTCGATACCCAGCAGAGGCGCAGCCTGGCGACTGAACAAAGATCCCGTTGAGATCAAGATGGGTCCCCTGTAACTTGTCTAAATGACGCAACAAAACTTAACACTTCACATGAATGCTATCAGTAAGATAGTTCACCGGCAAAGAATTTTCCCCATCTGATCTGTTCGAAGCGTTGCCAAAACCACACGATCTCCTGAGTGGCTTCTGCGCAATTGCAAGACCGCAAAGCGGCCGCCATGACCGTTGGTCGGGGCCTTTTGGTCGTTTGCACTGAAAGAGGCTCCGACATTTTTATAATGCAGGCTCCACCAATCGGAGCGATATGCCGCCGCCCTCTTCTTCTCAGCAAAAGCCAACCGACCCTTCGACTGCCGCTTCCGCGCCCTCCCGCCCCACCTGGCTTCGCTGGTTGATTCGCTTCGTGCTGTGGACCACGGGTCTCGCCGTCGCGGGCGTGCTCGGGCTGCTGCTGACCATTGCGGTGGCGCTGTCGGTGGCCTACCCCAACCTGCCGGACATCTCCGATCTGGCGGACTACCGCCCCAAAC
This sequence comes from Acidovorax sp. Root217, assembly GCF_001428645.1. NCBI lineage: Bacteria > Pseudomonadati > Pseudomonadota > Betaproteobacteria > Burkholderiales > Comamonadaceae > Acidovorax > Acidovorax sp. Root217. Next base: position 150,044 of record NZ_LMIH01000034.1, read on the forward strand.
TGCCTCTGCGGGTCTACTCCTCCGAGGGCGCGTTGCTGGGTGAATTCGGCGAAGAGCGACGCAACCTCACGCCCATCCAGGAGATCCCCAAGGTCATGAAGGACGCGGTGCTGGCCATTGAAGATTCGCGCTTCTTCCAGCATGGGGGTGTGGACTACAAGGGTGTGATTCGCGCCGCTCTGGCCAATCTGGGCCGCGTCAAAAGCCAAGGGGCTTCGACTATCACAATGCAGGTGGCGCGCAATGTTTATCTGTCCTCAGAAAAAACATTTACTCGCAAAATTTACGAAATATTACTGACATTCAAGCTGGAGCATATGTTGACCAAGGACCAGATCCTTGAGATTTACATGAACCAGATTTACCTGGGCAACCGCGCCTATGGATTTTCTGCGGCTGCAGAGGCTTACTTCGGCAAACCACTTAAATCCATTTCGATTGCCGAAGCAGCCATGCTAGCCGGCCTGCCCAAGGCGCCTTCAGCCTACAACCCCATCAGCAACCCCAAGCGTGCCCGCTCGCGCCAGCTGTACATCATCGAGCGCATGGAAGAAAACGGCTTCATCACCGCGCAGGAAGCCATCGCCGCCAAGAAGGAAGACCTCAAGATCCGCAGCGGCCCGGATGCCACCCGCATCCATGCCGAGTACGTGGCCGAAATGGCGCGCCAGCTCATTTTCACGCAGTATGGCAACGAGGCCTACACCCGGGGCCTGAACGTGTACACCACCCTGAATGCGGGGGAGCAGGAAGCCGCCTACACCGCACTGCGCCGAGGCATCATGGACTACGAGCGCCGCCAGCAGTACCGCGGCCCCGAAAAATTCGTGGCACTGCCCACCACCGCTCAGGAAGTCGAAGATGCTGTGGACGATGCCCTGGCCAACCACCCCGACAACGGTGACGTGCTGGCGGCCGTGGTTCTGGAAGCCGGGCCGCGCAAGATCGTTGCCGCCCGGGCCAATGGCGACAATCTGGAGATCACGGGTGACGGCCTCAAGCCCGCCCAGTCCGGCCTGAGCGACAAGGCACCTCCCAATATCAAGATCCGCCGCGGCGCCGTGATCCGCGTGGTCAAGACCCCCAAGGGCGCCTGGGAGATCACCCAGTTGCCCGAGGTCGAGGGCGCCTTCGTGGCGCTCGACCCGCGCAACGGCTCCATCCGCGCGCTGGTGGGTGGCTTCGACTTCGACAAGAACAAGTTCAACCATGCGGCCCAGGCCTGGCGCCAGCCCGGCTCCAGCTTCAAGCCGTTCATCTACTCGGCGGCGCTGGAAAAGGGCTTCACCCCGGCTACGGTGATCAACGACGCCCCGCTGTTCTTCGACGCGGGCACCACCGGCGGCCAGCCATGGGAACCCAAGAACTACGACGGCAAGTACGACGGCCCCATGACCATGCGCACGGGCCTTGCGAAGTCCAAGAACATGATCTCCATCCGCATCCTGCAGGCCGTGGGCCCCAAGACCGCGCAGGAATGGGTATCGCGCTTTGGATTCGATGCCGAGAAGCACCCCGCCTACCTGACCATGGCCCTGGGCGCAGGCTCGGTCACACCGCTGCAGATGGCTTCGGCCTACTCGGTGTTCGCCAACGGCGGCTACCGCGTGAACCCCTGGCTGATCGCCAAGGTCACCGACCACAAGGGTCGCGTCATTTCCGAAGTCACGCCACCGGCCGTGTCCGAACTGCCGCGCGCCATCGACGCACGCAACGCCTTCGTGATGAACAGCCTGCTGCAGGAGGTCACCCGCTCCGGCACGGCCGCACGCGCGCAGGGCACCCTGAAGCGCCCGGACATCGGCGGCAAGACGGGCACCACCAACGATTCGGTGGACGCCTGGTTTGCCGGTTACCAATCGACCATCGCCGCAGTGACCTGGATCGGCTACGACACGCCGCGCAACCTGGGCAGCCGCGAAACCGGCGGCGGCCTGAGCCTTCCGGTGTGGATCAGCTTCATGGAACGCGCGCTCAAGGGCGTTCCCGTGAGCGAGCCGGTCGTGCCACCCGGCGTGGTCAACGTCGGTGGAGAATGGTTCTACGAGGAATATGCGCGCAACGCAGGCATTGCCAGCGTCGGACTGGAGGAACAGCAGCGCACCACCGGCGGACCTGATGTGGCGCCGCATGCGCCGCCACCGACGGAAGAGCGCAACCGCATACTCGACCTGTTCCGCAACTGAGCGCCACCGCTTGAGATCAAGGGCCGCCGCGTGCGGCCCTTTTCCATTGCGCGCGGCTGGTTCGCGCGCGTCAGGCGGAAAAGGCCAGCGGCATCCCCGACTGGGTGCGCGCATCCTCGGTCAGCCGCGCAAAGAACTCGCCGCCCCCCTTGGTGTCCTGCCAGGCCGAGCCATCGAACTTGTAATGGTAGCCACCCGACTTCGCAGCCATCCACACCTCGTGCAGCGGTTTTTGCAGGTTGATGACGATCTGGCTGCGGTTCGCGAAACTCAGCGTGATCATGCCGCCCGAGCGCTGGTTGTCGATGTCGGCGTCCGTGGTGTCATTGAGTTCATCGCAACTGCGCTCAACGGCCGCCAGCAGTTTCTCGGCATGGTCCTGGAATTCAAGGTCAGTCATTACAATTCGCGCATGTTGAAAGCATCCCAAATTCTAGTCAGGACGCTTGTCCTTGCTTCCAGTGCGGCGGCCATCACGGGTTGCGGTCAGCGCGGCCCGCTGTTCCTGCCCTCCGGTCCTGCGGCCGCGCAGCGCGCCACCTTGCCCGAAACCCTCACGCCTGGCGCCGCTCCCTCGACGGCCACATCAGCGCCCCAGCCCCCCGCTTCTACGGCACGCTGACCCCGTCCGTCTTCGGGAACCGGGCATCCACCGGCCCTTGATTGCCAATGGCTTGATTTCCATCAAGCCGCCTGACCATGTGCCGTCCTACAGTCGGTTTTTCACTGCACTGCAGCATTGCCATGGCCATCGAACTGTACCGAGACAAGAACCACGCCTGCCTGATGTTCACCGATCTGATCGAGGAGGATGGCCAGGCGGTACAGGCCAACCAGTTCCTGATCGTCGACGACGGCACCGGGGCCATCATCGACCCCGGCGGCAACCTCGCATTCAACGAGCTGTTCATGGGCATGACCCAGCACTTCCCTCCGCACAAGCTGTCCTACCTGATCGCCTCGCACGCCGACCCGGACATCATCGCCTCGCTGGACCGCTGGATGACCAGCACCAAGGCCTCGCTGGTGATCTCGCGCGTCTGGGAGCGCTTCGCGCCCCATTTCACCAAGGTCGGCAAGACCGAGAACCGGGTGATCGGCGTGCCCGACAGCGGCGGCCGGCTGCCGCTGGGCCGCAGCGAGCTGATGCTGCTGCCCGCGCATTTCCTGCACTCCGAAGGCAATTTCCACTTCTACGACCCCATCAGCCGCATCCTGTTCACGGGCGACCTGGCCGTATCGATGACCTCGGGTGCGGAAGCCGGCATTCCCGTCACCGATCTGGCTGCGCACATTCCGCGCATGGAGGGCTTCCACCGCCGCTACATGGTCTCCAACAAGATCCTGCGGCTGTGGGTGCGCATGGCGCGGCAGTTGGACATTGCCATGCTCGTGCCGCAGCATGGCGCGCCCATCCTGGGCAAGAAGGCCATCAACGACTTCTTCGACTGGGTGGAGAACCTGATGTGCGGCATCGACCTCTTCGACGACCGCGCCTACCAGATCCCCACGGCCTTCATCGACCCCGTCACCCGGCAGATGCGGCCCGCGCTGCGTGCCGTCGGCTGAGACGCCGCTAGCGCTGCGCAGCGGCACCTTGCCGCGCTGCTGCGATGCCGGCAGCCGCCTTGGCTGCCCGCTTGCGCAAGGCCTGCCACACCCGCCAGCCCAGCAGCACCGCCAGGATGGCCGCGTACACCGCCACCTCGCCGAAGTTGTTCTTGCCAGCGCGCATCCAGAAGAAGTGCAGGATCGCCAGGCCCGCCACGGCATACACCGTGCGGTGCAGCACCTGCCAGCGCTTGGCACCCAGCGCGCGGATGGCGCGGTTGAACGAGGTGGCCGCCATCAGGGAGAGCAGCACGAACGCCAGGAAACCCACCAGGATGAAAGGCCGCTTGGCAATATCCACGGCAATGTCGTTTACCTCGAAGCCCATGTCGAACCAGCTGTAGCTCAGCAGGTGCAGCAGCGCATAGAAGAACACGAACACCCCCAGCATGCGCCGAAAGCGCGCCAATTGGGGTGTGGACGTCATGACGCGGACAGGCGTCACCGCCAGCACCAGGCACAGCGCACGCAGGGTCCAGTCGCCCGTGGCGCGGATCAGCGCCTCGGCCGGATTCGCACCCAGTTGGTTGGCCACCGTGGCATACACCAGCCACGCCAGCGGCAGCAGGCACAGCACGAACACCACAGGCTTGGCCAAGGGGTGGAGCAGGAACTTTCGCATGGCGGCGAAGGGGTCGGTCACAGGCGGGTTCAGAAAAATTTCTTGAGGTCCATGCCCGCGTACAACTGGCCGACCTGGGCCTCGTAGCCGTTGAACATCAGCGTCTTGCGCTTCTTGGCGAACAACCCATCCTCGCCAATGCGCCGCTCGGTCGCCTGGCTCCATCGGGGGTGGTCTACCGTTGGGTTCACGTTTGAATAGAAGCCGTACTCCTGCTGCGCCGCCTTGTTCCAGGCCGTACCCGGTTCCTTGTCCGTGAAGCGGATCTTGACAATGCTCTTGGCGCTCTTGAAGCCGTACTTCCATGGCACCACCAGGCGCACCGGCGCGCCGTTCTGGTTGGGCAGCACTTCGCCGTACATGCCGAAGGCCAGCAGGGTCAGGGGGTGCATGGCCTCGTCCATGCGCAAGCCTTCCACGTACGGCCAATCGAGCACGCGCGAGCCCACGAAAGGCATGGTGGCCTTGTCCGCCAGGGTCACGAACTCCACGTACTTGGCGCTGCCCTGCGGTTCCACCCGCTTGATGAGTTCGGCCAGCGAGTAACCCACCCACGGGATCACCATCGACCAGCCCTCCACGCAACGCAGGCGGTAGATGCGCTCTTCCTGCGCACTCAGCTTGAGCAGGTCTTCGATGCCGTACTTGCCCGGCTTCTTCACCAGCCCCTCCACTTCCACTGTCCAGGGCGAGGTCTTGAGGGTGTGCGCATTGCGCGCCGGGTCGGCCTTGTCGGTACCGAACTCGTAGAAATTGTTGTAGGTGCTGGCGTCCTTGTAGTCGGTCACCTTCTCCATCGACACCGCGCCCGCCACGGACGATTTGCTGCCCGCCAGCGCTGTCAGCTTGCCGGGCCGGGCGGGGGCCTGCGCCAGGGCTTCGCGGCCGGCCCAGGCGGCCATTGCCGCACCGGCTGCACCACCGGCCATCAGGCGCAGTATGTCGCGGCGCCCTTCGTAGGCTGCGCGCGGCGTGATGTCGGAGGAATGCGGGTGGTTGAAACCCGAGTCGCGGGAGTGAAATGGCATGTGGGGCTCCGGTCAGGCGGTGATGGAATCGTCTACGGGTAGAGCGATACCACCCCTAGTTCGTTCCAAATACGGATCAGGTTACACCGTGGATGCAATCTTTGCAGGACCCGCTCCCCGTATCCTGCGCCTCGCGTGCTCGTCCTACAGCGTACCGTAGCTGTGCAGCCCGCTCAGAAACATGTTGACCCCGAGGAAGGCGAAGGTCGTGACCGCCAGGCCCACCAGAGCCCACCAGGCCGACACCGTGCCACGCAGGCCCTTCATGAGGCGCATGTGCAGCCAGGCGGCGTAGTTGAGCCAGACGATCAGCGCCCAGGTCTCCTTGGGGTCCCAGCTCCAGTAGCCGCCCCAGGCCTCGGCCGCCCACAGCGCGCCCAGCACCGTGGCAATGGTGAAGAACGCAAAGCCCACGGCGATGGCCTTGTACATCACATCGTCCAGGATCTCGAACGAAGGCAGGCGCTCGGCGATGCGCTTGCGCCCCAGCAGGATGCCGGCCACGATCAGCGCCGAGATGCCGAAGTACACCATCCAGTAGCTGCCGCCGTTCTCCGTCGCGCCCTGGCGGAACACGATGGGCTCGAAACACAGCACCACGCCCAGCAGCCACAGCGGCGCCAGCTTGTACCAGCGCGTCTCCGTGGCCTGCTGCTTGATCAGGTAGGCAAATGCCACCATGGCCGACAGCGCGAACGTGCCGTAGCCGATGAAGTTGGCTGGCACGTGCAGCTTCATCCACCAGCTCTTGAGCGCAGGCACCAGCGGCTGGATCTCGTGCGCCTCGCGCACCACCGTGTACCACAGCAAAAAGCCCACGGCCGCGCTTACCACCAGCATCACGAAGCCGCCCAGGGCGCGCGTCTTGTACTGGGCTTCGTAGTACAGATAGAAAGCAGCCGTCATCCAGCAGAACAGCACGAACACCTCGTACAGGTTGCTGACCGGGATGTGACCGATGTCGGGCCCGATCAGGTAGCTCTCGTACCAGCGCACCAGGGTACCGATCAGCGCCATGCCCACCGCCACCCAGGCCAGGCGCGAGCCGATCAGGTTCATGGTGTGGCCCTCGCCACGCGCGAACATGCCAATCCAGTAGAACGCCGTGCTCATGAAGAACAGCATGCTCATCCACAGAATGGCCGACTGGCTCGACAGGAAGTACTTGAGCCCGAACACCGTGTCGGCGCGCGCCAGGCTGCCCGCCCCATCGACCTGGTACAGGCCGATGGCCATCAACGCCACCGCAGTCACCACCAGCATCAGCGTGCGCAGCGGGCGCCAGAACCAGCCCAGCCAGATGGTCGAGGGAATGGCCCCGAGCAGGATCCCCTTTTCGTACACATCCATGAAGCTGCCATAGCGCTGCAGCGCATACAGCGCCCCCACAGCGACGATGGCCGCAAAGGCCCAGTCCAGCCAGTTGCGGCGGGAGAAGAACCCTTCGTTCAGGGTGATCGTGGTGTTGCGGGTGGCCGTGTTCATGGGTTGCCTTGCAGGGGCGGTGCCCCGATCAGTTTTTCTGCGAGCTCTACAAACTCCCGGTCGCCGTCCATGGTCTTGCGATTCGTCGAGAGCGCCATCATGGCATGCGCCTTATCACCCTGCGGCGCCACCCAGACCCAGATGCGGCGTTCGCGGATGTAGAGCATGGCAAAAACGCCCAGAATGAGCAAGGCACAGCCCAGGTAGACGATGTTCCTGCCGGGCGCGCGGGCCACCTGGAACACGCTGGCCTGCACCTGCGTGAAGTCCTTGAGTTCGAAGGCAATGGCCGCCGGGTAGATCTGCGCATCGCTCAGCGACAGCACGGCCTGCGTCATGAAGCCGCGCGTCTTGTCGTCCGGCGGCAGGGGCTGCAGGCCCGCATTCTTGCGCGACAGTTGCGCCAGCTCGAACAAGGTGCCGTTCAGGATGCGGATCAGCACCTCGCCTGCGCGGCCCCGCTCGGCCTCCGGCACGTTGGATTCCATGAAGTCGGAAATCGCCTGCAACCCGCCCGTGGGCTTGCCGTCCACGATGCCATTGCCGGCAAACAGCGCCAGCGCGCGCAAGGCCGATTGCGCCAATTGCTCGCCCACGTCGGGCCGCGATGGATCGATGGCCTGCGCCACATAGCTGCGCACCGCCTGTTCGCGCGCCGCCGGGTCGGCCAGCGCCACGCGCAGGCGCAGGAATCCGTCCATCCCGCCCTGGTCATCGGCAGGCACCCGCAGGTAGCGAAACGGGTCTGCCGGCATGTCGCGCACACCCAGCAGGTACACCGGCACGCCATCGCCTGTGTCCACGGGCAGCATGTAGTTGTGGAACTCGCGCGCCTGGCCTGCCGCATCGCGCAGCTTGTAGCTCACGCTCGGGCCCACGTTGCGCAGTTCCTTCTTGGTCACGGTCTTGTTGGCGGCGCCCAGGCGCGACTCCACGGCCTCGCGCAGGTCGACCTTGCGCACGTCCACACCCGTGGCGCCCGGGCCGGCACCGCCGAAGTTCTCGACGTTGATGGTGCGCAGCGCCGTGAACTCCAGCGTCATGGTGTCGCTGCCCGCCGCGCCGCCCTTGTTGGTCAGTTGGGTCGAATCACCCACCACCCCTTCGACGTCGAAGGCCTTGGCGCCCGGCGCCATGGGCACGGCGCGCAGCTTCAGGTGTGAGCCGCCGTCGTCGAAGCTCGACTGGTAGATCTCCACGCCCTTGTAGCTGGCCGGGTGGTTCACCTCCACGCGCGCCGGCGTCTTCTCGCCCGTGGCCTTGTCGTGGATGACGATCTCGCTGGCAAACAGCTTGGGCATGCCCGTGGAATAGTGCTCGACGATGAATTTCTTGAGCTCGATGGCGAACGGCAGGTCCTGCAGCAACACGCCATCGGACTGGTTCAGGAGGGCCGTGCTCGATTGCGTGCCCTCGGCCACCAGCAGGTTGCCACGAAAGGTCGGGTTGCGCTCGGACAGCCGGTGCTCGGGCTTCACGTCCGCGATCAGTCCGCCACCGGTATAGGGCGTCTTGCCGCCCAGCAGCATCTGCGCACGCACGATCAGGTCCCCATCGAGCAGCCCGCCCACGCACACCAGCACGATGGCGCTGTGCGCAGCGATGTAGCCGATCTTGTTGGCCGCGCCGGCCTTGGCCGCCACCATCCAGCCCGTGCCAGCGCCAGCCGGCGTATCGCGCTGCTGCAGGCGCACCTTCCAGCCGCCACCGGCCAGCAGGGCGCCGATGCGCTTGGCCTCGGCCTCGGGGCCCTCGGGCAGATCGGCCTCGGCTTTGTGGTGGAAGGCCTTGAGACTCTGCTCGCGGATGTTTTCCTTGTACACCCGGATGTCCACCAGGATCTTGGGCGTGTTGCGGGCGATGCACAGCGAGGTGCTCAGCACCAGAAACGCCAGGATCAGCAGGAACCACCAGGCGCTGTACACCGCATTGAGTTGAATGGCGCTGAACAGCGCTGCCCAGAAGGGGCCGAACTGGTTCACATAGTTCGCCGCCGGCTCGTGCTGCTTGAGCACGGTGCCGATCACCGAGGCGATGCAGATCACCGTCAGCAGCGAGATCGCGAAGCGCATCGAAGACAGCATCTCGATCACGGCGCGCAAGGCCTTGGAGCCGTACTGGACGCGAACGCCTTGGGTGTTGTCAGACATGGAGGAAAGAGGGGCGATGGGGCAGGCAAAGAAAAAGGACGGGACCATCTGCTCGATGGACCCGCCCTTTTTGGGTTTGTTATTGGCGGTTGGTTCCGGTCGGCCCGCGCTGTGTGGGCCTTGCTTGAGAAAGATCAGTCGATCAGTCGATCAGTCGATCCATCAACGCAGGCCGGCGATGTAATCCGCCACGGCCTTGATCTCGCGGTCGTTCAGCTTGGCTGCCACCTGCGTCATCTGCAGGCTGTTGCCGCGCTTGCCGTCGCGGAAGGCGACGAGCTGCGTGGCGGTGTAGTCGGCATGCTGGCCGGACAGGCGCGGGTACTGGGCCGGGATGCCGGAGCCATTGGGGCTGTGGCAGCCGGCACAGGCCGCGATCTGGCGGTCGGCAATGCCGCCGCGGTAAATGCGCTCGCCCATGGAGACCAAGGCCTTGTCCTTGGCGAAGCCCGGCTTGGCCGCCTTGGCCGTCACCCAGTAGGCGATGTTCTTCATGTCCTCGTCGGACAGGGCCGAGGCAAAGCCCTTCATCACGGGATCGTTGCGCTTGCCGGACTTGAATTCCTGCAGTTGCTTGACCAGGTACTCGGGGTGCTGCTGCGACAGCTTGGGATTGGCAGCGATGGCCGAGTTGCCGTCCGCGCCGTGGCAGGCAGCGCACACCGCAGTGAAGCTGGCCTCGCCTTTGACAAGGTCGGGCTTGGCGGCCTTGGGTGGCGCAGCGGGAGTCTCGCCCGCAGAAAAAGCCGGGAAAGCGGGCACTGCCAGCACGGCAGCCATCAGCATAGAGGCGAGCAACTTCATATCGAGGGTCTGTGTTTATGTGCGCGAAACCGCACGATTCTACAATGAGGCCCCGCAAGCACCTCAACCCCCCATGACGACCACTCCTTCTGCGCCAGTTGCTGGCTCTCTCCCGCCCGCACCCGACGCCAAAGTCGCCATGGGTTGGATGCACACGGCCAGGTTCCTGACCACGGCGGCGCAACTGCACCACCTGCCCCCCATCACGGTGCCCGAGATTGCGTTCGTGGGCCGTTCCAATGCCGGTAAATCCACCTGCATCAACACGCTCACGCAGCAAAAACAGCTTGCATTCGCCTCCAAGAAGCCCGGCCGCACCCAGCACATCAACCTGTTCTCTCTGGGAAAACAGGGTGTGATGGACGCCGTGCTCGCCGATCTGCCGGGCTACGGCTATGCCGCCGTCTCGCGCTCGGACAAGGTGCGCTGGCAGCAGGTGATGGTCAATTACCTGGTCAGCCGCCCGGGCCTCACGGGCATCGTGCTGCTGTGCGACCCCCGCCTGGGCCTCACCGAACTCGACGAAGCCCTGCTCGAAGTGGTGCGCCCCCGGGTCGAGGAAGGGCTCAAGTTCCTCATCGTGCTCACCAAGGCCGACAAGCTTACCCGTGCAGAGCAGGCCAAGATACTGTCGATCACGCGACTGCACGCCGGCGGCGGCGACGTCAAGATGTTCTCTGCCCTCAAAAAGCAGGGGGTAGACGAGGTGGCCCAACTGCTGTGGCAGTGGGCACACCCGGTGCCTGGTGCCGAGCTGGCGCAGGGCGACGAACCTGCGCCGGACGCCGACAGCGCCGACGACCAGGAACCCGAGGAAGATTGAACGCCAGTGCTGGACCCATGCGCGCTGGCAGCTACACAAACGATAGCAATAGCGCCATGATCAGCAACCGCACCATTCCCCTGTCCCACGGCACGACCCTGCACTGCCGCGAAAGCGGCGCCGCCGGGCGGCCCGTGCTGCTGTTCCTGCACGGCTTTCCCGAAGGCGCCTTCATCTGGGATGCCATGCTGTCGCACTTCGCGCTGCCCGAAAACGGCGGCTACCACTGCGTGGCCCCGTATCTGCGCGGGTTTGGCGAATCGAGCAGCCCCGCAGCCGTCGATGCCTACCGGGCCAAGCACCTGGTGCAGGATCTTGCGGCACTGATCGAGATCGTGAGCCCCGGCCAGCCGCTCGAATGCCTGGTGGCCCACGACTGGGGCGGGGCAGTAGCCTGGAATCTGGCCAACCAACAGCCGCAGCGCATGAAGCGCTTGGCCATCGTCAACTCACCCCATCCCGGCACCTTCCTGCGCGAACTGCAGCACAACGCCGCGCAACAGGCCAGCAGCCAGTACATGCATTTCCTGTGCCGGCCGGACGCCGAAGCCCTGCTGGCCGAGAATGATTTCGCGCGCCTGTTCGCGTTTTTCGACGATCCCGAAGGCCGGGCGCCGCAGTGGTTGACCGACGGGGTGCGCGCGCAATACCGCACCCTGTGGCAGCAGGGCCTGACCGGCGCCTGCAACTATTACCGCGCCAGCCCCCTGCGACCGCCGCGAGGCGACGACAACACCATCGCCAACATCACCCTGCCCGACAGCATGCTCACCGTGTCGGTGCCCACCCTGGTGGTCTGGGCGATGGACGACCCCGCTTTGCTGCCCGGACTGCTCGATGGCCTGCCGGGCTGGATTCCCCAACTGCAGATCGACAAGATCGAAGGCGCATCGCACTGGGTGGTGCATGAGCAGCCGGATCGGGTAGCGAGCGCGCTCGCGGGCTTTCTGCGCGGAGGCTGAGCCCCCGCTTCGCTTCAATAGATCGAAGGCTCGCCCTCGGGCCGGGTCTTGAAGCGCTTGTGTACCCAGTAGTACTGCCCCGGCGTCACGTCGATGTACGACTGCAGGTACTGGTTCATCAGCGCCGTGTCGGCCTCGGCGTCGTCGGTGGGGTATCCGGGCCAGGCGGGCGACAGCTCGGCCACATAGCCCGCGGGCGTGATGCGCGTGACCATGGAGATCACCTTGGCACGCCCCAGCCGGGCGAAGCGCGACAGCGACGGCACCGTGGCTGCTGTCACGCCGTAAAAGGGCACGAACAGCGAATCGTTGCGTCCGAAATCCATGTCGGGCAACAGGTACAGCAGGCCGCCCTTGCGCAGCCCGCTCAGGATGGGCTTGACGCCATCGCCCCGGTTGAGCATGCGCACATTGCCAAAGCGCTGGCGCCCGTTGCGGATCCAGACATCCACCGCCGGATCGGGCTGGGGCGTGAAGATGGAGGTGAAGGCCCGGTCGGTGTGCAAGGTGAGCGCGGAGCCTCCGGCATCCATGCCGTAGAAATGCGGCGCAAAGATGATGGTCGGCGTGTCCCCCAGCAACTCGTCCAGCGCGCCTTGCAGCTTCACACGGTCCAGCACCACCTCGCGCGGGGCGAACCACAGCCAGCTGCGGTCCAGCCAGGTCTGGCAGAAACCGACGAAGCTTTCGCGCGCCCACTGGCGCCGCTGGGCCTCGGTGGCATCGGGAAAGCACAGCGCCAGATTGCGCAGCGCCACCTTGCGCCGCGGCGCCGCCACCAGGTACAGCGCCTGGCCGATGAACCAGCCCATGCCCCGCAGCACGCGCAGCGGCAGCAAGGCCAGCAGGCGCATGAACAACACCCCCAGGCGCCCGGTCATGCGGCACCTCCGGCAGGCGTTGCAGCAGCGGCAGCGGCTTCCACACGGGGCTGCTTGTAGCGGCCATAGCCCCAGAGGTACTGGCCTGGGGATTGTCGTATCAGATGTTCCATGGCCTGGTTGATCTGCAGCAGTGCTGCGTCGGCGTCCTGCGCCAGCGGTGCGGCGGGCAGGGGTTCGAAATGCACCACGTAGCCACGGCCCCAGGACAGGCGCTCGCAGCGCGCCAGGACGACCACCGCGCCCGTCTGGTGGGCAAGGCGCACGGCCAGCGTCATGGTGTAGGCGTCCTTGCCGAAGAAAGGGCTCCACTGGCCCTGGCCCTGTGGCGGCACCTGGTCAGGCAGCAGGCCCACGGCCTCGCCCCGGCGCAGCGCCTTGATCATCTGGCGCACGCCAGAGAGGTTGGTGGGCACGGCCTGCATTCCGGGCCGGTTGCGGGCCGTCTCCATCACCTTGGCGAGCCAAGGCTGGCGCGCAGGGCGGTAGAGCACGGTGATGGGGCCGTGGTCGGCACTCCAGCGCAGGGCGGCCGCCTGGGCCGAGAACTCGAAGCAGCCCAGGTGGGGCGTGAGGTACAGGATGCCACGGCCCTGGGCATAGGCCGCCTCCACGCAGGCCCCGCCCTCGATGCGAAACGGCAGCGGGGCCCCCAGCCACAGGCGCGGCAACTCGGCCACCATGCGGCCTGCATCGCCCACGGCGGCGCTCACATCACCGAAGCGGTAGCCGGCCTGCGACGCATTGGCCCGAAAGCGCCTGCGGTAGATGGGAGAGGCCAGAAATGCCACCCAGCCCATGGCCGCGCCCAGGCCATGGAGCAGCCACAGTGGCAACACGGAAAAGAGACGGAACAAAGATGGCATTAAAATGACGGGGTCGCTGAGTTAAATGAGCAACTTGCAGGGCGACGTTAAATAAATCTGCTAAAGCGTTCGCCAAAGCTCCTTCGGGGTGAGGGCAACGCCCCAAATGCCGGAACACAGGAGTTTATTCAAATGGCGAACGACTTTCTTTTTACCTCGGAATCCGTCTCCGAAGGCCACCCCGACAAAGTGGCCGACCAGATCTCGGATGCGATCCTCGATGCGATCTTCAAGCAGGACCCCCGCAGCCGCGTCGCCGCCGAAACGCTGACCAACACCGGCCTCGTGGTGCTGGCGGGTGAAATCACCACCAACGCCCACGTGGATTACATCCAGGTCGCGCGCGACACCATCAAGCGCATCGGCTACGACAACACCGACTACGGCATCGACTACAAGGGCTGTGCCGTGCTCGTGGCCTACGACAAGCAATCGAACGACATCGCCCAGGGCGTGGACCAGGCCAGCGACGACCACCTGAACACCGGTGCCGGCGACCAGGGCCTGATGTTCGGCTACGCCTGCGACGAAACGCCCGAGCTGATGCCCGCGCCTATCTACTATGCGCACCGCCTTGTGGAGCGCCAGGCCCAGTTGCGCAAGGACGGGCGCCTGCCCTTCCTGCGCCCCGATGCCAAGAGCCAGGTGACCATGCGCTATGTGGACGGCAAGCCACACAGCATCGACACCGTGGTGCTCTCCACCCAGCACCACCCCGACCAGAGCGAAACCGCCAAGACGATGAAGGCCAGCTTCATCGAGGCCGTGATCGAAGAGATCATCAAGCCCGTGCTGCCCAGCGAGTGGCTCAAGGACACCAAGTACCTGATCAACCCCACCGGCCGCTTCGTCATCGGCGGCCCGCAAGGCGACTGCGGCCTGACCGGCCGCAAGATCATCGTCGACACCTACGGCGGTGCCTGCCCCCACGGCGGCGGCGCCTTCAGCGGCAAGGACCCAACCAAGGTGGACCGCTCGGCCGCCTACGCCGCACGCTACGTGGCCAAGAACATCGTCGCCGCCGGCCTGGCGCGCCAGTGCCAGATCCAGGTGGCCTACGCCATCGGCGTGGCACGCCCCATGAACGTGACCGTCTACACCGAAGGCACGGGCGTGATCCCCGACGACAAGATTGCCGCACTGGTGCAGGAGCATTTCGACCTGCGCCCCAAGGGCATCATCCAGATGCTGGACCTGCTGCGCCCGATCTACGAAAAGACCGCCGCCTACGGCCACTTCGGCCGCGAAGAACCCGAGTTCACCTGGGAACGTACGGACAAGGCTGCTGCACTGCGTGCAGCAGCAGGGCTGTAAGCCCTCCGCGCACCAGCGCGGCTTTCCGCACGTGGGCGAAGCTCATATCGCGCCAGCGATGTGAGCGCAGACCAAAAGACCGACAAAGCTGCTGCGCTTCGCGCAGCAGCCGGGCTGTAAGCCCGCCGCGCAAATAGCGCGGTTTTTCGGTCTTCGGGCGAAGTTCATATCGCGTAAGCGATGTGAACGCAGACCAAAGTACGGACAAGGCTGCTGCACTGCGTGCAGCAGCAGGGCTGTATGCCCGGCGCTCCCCCTCTTCGGGAAACTTCTGTAAAACAAAGCCGCAGCGCTCACCGCGCTGCGGCTTTGTCGTTTCCGGGCCCGAGCTCCATCGGATCGGCGCTCTCCTACACCCACACTCCGCACCTGCCGACGCTCCCAGCACGGCCACTCCGGTATCTTTCAGTCACATCTAATTCGCAGCAGATGCTGCCCCTACTGCAAGGAACCAACATGCTCAAGTACGCCATCATTTTTGCCCTGATCTCGCTGGTTGCCGGTGCACTGGGCTTCACCGGCGTGGCGGCGGGCACGGCAGGCATTGCCAAGATCCTGTTCGTGTTGTTCCTGGTGCTGGCCGTGATTTTCGTGGTCCTGGCGGCCATCGGTGTCGGTGCGGCCCACAAGGCCCTCAAGTAAGCCGCATTGCCTGCACCCCTCACTGCCAAGGATCCCCATGAGCCAACAGAATATCTTTGAAGCCCTGCGCGAGAGCCACGAGCTGCAGCGCAACCTGTACCGCCGCCTGACAGAAACCAGTGGCGATACGCCCGAACGGCAGGAACTGTTCCTGCAGCTCAAGACCGAACTGGCAGCCCACGAGCTGGCCGAAGACCGGAATTTCTATGCGCCGCTGATGCAGCTCGACGCCGGCATGGACCTGTCGCGCCACGCGATTTCGGAGCACCACCAGATCGATGAGCTGGTGGAATCCCTGGAAAAAGCCGACCCCGCCACCCCTGCCTGGCTGCCTCTGGCGAAAAAACTGGCCGAGAAGGTGGAGCACCATCTCAAGGAAGAGGAACACCGCTTCTTCCAGATGGCCGGCAAGCTGCTGACCGAAAAGCAGAAGACCTCGCTCGCTGGCGACTACCTGACCGACTACGACGAGGCCAAGGCAGCCACGGCCTAATCTGGCCGTGGCGCTGCGAGCCCTGGTTTCAGACCGCGTCCTTGGCCTGCACCACGCAGTTGCGGCCGCTGGACTTGGCCACATACAGGGCCGTGTCGGCGCGCTTGATCAGCGCGTGCGCATCTTCCACCTGGTTCCAGGTGGCCACACCGAAGCTGGCACTCACATGGCCCACCGCGTCGAAAGGCACGGTGGCGATGCGTGCGCGCACGGCTTCGGCCATGGCCATGGCAGCGTCAACCGGCGTTTCCTTGAGCAGCAAAATGAACTCCTCGCCACCGAAGCGCGCCGCGCAATCGGACGAGCGCAGCAGCTCGCGCACCCGCAAGGCCGTGGCCTTGAGCACCACATCGCCCGAATCGTGGCCGAAGGTGTCGTTGATGCGCTTGAAGAAGTCGATGTCGAACATCACGACCGAGAGGCTGCTCTTCTTGATGCGCGTGTCGGCCATCTCGGCCTCCAGCCGCTCGAAGAATTTGCGGCGGTTCACCAGGTCGGTCAGAAAGTCCTTGGTCGCCAGGTCTTCGAGCTTGCGGTTCAGGCGTGCCATGGGCTCGATCACCAGCGACGACAGCGACAGGTTCAGTATCGCGAACAGCAGCAAAAAGCTGCCCGCCAGCGCCGTCATCACGGTGTTGAAGGTCGTGCGCGCCTTCTCGAGCGGGTAGAACATGGGCACCCGCACCACCTGGATGCCGATGGTTTCATTCATCTGCCAGCCAAAGCCGTTCTTGTCGCCGTAGATCTTGAGCATGGTTGGGGGCGCAGCAGCGGGCGTGCTGTGGCAGGCCAGGCACTGCGCCTGCTTGATCGTGATGGGGCGCGCCACGTACAGCGTGCGGTGCATGCCCTCGCCCACCTCACCGGTCACTTCCTTCTTGAGGTCTGCACGGCCTTCGCGGAAATCCTTGACGATGCGCTCCTCCCACTCGTTGGCACGGTCGCGCACATTGGTGGGGTTGAGCACCGCCTCCTTGTACTCGTAGCCCGGAAAGCGGTTCTGCAGCCGGCGCAGCGTTTCGGTGGCGGCAAAGGCCGGCACCGTCTGCGGCAGGAACTGCTCGGCCAGCGTTACATCGAGGTGCGGCTTGACCAGTTCGGTCGTGTAGTCGCGGATGGCCATCGCTGCGTGCATCATCAACTGTGAGTTGTGCTGCACCTCCTCGATGGCCGTCTTCTGCAGAAAGCGGTGCACGTACAGGCCCGTGCCTGCCGCCGCCACCAGCAGCACGCAGGCCAGCACCAGATTGAATTTGAGCCGCAATGACATGGATAACCCTCGTAGCCGACTGTAGCCAGCATGTATGACGGATGGCAAGCAAGCCTTGGCAGCCCGCGGCGCACCCCATCGTGGTGGTGTCGTGCGCATCCCAGGACCGAAAGGCCCATTGCAACAAGACACAAAGTTTTCGTTTGTGCCAGATTTTGCACGCCCGGTCCAATGAAATTCGCCCAGGGGCGTGCTGGGTGGAACACCCTCTCCACCCTGGGGCGCGATCCGGTCATCCGGCCACGCATTCGGAATTGGCTTTAAGCAACTTAGTTGCACAGTTGAATTAACTGATTTACACTGGCGCCACCGACAGACAAGGACAAGAACCATGGCACACACCACCCAGTTTCTGGTGATCGACCCGCAAAACGATTTCTGCGACCTGCCCGCTGCCTGGCAACCCGCCCACCCGGTCACCGGCATACGCAGCGCCCCCTCGCTGCCGGTCGCGGGGGCCCATGCCGACATGCAGCGCACGGCCGCCTTCGTCCGTGCCTGCGGTGCACTGCTCGACGGCATCACCATCACCCTCGATTCACACCAGCAGTTCGACATCGCCCACCCCGGGTACTGGCAGCAGACGGATGGGCGGGCCGTGGCGGCGTTCACGCCCATCACGGCAGCCCAGGTGCGCGCCGGCGCCTTCGCGCCCCGCAATGGTGCTCTGCTGCCGCGCACCCTGCAGTACCTGGACGCGCTAGAACAGCAAGGCCGCTATATCCACATGGTGTGGCCCGTGCACTGCGAGATCGGCAGCTGGGGCCACGGCGTGCACGCCGAAGTGCTGGCTGCCTGCGGCGAGTGGCAGCTGCAACGCCAGCGCGCGGTGCGCAACGTGTTCAAGGGCACCAATCCCTTCACCGAGCACTACAGCGCCATCCAAGCCGAGGTGCCCGATACGGACGACCCGGACACCGCCCTGAACACCCGCCTGCTTGCAGCGCTGGGCACTGCCGACCGGGTGTTCATCGCCGGCGAGGCCAGCAGCCACTGCGTGCGCGCCACCACCGAACACATCGTGCAGCAGCTGCCGCGGCTGCAGCCAGGCTGGACGCCCGCGCGCATCACCCTGCTGACCGACTGCATGAGCCCCGTGGGCGGCTTCGAGGCCGAGCACACCGGTTTTCTCGACGCCATGCGCGCGCAGGGCGTGCAGCTGGCGCATAGCACCGACCATTTCTGAGGATCCAACCATGTCCGACCACGTCATCCACAGCCTGCTCGATACCGACCTCTACAAGTTCACCATGTGGCAGGCCTTGCTGCACGGCCACCCGCAGACGCAGAGCGAGTACCGCTTCGTCTGCCGCAACCAGAGCGCTTACCCGCTCACCGATCTGCTGGCCGACGTGAACGCCGAACTCGACCACCTGTGCACGCTGCGTTTCGCGCCCGACGAACTGGCCTACGTGGGCGGGCTGCGCTACATCAAGAGCGACTTCATCGATTTTTTGCGCATCTTCCAGTTCCAGCGCAATTTCATCGAGGCGTCTGCCGAGGACGGGCAGTTGCACATCGTGGCACGCGGCCCGCAGGTGCACGTGATGGGCTTCGAGATCTTTGTGCTGGCCATCGTCAACGAGCTGTACTTTCGCCGCTTTGACCCCAACGCGGCCCTCGCCGAAGGCCGCCGCCGCCTGGCCGCCAAGGTGCAGACACTCAAGGACCTGGCACAGCAGGCCACGCGGCAGCACCCGTTCGAGCTGTTCGACTTCGGCCTGCGCCGGCGCTACAGCGGCGCCTGGCAGCGCGAGGTGGTGCAGACCTTCGCCCAGGAAACACCGCAGTGGTTCAAGGGCACATCCAACGTGCTGCTGGCGCGCGACCTGAACCTGGTGCCCATCGGAACCATGGCCCACGAGTACCTGCAGACCTACCAGGCCCTGGGCGTTCGGCTGCGCGACTTCCAGAACACGGCCCTCGAAGAGTGGGTGCAGGAATACCGGGGCGACCTCGGTATCGCGCTGACCGACACCGTGGGCATGGACGCCTTCCTGGCCGACTTCGACCTGTACTTCGCCAAGCTGTTCGATGGCCTGCGCCACGACTCAGGCGACCCGGTGGCCTGGGGCGAGAAGGCCCTGGCCCACTATGCGCGCCTGCGCATCGACGCACACACCAAGCGCCTGGTGTTCTCCGACGGGCTGGACCTGCCGCGCGCCCTGGCGCTGTACCAGCACTTCGGCGACCGCACGCAACTGGGCTTCGGCATCGGCACCAACCTCACCAACGACATGGGGCAGACGCCGCTGAACATCGTGATGAAGCTCACCCGCGCCAACGGCCAGCCCGTGGCCAAGCTCTCCGACACGCCCGGCAAGACGCTGTGCGACGATGACACCTTCCTTGCCTATCTCCGCCAGGTCTTCAATGTGAAGGCGTAAGCAATCCCGAGGATTTCCATGCTCCGCATCACCCTTGCCCAACTCAACTTCACCGTCGGCGACATCGAAGGCAACGTCACGCGCATGGTCGCCGCCGCGCGCCAGGCCGCCAGCGAGCGGGCCGATCTGGTGGTCTTCACCGAACTCGCGCTGTGCGGCTACTACCCAGGCGACATGCTCGACGAAAGCGCCCTCCAGCAGCGCGTGGCCGCCGGGCTGGCCGCGCTGCAGCAGGCATCGGCCGAGCTGCCCGGCCTGCACTGGGTGGTGGGCGCGCCCACGCCCGCGCAAGGGCCCGGCAAGCGCCTGCACAACAGCCTGCTGGTGCTGCAAGCCGGCGAGGTGCGCCTGCGCTATGCCAAGCAGCTGCTGCCCACCTACAACATCTTCGACGAACGCCGCCACTTCGAGCCGGGCCCCGACGTGGCCAAGGTGCTGCGCATCGGCAATGCCCAGGTGGGCCTGCTGATCTGCGAGGACGGCTGGAACGACAGTGGCGCCGACTACGCGACCAACCCCTTCGACCGCATGCGCGATGCCGCGCCCGATCTGGTGGTGAGCATCAACGCCAGCCCCAGCCACATCGCCAAGCGCGAGCAGCGCCACCAGATCTTTGGCGACGCCTCGCGCCGCAACGGCCTGCCCATCCTGTACGTGAACCAGATCGGTGGGCACGACCAGATCGTGTTCGACGGCGCATCGTTCGCGGTGGAGCCCGAGGCCGGCATCGTCTTCGAGGCCCGGCGTTTCGTGGAGGACGTGCGCACCCTGCAGTTCGACAACGGGCGCTTCCTCACCGCCGAAGGGGAGACGCCCGAGCCCGTGCCCGCGCAGGGCCTCCCCACCATGGAGTTCTACCGCCAGCAGATCATGCTGGGCCTGTCGGACTATGCGCGGCGCTGCGGCTTCAAGCAGGTGGTGGTGGGCAGTTCGGGCGGCATCGACAGCGCGCTCACCCTGGCGCTCGCTGCCCAGGCGCTGGGCCCCGAGAACGTGGTGGGCATCACCATGCCCTCGCGCTTTTCATCCAGCGGCTCGGTGGACGACTCGGTGGCCCTGTGCCAGAACCTGGGCGTGCAGTTGCTTACCCACCCCATCGCCGACCTGGTGGCCGTCTATGCGCAGCAGTTCGAAGCCAGCTTTGGTCAGGTGCTGCAAGGCCTGCCGCTCGAGAACCTGCAGGCGCGCATCCGCGGCACGGTGCTGATGGAGTATTCCAACGCCTTCGGCCACCTGCTGCTCACCACGGGCAACAAGTCGGAGATCTCGGTGGGCTACTGCACGCTGTACGGCGACACCAACGGTGGCCTGGGGCTGATTGGCGACCTGTACAAGACGGAGGTCTTCGCCCTGTCGCGCCACATCAACGCGCATGCGGGCCGTGAGCTGATACCCGAGGCCATCATCGACAAGGAGCCCTCGGCCGAGCTGGCCCCCAACCAGCGCGACGTGGACAGCTTGCCGCCCTACCCGGTGCTCGACGAGGTCCTGAAGATGCTGATCGAGGGCGACCGCCTGGCACCTGCCGAGTACGATGCCGCCCTGGCCTTCGTACAGCAACTCGAACAGGGTGACGACGGCCGCACGCTAGTGCAGCGCGTGCGCATGATGGTCGCCCGCAACGAATACAAGCGCCGCCAGGCGCCCCCCATCGTGCGCGTGCGTGCGCGCGCCTTCGGCAGCGGGCGGCAGATGCCGATCGCTGCCCGCTACGTCTGATCCAATGCACCCCATGTACGACACCGCCCTCTATATCGGCCGCTTCGAGCCCGTCCACCAGGGCCACATGGCCCTTTTGCAGCACGCGCTGGACAGCGCGCGCCAGGTCATCGTGGTCATGGGCTCGGCCTGGCAGGCCCGCTCGCCCAAGAACCCCTTCACTGCCGGCGAGCGCGAGCAGATGCTGCGCGAGGCCCTGCCCGAGGCCGACCGTGCCCGTGTGCAGGTGCTGCCGGTGCGCGACTACTACAACGAAGCCGTGTGGGTGCAGGCTGTGCGCGAGGGCGTCGCCCGCATTGCGCCTGCGGCCGGCCGCATCGGCCTGGTGGGCCACTTCAAGGACGCCACCAGCAGCTACCTGGGCGCCTTCCCAGGTTGGGAATTGATCAACATGGAGCGCCAGGGCCGCATCGACGCCACCGCCATCCGCGACGCCTACTTCGGCGCCACGCCGACCACCGTGCGCACAGAGCTCGACGATCTGGCGGGTGAGATGCCTGCAAGCACGCTGGACTTTCTTGAAAGCTTTGCACTGACGCCACACTTCGAGGCGCTGCAGGAAGAATGGCGCATGCTGCGCCGCTACCGCGAGGCCTGGTCTGCAGCGCCCTACCCGCCCGTGTTCGTGACCGTGGACGCCGTGCTGCGCTGCCAGGACCATGTGCTGCTGATCCGCCGCGCCCATGCACCAGGCAAGGGGCAACTGGCCGTGCCCGGCGGCTTCATCGAGCAGCGCGAGACGGTGTGGCAGTCGTGCCTGCGCGAGCTGGTGGAAGAGACCCACTGCAAGCTGCCCGAAGGCACCATGCGCGCCGCGCTGCAATCCGTGGCCGTGTTCGACCACCCCGACCGCAGCCAGCGCGGGCGCACGCTCACGCATGCGCACTACTTCGACCTGGGCCAGGCCCCGTTCCCCACCGTGCAGGCCGATGACGACGCCCAGCAGGTGCAGTGGACGCCGATTGCCGAACTGGCGGGCATGGAAGAGGAGTTCTTCGAGGACCATTTCCACATGCTGGACCATTTTCTGGGGCTGACCGGCTCCGCCCGGCCCGCATAGCACCTGGAAACGAAAAAAGGCAGGGCGAACCCTGCCTTTGTGAGGGCCTGCCCCGGATCAGGCCACGCGGAACTGCCCCACGGTCTGCGCCAACGCCACGGCCTGCTGGCTCAGCGACTGGGCCGCCGCCAGGGCCTCCTCGACCAGCGCGGCATTCTGCTGCGTGCCCTGGTCCATCTGCGAAATGGCCTGGTTCACCTGGGCGATGCCGGCGCTCTGCTCGGCGCTGGCAGCGCTGATCTCGGCCACCATGGTGGTCACGTTCTTCACACCGTCGACCACCTCGCGCATGGTGGAGCCGGCCTGCTCCACGAGCTGGGTGCCCACACCGACCTTGGCCACGGAGTCGTCGATCAGGCCCTTGATCTCCTTGGCGGCGGCGGCACTGCGCTGCGCCAGGCTGCGCACTTCGCTGGCCACCACGGCAAAGCCACGGCCCTGCTCACCCGCGCGCGCCGCTTCCACGGCGGCATTCAGCGCCAGGATGTTGGTCTGGAAGGCGATGCCGTCAATGACGCTGATGATGTCCACGATCTTGCGCGAGGACTGGTCGATGGAGCCCATGGTGCCCACCACCTGCTGCACCACGTCGCCACCACGCACAGCCATGTCGGAGGCAGCACGCGCCAGCTCATCGGCGCGGCGTGCGTTGGCCGCGTTCTGCTGCACGGTGGAGGTCAGCTGCTCCATCGATGCCGCCGTCTCCTGCAAGGCACTCGCCTGTGATTCGGTGCGGCCCGAGAGGTCGCCGTTGCCGGCAGCGATCTCGGCCGAGGCGGTGTTGATCGAATCGGTGCTGTCGCGCACCTGGCGCACCAGGTGGGCCAGGTTGTCGCGCATGGCGCGGATGGCGTGCAGGATGCTGGTCTGGTCGCCTGGCTGGGTGATGACCTCCACGGCCAGGTTGCCCTCGGCGATCTGCGTGACCACGTCGGCCGCATACTGCGGCTCGCCGCCGAGCTGGTGCACCAGCGTGCGCAGCATCTGCCAGGCCATGAGCGCGACGATGAGCATCAGCACAGCGCCGATGGACAGCAGGATGGCCGTGTTGCGCCAGAAGGCCTCGTCGATGTCGTCGATGTAGTCGCCAAAGCCGATGGTCCAGTCCCAGGGCTCGAACTTGATGATGGCGTAGAGCTTTTCCACCTCGTCCTTGGCACCGGGGCGCGTGCCCTTGGCGATCACCGTACCGATGGTCTTGCCCTGCAACGCGGCGCGGTAGCGCACGCCGGCTTCCTTGCCGCCCTTTTCATCGACGATGCCGATGCGCTTGGGGTTGGGGTGCACGTAATTCACGTCGTCGGTGAAGCCCCGCACGAAGAAGTACTTGTCCTTGTCGACGAAGCTGCCGATGTTGCGCTTGGCTTCCTTCTGCGCGTCCTCCTTGGAAAGGGCCCCGCTCTTTTCCTGGTCATGGGCATTTTGCGCCGCCGCATGGGCCAGCACCACCAGGTTGGACAGCTGCGCCGTGCGCTCCTTCATCATCGACTGGTACAGCGTGGTCAAGGCCACGGCGGAGAGCACGACCAGGCCCAGCAGGGTGGCCGCGCACAGCCATAGGATTCGGGTTCGCAATTTCATGGGCAGGCTTTCTCTCTCAGGATACGGAACAAGACGTAACCAGAAGATACACCCGCGCTGCCCGATTTTTAATCAAAACCTCGATTTGTCACGGTTTTGTCACATTTGCACGGCAGGCGCCTCTGCCTGCGCAAGCCGCTGGCACCGGGGCAGGAGGCCAGGCAGCCTCCCACCGGGGCCCGCTCCAACGACAAATGTAAAACCCGCCCGGCGTGTCGCGCAGCCACAACGCGGGCGAGGGTGGGCATGCTCAGGTGCCTGCGCGCTCGAGCATGGCATGCAGCAGCACGTTGCACCCTGCCGTGATGTGTTCCGGCTTGGCATCCTCGATCTCGTTGTGGCTGATGCCGTCCTTGCACGGAATGAACACCATGCCGGCGGGCGCCAGGCGCGCCATGTAGACGGCGTCGTGCCCCGCGCCCGAAACGGCAGGCATGTTGGAGTAGCCCAGCTTGGCGGCAGCGCGCGCCACGGCGTCCACGCAGTCGGCGTGGAACACCTGCGCCGGGTAGGCCGAGACCTGCTCGATCACGATCGGCAGGCCGGTGTCGGCGCTGAGCTTGGCGGCCACGGCGCGGATGTCCTGGTCCATGCTCTCGCACAGCGCGTCGGTGGCATTGCGCAGGTCGATGCTGAACTTGACCTGGCCCGGGATGACGTTGCGGCTGTTGGGGTGCACATGCACCATGCCCACCGTGCCGCGCCCGTGCGGCGGGTGGCGGTGGGCGCAGGCCACCACCTCCTGCATCAGGTGCGTGGCGACCTGCAGCGCATCCTTGCGCAGGGCCATGGGCGTGGGGCCGGCATGGGCCTCCATGCCGGTCACGGTGCAGTCGTACCAGCGGATGCCGAGCACGCCGGTGACCACGCCGATGGTCTTGTCGTGGTCCTCCAGCACCGGGCCCTGCTCGATATGGGTCTCGAAGTAGGCGCCGATGGGGTGGTCGCCTGGTACCTGCTCGCCGATGTAGCCGATGCGTTCGAGCTCGCCCTTGACGGTCTTGCCCTCGGTATCGGTGGCGGCGTAGGCATGCTCCAGCGTGAAGGCCTTGGCGAACACGCCCGAGCCCATCATCACCGGCACGAAGCGCGAGCCTTCTTCGTTGGTCCAGAAGGCCACCTCGATCGGCGCCTCGGTCTCGATGCCGTGGTCGTTCAAAGTACGCACCACTTCGATGCCGGCCAGCACGCCGTAGTTGCCATCGAACTTGCCGCCCGTGGGCTGGGTGTCGATGTGGCTGCCGGTCATGATGGGCGGCAGGCTGTTGTTGCGCCCCGGGCGGCGCATGAAGCCGTTGCCGATCTGGTCGATGGTGACCGCCATGCCGGCCTCGCGCGCCCAGCGCGTGACGAGGTCGCGGCCCTGCTTGTCCAAGTCGGTCAGCGTCAGGCGGCACACGCCGCCCTTGGGCGTGGCGCCGATCTGCGCCAGCTCCATGAGCGAGGCCCACAGGCGCTCGCCGTTGATGCGCAGGCTGTCGATGTCAGTCTTGACTTTGGTGTCCATGGTGTTCTCCGGATCGGTTCTGTCAGCGGGCCACCGCAGTGGGTGCCAGGTCCTGGGCGCGCTTTTGCACGGCCTGGAAGTTGGCGCCGA
Source organism: Acidovorax sp. Root217 (assembly GCF_001428645.1). Lineage (NCBI taxonomy): Bacteria > Pseudomonadati > Pseudomonadota > Betaproteobacteria > Burkholderiales > Comamonadaceae > Acidovorax > Acidovorax sp. Root217. Next base: position 175,525 of record NZ_LMIH01000034.1, read on the forward strand.
AGGCCGGGCGCTTGAGGTAACGGCCCTGGCCCTGCTCGGCGCGCAGGTCGCCGTTGGCGTACACCACGCGGCCCTGGCTCACGGTGTGGCTCGGAATGCCGCGCACGGTGCGACCCTCGAAGATGTTGAAGTCGCCCTTGCTGTGCTGGGTCTTGGCCGAGAAGGTCTTGGTGCCCTCGGGGTCCCACAGCACCAGGTCGGCGTCGGCGCCCTCGCCGATGAAGCCCTTGCGCGGGTAGATGTTGAACAGCTTGGCCGCGTTGGCCGAGGTGATGGCCACGAACTCGCTGGGCGTCAAGCGCCCGGTGTTGACGCCGCCATCCCAGATGGCGGCCATGCGCTCTTCCACACCGCCCGTACCGTTGGGGATCTTGGCAAAGCTTTCCTTGCCCATGGCCTTCTGAGCGGCGCAAAAGGTACAGTGGTCCGTCGCCGTGGTGTGCAGTTGGCCCGACTGCAGACCGCGCCAGAGCGCCTCCTGGTGCCCTTTGGGGCGAAACGGCGGGCTCATCACATAGGCGGCGGCCTTGGCAAAGTCGGGGTCGCGGTACACGCTGTCGTCGATCAACAGATGGCCGGCCAGCACTTCGCCATACACCCGCTGGCCGCGCGCGCGGGCACGGGCAATGGCGTCAGCCGATTCCATGCAGCTCACATGCACCACGTAAATGGGCACCCCCAGCACGTCGGCAATCGCAATCGCGCGGTTGGCGGCCTCGGCCTCGACCATGGGTGGGCGCGACAGCGGATGGCCCTCAGGGCCGGTGATGCCCATCTTGGCCACCTCCTGCTGCAGCAGGTACACGAGCTCGCCGTTCTCGGCATGCACCGTGGGCATGGCGCCCAGCTCCAGCGCGCGCTTGAAGCTGTTCACCAGGGTTTCGTCGTCGCACATGATGGCGTTCTTGTAGGCCATGAAGTGCTTGAAGCTGTTCACGCCCTCCTCCTGCACCAGCGTGCCCATGTCGGCGCGCACCTGCTCGCTCCACCAGGTGATGGCGACGTGGAAGCTGTAGTCGGCCGCCGACTTTTCGGCCCAGCCGCGCCACTTGCGGTAGGCGTCCATGATCGACTCCTGCGGGTCGGGGATCACGAAGTCGATGATGCTCGTGGTGCCACCCGCCAGGGCCGCGGCCGTGCCGGTGAAGAAGTCGTCCATGGTGACGGTGCCCATGAACGGCAGCTGCATGTGGGTGTGCGGATCGATGCCGCCGGGCAGCACGTACTGGCCGCTGGCGTCGAGCACCTGCGCGCCCGCAGGCGCCTGCGCGGCCGCCCCCTCCCCGACGGCCACGATGCGGCCATCCACACACAGCACGTCTGCGCGCTGCTCGCGGTCTGCATTGACCACGGTGCCACCGCGGATCACAAGGGCTTGGCTCATGGGGTTCTCCTTCAGGGGTTGCTGGGGTGGCCGAGGCCGCAGGCCCGCAGCAGGCCGGGTGAGGCCGCTGCAGGGCAGGACGTCATTTCTTCTTCGCGGTCAGGTAGTAGTAGGTGCCGGCGACAGCCAGGCTGAAGAACCAGCCAAAGTCGAACAGCGACTGCAGCAGGCCCGGGACGGAGCCCTTGTCGAGCACGCCCGACACCGCCAGGTAACCGGGCAGGCAGGGCAGCACGCCCAGGAAGAACGCGACCAGCGCATGGATGTTCCAGCCATTGCTGTACTCGTATTCGCCACCACGGCGGTACAGGTCGTCCACCTTGAGCTCGCCCTTGCGCACCAGGTAGTAGTCCACCAGCAGGATGCCGGCGATGGCACCCAGCAGCGTGCCGTAGCCGCCGAGCCAGGTGAACAGGTAGCCGCCCGAGGTGGCCAGCAGCTTCCAGGGCATGAACAAGAGGCCGATGAGCGCGGCGATCATGCCTCCCATGCGAAAGCTGATCTTCGATGGCGCGATCTGGCTGAAGTCGTACGAGGGCGAGACCAGGTTGGCCGCCACGTTGGTGGTCAGGTTGGCCAGCAGGATGACCAGCAGGCCGATGCCGGCGGCCACGCTGCCCATCTGCGTGAGCAGGCCGTCAGGGAACAGCTGCGCCTTGCCGTAGAGGATGGCCGAGGCCGAGAAGCCGATGACGCCCACCATGGAGAAGAGGGCCATGGGAATGGGCAGGCCGATGGCCTGGCCGATGACCTGGTCCTTCTGCGAACGCGCAAAGCGCGTGAAGTCGGGGATGTTCAGGGCCAGCGTAGCCCAGAAGCCCACCAGCCCGGTCAGCGCCGCCCAGGTCTTGGGCCCGCCCTCCACCACCTTGGCGGGCAGGTTGAACAGTTGGCCAGCGGGCACCTTCATCATCAGCACCACGACCAGCAGCAACGAGGCGCCCACCATCAGCGGCGCGGCGATCACCTCCAGCAAGCGGATGGATTCCGGCCCCTTCCAGATGAACCAGAGGTGCACCGCCCAGAACGCCAGGAAGCACGTGAACTGCGAGGTGCTGATGGTCTGCCCGTCGGCCGGCCCCGCGAGCCCCATGCCCAGGATGTTCAGGAAGCCGTGCAGCGCCAGCGCGCCGAAGTAGCAGTTGATGGAGAACCAGCCGCAGGCCACCAGCCCGCGCAGCACGGCCGGCAGGTTGGCGCCTTTGACGCCGAAAGAGGCGCGCGCCAGCACCGGGAACGGCACGCCGTAGCGCGGCCCCACGCGGCCGATGAGCACCATGGGAATCAGCACGATGCAATTGGCCAAAAACACCAGCCACACCGCCATCTGCCAGGTGAAGCCCTGGTCCAGCATGGAACTGGCCATGGTGTAAGTGGGCACGCAGACCACCATGCCCACCCACAGGGCGGCATAGTCCTTCCACGCCCAGTGGCGCTGCGCCTGCGTGGTGGGGAGCAGATCTTCGTTGGCCAGCGGATTGGACGCTGCGCCGGGCAGATGCCCCGCCCCATGGGCGGCGCTGCCGGTACTGTGGTTCATGCCTTTACTCCTCTGTGAAATATTTACTTCTTGGGGTTGCACACAAGCCGCTGCCGGATCCGGCGTTCCGGTGGGAGGCAGATGGCGGGACGGAGCAAGTTCACGCTCCAGGGGAAGCGAGCGATGCTACCGGCGCACAGCGCACTGCGCCAGATGCAGCGCAGCACCGGGGTGCGCTGTCCGCCAGGCACTGCATCACGCAGCAACCCGCTGGGGGTTGTTGGGGTGGGTCGTCCAGTTCGCGTACTCGCCTGTGACCACCTTGCCCGTGCGCGCATCCACCTCGCCGGGCGCGAGGCTGCGCAGCGTGATGCACTCGGGCACGGGGCAGATGGAGACGCACAGGTTGCAGCCCACGCACTCGGCATCGTTGACCTCGAATTTGCGCACGCCGCCCTCCTTGGTGAAGGTGATGGCCTGGTGCGAGGTGTCCTCGCAGACCACGTGGCAGCGGCCGCATTGGATGCAGGCGTCCTGGTTGATGACGGCCTTGTCGATGTGGTTGAGGTTGAGGTTCTTCCAGTCCTTGACGGTGGGCACGGCCTGGCCCTTAAAGTCTTCAATGGTCTTGTAGCCGCGCTCGTCCATGAAGTTGGACAGCCCGTCGCACATGTCCTGCACGATCTTGAAGCCGTACACCATGGCCGCGGTGCACACCTGCACCGTGCCGCAGCCCAGCGCGATGTACTCGGCCGCATCGCGCCAGGTGGTGATGCCGCCGATGCCGCTGATGGGCAGGCCGGCGGTCTGCGCGTCGCGTGCGATCTCGGCCACCATGTTCAGGGCGATGGGCTTGACGGCCGGGCCACAGTAGCCGCCGTGCGAACCCCAGCCGTCGGTGCTGGGGCTCATGGTCATGCGGTCCAGGTCCACGCCCATGATGGAGTTGATGGTGTTGATCAGCGACACCGCATCGGCCCCACCGGCCTTGGCCGCGCGCGCGGGGTGGCGCACGTCGGTGATGTTGGGCGTGAGCTTGACGATCACCGGCAGGCGGCTGTAGTGCTTGCACCAGGCCGTGACCATCTGGATGTACTCGGGCACCTGGCCCACGGCGGCGCCCATGCCGCGCTCGCTCATGCCGTGCGGGCAGCCGAAGTTCAGTTCGATGCCATCGGCCCCGGTGTCCTCGACCAGGGGCAGGATGCTCTTCCAGCTCTGCTCCTCGCAGGGCACCATGAGAGAGACGATCATGGCCCGGTCGGGCCAGTTGCGCTTGACGCGCTTGATCTCTTCGAGGTTGGTGTGCAGCGGCCGGTCGGTGATCAGCTCGATGTTGTTCAGCCCGATCACGTGCCGGTCCTGCGACATCAGCGTGGCGTAGCGCGGGCCGTTGACGTTGACCACCGAGGGGTCCTCGCCCAGGGTCTTCCAGACCACGCCGCCCCAGCCCGCCTCGAAGGCACGGGTGACGTTGACTTCCTTGTCGGTGGGGGGCGCCGAGGCCAGCCAGAAGGGGTTGGGGCTGCTGATGCCCAGAAAATTGCTGCGGATGTCGGCCATGGTGTGGTGCTCCGGTGATGTGCGGTGATGGCGGCTGAACGGCGCTCAGGCGGCCAGTGCGGCGTGGATCGAGATGGCGGCCACCTTGCCGTGCTCCACGGCTTCCACGGTGAGGTCGCGCCCCCCGGCCCGGCAGTCGCCGCCGGCCCACACCCGGGCCAGGCTGGTGCGGCCGTCCGCGTCGGTAGCGATGCGCCCGCCGGTGAGCGCGATGGCCTGGCCCACGGGCTCGGGCACATAGGTCTGGCCAATGGCCTTGAGCACCATGTCGGCCGGGATCACGAAGTTCTCACCGGTTTCAATGAGCCGGCCGCCTTCCAGTGCCGTGGCGGCAAAGCGCACCCCGGTCACAGCGCCATCGGCACTGAGCACCTCCTTGGGCGCAGCGAAGTGGCGGATGGTGACGCCGTTGGTCTGCGCCCATTCCTGCTCGACGTGCGAGGCGGACATGCTCTCGGCCCCGCGGCGGTAGGCAATCGTCACCTCCTCGGCACCGAGCTTGCGCGCCTGCACGGCGGCATCCACCGCCGTCATGCCGCCGCCGATCACGACCACGCTGCGCCCCACGGGCAGGGTTGACAGGTCAGCCGTCTGGCGCAGCTCGGCAATGAAGTCCACGGCATTGCGCACACCGGTGGCCGTGGGCTCGGCGATGCCCAGGGCGTTCACGCCCGACAGGCCCAGGCCGAGGAACACTGCGTCGTGGCTGGCCAGCAGGCTGTCGAGGGTCATGTCGCGGCCCAGCAACTGGTGCGTGCGCACCTCGATGCCGCCAATCGACAGCAGCCACTCGACTTCCTTCTGGGCGAAGTTGCCGGTGGTCTTGTAGCTGGCCAGCCCGTATTCGTTGAGGCCGCCGAGCTTGGTGCGGGCGTCGAACAGCACGACGTCGTGGCCGCGCACCGCCAGGCCGTGGGCGCAGGCCAAGCCTGCGGGGCCGGCCCCGACCACGGCGATGCGCTTGCCGGTGGATGCGGCACGCTGGAACAACGGGGCACCGGGCTTGGCGAAGAAGGCATCGGTGGCGTAGCGCTGCAGCGAGCCGATCTCGACCGGCTTGTCCTCATTGGTGTTGCGCACGCAGGCCTGCTCGCACAGCACCTCGGTGGGGCAGACGCGGGCGCACATGCCACCCAGGGGGTTGGCCTCCAGGATGGCGCGGGCGGCGCCCCGGTTGTTGTCCTGCGCGATGCGGTGGATGAAGGAGGGGATGTCGATGCCCGTGGGGCAGGCCGTGGCGCAAGGCGCATCGTGGCAGTAGTAGCAGCGTTCGGCCTCGATCAGCGCCTGCGGGCGCGTCAGCGGCGGGTGGGCGTCGCCGAAGCGGGTGGCGTAGTCGGCCAGGTTCAGGCGTGCGGCATGAATGCCGCAGGCGTGGCTTGCGGGTGTGTCCATCAGATTTCCTCCGGCAGGGTCAGGGTGGGGGCAGGGGCGCTGCACGCCGGCAACGCAGCGGCGTGGCCCGATCCGCACGGACGGCGGCAGGGGGCTGCGCAAACAGTGCATGCACAAGGGCATGCAGCCGCAAATTCCGGAGGTTTCATCGTGGGCCTCGCTAGGGGTTGCAGGTGCCCGGTGCTTTGGCTGCACCGGTGCCCTGCTGGCTGTTGAATTTACCAACCAGTAAAAATTTACCAATTAGTAAAATCCCTACAGCAAGCCGCATGCCAGGCTTTTGCCAGCCACATTGACACACAATGGTGCAATGACCGACGCCCGACAGCCCCCCTCCGCCTCCGCCCGGCGGCGCCCGGAAGCCCCCAGCCCCCCGGCGACCGCCCCCGCTGCGGAAACCGCCGCCAAGGCGCCCACCGCGTCGCGCCTGCTCAAGGAGCAGGGCATCCTGACCGAGGCGGAGAACCATTTCGCGCAGTTCGGCTTCGAGGGCGCCTCTCTGGAGAACATCGCGGCGGCCATCGGCATCAGCCGGCACAACCTGCTGTACTACTTCCCGAACAAGGAAGCGCTGTACCAGCGCGTGCTGGACGACGTGCTGACCCAATGGCTCGCGGGGATGGAAGACCTGTCGCACAGCGACGACCCCCAGCAGGCACTGCGCCGCTACATCCGCGCCAAGCTGCGCTACTCGCGCGAGCGCCCCAATGGTGCAAAGGTATTCACCAAAGAGGTGATTGCCGGTGCACCACGCTATGGCAAGGCCATCGCCGCGCGGGTGGGGCCGCTGCTAAAGGCCGAGGTGCGTACCTTCGAGCGCTGGGCACGCGAGGGCCGCATCGCGCGCGTCAACTTCACGCACCTGATGTTCATCATCTGGTCGGTGACCCAGGCCTATGCCGAGCAGGAAGCCCAGTTCGCCTTGCTGCTGGGCAAGCCGGCGCTGACCGAGCGCGACTACGGCAAGGCCGAGGAGCTGATCTGCCGCATGGTGATCAAGGCACTGGAACCTGACGCGGCGCGGGACAACCCGCCCGGGGCAGACTGACGGACGGCATCACGCGGGCTGTGCGGCATAGCAGGCCAGGCGTTCGCGGTCGAGCAGTTCGACCACGCGGTAGCCCACACGCAGCATCCCCTCTTCTTCCCATTGCTTGAGCTGGCGGTTGATGCTTTGGCGCGAGACGCCGAGCATGAAGGCCAGATCCTCCTGCGACACGGCCAACACCACCGTGGTGGATTCCGCGCTGGCGGGCCGGCTGTCCAGCATCACGAGCCGGTGCGCCAGCCGCACGGACAGCGGCTGCAGGATGGCGTCGTCGATCCAGGCCAGGGCCTGGCGCAGCCGCAGGCACACCAGCCGCGTGAAGGCCATGTGCAGCGCCGGCTGCGTGGCGATCAGGTGGTGGAAATCCGCCGCCTGGACCACGGCCACCTCCGACGGCTCCACCGCGCAGGTGTCGTACACGCGCTGCTGGCCCACGAACAGCGAGACCTCGCCGAACCAGTGGCCCGGCTCCAGCACGGCGATGACGGCCTCGCGCCCGTCCGGCGCGGCCACGCTCACGCGCAGCGCGCCCTGCACCATGCCGAACAGCGCGTCGGGAGCCGACCCCTTGAGGAACAGCGAATCCCCACGCTGCAGTTGCCGGCGGTGCGCCACCTGCAGCAGGGCGTCCTGCACCTCCTGCGGCAAGCGCAATCGCTCGTCGGCGCGGTGCCCGAGGTGGGCCGGAAGGTCGGTATCGGGTGCCGGTTCGGGCTGGGAAGGCATGGAGTGCACCTGGGGGCGAGATGGCTGGCGGCAGCCATTGTGTGGGCAAGGGAGGTCGCCATGGCGACGCGCAGCGGACATCCCCGGGTTTGTACCACCCCCCAATTGCCAACACCGGACAGTCTCGCCAGTGCGGCCTGCGGATAGTGGACCGGCGCGCGGCAGGCCCCTCGGGTCGCCGCACTCCTTGAACCGCCATCGACCTGAAGGACGCCCCCATGACCACCCCCACCACCGAACGCAATGCCCGCCGCGAGAAGACCGTGCTCGACCACTTCGCCGACGAAACCCGCCAGGATTTCGATGCCGTGCTCGGCACCTTTCCGCACCCGCACTACGAACTGATCCCCACCGGCGAAGTGCACGACGGCAACGAGGACGTGCGCCGCTACTACACCGCCACGCGCCAGGCCTTCCCGGACCAGCGGCACGAAATCATCGAACTGCGCCATGCCGGCGACTCGGTCATCGTGGAGTTCTGGCTGCTGGGCACGCACAAGGGCCCGCTCGCTGCCTTGCCCCCCACAGGCAACACCTTCCGCTGCCGCATGATCGCGCTGTTCATCTTCGACGAGGCCGAGAACCTGGTCTGCGAGCGGGTGTACTTCGACACGCTGACCATGCTGCGCCAGTTGCTGGTGGGCGTGCCACCGGCCGCGCTGCCCGGCATCATCGGCTCGCTGCTCGGCGGCCAGGCAGCCACCTCCGGCAAGACATCGGTACCCGAGCAGGCCACGGCATGAGCGGGCGCCTGCAGGGCCACCACGCGGTGGTGACCGGCGGGGCCCAGGGCATTGGCCTGGCGATTGCACGCCGCTTCCTGCACGAGGGCGCCAGCGTCTCGCTGTGGGACATCAGCGACCGCCAGTTGCAGGGCGCAGCGCAGGCGCTGGACGCCCCGGGTCGGATGTTCACCGCAGCCGCCGACGTGCGCGACGAGGCCGCCGTAACGGCTGCCGCCCAGGCCAGCGCCACAGCCCTGGGCCCGGCCACCGTGCTCGTGAACAACGCCGGCGTGCTCGGCCCGCTGGTGCCCACCTGGGAGCACAGCGCGGCCCAGTGGCGTGCGGTGCTGGACACCAACCTCACCGGCGCCTTCCTGTGCTGCCGCGCGCTGGTGCCGCAGATGCTGGCAGATATCGCCGGTCAGCGCGCGCCCGCGGTCGGGCGGCGCGTGGTCAACATCGCCTCGGTCGCGGGCAAGGAAGGCAATGGCCTGAACGCTGCGTACTCGGCCTCCAAGGCCGGGCTGATCGCGCTGACCAAGTCGCTGGGCAAGGAGCTGGCCACCACCGGGGTGCTGGTGAACTGCATCACCCCGTCGGCGGCCGAGACCGGCGTGTTCGACGGCGTTCCCGAAGAACACCGCGCCCAGCTGCACCAGGCCCTGCTGTCGCGCGTGCCCATGGCCCGCTTCGTCGAACCGGCCGAGGTGGCCGCCATGGCGGCCTGGCTGGCGTCTGCCGATTGCTCGTTCAGCACCGGCGCCGTCTTCGACATTTCGGGCGGCCGCTCTTTGTACTGAGGAGACCTTATGAACATGATGACCGAACCCCTCTCGCCGGCCAGCCTGCTGCAGCCCGTGGCCGACTTCGACGGCGCACGCAGCGCTCCCACGCCGCAGGACCGGCTGCGCGCGCTGCGCCGCGCGGGCGAGCAGTTCCGCGAGCGCTTTCTCGGCGAACCTGCCGTGCGCTATGCGCGCAGCTTCGACCTGCTGCGCATCCCCTACCCGGCCTGGTATGCCTTCAACGGCGTGTACTCGCAGCAGTTGCTCAAGCCTCACATGGTGCACCTGCTGGCACGCACGGTGCTGGTGCAGTTCGAGGATTTCGAGGGCCAACTGAGGAACCTGCTGTTCACCCCCGCCGATTTCGAGACGGGCAGAGAGACACCCTATTTCAAGCGCCTGAGCGAGCAGACCCCGAAGTTTTTGCACGGCGTGATCGCGCCGGTCTACGGCACGGTGCTGCAGGCCCTGGCCTCGGTGGGCGTGGCGCCGGAGCAGATCGATTTCATCACCTACGACCACCTGCACACCCAGAACCTGCGCCGCTGGCTGGGCACGGGCAGCGAGCGCGGCCTGCTGCCCAACGCCCGCCTGTTGGTGCACCGCCAGGAGCTGGCCAGCGTGGCCGGCCTGCTGCCCACGCAGGCCGACTGGTACTGCCCCGAGGGGTTGCAAGGCGTGGCGCCCGAACGCATCGTGGCCTTCGACGGCAGCGTGCAACTGGGGCGCGGCATCGCGCTGGTGCACACGCCGGGCCATACCGAGGGCAACCACTCGCTGGTGTACCGCACGGGCGACGGTATCCGCGTGAGCAGCGAGAACGGCGTGAGCGCCGACAGCTGGGCGCCCGAGGCCTCACGCCACAACGGCATACGCCGCTATGCGAAGGCCACCGGCTCCGAGGTGGTCCTGAACGGCAACACCCAGGAGGGCAGCGTCGACCAGTACCTGTCGATGGTGCTGGAGAAGACCATCGCGGGCACCTCGGCCACGCATGGCTTCAGCAACGTGGTGCCGTCCAGCGAATGCTCGCCGCACTGGCTGTTTCCGGGGGCACCTACCAGCCACCTGTGGGGCGCCACCGCCTCGGGCGTGCTGCAGCGGCCCACCTGAACCGGTTCGATTTCTCCCCACAAAACAGACAACAAGAGACAAACGCCATGAACTCCCCCGCTGCCATCTTTCCCACCGATGCGGGTGCCTCGCAAGCGCCCGCCACTGCGGCTGACGACGCCACCTACCGCCAGATCGCCTGGCGGCTGATTCCGGTGCTGTTCGCCTGCTATGTGTTCAATTACCTGGACCGCACCAACATCGGCTATGCCCAGCTGCAGATGAAGAGCGACCTGGGCTTCAGCGACGCGGTGTTCGGCCTGGGCGCGGGCATCTTCTTCATCGGCTATGCGCTGTTCGAGATACCGAGCAACATGCTGCTGGCGCGCGTAGGCTTTCGGCTGACGCTGCTGCGCATCATGGGGTTGTGGGGCCTGGCCTCGGCCGCCACGCTGTGGGTGACCACGCCGGCCCAGTTCTACGTGCTGCGCTTCCTGGTGGGGGTGTTTGAGGCGGGCTTCGCGCCGGGCGTGCTGTTCTACCTCACGCTGTGGTTCCCCTCGCAGCGGCGCGCCAAGGTGACGGCGCTGTTCTTCATGGCCTATGGCGCGGCGCCCATCGTCGCCGGGCCGCTGGCGGGCGCGAGCATGACCTACCTGGACGGCGTGCTGTCGCTGCATGGCTGGCAATGGCTGTTCCTCGTGGAAGGCGTTCCCAGTGTGCTGCTCGCGGTGCTGGCCTACAAGCTGCTCGACGACGGGCCACAGGCCGCCCGCTGGCTCACGCCCGCGCAAAAGCGCCAGGTGCAGGACGATCTGGCACGCGACCAGGCCGCCAACGGCGCAGATGCGCGCAGCAGCTTTGGCAGCGCCTTGCGCAACGGCCAAGTGTGGCTCTTGGGCTTCATTTCGTTCCTGGTGATCCTGGGCATCTACGCCATGTCGTTCTGGCAGCCCACCATGCTGCAGTCCATGGGCCTGTCGGTGATGCAGATAGGTCTGTACTCGGTGGTTCCGGCAGTCACGGGCATCGTGGCCACGCTGCTCATCGCCGGGCATTCCGACCGACGGCAGGAGCGGCGCTGGCATTTCGCGGTGACGGCCTGCATCGGCGCGGCCGGGCTGTCGCTCACCACCCTGTTCATGCAGAGCCCGGTGGCCGCAGTGGCCTGCCTGTCGCTGGCCTCGGTCGGCATCTCCAGCGCCTTCGCCATCCTCTGGGCCGTGCCCGGCAGCCTGCTGAGCCGCAACGCTGCGGCGATGGGCATCGCCCTCATCACGACCATTGGCGGCACGGCCGGCGTGGTGGCGCCGGTGATGGTGGGCGCCATCAAGACAGCGACCGGCGGCTTCACGCTCAGCCTGTACCTGCTGAGTGGCGCCCTGGTACTGGCAGCGGTGCTGATGGTGCTGGCCGTGGGGCGCGGCAGGCAGGCAGCGCGCTGAACCCATCTACCCCGGGGCCTGGGACAAATTGCCCCACCCCCACCCGCGCGCAGGGGCCCGGGACGATAATGCGGCCATGCACGCGCTGCGCACCTCGTCACTGCTGGCCCGCCTGATCCTGGCGTGGTTCGTGTTGACCGTGGGCGCGGCGATCGCGTCGCCCATCGTCCACCCCCAGGCCCTGCAGATGGTCTGCACCACGGGCAGCACCGTCAAGCTGGTGGTGGTGGGCGATGACGGCGGCGCCACCGCGCTCGGGCAGCACACCCTCGATTGCGCCATGTGCCTGGGCGCCAGCGCACCGCCGCCACCCGTGCAGCAGCATGCACAGCACCATGGGCCCCTGGCGCACATGCTCGCGCCCACTGTGGCTGCCACCATCGCTGCCATCGTTGGCGCCCCCCTGCCCGCCCGCGGGCCACCGACCTCCCTCGCCTGACACCTGCGCTGCTGCGTGCCCACCCAGGGCATGCGCGCGCTTTGAGCGGTAACCACCGCGCCTTGGCGGCGCCGGTGCGCGCCTCGGCGGTAGCCCGCCGTCCGATCCTCGATACGTACCCCCATGAACACCCCATCGACACCACCACGCCTGGCCGCTGCCGCAGCGCCGGGCCCCTCCCACCACCGCCGCGGCCTGCTGGCCCTGGCGCTCGCGCCCCTGCTGGCGGCATCGCTCGCCGGCTGCAAGAAGGCGCCAGTGGCCTACAAGGGCATGGACATCACCGGCGCCGAGTACGCCCGGGATTTCCAGCTCAAGGATGCCCAGGGCCAGGTGCGCACACTGGCCGACTACCGGGGCAAGGCGGTGATTCTGTTCTTCGGCTTCACGCAGTGCCCCGACGTGTGCCCCACGGCCCTCACCCGTGCGGCAGAGATCCGCCGCCTGCTCGGCGACGACGGCCATCGGCTGCAGGTGGTCTTCATCACCATCGACCCCGAGCGCGACAACCCGACCGTGCTGGGCGCCTACACGCAGGTGTTCGATCCGAGCTTCATCGGCCTGTATGGCGACCTGGAGCAGACGGCCGCGGCAGCCAAGGAGTTCAAGGTCTATTACAAGAAGGTGCCCACGGGCGCGTCCTACACCATGGACCACTCCGCGTTCAGCTATGTCTTCGACCCGCAAGGCAAGCCGCGCCTGGTGCTGCGCCACGAACAAAGCGCCAAGGACTGCGCCGACGACCTGCGCCAGTTGCTGCACTCCGCCTAAACCCCTTCCATCCACAGAGACCATTCCCATGCATTCCATCCAACGATCCATTCTGGCTGCCGCTTGCTTCGCCGCGCTCGCCATCCCGGCCTTCGCCCAGGTCACCGTCAAGGACGCGTGGGTGCGCGCCACCGTGCCCCAGCAGCAGGCCACGGGCGCCTTCATGCAGATCCAGGCCGCCAAGGACAGCAGACTGGTGTCTGCCAGTTCCCCGCTCACGAGCGCCGTCGAGGTCCATGAGATGGCCATGCAGGACAACGTCATGCGCATGCGCCAGGTGCCCGCCGTCGAGCTGCCCGCCGGCAAGGCAGTGAACCTCCAACCCGGCGGTTACCACGTGATGCTGATGAACCTCCAGCAGCAGGTGAAAGAGGGCGACACGGTGCCGATCACCCTGGTCTTCGAGGGCAAGGACGGCAAGCGCGAATCGGTGGAGGTCAAGGCCCCCGTGCGACCGCTCAACGCCGCAGCGCCAGCTGCGGCCCAGGGTGCGCACAAGCACTGAACGCCATGGCAAAGCGGACAGTGGGTCCGCCGCCGCTCTGGTACGGATTTGCATCCAATCGAACAATCCGACGGAAAGCCGCTGACGGCGCTTGCTACAGCGCCGCAGGGCGACCCAACGAGCGACGGTGTGCCGCTCAGTTCAGCGTGTGGACGACCTTGTAGCGGCCGGCACGGACCATCTCCGCTGCGGCCGTGGCATCGTCACCCACACCGTACCCCACCACCAACTGCACACCCTCCAGCCCGCTGAAGTTCAGGCCGGACGCAATGTTCACGGGCACCGTGCGGGGCAGCGGGCCACGTCCGTCCGCCGGGAAGACGCCTCCGGTGTAGGGCGCCCATCCGTTCGGGCCCAGGAAGAGGGCCGTCGATCCGGCGAGTGCGGCCACATAGACCCGCCCCGTCTTGCCGCGGTGCAATGGCGATATCAGGGCGCCCACGTCCACCGTGACGTTGCTCAGGGGGCCATCCTGCCCTCCGGCAAAGGTGCCGGGGGCTTCACCCACCCGGCCAGCATCGAATGGTGCCCCATTCGCCAGCGTCACCCGCACGGGAGTCGTGGATTTGTCCGGGGCGCCTGTGGCCAGGTGGGTGGTCTTGCCCCACACCCAGACGCTGCCGTCCGTTCCAATCACGCCAGAGATCGCAGACCCCGCCGCTGCTGCAACCAC
>NZ_LMIH01000035.1:0-1748 GCF_001428645.1 Acidovorax sp. Root217
CACCTGCGGGTCGAAGAACAACGACCACGGGCTGTACATGCTCACGTTGAACAGGTGCAGGCCATCGTCCCAGCGCCAGTAGCCCTGCAGGGCGCTGCCGTGCAGCGCGAAGGTCAGCAGGCACAAGGCACCCAGCATTGCCAGATCGCGCTTCCATGTGGTTTGGTGTGTTCTGGTCTGGTTCGGCATTTTCATCCTGTTGCATGCGCCGGCTTGGCGCAGGCAGCTTGGTGGCACGGATGGCCTGGCCGCCCAAACCCTTTGCCGTCAGCGGTCATCCCCCCTCCGCTCTGGTCGCGTCGGGTATCAATGCATCGCTGCAGCCCTGCTTGCCCTTCACGGGCAGCAGCAGGAACTGGTGCTCCTGTCCCGGCAGGTGGCCCAGGACGATGGCACAACGCATCCTGCTGGCCGCCTGGGCCATGCGTTCGTCCGAAAAGCCCAGGATGGCCTCGAACCCCGACAGCAGCATGTCTTGGCGCTGAAAGGACTGCGCGACGTCGGGCCGTTCTGTGCTGACCAATGCGTCCAGGCTGACCTGGGCACCCGGGGTGGGCACAGCCATCACCATTTTTCGGCCGGCTCCGAGTGTCGGAGTCCATCCGGATATGTGCAACTGGCGGCCTTCGACGGTGATGGCGTCGATGGAGCCGCCGTAGCCATGCGCCACGCGCGGGGGCGGTTTGTCCATGGAAAAAGCGTGACCGACATTGGCCAGCTGGGATTGGATGACGGCCTCCTGCTGCTCGGGCGGCAGGCTGTCCAATGGCACCAGGCACAGGCACTTGTCATTCCACGTTCGGATGCGCGCGCGCTCGGCTGCATCGGCGGGCGCCTTGCGCAGCAGCGCTGGCTCGGGATGGAGTCGGCCGGGCTCCAGGCGCTGCTGCGCTGCGTGCGCGTACATGATCTGGGTGACTGTGGAAATGGGCGAGAAGAACTCGTAAGGCACCAGGATCTGGCCTGGCGGCGGATTCAGGGCGAATGCATAGTGGGCCTCGAACACCGCGTTGGCGGGACGGTCATGCTCGCGCTGGGCTATGGACTGCTGCACCACCGCCGCCACGAAAACGAGCAGGGCGGCTGCGCGCCAGCGCGCAATGCGGGCGGGCCACTTCAGGCTCCAGAGAACGCACAGGGCAACCCAGGGCACCCAGAGATAACGCGTATACCCGATCAGATCCACACCCGGGTGCACCACGAAAAGCAACGGAAAGACCATCACCACGGCAGCGGCGCCCAAGCCCACCAGCATCCATCGGCGGTGCGGCGTGGATTGTGCGGCAACCCCCGCCACCAGGCACACGAGGCACGCCAGGATTGCGGCCATGCCCAGCGCACCGCTTCCAAGCAGGCCCTGGGCCAGCATATGGGCCAGGTTGCCAATGAAGACGGGCAGGGCCCGCCAGTCGCCCAGCGCACTCCCATGGTATCCCCCTATGCCTGAAAAAACGCTGATGCGGACCACCGCATACGCCAGCGCCACGGCCAGTGTAGGCAACGCGAAGCGCCAACGCGCCATGCCCCAGGGCGAGCCCACCGCCCCAGGCGAGCCTGCAGCCGCAGACTGCGAGCCAGCAGGCAGCGGCAGCAGCAGGGTCAACGCCACCCAGGGGACATACACCTCCTTGCACAGCGTGGACAGCAGGTAGAACCCCGCTGCCAGAACGGCCCAGCGCCATTGAGCCCGCTGCACGGCATGCACATAGGCCCACAGGCCCAGGCAGGCGAACAGCAGGCCGTCCAGA
>NZ_LMIH01000036.1:2500-5572 GCF_001428645.1 Acidovorax sp. Root217
GAAACCCACCTCGCAAGAGGTATCGCATGATGAATACATAGTCATGCGAGGCGAACCGGGTGAACTGAAACATCTCAGTAGCTCGAGGAAAAGACATCAACCGAGATTCCGAAAGTAGTGGCGAGCGAAATCGGAAGAGCCTTCTATTGATAGCACGACTGTTAGCAAAACGGAATGGAAAGTCCGGCCATAGCAGGTGATAGCCCTGTATGCGAAAACAGACGTGTGGTACTAAGGTAGAGACAAGTAGGGCGGGACACGAGAAATCCTGTCTGAATATGGGGGGACCATCCTCCAAGGCTAAATACTCGTAATCGACCGATAGTGAACCAGTACCGTGAGGGAAAGGCGAAAAGAACCCCGGGAGGGGAGTGAAATAGATCCTGAAACCGCATGCTTACAAAAAGTAGGAGCCCGCAAGGGTGACTGCGTACCTTTTGTATAATGGGTCAGCGACTTACATTCAGTGGCAAGGTTAACCGAATAGGGAAGCCGTAGAGAAATCGAGTCCGAATAGGGCGAATCAGTCGCTGGGTGTAGACCCGAAACCAAGTGATCTATCCATGGCCAGGATGAAGGTGCCGTAACAGGTACTGGAGGTCCGAACCGACTAGTGTTGCAAAACTAGCGGATGAGCTGTGGATAGGGGTGAAAGGCTAAACAAACTTGGAAATAGCTGGTTCTCTCCGAAAACTATTTAGGTAGTGCCTCAAGTATTACCGTCGGGGGTAGAGCACTGTTTAGGCTAGGGGGTCATGGCGACTTACCAAACCTATGCAAACTCCGAATACCGACGAGTACAGCTTGGGAGACAGAGCACCGGGTGCTAACGTCCGGACTCAAGAGGGAAACAACCCAGACCGCCAGCTAAGGTCCCTAAAATTGGCTAAGTGGGAAACGAAGTGGGAAGGCTAAAACAGTCAGGATGTTGGCTTAGAAGCAGCCATCATTTAAAGAAAGCGTAATAGCTCACTGATCGAGTCGTCCTGCGCGGAAGATGTAACGGGGCTAAGCCAGTTACCGAAGCTGCGGATGTGCAATTTATTGCACGTGGTAGGAGAGCGTTCTGTAGGCCTGTGAAGGTGTCTGGTAACGGATGCTGGAGGTATCAGAAGTGCGAATGCTGACATGAGTAGCGTTAAAGGGGGTGAAAAGCCCCCTCGCCGTAAGCGCAAGGTTTTCTACGCAACGTTCATCGGCGTAGAGTGAGTCGGCCCCTAAGGCGAGGCAGAGATGCGTAGCTGATGGGAAACAGGTCAATATTCCTGTACCGATGTGTAGTGCGATGTGGGGACGGAGAAGGTTAGCTCAGCCAACTGTTGGATATGTTGGTTCAAGCCTGTAGTCGTGCCTGGTAGGCAAATCCGCCGGGCTTAGATGAGGGGTGATAACGAGTCTGCTTGCAGACGAAGTGAGTGATACCCTGCTTCCAGGAAAAGCCACTAAGCTTCAGCTACACACGACCGTACCGCAAACCGACACTGGTGCGCGAGATGAGTATTCTAAGGCGCTTGAGAGAACTCAGGAGAAGGAACTCGGCAAATTGATACCGTAACTTCGGGAGAAGGTATGCCCCAAGTAGGTGAACTCGAACAGAGGGAGCCCAACGGGGTTGCAAAAAATCGGTGGCTGCGACTGTTTAATAAAAACACAGCACTCTGCAAACACGAAAGTGGACGTATAGGGTGTGACGCCTGCCCGGTGCTGGAAGATTAAATGATGGGGTGCAAGCTCTTGATTGAAGTCCCAGTAAACGGCGGCCGTAACTATAACGGTCCTAAGGTAGCGAAATTCCTTGTCGGGTAAGTTCCGACCTGCACGAATGGCGTAACGATGGCCACACTGTCTCCTCCTGAGACTCAGCGAAGTTGAAATGTTTGTGATGATGCAATCTCCCCGCGGAAAGACGGAAAGACCCCATGAACCTTTACTGTAGCTTTGTATTGGACTTTGAACAGATCTGTGTAGGATAGGTGGGAGGCTTTGAAGTGATGTCGCTAGATGTCATGGAGCCAACGTTGAAATACCACCCTGGTGTGTTTGAGGTTCTAACCTAGGTCCATTATCTGGATCGGGGACAGTGCATGGTAGGCAGTTTGACTGGGGCGGTCTCCTCCCAAAGCGTAACGGAGGAGTTCGAAGGTACGCTAGTTACGGTCGGACATCGTGACGATAGTGCAATGGCATAAGCGTGCTTAACTGCGAGACTGACAAGTCGAGCAGATGCGAAAGCAGGACATAGTGATCCGGTGGTTCTGTATGGAAGGGCCATCGCTCAACGGATAAAAGGTACTCTGGGGATAACAGGCTGATACCGCCCAAGAGTTCATATCGACGGCGGTGTTTGGCACCTCGATGTCGGCTCATCTCATCCTGGGGCTGTAGCCGGTCCCAAGGGTATGGCTGTTCGCCATTTAAAGAGGTACGTGAGCTGGGTTTAAAACGTCGTGAGACAGTTTGGTCCCTATCTTCCGTGGGCGCTGCAGATTTGAGGAAGCCTGCTCCTAGTACGAGAGGACCGGAGTGGACACACCTCTGGTGTATCGGTTGTCACGCCAGTGGCATTGCCGAGTAGCTAAGTGTGGAAGAGATAACCGCTGAAAGCATCTAAGCGGGAAACTCGTTTCAAGATGAGATCTGCCGGGGCCTTGAGCCCCCTGAAGAGTCGTTCAAGACCAGGACGTTGATAGGTCAGGTGTGGAAGCGCAGTAATGCGTTAAGCTAACTGATACTAATTGCTCGTGAGGCTTGACCCTATAACTTTGATAGCCGTGTACGCTCCTTCATGGATGTGTGCAAGCTTCGAAGATTGTTATGCCAAGTTGACGCAGTCAAAACACATAAAATCTGATTCCACTCTATGAATTCGTTGTCTTGCTCCAAGAGCAAGTCGACTCCAAGTTATGCCTGATGACCATAGCAAGTTGGTACCACTCCTTCCCATCCCGAACAGGACAGTGAAACGACTTTGCGCCGATGATAGTGCGGGTTCCCGTGTGAAAGTAGGTCATCGTCAGGCTCTTATAGCCCCAAACCCCCTCAGTCTCCAAAGGACTGGGGGGTTTTGCGTTT
>NZ_LMIH01000037.1:0-11211 GCF_001428645.1 Acidovorax sp. Root217
TTTAAGTTCCGTCAAACTTTTTGGAAGTTTTTGAAGCCGCTTGGCGTCTTCATCTACCTCCAGTACTTCGAAGCTCTCACCACCTTTCGGCGACCAGCTCTTCTCAGCGCAGCCTTTGATTGTATACCGAGTTTTTGCTCGCTTTTCTCAAAGGACCCAACTTTTTGCAAAGTTCGCTTCGGTCTACCCAAACTGCCGAAGGCACTACCTGAGGCAGCGCTTTCTGCTGACCGACTTCTGTGAACAGATGTCTTGGTAGCGAAGCCCTCGACTATAGCATGAGTTTTTGGGCTGCCGGCAAAGTTGGCCACTTATCGCGCAGGCAAGGCAGCCAGCACCGCCTCCAGCGCATCGATGAACAGCGCCGCCACGTCGCAGCCGGTCTGGTCGAAGATCTCCTGGAAGCAGGTAGGGCTGGTGACGTTGATCTCGGTGACGCAGTCACCGATCACGTCCACGCCGGCCAGCAGCAGGCCGCGCTCCTGCAGGATGGGGCCCAGGGCGTTGCCGATCTTCCAGTCGCGCTCGGAAAGGGGGCGGGCCACGCCTTTGCCGCCGGCCGCCAGGTTGCCACGGACTTCGGTGCCCTGGGGTATGCGCGCCAGGCAGAACGGCACGGGCTTGCCGCCGATGACCAGCACGCGCTTGTCACCTTCGGAGATCTGCGGCAGGAATTTCTGCACCATCACGCTCTCGCGGCCGTCCTTGTTCAGCGTCTCGATGATGCTGCCCAGGTTCAGGCCGTCCGGCCCCACGCGGAAGATGCCCATGCCGCCCATGCCGTCCAGGGGCTTGAGGATGATGTCCTTGTGCTCGGCATGGAAGCTGCGGATGTCTGCCGGGTCGCGCGTGACCAGTGTGGGGCCGATGAACTGCGGAAACTCCATGATCGCCAGCTTCTCGGGGTGGTCGCGCAGCGCCCGGGGTTTGTTGAACACGCGCGCGCCATCGCGCTCGGCCTGCTCCAGCATGTGGGTGGCGTAGAAGTATTCGCTGTCGAACGGTGGGTCCTTGCGCATCAGCACCGCGCCGAAGTCGGCCAGCACCGCGCTGCGCACGGGCTGCTCGGTGTACCAGTCTTGCGGGTGGCCGGTGAGCACGATGTCGCGCACCCGCGCCGTCACCTTGCCGCCGCGCACCCAGCTCACGTCCTGCGGGCCGCACACCGTGATGGTGTGGCCCCGGCGCTGGGCCTCGCGCATCATGGCGAAGGTGGTGTCCTTGTAGATTTTGAAACTGGCCAGCGGGTCGGCGATGAAGAGGATTTGCATGGGCGGGTGGTGGATGGGTGTGAAGAGGGCGTGCGTCCCCAGGGCGGGGACGGGCCCCATATGAAAGAGGAAGCCGTCAGCCGCCTTGGGCGCGCGAACGCCCGTACTGTTGCACAAATAGCGCAAGGCTGCCTGCGACCACGCCCCAGAAGGCCGAGCCGACACCCGCCACCACCACGCCGCTGAGCGTGACCAGGAAGGTGATGAGCGCCGCTTCGCGGTGCCCCTCTTCGCGCAACGCCGTCGCCAGCCCATTGCCGATGGTGCCCAGCAGGGCGAGCCCGGCGATGGCCACCACCAGTTCGGAAGGGAACGCGGTAAGCAAGCCCGTGATGACCGCGCCGAACAGCCCGATCACCACATAGAGGGCGCCACAGGACACGGCGGCCGTATAGCGGCGTGCGCGGTCTTCATGCGCCTCGGGGCCCATGCACATGGCCGCGGTGATGGCGCTGAAATTCAGGGCAAAGGCACCAAACGGCGCGAGCACCAATGTGCCCAGCCCTGTGAGTGTGAGCAGGCGCGAGATCGGCAGCGGGTAGCCCGATGCACGGATGACCGCCACGCCCGGCAGGTTCTGCGAGGCCATGGTCACCACGAACAACGGGATGGCCAGGCTCACGGTGGCGGCCAGACTGAATTCTGGCGTGGTCCACACCGGCGCGGCCAGCGAAAGGTGCACGGCGGACCAGGCCATCTGCCCGCGCAAGGCCACCCAGGAAATGCCCACAGCCAGCGTGAGGACCACGGCATAGCGCGGCAGCAGGCGCCGGCCCAGCAGGTAGGTGGCCAGCATCAGCAGCACCAGGGGCAGCGCCGTCTGCGCCGCAGTGAAGGCCTGGATGCCGAAACGCGCCAGCACGCCGGCCAGCAGCCCGGCCGCGATCTCCATAGGGATGCGGTTCATGATGCGCTCGAACCAGCCGGTGACGCCGCACAGCGTGATCAGCGCGGCGCTGACCATGAAGGCGCCGATGGCCTCGCCCATGCTGAAGCCACCGGCCAGCCCTGCCGTAGCCAGCACGGCAGCGCCAGGCGTGGACCACGCGATCATGACCGGCATGCGCAGCACCAGTGAGGGCACCAGGGAGCACAGCCCCATGCCCAGGCCCAGTGCCCACATCCAGGAGGTGATCTGCCCCGGCGTGGCATGAAAGGCCTGCGCGGCCTGGAAGACGATGGCCACCGAACTCGTGAAGCCCACCAGCACGGCCACGAAGCCTGCCGTGAACGACGACAGGCTCAGGTCTTTGAAAAATTGCATGGGCTGGATTCTGCCCGTTGCACCGATGCGGTGCACAACTGCACTGATCGTTGCCCCCTGCCCTGCGCTATACAAAGGCGATTCCATCGCCCACGATCCCTGCAACTGGCGCGTCCCAGGCCAGGGCCACCGTGCAAGGGTCGCCCCGCCGCACCGGTGGCGTCCACCTCAGGGGGAAGCCGCGAAGCGGCTCAGGGGGAGTCAAATTTCGATCTTCGACCCGAGCTCCACGACAGCGTTGTTGGGCAGGTGCAGGAAGTCCGCCGCACCGCTGGCGTTGTGGTGCATCTGGGCAAAGAGCTTCTCGCGCCAGGGGGCCATGCCGCTGCCGATGGTGGGGACGACGGTGTCGCGCGAGAGGAAATAGCTCGTGGTCATGGGCTCCATGCCGCAGCCGCGGCCACGCAGTTGCTCCAGGGCACGGGGCAGGTCGGGGTCGTTCTTGAAGCCGTAGTGCACCACCACCTGCCAGCAATCGTGGCCCAGGGCATCCACCTGCAGGCGCTTGTCCATGCCAATCCAGGGCACCTCATGGCTCTTGACCGTCACGAACAGGTTCTGCTCGTGCAGTACCTTGTTGTGCTTGAGGTTGTGCAGCAGCGCATTGGGCACGACGCCCGTCTCGGCGGTGAGAAACACGGCCGTGCCTTCCACGCGCGTGGGCGGACTGATGAACACCGACTCCAGGAAATCCTTGAGGTCGATGGCATCGGCGCGCAGCTTGTCGTTGACCAGATGGCGCCCTTCCTTCCAGGTCATCATCAGCGTGAAGACGATGCCGCCGATCATCAGCGGGAACCAGCCGCCCGCGAACAGCTTGAGCAGGTTGGAGGCGAAGAAGGCCAGGTCCACCACGAAGAAGCAGCCCGTGGCAGCAACGCACAGCGCCAACGGGTAACCCCAGCCATAGCGGATCACGAAGAAGGTCAGCGTGGTGGTGATCAGCATGTCCAGCGTCACGGCGATGCCGTAGGCCGCAGCCAGGTTGCTCGACGAGCGGAACATCACCACGGCCAGCACGATGGCCGCGAACAGGCCCCAGTTCACCAGCGGGATGTAGATCTGCCCCGTGTCACGCACGCTGGTGTGCTGGATATTCAGGCGCGGCAGGTAGCCGAGCTGGATGGCCTGCTTGGTCACGCTGAAGGCGCCGGTGATCAGCGCCTGCGAGGCGATCACGGTGGCCAGGGTCGCCAGCACCACCAGGGGCAACAGCGCCCAGTCGGGCGCCATCATGAAGAATGGGTTCTTCACCGCCTCAGGCTGGGCCAGCAGCAGCGCGCCCTGACCGAAGTAGTTGAGCGTGAGCGCCGGCATGGCCACGCCGAACCAGGCCAGGCGGATGGGGCGCTTGCCGAAGTGCCCCAGGTCGGCGTACAGGGCCTCGGCCCCGGTCACGCACAGCACCACGGCGCCCAGGATGATGAAGCTGGTGCCCGGGTTCGCGAACATGAAGCCCAAGGCATAGTGCGGGCTCATGGCCCACAGGATCTCGGGGTGGGTGACGATGTGGGACACGCCCAGGACCGCCAGGGTGGCAAACCAGACCAGCGTGATCGGCCCGAAGAACTTGCCGATGCCGCTCGTGCCCCGCTTTTGCACCATGAACAGGCAGAACAGCACCACCAGGGTCAGCGGAATCACGTACTGCTTGAAGTGCGGCGAGACCACTTCCAGGCCCTCGACCGCCGACAGCACCGAGATGGCGGGGGTGATGACCCCGTCGCCATAGAACAGCGAGGTGCCGAAGATACCCACGCCGAGCAGCACCCTGCGCAGGCGGGGTTTGTCCTTCACGGCTTGGGAGGCCAGGGCCAGCATGGCGATCAGCCCGCCTTCGCCATTGTTGTCGGCGCGCAGCACCAGCACCACGTACTTCAGGGAGACGATGACCGTCAGGGTCCAGAAGAGGATGGACAGGATGCCGTAAATGTTGTCCTGGGTAAAGGGCACATGGCCGGACCCGAACACCTCCTTGAGCGCATACAGCACGCTGGTGCCGATATCACCGTAGACAACACCGATGGCGCCCAGCGTGAGCGCTGCGAGCGAGGATTTGGAGCTTTGCACTGACCGCGCCCGGCACACGTGGCTGCCGGGGTTCCGTTACTTTTGGGAACGCTATTGTGCTCCTGCGCTGGTGCAGCGGCGCACCAGCCCGGGGCATGTTGCAGCGCAGCAACTTCCCTCTGGCGCGCCTGCGGCAGACGTGGCAGGCGGCCCTCAAGCCTCTTTCCAGTTCTTTCTTTAGAGAGCTGACCCCATACGGTTTTGCATTCAGCCGGATAGCCAGGCGGGGAGACGCAGACAGTGCTGTAGCACGGCAAGGCTCCTCAACGACGCTAGCCGGTTGAAGGCAAAGCCGTATCAGTCGTAGACCTCGGCATCGGGGTTGGTGGCTTCCAGCTCGTAACTGGCCGCCAGCATCGCCAAACGCGCGACTACGCCGTACATGTAAAAGCGGTTCGGCGCGCTCACCCCGGGGCGCATGCCCGGCTGGGGCATGTGCGTGCTGTGCTCGAAGGCCAGGGGCACGAAGCTCGCGCCCGGCGCGTTCAGGTTCTCGTCGATGCCGCGCTCGGCATGCATGCGGTAGAAACCGCCGACCACGTAGCGGTCCATCATGTAGACCACGGGCTCGGCCACGGCATCGTTCACCCGCTCCTGGGTGAGCACGCCTTCCTGGATGATCACGTCGTTGACCACCTGGCCGTCCTTGATGACCGCCATCTTGTTGCGCGTCTTGCGGTTGATCGCGTCCAGCTCCTTGGCGTCGCGCACGGTCATGATGCCCATGCCGTAGGTGCCGTTGTTGGCCTTGACGATCACGAAGGGCTTTTCGTTGATGCCGTATTCCTTGTACTTGCGGCGCACCTTGGTCAGCAGCGCATCCACATGGGTCTGCAGGTTCTCCATGCCGGCACCCTCGGAGAAGTCCACGTCCCCGCACTGGCTGAACATGGGGTTCACCAGCCAGGGGTCGATGCCCAGCATCTTGCCAAAGCGCTTGGCCACCTCTTCGTAGTTCTTGAAGTGGGTGCTCTTCTTGCGCACGCTCCAGCCAGCATGCAGCGGAGGCAGCAGGTACTGCTCGTGGATGTCTTCCAGGATGCCTGGCGCACCGGCCGTGAGGTCGTTGTTGAGCAGGATGGTGCAGGGGTCGAAGTCCTTGAGCCCCAGGCGGCGCTTGGTGCGCACCACCGGCTCCAGGGTCACCGTGTCGCCATTGGGCAGCTCGATCAAGGTGGGCTTCTTGATCTCGGGGCTGATGGAACCCACGCGCACGTTGAGGCCGGCCATGTTGAAGATGCGCTGCAGCTGCACCACGTTCGACAGATAGAAGGTGTTGCGCGTGTGGTTCTCGGGAATGATCAGCAGGTTGCGCGCCTCGGGGCAGATCTTCTCGATGGCGGCCATGGCCGCCTGCACGGCCAGTGGCAGCATCTCCTTGGTCAGGTTGTTCCAGCCGCCGGGAAACAGGTTGGTATCGACCGGGGCCAGCTTGAAGCCGGCATTGCGGATGTCCACCGAGGTGTAGAACGGCGGGGTGTGCTCCATCCACTCCAGCCGGAACCAGCGCTCGATGGCGGGCATGGAGTCGAGCACACGCTGCTCGAGTTCGTTGATCGGCCCGGTGAGGGCCGTGATGAGATGCGGAACCATGGGGAGCCCTCAGAGGAGACGGTAACGATTGCAATCCATTGTAGGGTTGGGGCGTGACCGGTTCTTCGCAAGCCCGGGGCCGCTTTCTTTCAGCGCCGCCAGAACGAGGGAGTGAGCAGCGCCAGAAAGCTCAGGATCTCCAGCCGCCCGAGCAGCATGGCAAAAGTGCAGACCCAGATCTGGAAGTCGGTGAGCACCGCAAAATTCCCTGCCGGCCCCACGCCGCCCAGACCCGGCCCCGCGCAGTTGACACTGGCCAGCACCGCCGAAAACGCGGTCACCGGGTCCAGGTCGGTCAGCAGCAGCAGCATGCTCAGCCCGAAGACCGTGCCACCGTACACCAGCATGAAGGCCAGCACGGAGAAGATCACGCGGTTGTCCACCACACCGCCGCCCAGGCACACCGGCTGCACGGCACGCGGGTGCACCAGACGGTTCATCTCGCGGCGCGCCTGCTTGACCAGGATCAGCATGCGCACCATCTTGATCCCGCCGCCGGTCGAGCCGGCGCTGGTGGCCACACCCGACAGCAGCAGCATGGACACGGGCGCGAACACCGGCCAGGCCAGGTAGTCCACCGTGGCGTAGCCGGTGGTGGTGGCCAGCGAGATGGTGTTGAACATGCCATGGCGCAGGGCATCGAGCGGCGCGTACACCCCCTTGGCCCAGAGCAGCAGTGACACCACCAGCCCGCCGCCGATCAGCGCGAACAGCGTGGCACGCAGCTCCGGATCTGCCCAGAAGCCGCGCCAGTGCCCCCTGCGAAAGGCCACGAAGTACAGCGCAAAGTTGCAGCTGGCAACCAGCATGAAAAAGATGCAGATGGCTTCGAGCAGCGGCGACTGGAAGTGCCCGAAGCTGGCATCGTAAGAAGACAGGCCGCCCAGGCTCACCGTGGTGAACATGTGCATCAGCGCATCCAGCGGCGCCATGCCGGCGAGCCAGTAGGCCAGACCGCAGGACACGGAGAACAGCGCATACACCCCCCACAGGCCCTTGGCCGTGCCGGTCATGCGCGGCGTGAGCTTGGCATCCTTGAGCGGGCCGGCGGCCTCGGCCTTGAAAAGCTGGCTGCCGCCTACGCCCAGCAGGGGCAGCACGGCCACCGCCAGGATCAGGATGCCCATGCCCCCCACCCACTGCAGGAAGGTGCGCCACACGTTGACCGACACCGGCAGCGTGTCGAGCCCGCTGAGCACCGTGGAGCCGCTCGTGGTCAGGCCCGACACGGCCTCGAAATAGGCGTGCGTGAACGACATGGGGCGCCCGATATAGTGCCCCGCCAGCATCAGCGGCAGGGCTGCGGCCAGTGGCAGCAGCATCCAGACCAGCGACACCAGCATGACCCCGTGGCGCGGCTGCAGCTCATGGCGAAAGTGGCGCAGGCGCCACCAGAGCCAGGCACCGGCCATGAAGGTGGCGCCCATGGCCTGTGGGTACACCTGCCAGATGCCATCGCGCATCCACAGCGAGACCGCCAGCGGCAGCCCCATGGTCAGCGAGAAGATCATGGCCAGGATGCCCAGCACGCGCAGGACGGGAAACAGGTCCACCATGGCGCGTCAGAAAAAGGTGGCGCTCACACGGAACAGCTTTTCCACCTCGCGCACCAATCGCTTGTGTGGCAGGAAGAACACCACGTGGTCGTTGCTCTCGATCACCGTGGAGCTGCGCGGGATGATGACCTGGGGCTCGCGCAGGTCCTCGGGCGAGACACCGGGCGAATCGGGCAGGCCGCGCACGATGAGGCCCATGTGCACCTCGCCGGGCAACTGCAGTTCGCCGACCATGCGGCCCACCACGCGCGAGCTCTTGCGGTCGCCACGCGCGACGATCTCCAGCGCCTCGGCCACACCCCGGCGCAGGCTGTGCACGGCCTGCACATCGCCTTGGCGCACATAGGCCAGCAACTCGCCGAGCATGGCCTGCGCGGGCGACAGCGCAATGTCGATCTGCGTGCCATGCATCAGGTCGGCGTAGCTGCGCCGGTTGATCAGCGCCAGTACCCGGCGCGCACCCATGCGCTTGGCCAGCAGGCAGGACATGATGTTGTTTTCGTCATCGTCGGTGAGCGCCAGGAAGAGGTCAATCTCTTCGATGTTCTCGTCGCCCAGCAGGTCCTCATCGGTGGCGTCGCCCTGCAGCACCAGCGTGTCCGAAGGCAGCAGGGACGCCAGCTCGGTGCAGCGCGGCATGTCGCCTTCGACAATTTTCACGCGAAAGCGCCCGGCCTGTTTCGCCAGCTGGCGCGCCAGGCGCAGGCCCACGCGCCCGCCGCCGGCGATCATGATGCGGCGCACAGGCTGCACGGCCGTCGCCCCACGCCGGTGCAATGCGGCGAGCACGTACGCGATGTGCTCGCTGGCTGCGAGCACGAACACCTCGTCGCCCGGCTCGATGCGCGTGTTGCCGTCGCAGGCCACGAAGCGGTCGGGCTCGTCGGGAAAGCGCCGGTAGATGGCCACAATGCGCACCGCCACATCGGGTGCGCCGGCACGCAGTTCGGCAATGGTGTGGCCCACCATGGGAGCCCCGGTCCGCGCGCGCACCGAGGCCAGGCAGGCCCGACCGCCCGCGAACTCGCGCACCTGCATGGCCTCGGGGTACTCGATGAGCTTGCCGATGTAGCGGGTGAGCGATTCTTCGGGGCAGATGATGCGGTCCACCGCAAAGCCTTCGGGGCCCACCAGCCGCTCGTCGTTGTCGAACCCCGAGGAGCGCACGCGCGCGATGCGCGTGGGGATGTTGAACACGATCTGCGCGATCTTGCAGCACACCAGGTTGGTCTCGTCCTGCGCGGCACAGGCGATCAGCAGGTCGGTGTCGTGCGCGCCGGCCTCGGCCAGCACGGCCGGGTCGATGCCGTTGCCCACCACGCCGCGCAGGTCAAAGCGCGACTCCAGGTCACGCAGGCGCTCGGCGTCGGTGTCGATGACGGTGATGTCGTTGCGTTCCGACACCAGGCTCTCGGCCACGCTGTGGCCGACACGGCCGGCACCCAGGATGATGATTTTCACGGGAGGATGATGGGTACAGGCGACAGGCGCGTCAAGCCAGCTGCCGCAAGCGGCAGTCAAAGCCGAGCATCAACTGCGCACCTCGCCCTCGCCCAGTACAACGTACTTGAGCGAAGTCAGGCCTTCGATGCCCACAGGACCACGGGCATGGAACTTGTCGGTGCTGATACCGATCTCGGCACCCAGCCCGAACTCGAACCCATCGGCAAAGCGGGTGCTGGTGTTGACCATCACACTGGCCGAGTCCACCTCGCGCAGGAAGCGCTGGGCGTGGACGTGATTAGTGGTCAGGATGGCGTCGGTATGGTGCGACGAATAGTGGTTGATGTGCGCGATCGCTTCGTCCACACCCTCCACCACCTTGATGCTGATGATCGGCGCCAGGTACTCCTCGGACCAGTCCTGCTCGGTGGCATCGACCAGCTTGGCGCCGGCCACCGAGGCCAGCAGGGTGCGGCTCTCGGGGCAGACGCGCATCTCCACACCCTTGGCGGCGTACACAGCGCCAATCAACGGCAGGAACTCGGGCGCCACGCCGCGCGCGACCAGCAGGCCTTCGCTGGCATTGCAGGGGCTGTATTTCTGCGTCTTGGCGTTGTCGGCCACCTTGACGGCCATGGCCACGTCGCAGGGGTCGT
Organism: Acidovorax sp. Root217; assembly: GCF_001428645.1. Taxonomy (NCBI): domain Bacteria; kingdom Pseudomonadati; phylum Pseudomonadota; class Betaproteobacteria; order Burkholderiales; family Comamonadaceae; genus Acidovorax; species Acidovorax sp. Root217. The sequence goes on from NZ_LMIH01000037.1 coordinate 9,854, forward strand.
CCACGTAGGTGTGGCAATTGCCGTCCAGGTGCTTGATGACGGGCACCTTGGCATCGCGGCTGATGCGCTCGATCAGGCCCTTGCCACCGCGCGGGATGATCACGTCCACGAACTGCGGCATGGTGATGAGCTGGCCCACGGCCTCGCGGTCGGTGGTCTGCACCAGCTGCACCGCGTCCTGCGGCAGGCCGGCCTCGGCCAGCGCCAGCTGCACCAGGCGCGCCAGCGCCTTGTTGGAATCGATGGCTTCCGAGCCGCCGCGCAGGATGCAGGCGTTGCCGCTCTTGATGGAGAGGCTGGCGGCCTCGATGGTCACGTTGGGACGGCTCTCGTAGATCATGCCGAACACGCCGATGGGCACGCGCATCTGGCCCACGCGGATGCCGCTGGGCTGCTGCTTCATGCCGATGATCTCGCCGATCACGTCGGCCATGGCGGCCAGCTGTTCGCAGCCTTCGGCGCAGGTGTCGAGCACCTTGGGCGTGAGTTTGAGGCGGTCGACCAGGGGTTCGGCCAGGCCCGCGGCGCGGGCGCGCTCCAGGTCGCGGGCGTTGTCCACCTGCAGTGCGGCGGTGTGCTCGCGCAGCAGGCGCGCCAGGGACCGCAGGGCCTTGTTCTTGACGGCCGCAGGCGCGCGCGCCATGAGGGCGGAGGCGGCCTTGGCCTGGGATCCGAGGGTGTGCGTGTATTCAGCCACGTTGAGCGCGTTCATGGCCCCGATTCTCGCAGAAGCGCCCTGCCCCTGCGCACCCAGGGGCAGGGCATGCAGGCCATGCTCCCGGGCGGTTGCCGCGCCCCGCGCCGACACCCGCACCGGCTCAAGGGGGTCAGTTCAGCGTATGGACGACCTGGTAGCGGCCCGCACGGACCATCTCCGCTGCGGCCGTGGCATCGTCACCCACACCGTAGCCCACCACCAGCTGCACACCCTCCAGCCCGCTGAAGTTCAGGCCCGAGGCAATGCGCACAGGGACCGTGCGCGGCAGCGCACCCGACAAGTAGGCAGGAAAGGCTCCGCCGGTGTAGGGCGCCCAGCCATTGGGGCCCAGGAACAGCACGGTCGATCCCGCCAGCGCTGCCACGTAGACGCGGCCCGTCTTGCCGCGGTGCAGTGTCGAGACCGTGGCGCCCACATCCACCGTCACATTGCTCAAGGGGCCGGTCTGCCCGCCGGAGAAGGTGCCGGCGGCGTCCCCCACCCGGCCCGCATCGAACGCCGCCCCGTTGGCCTGCATCACCCGCACGGGGGCGGTAGTTTTGTCGGTGCCGCCCAGGTTGGTGCCTTTGCCCCAGATCCAGACGCTGCCGTCCGTTCCAATCACGCCAGAGATCGCAGACCCCGCCGCTGCTGCAACCAC
>NZ_LMIH01000038.1:0-20001 GCF_001428645.1 Acidovorax sp. Root217
CCGCAGCACTCCACCCTTGTTCATTGAAATCCAGGGTGTTGCGCTTCGCTTTTGAATCCGCCCCGCCTCGCCATACCAAGAAGACTTGCCGCCATGAACTGCACCCTGTTACTGGCTGCGAGTGAATAGTTTCCCGCGTTCGCCGATTGTTCGCTGATTATCGGAATAATCTCGTAACGCGCTACCAAACGTATTTACGAAATACGGCGATCGCAGAGAGAAGATGGCCCGCCGCCCCGTGATTGTCCTACAGCCGTGAATGGACGCCAGGTTCACCATGGACTCATCGGTCACCCGCCGGTACGCTCATGGCCTATTTGGCCATCGCATCGTCCCAAAGCTCCAGGACCTTGCGAGTGCCAATGGATCCACAGGATCCAGGGTGAATGTTCTGGTACGCAGAATATCCGGAGCCCACTGGTGTGAGGTGCCTTTATGTCCCGTTCCAACCCCATCGTCCCCGCCCATATCGATACCTCGGTGCTCGGCGAAGAAGACCCCGGCGCATCGCTGGAGATATTCCGCCACGAATCGCTCAAGAACCGGGCCCGGAAGAACCAGCCCGCCCAGCCCGAAGCGAAAGCGCAAACGGGCCAGGAAGGCAAGCCCTACCTGACGATCAATTGCTCCAACAACGGCCGGTGTTTCACGATCCAGGTGCAGTGGCAGCCATCGCAGCAACGTGAATTCACCGATCTTCTGGGTTTGGTGATCGCCGAGCATGCAGTGATCTCGGACGTGGCCTGGACCCACCACATGCAGACGGGAGAGGACCCAGTACAGCTTGAAATGGGCGCCACTGCCGATGGAAGGGCTGCAGTGCAGGTCAAGACACTTGGTCTGCCAGGCGCGCCGCTACCCAAACGCAAGGTGCTGCACGAGCCCTTTGTAGCCGCCAACGATCACCTGCCCATGGCCTGCCATTCCAAAGCGGGGCGTTGATAGTCGGGGTTCGGTAAGACAAAGGCAGGCCTCACCGCGCCGCGGTTCCGGACGCCCACAGCGGTACTCCGCTTCCATCGTAGACCACCAGGTTGTTGTCATTTTGTACGGCCAGATGGGGCGTGCCGTACTGTCTCAGGTAGCTTTTGCTGTCGATTCCATAGGGAGGCAAGGAATCCCAGAACGTTCGGTCGCGCTTCTTCGCGTCAGCAGCCGAGTTCCACAGGGCATTTTCTACCATGTTATAAACCACGAGGTTGCCATCGCCCTGGAAAACCGCGCATCGGGTCTCCTGGCGGTAGGTGCCCGCATTCCAGAGAGCTACCTGCGCATCTCTTCTCACCCGCTTGTACAGCACCAGGTTGCCGTCGCTCTGGTGAACCAGATACACCGACTTGTCTGGCGAGTAATAGCGTTTGTTTTCTATCAGCCTGGTGTTGGCCGGAATGATGCCTGGGGTGGCCTGCGGCCCTTTGGCGGGACGAGGGCACACTGCCTTGGCATTGGCGTTGGCTGTACCCGCCAGAATGCACAAGGCCACAAGACACTGGCCGGGTAGTTTGAGCGAAAAAGCTTTCAGCATTGCGCGTCCTTTTTTCCACGCCTGAAAAGAAAGCGCCCAGGCTGCGCAGGGGCAATTTACTGGAAAAGGTGGGCGCGCACCCGTTTTGATTGGGAACATGCTTGCAGCATTGATTGAAACCGTGAAATCCAGCACAGGGTGCGGGCGGTCAGGCCAGCGTGGCGGGTTTCAGCGCCGCGTCGGCCTCGCTGCGCAGCCATCGCACGAAGTCCTGCGCATCGGGGTTGGCGCCGCCGCGAATACCCGACACCATGTAGTAGCCGCGCTGCGACGAGGCACAACTGCCGAACGGCGTCACCAGTCGGCCGCTTTCCACCAGCTCGGCCAACAGCGGCAGCCGGCCGATCACCACGCCTTGCCCCTGCATCGCCGCCGCCACCGCATCGGCGTACTGGGTGAAGCGCACGGTGTTTTTCATGCGCACTTCTGACACCCCCATCAGCCGCGCCCAGGGGTCCCATTCCACCGTGAGCGGCATGCCAGGGTGCTGGTCCACGGCGAGCAGGGTGTGGCGCACCAGGTCGGCGGGCTGCTGCAAGGGGTTGGCTGCGTTGGTGGCCAGGGCAGGAGAGCACATGGGGACCACCCATTCCTCAAACAAGGGAGTGCCCAGCCCATCCTCGGTCGGGCAAAAGCGCACCGCCAGGTCCAGCTGGCTGCGGTCCAGGTCCAAAAGCTCCAGGGTGGCGGAGATGCGCACGTCCACATCCGGGTGCTGCGCGGTAAAGCGCGCCAGCCGGGGGATGAGCCACAGCGATGCGAAGCCCGGGGTGCAGGTCATGGCCACCTGGCGCAGGGCCGGGACGGCACGCACCCGTGCGGTGGCGTCGCGCAGCCGCTCCAGCGCATCCACTGCCGCCCGGTGCATGACGGCCCCCGCCTCGGTGAGCACCAGGGACCGGTGCCGGCGCTCGAACAGGGCCACACCGAGCCAGGCTTCCATCTGCTGGATCTGGCGGCTGACCGCAGACTGGGTGAGGTAGAGCTCCTGCGCCGCTTGCGTAAAGCTCAGGTGCCGCGCCGAGGCCTCGAAGCTGCGCAGCAGGTCCAGCGGCGGCAGCTCTTCCCGACCGATGGCCGAGGAAGACGTTTTCACATTCTGGATTGGCATGCGAAGGATTCCAAATGACCGTTTGAGTACAGAGAGTCGTCTCACTATATTCATTCCATCAGCGAATGGATAGGAGCATTTACCATGATCATCGAACTTACCCACCGCGGCTTGCACCATGTGCCCGACGCCGCGGGCCAGAGCATGCATTGCCAGAGCGGCACGGTCTGGATCACCCTGGACCACGACACGCGCGACGTCGTGCTGGAGGCAGGAGAGAGTTTTTCCACCCCCGAGCACAAGAGGGCGCTGGTGTATGCCCTAGCACCAGCGCGCCTGCTCATCGAGCCGCCAGCGGGTGATAGACCCGCCGTGCGCCTCCTGCAGCGCCGTCCGGAGCCGTTCCAGCCAGCGTCACCCCTGGCGGCGGGCGCTTGAGGCTCAGCGCCGGCTGTCGATGCTCACCACGTTCTGCATCTGGGCGGCGGGTGGTGACACCGTCTGTCCAAGCAGTTGCGCATACAGCTGCACGTACTGCCGGGCCGCAGCTTCCCAGCCGAAGGGCTGGGACATTCCCCGGCGCTGCAGGCCGCGCCAGAGCGCGGGCTGCGCCCAGGCCTGCAGCACGCGGCCCAGTGCACGGTCGAATTCTGCCTGCGTGGGAGCGGCCATCATGAAGCCGGTCCCCTCGTCCAGGCCAGGGCCGGCATCGCTCACCGTATCGGCCAGGCCACCGGTGGCCGTGACGACTGGCGGCGTGCCATAGGCCTGGCTGTACATCTGGTTCAGGCCGCAAGGCTCGAAGCGCGAGGGCATGAGAAAGCAATCGGCACCGGCCTCGATCTGGTGCGCCAGCGCCTCGTCGAAGCCCAGCGTGGCGTGGACCTGCCCCGGATGCGCTTTGGCGAGCGCCCGCAGACCAGCCTCCAGCGGCTCCTCGCCTCGGCCCAGCACCACCAGTTGGGCCTCGCTCGCAAGCAGGGCAGGGGCCCCCGCCAGCACAAGGTCCACCCCCTTTTGGGAGGTGAGCCGCCCCACCAGGCCCAGCAGCGGACCTGGCGACTCGGCCAGGCCGCAGCGCTTGCGCAAGGCGGCTTTGTTCACCGCCTTGGCCTCCAGGTTTTTCACCCCGTAGTTGGCTGCGATCAACGGATCGATCTCCGGGTTCCATACCGTTATATCGATGCCGTTGAGCAGCCCATGCAGCCGGCCGGCCTGGGCGCGCAGCACACCGTCGAGCCCGAAGCCCAGGGCCGGTTTCTGTATTTCTCGCGCATAGGTCGGACTCACCGTGGCGATGGCGTCAGCGAACTGCAGGGCGGCCTTGAGCATGGACAACTGACCCCAGAACTCCACGCCCTCCATGCCCCGGTACATCGGTGCGATGTCCAGCACCTCGCAGGCATCCATGGGGAACACGCCCTGGAATGCCAGGTTGTGGATGGTGATCAGGCTTTGGGCCACGCCCTGCTGACCGGCGGCCCGCGCCTGGTGCAGGTACAAAGGGGCCAGCCCGCAGGGCCAGTCGTTGGCGTGAACGATGTCGGCGCGCCAGTCGCAGGGGCTGTGCTCCGTGCCGATCAATGCCGCAACGCGGCTGAGCAGGCCAAAGCGCAGGGCCTGCTCGTGCATGGGCGTGTGGGCCGGATCGCCGTACGGCGTGCCGGCACTCGCATACAGGGCCGGGCACGACAACAGCAAAAAGGGCATGCCGTCTGGCGACATCACCTGCAGCAGCTGCGCGGCCGGCCAGGGGCCGTAGGCAGGCACGGGCACGATGGCGTCGAGCGTGCCGTCGATGGCCATGCCGCCATACGCGGGCATGAGGATGACCACCTCGTGCCCCAGCGCCTTGAGGGCACGGGGCAGGGCGGCACTGACATCACCGAGCCCACCGGTCTTGACCAGCGGGGCGCATTCGGGCGTGGCGAACAGGATCTTCATAAAGGGGTATCTTGCGCCACCAGAATGGCAAAGGGCAGGCGGGCGCTGGAAGGGCCGACATCGCCCAGCACATCGTTCAGGGAATGCTCTGCTGCATTGGCCAGCGTGTTGCCGGTCATCCAGTCGCGCCAGCGGCCTGGGCGCGCCAGGGCCGGGTGGGCCGAGGCCAGGGCCACACGGGTGTCACCCCATCCGTTCTTGCCAAGGCCCAGCAGCAGGCGGGCGCAGACCACCACCACGGCCTGGTCCCCGCCAATGCGGGCAAAGGCCAGTGCGTGGGCCTGAGACGCGCCCTCCACGGCCAGCGGCAGGTACAGTGAATCGCGGAACAGCGCAGGCATCTCCCGGCGCAGTTGCAGCAGGCGCCAGGTGACCAGTTGCTTGGCGCCGGGGGGCATGGCAGGGCCGTCGCCCAACAGCGCATGCCAGTCGGCAGGGCTCGGAAATTGTGCATTGCCCTGGTACAGCGCGCGCAGCGGCTGCAGCGAAGCGGCCAGCTCCGCCAGGTCAACGGGGCGGCGGTTGTCCGGGTCCACCAGCGAGAAGTTCCAGACCTCGCAGCCTTGGTAGATGTCCGGCACGCCCGGCGCCGTGAGCTTGAGCGCCAGCTGGCCCAGGCTGTTGCGAAAGCCATGGGGGGCGATGCGTTGCACGAAGTCCTCGAGCACGGCGACGAAACGTTCCGTGGACAGGGCCTTTTCGATGTAATCGCGCACGGCCGCCTCGTAGGCCTCGTTGGGGAACAGCCAGTTGCTCATGAGTTTGGCCTCGCGCATGGCCTTTTCCTTGTAGCGCTGGATGCGCTGCACCAGCTCCTGGCGCTCATGGGCGTCCGTGGCGCGGGCTGGCCAGATGCCCACCATGGCCTGGTACAAGCCCCACAGGTCGTGGGGCAGCGGCGATGCCTGCCCGTCGATTTCGACCTCGAAGCGCTGGCCGACCGCCTGCAGCGCCTGCACCGTGTCCTGCCAGGCATCAGGCATTTCAGACAGCACATTGAGCCGTGCGCGCACGTCTTCCGAACGCTTGCTGTCGTGCGTGGAGGTGGCCAGCAGTTCGTGCGGCAGATGCCGCGAGCGCTGCAGGTTGCCCTGGTGGAAAGCCGCCACCGAGACGCCAAAGCGCCGCGGCTCCGCCCCCACGTCGTTGAGCGAGACCAGCCGCACATAGCGGTAGAACAGCGTGTCCTCGACCGACTTGGCCATCACGGGTGCCGTGAACTGCTGCCATCGGCGGGTGAAGCGCGCGCGCAGAGTGGGCTCGGCCCCGGGCTCGCCCTGCAGCACTGCCTGCAGATAGGCCAACACGCCGCCTTCGGCAGACCCCAGGCGCCGGCGCGCGGCGCTGATGGCCCAGGCGATGTGCTGCCGGTCTGCCTCGCTGGGCGGCGCGCCGCCGGGTACCACGTAGGTGCGGTACACGGGGAACTGGGCTGCCACCTCCACCAGGGCCACGCGCAACTGGTTGCGCGTGAAGTCGCACACCGCGCGATCGGCCCGCGTGATCTTGCTCAGCGTGGCCACTAGCCAGGCCATGTCGCTGAACAGCGCCGTCTCGATGATCAGGCGCTTGCACTCGTAGGTGGCTTCCTCGAAGGGCTGCATGTCTCCGGTGAATTCGCCATAGACGGCGTCGAAGCGCTCCTGCGCGTCGGCTGCAATGAACAGGCCGTTGACCAGGGTGCTGAAGCGGTAGCCGGTGCCGCCATGCACCAGCCAGTCGGCAGGCAGCGGTTCGTGGTCGGCCATGATCTTCTCGACCACCAGGTACAGCGCCTGCTGCGGCTGCCCTCGGGCCTGGCGCTGCGCGGCGTGGCGCTGCTGCAGCCGCTCGAAGTACCGGGCCGGGTCGGCCAGGCCGTCCGGGTGGTCGATGCGCAGGCCCGTGACCTTGCCCTCGGCCAGCCAGCGCAGGGGCAGGGCGTGCACGGCCTCGAAGACCTCGGGCTCTTCCATGCGGATGGCGGCCAGGGCGTTGATGTCGAAGAAGCGCCGGTAGTTGATGTCGTCGCCCGCCACGCGCCAGTCGGCCAGCCGGTAGGCCTGGGCCTGAAGCACCGCGTCGAGCAGGTCGAAGCTCGCGGCATCTCCCCTTTGCCCGTTGGCCCGAACAATGCAGGCCTGCACCCAGTCCGATACCCAGTGGTAGGCCTGTGCCATCTCTGCCAGCCGGCGCTGGTACAGGGGAGCATCGCGCAGACGCGCCGCGCGCTGCTGCGGATCGTCGCTGCCCTGGGGCGGCACCTGGCCCAGCGCATCCACGAGCGAGGCCATTTCGGCCAGTTCCCCAGCCGGTGCGGCCGCCGGCATGGACACGGCCGTCAGCACGAGGGCGTAGCTGCGTGGATCGAGCGGAAACGCATGGTCCCAGTAGCCCACCTGCAAGCGGCCCTGAGCGGCATCGAAGCGCAGCTGCAGCTCGCCTGCCTCCAGCAGCTTGCCGTAGTGGTCGCCCAGCACCGGCAGCAGCACGCGCCGGCCGGTCTGGGGGTTGGCCGGCTGCCACTCGATGTCGAAGGTGGCCGCGTGCGGCGAGGCTTCACCATGCTCCAGCATGTCCTGCCACCAGCGGTTGGCCGGGTCCTCCACGCCCATGTGGTTGGGCACGATGTCCAGCACGTGGCCCATGTCGCGTTCGGCCAGCGCCTCGCACATCGCGGCATGCTCGGCCTCGGTGCCGATCTCGGGGTTGAGCACCGTCGGGTCCACCACGTCGTAGCCATGCATGCTGCCGGCGGCGGCCTTGAGGTAGGGGGACGTGTACAGGTGGCTCACGCCCAGCGCATGCAGGTAGGGCACGACCGCAGTGGCCTGCGCGAAGGTGAACCCGCGGTTGAGCTGCATCCGGTAGGTGGCGCCGGGCACGTCCGCCGATACCAGCGGTGGCAGTTCAGCGGCAGGTTCGACCAGCGCAGCGCGGCGGGCATTGCCCACGGCCTGGCTGATGGCTTCGAAATACGGATCGCCGCTCAACTGCTCCAGCGGCAACGGCATGCGGTGGCGCCAGTTGGGGTAGCGGTCTTCGGTGGTGCCCGGTACGTTGAGCTGTTCGCGCTGGCCGGTCAGGTCCTCGAGCTGCACGCCCAGCAGCTGGCATGGCGTGCGCGCCAGGAAGGCATGCACGGCAGCGGCCAGTGCGGGTGTCATCTCGGGGGTGGATTGGGCGTCGAGCGTGGTGCCCTGTGGCAGCAGTTGCTGGGCGTCGAGGGCGGCCAGCAGGTGGGTGCGGTCCTGGGCGCGCGCCAGTTGGGCGCGCACCTGAGCATCGCTGTCCCCAAGCCAGCCCAGCGAGTGCTGGATGGCGATGTCGTCCCCACCCCAGAAGCCCTTGAGCGTGGGCAGGTCGTGCGTGCTGACCACGGCCAGCGCCTGTGGCTGCCAGTCGGCCGGCGGGCGAAAGGCGCCGTCTTCCAGGCGTTCGAAGATCAGCGGGCGATACGACAGCAGCGCATGCTCGGCCATGGCCTCGCGCATGCGCGGCGCCACATTGCCTAGATCTTCCCCGATCACCATGCACTGGTGGCGGTGGCTCTCGATGGCCATCACCGCAACCAGCGCCTCCAGCGGGTAGCGCACATAGGTGCCGCCCTCGGGGCTGTTCCAGTACAGCCGCATGAGCGCCATGGCATGGTCCATGCGCAGCGCGCAGGCGTGGCGCATCACGCTGGCCAGCAGTTGCCGAAACGGCAGGAAGCGCGCATCGCTGAGTGCCACGGGATTGACGGGAGGCAGGCCCCAATCCTGGCCCTGAGTGCTGAGGGGGTCGGGCGGGGCGCCCACGTTCATGCCCCGGGCATAGAGGCCGGGGGACATCCAGGTTTCGGAGCCGCCGTCACTGGCGCCCACGGCCAGGTCGCAGTACAGGCCCAGCGGCATGCACGCGCGCGCCTGCTCGAACGCCTGGCCCAGCTGGACGTAGGCCAGCCACTGCAGCCAGTACCTATACGCCACCGCATCGGCATGTTCGCGTGCGAAGACCAGTGCCGCAGCGCCTTGCGGGTCTTGCAGATCCTGCGGCCAGGCGGGCCAGCCCCAGACCTGCGGATCCCGCGCACCCAGGTTCAGCTGGATGGCCTCGTAGCGCGCATGCAGGCCCAGTGTCGCCTGGTGCTGCGCCATGAATGCATCAAACTCCTGGCCTCTTGCTGTGGCGGCCTCCCAGTGGGTTGAGCGAAACTCCTGCCACAGCAAGGCCAGAACGGGTTCCTTCAGCGCCGCCACCTCGGCGTAGCGCACGGTCGGGCTGGCACGCACCTCGCGCAAGCGCTGCTGAAAGCCGCTGTCCGCTAAAAGGGCCTGGGCTTCGGTGCTGCAGGCAAATTCGGGCACAGCCGCCACGTCGATATGCAGCACATTCAGCGCCAGTCGGCTGCTGGGGCTGTAGGGGCTGGCCTGCTCGGGGTGTTCCGTGCGCAAGGCATGCAGCGGGCTCACGCCGACGAACGCGGCACCCCGCGAAGCCGCCAGCCGGACCAGGGTGGCCAGGTCGGTGAAGTCGCCGATGCCCCAGTTGCGCTCCGAACGCAGCGCGTACATCTGTGCGGTGATGCCCCACCAGCGCTCGCCAGACTGCAGGCCCTCGGGGAGCCAGCAGCGCCGGGGCGCCACGATGAGCAGCCTCTCGGCACCGGGCGAGTGCAGGAGGTAGTACCCAGAGCCCAGCGTAGCAGGCAGTTCTGCGACGCTGCCGGTCCCCTCCAGCAGTGCTGCCGCGCCGGGTTCTTCGGTTAGCAGTTGCCATGGGCCATCCGCGTCCAGCGGCACCTGCGCGGCATGGCCCTGTTCCACCACGATGGGTTGCGGCGCATTGCCATCGGCATGCGCGCCCATGGCGGCCAGGGCCCTGGCCAGGACTTCGGGGCTCACGGTCAGGGTTTCGCCCCAGAAGCTTGCGTATTCGGTAGCGATGCCGGCGCGCTCGGCGCGCTGGTGCAGGTCTGAACCGAGCGCATCATGAACAGCTGGCTCCTGGCTCATGCCAAACCTTCGGTGCAGGTCCACCGGGCCGACCATGGGGCCCACAGCCGCTCGTCACCTGTCCAGTGGTGGCTGAATACCTCAACGGCAGCGATGTCCGCCGCAGTTGCGGACGGTGTGGCGTCCACCGTGTCTGGTCCCAGGTTCATTTCCATCCTCAGTATTGCTCCGTCCTGGTAGTGCCAGGCCACGCGCAGGCCGCTCTCTCCCACGAACTCCGCCGTGTGGCCCACTGCGCACAGTTGCTGCGCACGGGGCTGCAACCAGGTGCGCCGCGCCTCCAATGATCGCTGCACCAAGGCCCGGCGAGTCTGCCCGATTGACGTGTCCGATTCGTCCCATTGCAGTCGGCTGGCCTGAAGAGTGGCCACGTCGCAAGGGTCGGGCAGCACGGCATCGCTGGTCAACGCGTGGCCGAACTCGCGCGCGCGCCCTTCGCGCACCGCGTCGCGCAGGCCACCGTCCCAGTTGGCAAAGTACCGGAACGGCGTGGACGCTGAAAATTCATCGCCCATGAACACCATGGGTGTGGCCGGGGTGAGCAAGGCCAGCAGCAGCGCCAGTTCTGCCCCCTCGGCAGGCGCCAGTTGCCCCAACCGCTCGCCGAAGGCGCGGTTGCCGATCTGGTCGTGGTTGCCGACGAAGTTGACCATACACGTCAGCGGCACCGGATCGCCGCCGGCCACGTTGGCCGCCTCGGGAAAGGCGAAGCCATGGGTCAACACCCGCGCCAGCAAGGCCAGCGGGTGGCGCGCAAACTTGGCATAGTAGCCCTGGGATTCTTCCGTTAGAGCCACATGCACTGCATGGTGAAAATCGTCGTTCCACTGGGCATCGTACAGGCCGGGCTCGGGCGAGGAGGACAGCCGGGCGGGCTGGTTTTTCTCGTTTTCCAGCACCAGGTGCACCAAGCGCCCGCTGGCCGTGGCCAGCTCGCGCACGCGTGCGCTCAACTCCTGCAGGATGTCGGGACGGCTGTCGTCGGCGATGGCGTGCACCGCGTCCAGGCGCAGGCCGTCCATGCCGAACTCATCGATCCAGTACAGCGCGTTGTGCACGAAGAAATCGCGCACCACGGCGCTGCCCTCCTGGTCGAAATTGATGGCCGCACCCCAGGGACTGGCATGGCTGCTCGAAAAGAACTGGGGCGCGTACGCATGCAGGTAGTTGCCGTCAGGCCCGAAGTGGTTATAGACCACGTCGAGGAAGACGCATATTCCCAGCGCATGCGCCTCGTCGACCAGGCGCTTGAGGTCTTGCGGGCTGCCATAGGCCGCATGCGGCGCGAAAGGCAGCACGCCGTCATAGCCCCAGCCCCATTGCCCGCCAAAGCCGGCCAGCGGCATCAGTTCGAGCGCCGTGAAACCCAGGGCCGCCAGCTCCGGCAGCTTGCGGATGGCGCCTTCATAAGTACCCAGCGGGCTGAAGCTGCCCACATGCAGCTCGTAGAAGACCAGTTCGTTCCAGGGTCGGCCGGCCCAGTCCGTCTTCCATTCATGGCTGGCGGGATCGGTGACGACACTGGGCTCGTGCGGCCCCCAGGGATTGCTGCGCGAGGCCGGGTCGGGCACGGTGAGCTTGCCGTCGATGAGCCAGCGGTACGGGGTGCCCGCACCGGCGTCGGCGGCATTAGCCTGCCACCAGCCACCGTCGGCCCGGGTGGCGGGGAGGGTTCGGGCCGCCGCCTTCGGCGTCGGGCGGTACCACAATGCTGCTTCCTGAGCCGCAGGCGCCCAGAGCGAGAACCGGGCACCGCCACCGGCCAGCAGCCGGGCGCCGAAGGGCATGGTGTGCGTGCGCCTCATGCGGTGGCAGGGGGGCTGGGTGCGAAAGGTGCCGTCAGTATCGCCATCGAACGTGCCAGCAGGGTGTGCTGCCCGCCGGCTGCCACGGTGGGTGCGCCGGCTTCCTCGCCCACGGCTACCACGCGGGCATCGCGGGTGTCCATGCGCAGCGTCCAGCTGCGGCTGGAGCCCTCAGCGGGCAGGGTGAAGACGGCATCGGCATCGCTGGCGTTGAACAGCAGCATCACCGACAGCTCCTCCTCGGCCACGCTTTCCATGACCGCACCCACGCAGCGCACTGCGGGGTCATCCCATTCCTCCGCGGTCATGTCCATTCCCCACACGCTGTGCCACCTCACGGTGACTAGCTGCGGCAGGCCCGCCTCGTCCACGGGCCAGGTGTGGGGCCGGACCACGGGCAGCGCCCGGCGCAAGGCCGCCAGCGCCTGGGTGAAGGACTGCAGTTCGCCGTGCCGGCCCGCGCGTTCCCAGTCGTACCACGACAGGGCACTGTCCTGACAGTAGCCATTGTTGTTGCCCTGCTGGGTGCGCCCCAGCTCGTCGCCACCCAGCAGCAGCGGCGTGCCGTGCGACATGAACAGGGTGGCCAGGAAGTTGCGCACCTGCCGCTCGCGCAGCGCGAGCACGTCGGCATCGTCGGTATCCCCTTCGGCCCCGCAGTTCCAGCTGCGGTTGTGCGATTCTCCGTCCTGGCCGCCTTCGCCGTTGGCATCGTTGTGCTTTTCGTTGTAGCTCACGAGGTCGGCCAGGGTGAAGCCGTCGTGCACGGTGACCATGTTCACGCTGGCCGTGGGCCGGCGCCGCCGGGGCTGGTACATGTCGGCCGAGCCGCACAGGCAGGCCGCAAACGCCGGCAGGCTGCCGTCCGCGTTGATCCAGTAATCACGCACGGCATCGCGGTAGCGGCCGTTCCACTCCATCCAGCCAACGGGAAAGCCGCCCAGCTGGTAGCCATAGGGCCCCAGGTCCCAGGGCTCGGCGATGAGCTTGGTGCGCGAGAGCACCGGGTCCTGCGCCATCGCTGCGAAGAACGGCGCGCGCAAGGTGTAGGCACCTGCGGCATCGCGCCCCAAGGCCGAAGCCAGGTCGAAGCGAAAGCCATCCACATGCATCTCCTGCACCCAATAGCGCAGGCTGTCCATCACCAGTTGCAGGGCGGGCGGGCTGCTGCTGTCCACCGTGTTGCCGGTGCCGGTGTAGTCCATGCACATGCGCCGGTCTTCGGTCAGGCGGTAATAGGCGGCGTGGTCTATGCCCTTGAGGCTGAGCGTGGGCCCCAGGTGGTTGCCTTCGCCGGTGTGGTTGTAGACCACGTCGAGGATCACCTCCAGGCCTGCCGCGTGCAGTGCCTTGACCATGGCCTTGAATTCATCGACCCCGCCGTCGGCGCCCGCGCGCGCCGCGTAGCGCGGCTCGGGTGCGAAGAAAGCCACCGTGTTGTAGCCCCAGTAGTTGGCCAGTTGCATCTCCACCAGCCGGTGGTCGTCGATGAAGGCCTGCACCGGCAGCAATTCGATGCTGGTCACGCCCAGCTGCTTGAAATGTGCGATGGCAGCCGGCGATGCCAGGCCCGCGTAGGTTCCCCGCAGGTTCTCCGGCACGCCCGGGTGGGTCTGCGTGAAACCCTTGGCGTGGACCTCGTAGAACACCGTGTCGCGCGCCGGCACCCGGGGCGGCCGGTCGTCGCCCCAGTCGAAGCGCGAGCGCACGACGCGGGATTTGGGTGCCGTGCGGCCATTGTCCCGCTTGCTGGGCACCAGGTCTTCATCGGGCTGAGCGAGTTCGTAGCCGAACTGGTCCGCCGCGCCGCGCACGGGCCTGTCCAGCGCCTTGGAGAACGGGTCCATCAGCAGCTTGGCGCTGTTGCAACGCTGTCCGGCCTCGGGTTCATAGGGGCCATGCACGCGCAGGCCGTACTTCTGGCCTGCCTTGACGCCCGCCACATGGCCATGCCACACGTCGTCGGTCAGGCAGGGCAGGGCGATGCGCTCCATCTCCCGGTCGTTTTCGGAAAACAGGCAGATCTCCACGCGGGTCGCCACAGAGGAATAGACGGCGAAGTTGACGCCCAGCCGGTCCACGGTCGCCCCCAGGGGCCAGGGTCGGCCGGGGCCGACTTGCCTCACAGGGCGCACCCGCTTGAAGTGGTTCGTGGGAAGGGGGCCTGCGGCATGCACTTCGGGCTTCATGCAGCGGCTCTGAAGTCGTTGCCCAGGGCGGCTGGCACGGGTTGGCGCACCCGGTCCACCTTGAGCGTATTGCTCACGAACGCAGTGCGCGTTGGAAAGAACTGCCGCGGCACGACCACGATGCCGCTTTCCGTGACGTGGAACCGGCGGCGATCCTCCGCTTCGTCGAAGCCGATCCGCTCGCCTGGGGGGATATCGTTGTCCTGGTCGATGATGGCGCGGCGCACGTGGGCACCTTGGCCGATACGCGAGCGTTCCATGACGATGCAGTGCTCCAGCGTCGCATCGCGTTCCACCAGCACCGAGCGGCGCAGCATGGCATGGTTGAGCGTTGCGCCATCGACGATGCTGCCCGAACCCACCACCGAGCGGTGTATCACGCCGTTCTCGATCTGGGCCGACTCGGCCTGGTCGGGGCTGGCGTAGATTGGCCACTCGCGGTTGGTCATGCGAAAGCGCGGTGTGGCGCCCAGAGTATCGAAATGCGCATCGAAATACGCATCGATGGTGCCCACGTCGCGCCAATACGCATGCTCTTCATAAGACGCGGTACCGGGGATCTCATTGGCGGTGAAGTCATAGGCCATCAGCCGATGAGATTGCAGCATGGTGGGCAGGATATCGCGGCCGAAGTCGCTGTGGCCTGTGGCGTGCGCCTTCTTCAGAGCGTCGAGCAGAACATCGGCATCGAAAAGGTAGTTGCCCATGGATGCCAGCGCATGCGTGCTGCTGCCGGGCATGGGGCGAGTGTTCTTGGGCTTTTCCACGAAGTTGGCAATGCGATGGTTGGCGTCGATCTCCACGATGCCGAACTGGTTGCATTGCGACAGGGGCACCGGCAGTGTTGCTACGCTCACATGGGCTTTGCTGTCTCGGTGGAAGTCCACCATCTGGCGCACGTCCATGCGGTAGATGTGGTCAGCACCAAAGACCGCCACGATGTCGGGTTGAAAGGATTCGATCAGGTGGATGTTCTGGTACACCGAATCGGCCGTGCCCTGGAACCACTCGGGGCCGTTGCGCATCTGCGGCGGCACCACCGTCACGAAGTGCTGGGGGATGAAGCGCGTCATGGTCCAGGAGCTGCGGATGTGCTCGATCAGGGACTGCGACTTGTACTGCACCAGCAGGTAGATCGAATAGATCTCCGAGTTGACCAAATTGGACAGCACGAAGTCCACGATGCGGTGCTTGCCATTGAAGGGCACTGCAGGTTTGCAGCGCTCGTCCGTCAGGGGGTGCAGGCGGGAGCCTTCGCCCCCTGCCATCACGATCGCCAACACATTTCGGGTACGCGACATAGCATCAGCTCCAGTGAAGAATCAAGCCCTTGTGGGGCGGTTGGAAAGAAGAACGGTCGAAAGAGGGGGCACGGTCAGGTGCACGTGGGCCGGTTGGCCTTCGAGCGGCGTGGGCGTTGCATCCACTCCGCCAAAGTTGCCCATGCCGCTGCCGCCGTACGCTTCGGCATCGCTGTTGAGCAACTCATGCCAGTGCCCGGCCACCGGCACGCCAACCCGCAGTGCGGCGACAGGCTGCGGCGTCAGGTTGTGCACGGCCAGTACGATGTCGTCGCCAGCGCGGCGGATGAAGGCCAGCACGGTGGTCTGGTGCGGTGCCATGGGCGCCCAGGCAAAGCCTTCGGCATCGAAATCGTGCGCGTGCAAGGCAGGGCGCTCGCGGTAGGTGCGGTTGAGGTCGGCCACCCAGCGCGCCATGCCGCTGTGGCGGGCCTCGGCCCACAGGTGCCAGTCCAGCGTGCGCTCGTGGTGCCATTCGTCGATCTGGCCGAACTCACCGCCCATGAAGAGCAGCTTCTTGCCCGGGTGCGACCACATCATTCCGTAGAGCGTGCGCAGGCCGGCAAAGCGCTGCCACTGGTCGCCCGGCTGGCGAGACAGCAGACTGCGCTTGCCATACACCACTTCATCGTGGGAGAGCGCCAGCACAAAGTTCTCGTCGAAGGTATAGACCATGGAGAAGCGGATATCGCCCTCGTGCCAGTGCCGGTGCGCGTGGTCACGCTGCATGTAGCGAAGCGTGTCGTTCATCCAGCCCATGTTCCACTTCATGCCGAAGCCCAGGCCGTTGGTATCGACGGGGCGCGACACCCCGGCCCAGGCAGTGGACTCCTCGGCGATCACGTGCACGTCGGGGAACTCGGCGTAGACGGCGCAGTTCAGGTCCTGCAGAAAGCGCACGGCTTCCCAGTTCTGGTGCCCGCCATCGGCGTTGGGCACCCATTCGCCGGGCTTGCGCGAAAAATCCAGGTAGAGCATGGATGACACCGCATCCACGCGGATGCCATCGAAGTGGTACTTGCCCAGCCAGAACAAGGCGTTGCTGATGAGGAAGTCGCGCACCTCATAGCGGCCGTAGTTGAAGATCAGGCTGTTCCACTCGGGGTGAAAGCCCTTGCGCAGGTCTTCATGCTCATACAGCGCCGTGCCGTCGAAGCGGGCGAGGCCATGCGCATCCGATGGAAAGTGCGACACCACCCAGTCCAGCAACACGCCGATGCCGTGCTGGTGCAGGGTGTCCACCAGCACCATCAGGTCCTGCGGATCGCCATAGCGCGCCGTGGGTGCGAAGTAGCCAGTGGCCTGGTAGCCCCACGATCCATAGAAAGGATGTTCTGTAATGGGCATCAGCTCCACGTGCGTGAAGCCCAGGGCGTTGCAATGGGCTGCCAGGCGCTGCGCGATATCTCGGTAGTTCAGAAAACGCCCGTCTTCCTGGCGCTGCCAGGAGCCCAGGTGCACCTCGTAGATGGACATCGGCGCGCCCAGCGCCTGCCGCTCGCCGCGTGCGGCCATCCAGGCGCGGTCGTTCCATTCGTAGTCGAGGTTCCAGATCTGGGAGGCTGTGCCGGGAGGGTGCTCCTGCCGGGTGGCATAGGGATCGGCCTTTTCTGCCCACTGGCGATGCGAATCCTGGATGCGGTACTTGTACAGATCGCCATGGCCGGCGCCATCCACGCGCGTGCTCCAGCGGCCCGAGCCGTCCTGTGCGCGCTGCATGGCCAGGGGCGCCCAGTTGCTGAAACTACCGATGACTTCGACCTGGCGGGCATTGGGCGCCCATACCGTGAAGGTGGTGGCTGTGGAATCCACATGGGCGCCCAGCACTTCATAGTGATGAAAGTGGGACGACGCCGCAGCCGAAGTGGCTGCGAAGGGAGTCGATTGCGCTGCGTCGTTCATGATGGAGGGGTTGTTGACCTCCATGTTCTGCTGCACTGCAATATGCGACCGCAAGACCGGTGCGCATGCGCTGGTAGGTATTTACCTACACGGTGTTCGTGCAGAGGCGTTGCAAAAGGCGAGAGCCCTGATTTGCCGTAAAGGTGCGCATGGAAGGAAGTGGCTCAGGTAGCGATGCCCGTCTTTTGGGGCATAGCGTTCACCTTCATGCGTCTACGCAGCCGATGTCGGGGACAGAAGCCTCTACAAGCGCCAATGGCACCGGCACACACGAAGTTCACTGCGAGCCAAGTCGCAGCTGAATGGGAGCCGTACCTATGTTTCCCGGGAAATTCGCCTCAGGACAACGCCGCCCAGGCGGACGACACCTCGGGGCTTCGCTGTCGGATGACCTGTTTGGCGACTTCGGCGAGCAGCGAGGCCCTGCCCAGACCGGTGATGGCGACCACGCGGGCCGGGCTGCCGCGCTCCTGTGTGAACTGCACTTCCACCATGCCGGCCGCTTCCAGCACCCGAAGCTTGTCCACGCCTGCCTCGTCGTCCACGTCGAACGGAAGCATCTCGACAGCGATCACTTTCAGGTACTCCATCGGCATAGAACCCCCGCATGGTTGGAGACAGAGCATTCTGAACCGCAGGAAACGGGAGTCGGGCAACCATTCGCAACAGCCCTGGAGCGGGAGGGGTTTCGGTGCAGCGCAGCACAAAAAGGAAAGCCCGCGCTGAGCGGGCTTTCCGCTTGCAGTGATGCAAGTGGGGGGATGTCGACTGCGGTATCGACAAGCCAATGGTAAGCGGGAGCAGGGCCTCTGGATGTAGGACGGCACCGCAAAGGGCGTGCGCGGATCAGAGGGCCCAGGCTGGTGGCTTTTCCTGTGCGAGCAGCGCTGCGGCCAGGGCGGTATCGTCGCGATCACCCTGACTCTGGCGCATGAACGCTGGCAGGGCTGCCGCCATGCGCGCAAAAAACGGGTTCCGGCTGAAGGCCGTGCCCTCCAGGGCACGCCCCGTTTCCTCCAGGACCCGCAAGGCGCCGTTCCCTACGGCCTGCCGGGTGCGCAAGGCCAGGGTCATCGCCGCATCGCCGGGGTGGGCGTCGATCCAGGACGCGCTGTCACGCAATACGGCCGCGGTACTGTTGACGACCACATCCACCCTGCCCAATGCTGCAGCGCGCGTGGTATGCAGGGGATGGGTGGATGGGCATTGCTGCACCGCTGCATACAGCACCTGGGCCACCGCGCGAATGCCACCGTGCCAGCACGCAGCGATCCCGGCGCCTGCATGCCAGTAGCCGCAGCGCCGCATGAAATCGCCTGGGGACCCGAGCATGATCGCAGGTGTGTTGTGGAAGGTCACATCCGCACTGCCGGTGTCCGCCATGCCCACGGCGTGCCAGTCATTGGTCTGGATGGTGACGCTGGGATCATCGAGCTCTACCGCCATGAGTTGCGGTTGCTGCCCGGGAAGCCATGCCGTAAGCAGCGCATGGCTGGCACCGAGGGCGCCAGCACACGAGGCCTTGGAGCCCGACAGCACGATGCCTGAAGCGCCCCGGTCAATGGCTTCGAGCCGCCGCCCTGGCGACTCGGCCGCCCACATGGCCCAAACCTCGCCGCGCGATCGTGGCTGACCGCCCAATTCACGCAGGATGGCCAGGGCATCAGTATGGCTTTCGTACAGCCTGGCCAGCGACAGGTCGTGGCCGGCCACCAGGCTCAGCGCCTGCCAGCGCTCCAGCGTGCGGCCAGTGCCGGGCTGGGGCAGGTCGGCCAATCCGTTGTCCACCAGGTGCCGAAGCTGCCGGATGACCGGGGCAGAACCCATCGACGCCAGCGCACCAGGCAGGGCCTGCGCTGTGCTGAAAAGGTTTTGCGAATCGGTCATCATGGCGGCACCTCTTGGCCAAAGGGGGGCCTGGCTGCGGGCAAGCGCAGTGGCAGGGATGACTGATCGTACGGATCGACCGGTTGCAGCCTTGTAGGAGGATGCAGATGCGGCGCATAGGTGCCGGGAGCAATCGTTATGTGGCTGAATCAGAGGCTGGGAATTTTTTGACCGTGACCGAGGGGCGCGTCAAAACGCCTCGGATCTAGGCGCAAAGCACAGCCATAGCTCGGGCTATGGCGAGGATTTGTAACGACGAGCCGGGGTGTTTTGGCGTGCAAGGCGGGCATGGGCGAAAGATTCTCAGCCTCTCAGTCGACCACCACGCCGGCATCGCGGATGACCTTGGCCCACTTCGTGGTCTCGCTGGCAATGAAGGCATCGCACTCCTGCGGGGTGGAGCCCTCGGCAAACGTACCCATGCTCTGCTCCAGGCGGCGCGACACCTCCGCGCTGCGGATGATGCGCGCGACCTCGGTGGACATGCGCTGCACGATCTCGCGCGGCACACCGGCCGGCGCCAGCATGGCGGCCCAGGTGCTGCCGACGATGCCGGGATAGCCTTGCTCGGCAAAGGTCGGCACGTCCGGCAGCGCGGGCACGCGCTTGTCGCTGGCCACGCCGATCAGGCGGATCTTGCCGGCCTTGGCGGGCTGGATCAGGTTGGGCGGTGGGTCCAGGAACAAGGGGATCTGCCCACCCATGAGGTCAGCCAGCGCGGGGGACGCCCCCTTGTACGGCACATGCACCATGTCGACCTTGGTGACCAGGCGCATGAGTTCGGAGGTCAGGTGCGCGGCCGAACCGGCGCCCGACGAGGCGTAGCTCAGCTTGCCAGGGTTGGCGCGCCCATAGGCCACGAGCTCTGCCGTGGTCTTGTACGGGGCATTCGTGGCGACGGCGGCCACCAGCGGCGAAATCCCCATCAGGGACACACCCACCAGGTCTTTCTTCGGGTCGTAGGGCAGCTTGGGGTACAGCGTGGTGTTGGCCGCATAGGCGGCGATCACCACGGCAAAGGTATGGCCGTCCGGTGCGGCCTTGGCGACGGCATCCACGCCGATGATGCTGTTGGCGCCCGGCTTGTTGTCGATCACGACTGGTTGCCCTAGCGCCTGCTGCAGCCCGACCTGCAGCAGGCGCGCCATCTGGTCGGTGAAACCGCCCGCGGTGTAGGGCACGACGATGCGTATCGGCTTGCTGGGCCACGCTGTGTTGGCCCAGGCGGGTGCTGCAGCGGCGGCGATGCCCGCCGTGGCGGTTGCCAGCAGACGGCGGCGGTTGAGGGGCTTGTTGTTGTGCATGCTTGTCTCCTGAAATGGTGAAATGTCGTTTCCGGTTGCGCTTTACAGCGCCTTGACCAGCTCCGGCACAGCGGTAAACAGATCCGCCTCCAACCCATAGTCCGCCACGCTGAAGAT
>NZ_LMIH01000039.1:0-30609 GCF_001428645.1 Acidovorax sp. Root217
CTTCTTTTGGCGACGCAAAAGAAGGTGGGTGCGCCGCCGGGCGCACATCCCGGCTCCCGCCCTCCAACCAGGCAAACGGCGCGATTCCGGACGGGCCAGCAACGAAGTCAGTCCCCCATCACAACACCTTCACGCCGCGGATCCGCCCCCCCAAACCACAGCTTCTTCCCATGCGCATGCCCCCGCGCAATGGCCTGCAACCCACTGGTCATGTTCATCTCCCGCACCTCAGCCCCCCGTGCTCGTAATGTCTCCACGGTAAGGGAGGAGAACCGCTGCTCCTCCAGCAACGAAGGCCCGTTCATCGAGCCGAAGTTCGGCAGGTTGATCGCCTGCTGGGGCATCAACCCCCAGTTGAACACGCCGTACAGCGTCTTGGCCGTGTAGTGGATGATGGCCGCGCCACCAGGGCTGCCACCGCTCATCAGCAACTCGCCCGTGGCCTTGTCGAACACCAGGGTGGGCGACATCGACGAGCGCGGCCGCTTGCCCGGCTGCACGCGGTTGGCGACCGGCTGGCCCTGCGCGTCGGCCGGCGCAAAGCTGAAATCGGTGAGCTCGTTGTTCAGCAGAAAGCCCTTGACCATCTGCCGCGCGCCGAACTGGTCTTCGATGGTGGTGGTCATCGCCACCGCATTGCCGAAGGCGTCGACGATGCTGATGTGGCTGGTGCCGTACTCGGGCTGGTCAGGCATGGGCGCGTAGCTGGTGGCCACGGGGCCGGGCTTGCCGGGCTGGGCGAGCTTGAGGCTCTGCGTGCCGATGAGCTTGGCGCGCTCGGCCAGGTAGGCCGGCGCGATCAGGCTGGCCCAGTTGCCGGCGGGCGGCTGCACGAAGTCGGGGTCGGCCACGTACAGCGCCCGGTCGGCAAACGCCAGGCGCGCGGCGTCGGTGTACAGGTGCAGCCAGTCGGCCGTGGGCAGGCCGTCTTCGAGCGGCATGGCGGCGGCATCGGTGTTCTTCAGGATGCCCAGGATCTGCGCGATGGCGATGGCGCCCGAGCTGGGTGGCGGAAAGCCGCACATGCGGTAGTTTTTGCTCGCCACCGGGTAGTCGTGGCACAGGGGCTCGCGCTTCTTGGGCTGGTAGCCGGCCAGGTCGGCCATGCTGAGCTTGCCGGGATTGGTGGGGTGCTTTTGCACCTTGTCCACGATGGCCTGGGCGATATCCCCCTCGTGCAAGGCCTTGCTGCCTTCGGCGGCGATGCGGCGCAGCACGGCGGCCAGTTCGGGGTTGCGCAGGTTGAAGCCCACGTCGCGCGCATCGCCATCGGGCTTGTAGAAGTAGGCGGCGGCCACCGGGTCCTTCTTGAGGTGGACATCGGCCGCAGCCAGCGTGTTCAAGCGCGCGCTGACCTTGAAGCCGCCTTCGGCCAGAGTGATGGCGGGCTGGAACAGCGTGGCCCAGGGCAGCTTGCCGTGCTCCTTGTGCGCCATCTCCAGCATGCGCACGGTGCCCGGTGTTCCGACCTAGCGGCCACCCACCACACCGTCGTAGAACGGCATGGGCTTGCCGTCCGCGCCGAGAAAGAGCTTTTCGTCGGCCCCGGCCGGCGCGGTCTCGCGGCCGTCATAGGCCTCCACCTTGTTGCCTGCGCTGTGCAGTAGGAAGGCGCCCCCGCCGATGCCGCTCGACTGTGGCTCCACCAGCGTGAGCACCATCTGCACGGCAATCGCCGCATCCAGGGCCGAGCCGCCGGCCTTGAGGATCTGGTAGCCGGCATCGGTGGCCAGCGGGTTGGCGGCGGCCACGGCGAACTTCTCGGTGGCCCAGCCCGGCTTCTCGGTGTAGCCCGAGGAGCCCTCGGGCTGGGCGGGCACGGTGTACTCGAACCGGGGCGCGCTGGCACAGCCGGCCAGCAGTGCGGCCAGGGCCAGCAGGGTCAGGGTGGGTGTCTTGCGCATGGCTTGTCTCCAAGGGGGGGCTGGGATGAGAACCATGGTAAATCGCAGGCATGGCCGCAGCGCTCTCTTTTTACAGGCTGCTACAAGCGCAGGGTGGTGCAGGCAGAGGCAAGGATTGAATCCGTATCCACGCAGGAGGGCTGCCACCAGGGGCTGTATTGCTATCGTTCGATAGCTATTGATCAGGCGGCGACAGGCCCCGCGCGCTTGTCTTCAACGACAAAGCGCGCCAGCGTGCGGGCCCCGCTGTCCTCGCGCAACGGGTCGTCCAGCACGCGCAGGGTGGTGGTCCAGCGGGTGGGTGTGATGTCGGCCAGCCCATAGCCGCGCTGCTCGCATCGGGCCAGCAGCACGTGCGGGCTGTTGCGCACCACGGCGTCCACCTTCTCTTGCGTGGTGCCAGAGCGCGAGCTGATCGAGGTGCCGCAGAACTCGCTGGCGATCACCGGGGCATCGGGTCGCGCCGCATCGGCCAGCACGCGGCAGACATAGTTCTGGTGGATGTCGCCACCCAGCAGCACGGTGTTGCGTGGGGCGTGCTGGGCGATGGACTGCAGCAGGCGGGCGCGCGCGGCGGGGTAGCCGTCCCAGCTGTCGGTGGATACCATGCCTGAGGGGTAGTGGCGCGGCGTGAACAGGGTTTGCTGGGCGACCACGCTCCAGCGGGTGCGGCCGTCCTTTGCGTCGGCCGCCAGGCCCGCATCCAGCCACTGCTCCTGGGCCGTGCCCAGAAAGCTGCGGGCGGGTTCGGCCAGTTCGGCACAGTCTTTCGGGCGCACCGCGCCGGCACCGCTGGCACTGGCGGTGCGGCAGGCCTGCACGCTGCGGTACTGGCGCGCATCGAGCATATGCAGCTGTGCCAGCCGCCCCCAGGCCAGGCGCCGGTACAGCTGCAGGGCGGTAGTATCGCGCTGCACCAGGCTGGCGGCGCGCAGGGGCATGTTCTCGTAGAACGCTTGCCAGGCAGCGCTGCGCTGGGCCAGAAAGGCTTCGGGCTCGCCCTTGCCTGTGCTGCCTGCGTAGTCGTTCTGCACCTCGTGGTCGTCCCAGGTCACCAGCCAGGGGCAGGCGGCGTGGGCGGCCTGCAGGGCCGGGTCGCTCCTGTGCAGCGCGTAGCGGTCGCGGTAGTCGGCCAGGGTGGTGGCCAGGCGCAGGCCGTGCACGCGGGCCAGGCCTGTGCTGTCGCGCGGGCTGGCGTACTCGTAGATGTAGTCGCCCAGAAACAGCACCAGGTCGGGCGCATCCGCGCGCACATGGCGCCAGGCCGCGTAGTGGCCATGCTCCCAGCGCTGGCACGAGGCAAAGGCCACGCGCAGGCGTTCGGGCAGGGCATCGGCCGCCGGCGCGGTGCGCGTGCGGCCGGTAGCGCTCACGGCGTCGCCATGCATGAAGCGGTAGTGGTACCAGCGGCCTGGCGCCAGGCCGGCCAGCTCCACATGCACACTGTGGCCCAGGCCCGGCAGGGCCGTGGCCTGGCCGCGCTGGACGATGCGCTGGAAGCCCTCGTCGTCGGCCAGTTCCCATTGCACGGTGAGGGGCGTGCTGGCCTGGCCGGGCTCTGTGGGGACAAGGCGCGTCCAGAGCACCACGCCGTTGGCGCTGGGGTCGCCGCTGGCCACGCCCAGCGCAAAGGGGTTGCTCTGCTGGCGCTGCGGCTGGCCCCAGGCCCAGCGGGGCAGGGTGGTGGCGGCCGCGCCATGGGCCGCCAGCAGCAGGAACGAGCGGCGTTGCTGCGGCGTCACCGGCGGGGGCTCATGCCGCCATCACGCGGTTCTTGCCCGAGCGCTTGGCCAGGTACATGCTCTGGTCGGCGCGCTTGATGGCGTCGAAGCTGGTTTCCGAGTCATGCAATTGCGCCACGCCTGCGCTGAAGGTGATCAGGATCTTTTCGCTGCCCTGCAGGAAGAAGCGCGTGGTCAGCTCGCGCTGCAGGCGCGTCATCGCGGCCACGCCGGCCTCCACCGCCGTGTCGGGCAGCAGCAGCACGAACTCCTCGCCGCCGTAGCGGGCCAGCAGGTCCTGCGGGCGCATCACCTCGCGCGTGACCTTCGCCAGGTGCACCAGGGCGGCGTCGCCCACACTGTGGCCCAGGCGGTCGTTGATGAGCTTGAAGTTGTCGATGTCCAGCAGCGCAAAGCACAGCGGCGCACCCATGCGGCGGGCACGGGCGATCTCGCGCTCCATGGCCTCGTCCAGGCCCTTGCGGTTGAGGGTGCCGGTGAGCGGATCATGCCGGGCCTGGGCGCTGGCGCGGTCGAGCTCCTGCTGCAGCTTGGTGACTTCGGCGTGCTTGGCCTCGGTGCGCTCGCGCAGGTCCAGCAGCTCGGTGCGGGTGAGCTTGGTGTCCAGGGCCATGCTGCGCGTGGCGGTCATCACCTCCTCCAGCACCGGCGCGATCTCCTGCAGGCTGGCGGCCTTGCCGATCAGGTCGGCGCAGCGCTCCATGGTGCCCTGGTAGGTGGTGCTGGACGCGGTGATCAGTGCCAGGCGCTCGATGAAGGTGGCCAGAAGCTCCTTCATCTGCTCCTGGGCTTCCATGGTGCGCGCCTTGGCCTCGGTCTGTTTGAAGATCACGTCCTTCAGGCGCAGTTGCACATCGTCGAGCCGGCGCAGCGTGAGCGGCGGGGTGGACGCCGTCATCAGCGCCTCGGCCTGGCCTTGCAGCCATCGGTCGTCGGCGCTGAGCACGGCGATGTTCTCGAACACCATGTGCAGCAGTTCCAGCAGCCCTGCGCGGATGGCAGCCTGGTCCTCGGTGGCAAACGACAGCCGGTAGGTGAAGTTGCCCAGCATCAGCATCAGCGTGGGGATCAGCGGCGAGGGCTCGCGCAGGAACGTGGTGAGCTGCCCGGCCATGTCGTGCACACGCGCATCGTCCTCGCCCAGCGCTGGCAGGAGGTTGTCGATCAGGCGGGCCAGCAGTTCGGCCAGGTCCTGCGGCAGGACGCTGACGGGGGCGGGGGTTGCCACCTCGACAGGCGCGGCGGCGGCAGGGCTCAGGCCCAGGTTGGCATAGCCGACGAGCACGCTCTGCAGGCCGCTCCAGTCCTTGTTGGTGACGGCTTTCTCGAATTGGCCGAGCAGGCGCTTTTGCGCCGGGGTCTGGGCGGGAATCAGCCGCAGGATGCTGGCCAGCTGTGCGTCGGGAAACGGCGCAGCACTGCGCGCACCTGCGATTTCATCGTAGATGGACAGGTAGTTGTCCGGTGTGGGCGCCAGTCTGCGGGCCGCCAACTGCTTGAGCGTTTCGCGTGCGATTTCGTAGGGTTGACGGTCGGCCATGGGCGGGCACCAGTAACAGGGACTGCGTTGAACCGCGAGTTTGACACAGCGCCATGCTTTCCGTTACAGACGCCGCCATGGTGTCTGTTTTCGGTGCCGCTCAGTTGACCATGACCAGCTTGCCCATCACGCCACGCGAGCCCATGTGGGCGTAGGCGGCGGGCAGCTCGGCCATGGGCATGGTGCGGTCGATCACGGGTTTGATTTTGCCCTTGGCGTACCACTGCGCCAGCTCGCCCATCATGGCGGCATTGGCCTTGGGCTCGCGCTTGGCGAAGTCGCCCCAGAACACGCCGACGATGGAGGCGCCCTTGAGCAGCGCCAGGTTGAACGGCAGCGCCGGGATCGGGCCCGAGGCAAAGCCCACCACCAGGTAGCGCCCGCGCCAGGCGATGGAGCGGAACGCCGGCTCAGCGAAATCCCCACCCACGGGGTCGTAGATCACATCGGGGCCCTTGCCATCGGTCAGCGCCTTGATTGCCTCGCGCAGGTTCTCCTTGCTGTAGTTGATGGTGGCGTCGGCGCCAATGGAGGTGCACAGCGCGCATTTCTCGTCGCTGGAGGCGGCGGCGATCACGCGCGCCCCCATGGCCTTGGCGATCTGGATGGCCGAGGTGCCCACGCCGCCGGCGGCGCCCAGCACCAGCACCGTCTCACCGGCCTTGAGCTGCGCCCGGTCCACCAGCGCATGGTAGGACGTGGCGTAGATCATGATGAAGGCAGCCGCATCCACGTGTGAGAAGCCCGGCGGCAGCGGCATGCACAGCGCGGCCGGTGCAATCGTGTGGGTGCCAAAGCCCCCGGTGCCCGACAGGCAGGCCACGTTCTGGCCCACCTGCAGGTGGGTGACGCCTTCGCCCACGGCCTGCACCACGCCCGCGTACTCCGAGCCGGGCACGAAGGGCAGTGGCGGCTTCATCTGGTACTTGTTCTGCACGATCAGCAGATCGGGGAAGTTCAGGCTGGCGGCCTTGATCTCGATCAGCACCTCACCCGCCTTGGGCGTGGGCGTGGGCAGTTCGGTCCAGGCGAGGGCCTCGACGCCGGTGGGGTTGGTGCAAAGCCAAGCGTGCATGGAAAAAGTCTCCTGTCAGTGATGCGCCGGATGATAGGCGCGGCGTCTGGCCGTGCGATGTCCCCCGAGCGACGGGGGCACCCGTGTCGGTCGCGTCCTACAATCCAAGGCAAACCCCGACCACACTCCATGAAGATCCTGATTTCCAACGACGACGGCTTCCAGGCCCCTGGCATCGTGGCGCTGCATGGCGCGCTCAAGACGCTGGCGGGCGTGGAGGTGGAAGTGGTCGCGCCCGAGCACAACAACAGTGCCAAGTCGAACGCGCTGACCCTGCATT
Organism: Acidovorax sp. Root217; assembly: GCF_001428645.1. Taxonomy (NCBI): domain Bacteria; kingdom Pseudomonadati; phylum Pseudomonadota; class Betaproteobacteria; order Burkholderiales; family Comamonadaceae; genus Acidovorax; species Acidovorax sp. Root217. The sequence goes on from NZ_LMIH01000039.1 coordinate 6,542, forward strand.
CGCCGCTGACCGTGACCAAGGCGGCCAACGGCTTTCGCTATGTGAACGGCACGCCGGCCGATTGCGTGCACATCGCCCTCACGGGCTTGCTCGGCTACCGGCCCGACCTGGTGGTCTCGGGCATCAACAACGGCGCCAACATGGGCGACGACACGATCTACTCGGGCACCGTGGGCGCCGCCATGGAGGGCTATCTCTTCGGCGTGCCGGCCATTGCCTTCTCTCAGGTGGACAAGGGCTGGGGCGAGATCGAGGCGGCCGCCGCCAAGGCGCGCGAGATCGTGGAGCAGATGCTGGCGCAGAGCCTCGTGACCGAGGTGCCCTGGCTGCTCAACGTGAACATCCCCAATATGCCGCTGGCGGCGCTCAAGCCCATCAAGCTGTGCCGCCTGGGGCGCCGGCATGCGGCCGAGCGCGTGATCGTGCAGGAAAGCCCGCGCGGCGAGGCCATGTACTGGATCGGCAACGCGGGCGCGGCCAAGGACGATGCTGAGGGCACGGACTTCCATGCCACGGCGCAGGGGCATGTGGCCATCACCCCCCTGAAGGTGGACCTCACGGACCACGACAACCTGGGCTACTGGGCGCAGACCGCCTCAAAGCTCGCGGCGGGCATGTGATGCAGAGGCGTCCCGGCTTTCCCGCCAGGCTCCCGGGCAGCGGAGCACCGGCACCACGCCCTGCAGGGGCCGGCGCGGGCGCACCCAAGGGCACCGGGGCCGGGCTGGGCCAGCGGGCCCCGGCCGCCATGGCGGTGGGCGTGGGCCTGGATTCGGCGGCCGTGCGCAACCGCATGGTGCAAAAACTTGCGGCCGGGGGCATCACCTCGCCTGCCGTGCTGCAGGCCCTGGCGACGGTGGAGCGCCACCGCTTCGTGGACAGTGGCCTGGTCAACCAGGCGTACGAAGACACCAGCCTGCCGATCAGCCTGGGGCAGACGATTTCCAAACCCAGCGTGGTGGCGCGCATGTGCGAGCTGCTGCTCTCGGCCGAGAGTGCCCGACCCGCCGGGCTGGGCCGCGTGCTGGAGATCGGCACCGGCTGTGGCTACCAGGCGGCCGTGCTTGGCCTGCTGGCGCGCGAGGTCTACACCATCGAGCGCCTGCGCGGCCTGCACGACAAGGCGCGCGACAACCTGCGCCCGTTTCGCCTGGCCAATGTGCACCTGATGCTGGGCGACGGCATGCTCGGCTACGCCAAGGGCGCCCCCTATGCGGCCATCATCGCCGCCGCCGGAGGCGACGCCGTACCGCAGGAATGGTGCGACCAGTTGGCGATGGGCGGAAGGCTGGTGGCGCCCATGGCGGTGGCCGGTGGGCAGCAGATGTTGCTGGTAATTGACAAGACCCCACACGGGTTGAAACAAAGCGTGCTCGAGCCGGTTCACTTTGTCCCTCTAAAATCGGGGATTGCCTGAAGGGAAAATGCTTATGTTGGTATCGCGTGGTCTTGTTGCAGGGTTTACCGTGGCGTTGCTGTTGGTGGGCTGTGGAACACGGATGACCAAGGCCCCTGTGGAGGACCGGGGAACCTATGCCGGTGCCATGACCACCACGAACGGATCGCCGCAGCCCGGGGTGGTGGCCGCGCCCATCAAACCCCTGCCGGGGGCAGAGAATGCCGGAAAGCCCGGCTACTACACCGTCAAGCCCGGTGACACCCTGATCCGCATCGGCCTGGAAAACGGCCAGGGCTGGAAGGACATTGCCCGCTGGAACAACCTGACGAACCCCGACCTGATCGAGGTCGGCCAGGTGCTGCGCGTCGTCGCACCCAGCGCGACCCCGCCGCCTGTGATTGCCGCCGATACCGGTGTGGTCACCCGCCCGGTGACGTCCACGACCATCACCCCATCGACCCCGACGGCGACCCCGCTGCCGCCCGCATCCACCGCCAGCGGGGCCAAGCCTGTCACGCCTGCGCCAGCCGTGGCTGCCGCACCGGCACCGAGCGCGGGTGAGGACGACCTGAACTTCATCTGGCCCGCATCGGGCTCGCTGCTGGCGGGCTTCGACGAGGCCCGCAACAAGGGCTACGACATCTCCGGCAAGGCCGGTGACCCGGTGCTGGCCGCTGCGGATGGCCGCGTGGTGTATTCGGGTGCCGGCCTGCGGGGCTACGGCAACCTGGTGATCCTCAAGCACAACAACACCTTCCTCACGGCCTATGCGCACAACCAGACGCTGCTGGTCAAGGAAGACCAGACCGTGCGCAAGGGCCAGAAGATCGCCGAGATGGGCAGCACCGACGCCGACCGCGTGAAGCTGCACTTCGAGATCCGCCGCCAGGGCAAGCCGGTGGACCCCGCACGCTACCTGTCGGCGCGTTGAGCGCCGTGGTGGCGCCCGCGCACCCCGGCACCGAGCCCGGCCTGCCCGGGCCGGACGAGGAGGGGGCCGGCGAGGAGTGGGCGAGCGAGGAAGCGGGCGGTGCCGATGCCGAGTTGCGCCAGATGCAGGTGGGCACGGCTCAGCATGCGGCCCGCCTGGACCGGGCGCTGGCCGAGCTGGTGCCCGAGCTGTCCCGCAGCTACCTGCAGCAACTGCTGGCCCAGGGGCTGGTGCGCCTGAACGGCAGCCCGGCCACCAAGGCATCGCTCAAGGTCAAGGCGGGCGACGGCCTGACCCTGGAGATGCGCCCCACGCAGCAGAGCCAGGCCTTTCGGCCCGAGGCGATGGACATCGACGTGGTCTACGAGGACGAGCACCTGCTGGTGGTGAACAAGCCTGCCGGCCTGGTGGTGCATCCGGCCCCCGGCAACTGGAGCGGCACCTTGCTCAACGGCCTGCTGGCGCGCGACCCCAAGGCGCTGCTGGTGCCGCGCGCGGGCATCGTGCACCGGCTGGACAAGGACACCAGCGGCCTGATGGTGGTGGCGCGCGAGCGCGCCACCATGGACGCGCTGGTGGCCATGATCGCCGCGCGCACCGTGCACCGCCAGTACCTGGCGCTGGCGCACAAGCCCTGGGCAGGCAATGCCCGCCGCACGGTGACGCAGCCCATCGGCCGCGACCCGCGCAACCGCCTGCGCATGGCCGTGGTCGACCTTGCCAGCCATGCCGGCAAGCCGGCGCGCACGGATTTTCGCCTGCTGGAGGGCGCGGACCAAGGCTGCTGGGTGGAGTGCACGCTGCACACCGGCCGCACGCACCAGATCCGCGTGCACATGGCCTCCATCGGCCACCCTCTGGTGGCGGACGTGCTCTATGGCGGCGTCCCTGTGGGCGCGCTGCAGCGCCAGGCGCTGCATGCCTTTCGCCTGGCGTTCACCCATCCGGTCACGGGCCAGCCGCTGGAGTTGCATGCACCGCTGCCCCTGGATATGCGCGATGCACTGTCTTTTTGGGGCCTGCGTTACAATGGCGCATAGCGAAACGCAGGTATCTGTGTTTCCAGGCCTGACCGGCCCTGGGGCGTGAACACCACGCCCTGAACCCGAAGACGGAATCCCGCCGGGCCCCCGCGTCGCACCAGCGGCCGCGCAATATGCGCCCCTTTGATGGATCCCTGCTGTTGGTGTGGCCCCTTGTCACGACACGTGCCGCCTTTTTTCCCGGAATCGCTGAACCATGAACACGGTGGATGCCAAACGGGTCCTTGAGACTGCCCTGATTTGCGCGCAGCAGCCCGTGCCGCTGCGCGAAATGCGGGTGCTGTTCAACGACGCCCTGGGTACGGACACGCTCAAGCTGCTGCTGCTCGACCTGCAGCGCGACTGGTCCCACAGCGGGGTGGAGCTGGTGCAGGTGGCCACCGGGTGGCGCCTGCAAAGCCGCCCCGAAATGCGCGAATACCTGGACCGGCTGCACCCCGAGAAGCCGCCCAAGTACACGCGTGCCGTGCTGGAGACGCTGGCCATCATTGCCTACCGCCAGCCGGTGACGCGCGGCGACATCGAGGACATCCGCGGGGTGACGGTCAACAGCCTGATCATCAAGCAGCTCGAAGACCGTGGTTGGGTCGAGGTGATCGGCCACCGCGAGACGGTGGGGCGGCCTTCGCTGTTTGCCACCACGCGCCAGTTCCTCGACGATCTGGGCCTGGCCTCGCTGGACCAGTTGCCCATGCTGGAGGATGCCTCGGGCCATGCCAACGTGCTGGAGGCCATGGCCGCTGCAGCGCAGGGCGTGATCGGGTCAGAGGAAGAAGAGGGTGCTGCCGGGGAGGCCGTGGGTGAGGAACCCGGTGCCCAGGCTGCGCCGCAAGGCGGGGAGGGCGGTGAAGCCGCCGCCCCCGTGCCACCCGTCGAAGACGGTGGGCATGCCGGCGAGGGTGGCACGCAGGCGCAGCAGAACCTGCTGGACCTGGATGGCCGGCTTGAAGGCGAGGCTGCGGTGCCCGATGTGCCGGCCGACGGTGCGTCGCAAGAGGCACCCGCCCGGCTGGAGCCGGACAGCCAGTTGCTGGCCGGCAGCGGTGAAGAAGACACGACGGGCGGGACCGGTCCGGCAGACCCCGCACCCGCTGCGGATGATTTGAACAAGAGCGCGCAGAGCGATGAAGAGCTGCGCGATGACGATGACGATGCCCGCCGTGGCATCCAGGGAAAGCTTCCATGAACGATTCGACGACACCCGACGCATTGCCCGACGCCCCCGGCACCGAGCAACCGCCCGAGGCGGCCACGCCGCCCGCCAAGCCGCGCCGCGCGCCGCGCAAGAAGGCGGTGGTGCAGGCCGATGAAGCCGCCGCCGTGCAGGCGCCCGTGGCGCCCGCCGAGGCATCGTCGGCACTGGATGCCGGTAGCGAGCCTGCGGTGAAAAAGCCCCGCAAGCCGCGCCAGCCCCGCGTGGCTGCCGATGTTGCCGATGGCGCCGAGGTGGCGCAGTCCACGCCGCAGCTGGCCGTGCAGGACGTGCCGCCCCCGGCCGTGGCGCCTGCAGAGCCTGCGGCTGCCCTGGATGCTCCCGCAGCGGTCGATGGCGACGCAGTGGACAGGGCGCCCGTGCCGGCCGAGGTATTGGTCGACCGTGCGCCCGGTGCGCGCATCTATGGCGACGCCCCTGCCGCACCGCGCGGCGATGCGCAGGAGCGCCGGGAGGGCCGCAAGGAAAGCCATGGCAAGGGGCAGAATCACCAAGGTCAGGGCCCCAAGGGACCCCGGCCGCAGCACGGCGTGCAGGGCTACCAGTTCGAGGACGTGGTGTCCGGCCAGTTCGATGCGGACGAGGAGTCCGGCGAGGAGGTGCCCCTCAAGCGCGTGCTGCTGCCCCAGGTGGAGACACCCAAGCTGCACAAGGTGCTGGCGCAGGCCGGCCTGGGCTCGCGGCTGGAGATGGAGCAGCTCATCCTGGAGGGCCGCATCTCGGTCAATGGTGAGCCGGCCCACATCGGCCAGCGCATCCAGTTCGGCGACCAGGTCAAGGTCAATGGCAAGCCCATCCGCTACCGCATCGACCCGCCACCGGCACGCGTCATCGCCTACCACAAGCCCGTGGGTGAAGTGGTGTCGCACGACGACCCGCAGAACCGGCCCACCGTGTTCCGCAAGCTGCCGCGCCTGCAGCAGGGCAAGTGGCAGTCCGTGGGCCGGCTGGACCTGAACACCGAAGGCCTGCTGCTGTTCACCAGCTCGGGCGAGCTGGCCAACAAGCTCATGCACCCGCGTTTTGGCCTGGAGCGTGAGTACGCCGTGCGCGTGCTCGGCGCCCTGAGCAACGAAGAAAAAACCAAGCTGATCGAGGGCGTGCGCCTGGACGACGGCATGGCCGCCTTCGGCTCCATCGAAGACGGTGGCGGCGAAGGTGCCAACTGCTGGTACCGCGTCACCATTTCCGAAGGCCGCAACCGCGAAGTGCGGCGCATGCTGGAGTCGGTGGGCCATGCGGTCAGCCGGCTGATCCGCATCCGCTATGGCGCCATGGTGCTGCCGCGCGGCCTCAAGCGCGGTGCGTTCCTGGAGCTGGACGAAAGCGACATCCGCGCACTGGTGAAGGCCGCAGGCGCCGGGCGCGACCCGTTGGAAGACCGTGGCGATGCCGCGCCGGGCGAAGCTGCCCCCGCAGGCAACAAGCGCGGCAATATCCGCCGTGGCGGCCCGCGCGGCGACGGCAGCCGCCGCGATCAGCCTCCGGGCGCCGGTGCCAACGGCCCGCGCGGCCAGAAGCCCCGCCGCGATGGCGGCGGTGGTGGTGGCCAGGGCGCTCGGGGTGGCAATGGTGGTGGCAACAACAATGCCGACCGCGCGCGTGGCGGCTCGGCCCAGCCCGATCCGATGAAGACCTCGGTCGGCTACATCGGCACCGACAGCCTCTCGCGCCACCGCCAGGCCCAGCGCGCCCCCGGTGGCGGTGGTGGTGGCGGCCCGCGCCGTGGCCGTGGCCGCTGATTTACAGGGGGTACCCGGCGCACGGTTAGAATCGAGGGTTTTGTCCGCTGGGCAAAAGAATCCGCATCGTTTATATCAATCCAATCAGGAAAAACACCATGGCAATCGAACGCACTCTCTCCATCATCAAGCCTGACGCGGTCGCCAAGAACGTGATCGGCCAGATCTACGCCCGTTTCGAAGCTGCCGGCCTGAAGGTTGTGGCTGCCCGCATGGTGCACCTGTCGCGCCTGGAAGCCGAGCAGTTCTACGGCGTGCACAAGGCACGTCCCTTCTTCAAGGATCTGGTCGATTTCATGATCTCCGGCCCCGTGATGATCCAGGCCCTGGAAGGCGAGAACGCCATCCTGAAGAACCGCGAACTGATGGGCGCCACCGACCCCAAGAAGGCAGAAGCCGGCACCATCCGCGCTGACTTCGCCGACAGCATCGACGCCAACGCCGTGCACGGTTCCGACGCTGCCGAAACGGCTGCCGTCGAAATCGCCTTCTTCTTCCCTGGCCTGAACATTTACACCCGCTGAGATGGTGGTCCCCATGCTTGAGCCCACCCCGGTGGGGCGGCCGCACCATGGGGACGACTGCGAGCGGTTACCCGAAGGGATGCCGCTATGACCACGACTGAAACCGCCACCGCTGTGGTTGCCGCGCCTGCGGCAGCGACAGCGACCCCGGCCAAGACCACCAACCTGCTGGAGTTCGATCTCGACGGGTTGGCTGCCTTCTGCGAAAAGCTCGGGGAAAAGCGCTTTCGCGCGACCCAGCTGTTCCGCTGGATCCACCAGCGCGGTGCGCGCGATTTCGACGCCATGAGCGATCTGGCCAAGGCCCTTCGCGACAAGCTCAAGGGCTGCGCGCACGTGCAGGCGCTGCCGGTGATCTCCGAGCATGTCTCGGCCGACGGCACCGTCAAGTGGCTGTTCGACGTGGGCGGCGGCGATGCGGTCGAGGCGGTGTTCATTCCTGAGGACGACCGCGGCACGCTGTGCATTTCCTCCCAGGCCGGTTGCGCTGTGGGATGCCGGTTCTGCTCCACCGGCCACCAGGGCTTCAGCCGCAACCTCACCACCGGTGAGATCGTGGCCCAGCTGTGGTTTGCCGAGCACGCGCTGCGCGCGCGCCTGGGCAAGACGGAGCGCATCATCTCCAACGTGGTGATGATGGGCATGGGCGAGCCCTTGCAGAACTACTCGGCCCTGGTGCCGGCGCTGCGCGTGATGCTGGACGACCATGCCTACGGCCTGTCGCGCCGCCGCGTGACGGTGTCCACCTCGGGCGTGGTGCCCATGATCGACCGGCTGGCTCAGGATTGCCCCGTGGCCCTGGCCGTTTCGTTGCATGCACCCAACGATCCGCTGCGCGACAACCTGGTTCCACTGAACCGCAAGTACCCGATCGAAGAGCTGCTGGCCGCGTGCAACCGCTACCTGGAACACGCGCCGCGGGACTTCATCACCTTCGAATACTGCATGCTGGACGGGGTCAACGACCAGCTCGAGCATGCACAGCAACTGATCGACCTGGTCAAGCCCGCACGCGGCGCGGGCGTGCGCTGCAAGTTCAACCTGATCCCCTTCAACCCGTTCCCGGCGTCGGGCCTTTTGCGTTCGTCACAGGCGCAGGTGCTGGCCTTTGGCAAACTGCTGAGCGACGCGGGCATCGTGACCACGGTGCGCAAGACGCGCGGCGACGATATTGACGCCGCTTGTGGTCAATTGGCCGGTGACGTCAAAGATCGCACAAAAGCGGCGGAACGCATGGCCAAACAGCGCACAATCGCGCTCAAACTGGTGACATGACACAACGAACTTGAAGGAGGCTCTACATGGTGGGATTGGTTGAACGCTGGCAGCGCATGGGCCGCTGTGCGCTCCTGGCCTGTGGGGTGGTGGCTGGCGTGGCAGGGCTCTCGGGCTGTGCGAGCGGCGGCAGTGGCCCCTCGGCCGGCGAGCCCGGCGGTGCTGTCTTCACCCAGTCCGATGAGCCCGAGGCGCGCCGCCGCGCGCGCATCCGCCTGGAGCTGGCGACCAACTACTTCGAGAACGGGCAGACCACCGTGGCGCTGGACGAGGTCAAGCAGGCCCTGGTCGCCGACCCCACCTATTCCGACGCCTTCAACCTGCGCGGCCTGATCTACCTGCGGCTCAACGAGTTCGGCCAGGCCGAAGAGAGCTTTCGTCGCGCGCTCGGTCTGCGCAGCAACGACCCCAATCTGCTGCACAACCTGGGCTGGCTGCATTGCCAGCAGCGCAAGTACGCCGAGGCCGACCAGAGCTTCGTGACGGCCCTGGCCAACCCGGCCTATACCGCGCGCAGCAAGACGCTGATGGCGCGCGGCCTGTGCCAGATGGAAGCCGGCCAGGTGGCCGAGGCCGAGCAGTCGCTGCTCAAGGCCTATGAGCTCGATGCTGCCAACCCGGTGGTGGGCTACCACCTGTCGTCGCTGCTGATGCGCCGCAATGAGCTCACGCGGGCGCAGTTCTATATCCGCCGCCTGAACAACAGCGATTTCTCGAATGCGGAAACGCTGTGGCTGGGCATCAAGGTCGAGCGCGGCCTGGGCGACACCGTGGCCATGCGCCAGCTGGGTGATCAATTGCGCAGGCGTTTCCCGGAAGCGCGTGAGACGGGTGCCTATCAGCGTGGGGCTTTCAATGAGTGATTCGGTGACAGGGGTTTCGGTGCACACAGAGGCACAAGAGATGCCAGGGGGGCGGACGGCCGGTACCTTGCTGCGCGAAGCGCGCATGGAGGCGGGCCTGCACATTGCGGCGCTGGCCGTGGCCCTGAAGGTGCCGGTGGCCAAGCTGGAAGCCCTGGAGTCCGACAATTTCGCGGTGCTGCCCGATACGGTGTTCGTGCGGGCCCTGGCATCGAGCGTGTGCCGCACCCTCAAGATCGACCCGGCGCCCATTCTGGCGCTGCTGCCGCAAAGCAAGAGCCCGCGCCTGGTGGCGGGCAATGCGGGGATCAACGCGCCGGTCAAGGGCAGCAGCTCCAGTGCGGGCAATGGCTCCTTCGCTCCAGCGTCCTCGGGCGGCAAAAAGTCCTGGGCCATCGCCGTGGTGGTGCTGGCCTTGCTGGCGGGTGCCCTGGCCATCATGTTTGTCCCTGCCGACCGCAATCCGTTCGGCGGCAGCGCGGGGGATGAGGCGCCGGCGTCTCCCCCCGTGGCTGCCCAGGAGCCGCAAGCCCCCGTGGCTGCGGCCTCCGGCCCGGCCGCTGTGCCCGCACCCGCTGCGGCTGTGGTGGCCGCGCCTGCTGCGACGCCTGCAGCCCCTGTGCCTGCGGCAAGCCCTTCCGCTGCGGTGGCAGCCAGTGCGGCCACCCCGGCCGTGGCGGCATCGACTCCCGAAGCGGCTGCGGCTGCCTCGGCCTCCAGCGTGCTGACCCTGAGTGCGCGCGGCGCCTCGTGGGTGCAGGTGCGCGATGCCGGCGGAACCATTGCGCTGCAGAAGAATCTGGCAGTGGGGGAGTCGGTGGCCGTTTCGGGCACGCTCCCTCTGGCGGTGGTGATTGGCCGGGCCGATGTGACCGATGTGTTTGTGCGTGGCAAGCCATTCGCGCTGACCACCGTTTCGCGCGACAACGTTGCGCGCTTTGAGGTGAAATAAGTGGACAAGTCCCTGATCGATCTGGCCCCGATTGCCATTGCCCAGCCGGCCCCTCGGCGCTCCCGCCAGGCCCGTGTGGTCTGGGGTTCGCGCGTGGTCACGGTCGGGGGCGATGCGCCGGTGCGCGTGCAGTCCATGACGAATACCGACACGGTGGACGCCATTGGCACCGCCATCCAGGTCAAGGAGCTGGCCCAGGCCGGTTCCGAGTTCGTGCGCATCACCGTCAACACGCCCGAGGCGGCGCAGGCAGTGCCTTACATCCGCGAGCAGCTCGACCGCATGGGTGAAACCGTGCCGCTGGTGGGGGATTTCCACTTCAATGGCCACCGCCTGCTGACCGACTACCCGGACTGCGCGCAGGCGCTGTCCAAGTACCGCATCAACCCCGGCAACGTGGGCAAGGGCGACAAGCGCGACCGCCAGTTCGGCCAGATGATCGAGGCCGCCATCCGCTGGGACAAGGCGGTGCGCATCGGCGTGAACTGGGGCAGCCTGGACCAGGAGCTGCTGGCCGAGCTGATGGACACCAACAGCCGCCGCGCCAGGCCCTGGGAGGCGCGCCAGGTGATGTACGAGGCGCTGATCACCTCGGCCATCGAGTCGGCCCGCCGTGCGGAAGAAATGGGCCTGAACGGCGACCAGATCATCCTCTCGTGCAAGGTCAGCGGTGTGCAGGACCTGATTTCCGTGTACCGGGCCCTGGCCCAGCGCTGCGACTACGCGCTGCACCTGGGCCTGACCGAGGCCGGCATGGGCACCAAGGGCACGGTGGCGTCGGCCACGGCGCTCTCCATCCTGCTGCAGGAAGGCATTGGCGACACCATCCGCGTGTCCCTGACCCCGCAGCCCGGCGAGGCCCGCACCCAGGAAGTGGTGGTGGCCTCCGAGATCCTGCAGTCGCTGGGCTTGCGCATCTTCGTGCCCAGCGTGACTGCCTGCCCCGGCTGTGGCCGCACGACCAGCACCACCTTCCAGGACCTGGCCAAGCAGATCGACGACTACCTGCGCGCGCAGATGCCTGTGTGGCGCGTGAAGTACCCGGGCGTGGAAAAGCTCAAGGTAGCGGTCATGGGTTGCATCGTCAACGGCCCCGGCGAGAGCAAGCATGCCGACATCGGCATCAGCCTGCCCGGTACCGGTGAAGCCCCGGCCGCCCCGGTGTTCATCGATGGCGAGAAGGCCCTGACCCTGCGCGGCGAGAACATCGCCGCCGAGTTCCACCAGCTGGTGGAAAACTACATTGAAAAGCGCTTCGGCGGCTCCCATCCGGTGGCTGCCCCGGCGGTGGGTGCGCCTGACAGCGCGCTCGCCTGACCCGGCGGCGGCCGACGCCCCTGCGACAATCGCACCCTGCGGGCCCGAACGGCCCAGCGAGGCGCCTCCCCGGAGCCGCCTCCCGTACCCCTATTCAACTGGAAACCATTGCCGTGAGTAAAGACGTATCTGCCGCCGCCGCCAAGCCCGAGAAACTGGTGGCGGTCAAGGGCATGAATGACATCCTGCCGCCCGACTCTGCCCGCTGGGAGTGGCTGGAGGAGAAGGTGCGCAGTCTGATGGCGCGCTATGCCTACCGCAACATGCGCACGCCCATCGTCGAGCCCACGCCGCTGTTCGTGCGCGGCCTGGGCGAGGTGACCGACATTGTCGAGAAGGAGATGTACTCCTTCGAAGACCGCTTGAACGGCGAGCGCCTGACCCTGCGCCCCGAGGCCACGGCCGGCGTGGTGCGTGCGGTGGTCGAGCACAACATGCTCTACGAAGGCGGCAAGCGCCTGTACTACATGGGCCCCATGTTCCGCCACGAGCGCCCCCAGCGCGGTCGCTACCGCCAGTTCCACCAGATCGGTGCCGAGGCCCTGGGCTTTGGCGGGCCCGAGGTGGATGCCGAGCTGATCCTGCTGGCCAACGCGCTGTGGAAGGAGATCGGGTTGACCAACGTGCGCCTGGAGCTCAACAGCCTGGGCCAGCCCGAGGAGCGCAAGGCGCACCGTGCGGCGCTGATCGCCTATTTCGAGCAGAACGCCGACCAGCTGGACGAGGAGGCGCGCCGCCGCCTGCACGCCAACCCGCTGCGCATCCTGGATACCAAGAACCCGGCCATGCAGGCGCTGGTGAATGCCGCGCCCCGGCTCATCGACTTCCTGGGCGCCGAGTCGCTGGCGCACTTCGACGCGGTCAAGGCCATCCTGGACGCCAATGGCGTGGCCTGGACGGTCAACCCGCGCCTGGTGCGCGGCATGGACTACTACAACCTCACGGTGTTCGAGTTCATCACCGAGCAATTGGGCTCGCAGGGCACCATCTGCGGCGGTGGGCGCTACGACTACCTGATCGAGCAGATCGGCGGCAAGCCGGCCCCGGCCGTGGGCTGGGCCCTGGGCGTGGAGCGCGTGCTGGAGCTGGTCAAGGAGCAGGGCGCCCAGGTGCCGGCCCTGGTGCCGGATGTCTATGCCATCATCCCCAGCCGTGCGGCGCTGCCCGTGGCCAGCCGGGTGCTGGAACAACTGCGTGCCCAGGGCATAGAGGTGCAGATGCACGGCGCGCCCACGGCGGGTGAGGGCATGGGCAGCATGAAGTCCCAGTTCAAGAAAGCCGATGGCAGCGGCGCGCAGTATGCTTTGGTGTTTGGCGACGAGGAGCTTGCGCGCGGCGTGGTGGGCGTCAAGTCCCTGCGCGATGGCGCCGGCGCCCAGGTGGAGCAAGCCATCGCCAATGTGGCCGATTGGGCCGCCACCCTACAATCCAACCGTTAATTCTTACCTACCTCCATGGCAAATCATTTAGACCTCGAAGAGCAGGAACAACTCGACCAGCTCAAGCACTTCTGGAACAACTGGGGTACCTTGATCAGCTGCGTGCTGATCGTGGTCTGCGGTTCGCTGGCGGCATGGAACGGTTACCAGTACTGGCAGAGCAGCCAGGCCACGAAGGCGGCGGCGCTGTTCGACGCGGTCGATGTGGCCAGCCGTGCCAAGGACCAGGAACGCCTGGAGCGGGCCTTCGGCGACCTCAAGGCCGGCTACGCGGGCACGCCCCAGGCGGCTCAGGCGGGCTTCACCGTGGCCCGCAACCTTATGGAAGCGGGCAAGCCCGATGGCGCGCGCGAAGCGCTCGCCTGGGTGGCCGAACATGCCGGCGACGATGGTTTCAAGGCGCTGGCCAGGCTGCGCCTGGCCTCCGTGCTGACCGAGCAGAAGAAATACGACGAAGCACTGGCCCAGCTCTCGGGCTCGCTGCCTGCCGCGTTCGAAGGCGTGGCTGCGGACCACCGTGGCGACATCCTGATGCTGCAGGACAAGCGCACCGAGGCCCTGGCCCAGTACACCAAGGCCTACAAGGCCATGAACGAAGACGTGGAATACCGCCGCCTGGTCGAAGTCAAGCTCAACACGCTGGGCGCCAACCCTGCCGCCGAGACCGTGGCGGCCGCCAAGACGGTAGAGGCTGCCAAATGAGCGCGCAGACTCTTATCGGCACCCACCTTCGTTCGGCCCGTGGCCTGGCGCTGCTGGCCCTGGCGGCGGCGCTGGCTGGCTGTTCGGTGATGCCCGGCGGCTCGTTCTGGGGCGCCCCCAAGCCCGTGCCTGCCGACCTCGGTGCCAATGTGCCCGTGCTGGGCGTGCGCCAGGCATGGACCAGCAAGGTCGGGGCGGTGGCGGGCCTGTCGCTGGACGTTCGCGTCAATGGCACCACGGTGACCCTGGCCTCGGCCGACGGCACGGTGGCTGCCATCGATGCCCGCACGGGCGGCGACATCTGGCGCCTGGCCCTGGCCGAGCCGCTGTCTGCCGGTGTCGGCAGCGATGGCAAGCTGGCGGCCGTGGTGGCACGCAGCAATGCGCTGATCGCCGTCGAGTCCGGCCGTGAGCGCTGGCGCCAGCCCATGGCCTCGCAGGTCTTTACCGCGCCGCTGGTGGCGGGTGGCCGCGTGTTCGTGCTGGCGGCTGACCGCACCGTGATCGCTTTCGATGCCGCCACTGGCAAGCGCCTGTGGACCCAGCAGCGCCCCGGCGAGCCCCTGGTGCTGCGCCAGGATGGCGTGCTGCTGGCGGTGGGCGATACCCTGGTGGTGGGCCTGTCCGGCCGCCTGGTGGGCCTGAACCCCGACAACGGCAGTGCCCGCTGGGAGGCCCCGCTGGCCAGCTCGCGCGGCACCAACGACGTGGAGCGCCTGGTGGAACTGGTGGGGCGCAGCAGCCGCGTCGGCGAATCGGTGTGCGCCCGTGCCTTCCAGTCGGCCGTGGGCTGCGTGAACACGGTGCGCGGCAACGTCGCCTGGACCCAGCGCGCCGCCGGCGCCGAGGGCATCGACGGTGACAAGGATGCGATCTTCGGCACCGAGAGCAATGGCTCGCTGGTGGCCTGGAACCGCAATGACGGCACGCGCCTGTGGGGCTCGGACCGCCTCAAGCACCGCAAGCTGACCACGCCGCTGCTGCTGGGCCGCTCGGTGGTGGTGGGCGACGACACGGGCCTGGTGCACCTGCTCTCGCGCACCGATGGCGCGCCCCTCAATCGCATGACCACCGACGGCTCCGGCATTGCCGCAGCGCCGGTGGCTGCGGCAGACACCCTGGTGGTGGTCACCCGCAATGGCGGAGTATTCGGCTTCCGCCCGGAATGAGATGAAGCACCCCCTGAGTCGCTTCGCGCCTTCCCCCTCAAAGGGGACGACGCCAATGGCCGGGCCAAGCCCGTTCCATGGCGTCCGCTGGCTTTGGCAGCGTGCGGCTCATGGGTTGCGGATAGCGCATAGCGCAATGGAAAACTGATAGGTCGTATTCAATGAAGCCAGTTATCGCCCTCGTGGGGCGGCCGAATGTCGGTAAATCCACGCTGTTCAACCGCCTGACGAAGACCCGCGACGCGATCGTGGCGGACTTCGCCGGGCTCACGCGTGACCGCCACTACGGCAATGGCAAGCAGGGCAAGCACGAGTACATCGTCATCGATACCGGGGGCTTCGAGCCCGATGCATCCACCGGCATCTACCGCGAGATGGCCAAGCAGACGCAGCAGGCCGTGGCCGAGGCCGACGTGGTCGTCTTCGTCGTGGATGCGCGCGCCGGTGTCTCGGCGCAGGACCATGACATCGCCAACTACCTGCGCCGGCTGTCCAAGCCCTGCGTGCTGGTGGCCAACAAGGCCGAAGGCATGGTCGAGGGCGTGCAGCTGGCCGAGTTCTATGAACTGGGTCTGGGCGAAGTGTTCCCGGTGTCGGCTGCGCATGGCCAGGGCATCAGGGGCCTGGTGGAGATTGCGCTGGAGCCGCTGAACCTGCCCGACCCTGACGAGGCCGATGCCGCAGGCGACAAGAGCGTCATCAAGCTTGCCGTGGCGGGCCGCCCCAATGTGGGCAAGTCCACCTTGATCAACACCTGGCTGGGCGAAGAGCGCCTGGTCGCGTTCGACATGCCGGGCACCACGCGCGATGCGATCACCGTGCCTTTCGAGCGCAACGGCCAGCGCTTCGAGCTGGTGGACACGGCAGGCCTGCGCCGCAAGGGCAAGGTCTTCGAGGCGATCGAGAAGTTCTCGGTGGTCAAGACGCTGCAGGCCATCGAGTCGGCCAACGTGGTGCTGCTGCTGCTCGATGCCACGCAGGGCGTGACCGACCAGGACGCGCACATTGCCGGCTACATTCTGGAGAGCGGCCGCGCCGTGGTGCTGGCCGTGAACAAGTGGGATGCCGTGGATGAATACCAGCGCACGCTGCTGGAGCGCTCCATCGAAACCCGCCTGTCGTTCCTGAAGTTCGCCTCGATGCACTTCATCTCGGCCAAGAAGCGCCAGGGCCTGGGCCCGCTGTGGACCTCCATCGTGCAGGCGCACAAGGCGGCCACCTGCAAGATGTCCACCCCGGTACTCACCCGCCTGCTGCTGGAGGCGGTGCAGTTCCAGGCGCCCAAGCGCGCGGGCATGTTCCGCCCCAAGCTGCGCTACGCGCACCAGGGCGGCATGAACCCGCCGGTGATCGTGATCCACGGCAACTCGCTGGAGCATGTGACCGAGGCCTACAAGCGCTTCCTGGAAGGGCGCTTTCGCAAGGAATTCGACCTGGTGGGCACGCCGCTGCGCATCGAGGTCAAGACCTCGCACAACCCCTACGCGGACAAGGACGAGGGCTGACCCCGGGGGGAGGGCTGCCGCACGGCTCCTTCTTGGCCATGGCATATGCTGCATTGCAGCATGGTTATTGCAACGCCCTGGTTTGGTGAATGGCGCGCAGAAGTAACTATCTGTTTCTGTCGCCGCATATTCACCCCCGGTATTCCCTGGTGAGAACCTCGGTTCGGCGTGCAGAAAGGCCGGGTTGGCGAAAGGCCATGTCACCAGGCGGCAAAAGTCCCACTTTGCTGTGGTAAGGTGGTGGTTTACAACAACATCTTTGAACACGGAGAATATCGTGAGCAATAAAGGCCAACTTTTGCAAGATCCTTTCCTTAACGCACTGCGTAGGGAGCATGTACCTGTTTCCATCTACCTGGTGAACGGTATCAAGCTGCAAGGGCAAATCGAATCGTTCGACCAGTATGTGGTGTTGCTGCGCAATACCGTGACGCAGATGGTCTACAAGCATGCGATCTCCACCATCGTGCCCGGTCGTGCAGTCAATTTCTCGACGGCCGAAACCCCTGATGCAGACGGCGCCGGCACCTGAGTTGCGGCATCCAGTTCAGCATTCAATTCTGGGTCAGATGGTCATGGGCGGAGGCCATCCGCTTTGAGTACCCCCGCATCTTCTGACGCGGGTGGTGCCTCGGTGTTGCTGGTGGGGGTGGATTTCGGTCTTCCCCATTTCGATGGCGAGCTCGAAGAACTGGGTTTGCTTGCGCAAACTGCGGGGCTCAACCCCGTGGCGCGCCTGACCTGCAAGCGCAAGGCACCCGATGCCGCCCTGTTCGTGGGCAGCGGCAAGGCCGATGAAATCCGCACCCTGGCCCAGATGCACGGTGCGGTGGAGGTGCTGTTCGACCAGTCGCTCAGCCCTGCGCAGCAGCGCAACCTGGAGCGCAACCTGGAGCTGCCGGTCTCTGACCGCACCTTCCTGATCCTCGAAATCTTTGCGCAGCGGGCCCGCAGCCATGAGGGCAAGTTGCAGGTGGAACTGGCCCGGCTGCAGTACCTGAGCACGCGCCTTGTGCGCCGCTGGTCGCACCTGGAGCGCCAGACCGGCGGCATCGGTGCGCGCGGCGGTCCGGGCGAAAAGCAGATCGAGCTCGACCGCCGCATGATCGGCGAGGCCATCAAGCGCACGCGCGAGCGGCTCGTCAAGGTCAAGCGCCAGCGCTCGACCCAGCGCCGCCAGCGCGACCGGCGCGACACCTTCACCATCTCGCTGGTGGGCTATACCAACGCCGGCAAGTCCACGCTGTTCAATGCGCTGGTCAAGGCCCGCGCGTACGCGGCCGACCAGCTGTTTGCCACGCTCGATACCACCACGCGCCAGCTCTACCTGGGCGATGCGGGGCGTTCGGTGTCGCTGTCCGACACGGTTGGCTTCATCCGCGACCTGCCACACGGCCTGGTCGATGCCTTCCAGGCCACGCTGCAGGAGGCGGTGGATGCCGATCTGCTGCTGCATGTGGTGGATGCCTCCAACCTCAACTTTCCCGAGCAGATGGACCAGGTGCAGCGCGTGCTGCACGAGATTGGCGCGGCCGACATTCCGCAGCTGCTGGTGTTCAACAAGCTCGATGCGCTCGACGCCGAACAGCAGCCCGCGCTGCTGGAAGACCAGTACGAAGTGGAGGGGCAGATGGTGCCCCGCCTGTTCGTGAGCGCACGCTCCGGCCAGGGCCTGGACTCCCTTCGCCGTGTGCTGTCCGCACGGGTGCTGGCGGCGCAGGAGGACATGACCCCAGCTGATGCTGCCCCATTGCCGGCCCAAGAGGAGTGATTGGGCACAATGCCGTTTTGATCGATGCCACCAGAGAACCAGAGACTTTGCGCATGAATTTCCAAAATCGCACCCTACGCTGGGCTTCGCTGCCAGAACGTATCCGGGGCATGTTCAATCTGAACGATCCCCGCTGGGGCCGTGGTGAAGACAAGCCGGATGAAGGCGCTCGCCCGGACGAGCGCCCGCCGGCGCAGCCCCCCGCAGGCAACCGCGGGCGCGAGAACAACAAGGGCCAGGGCAATGGCCAGCCGCCGGACCTGGACGAACTGTGGCGTGACCTCAACCGCAAGCTCGGCGGCCTGTTTGGCGGCAAGGGTGGCGGTGGTGGACGCGGTACCGGGGGCGCCGGCAACGGCGGCTTCCAGCCTCCCGACATGAAGAGCGCGGGCGTGGGCGTGGGCCTGATCGCCGGCATCATCTTCGTGATCTGGATGGGCACGGGCTTCTTCATCGTGCAGGAAGGCCAGCAGGCCGTGATCACCCAGTTCGGCAAGTACAAGAGCACGGTGGGTGCGGGTTTCAACTGGCGCCTGCCGTACCCGATCGAGCGCCATGAACTGGTGTTCGTGACGCAGATCCGTTCGGCCGACGTGGGCCGCGACAACATCATCAAGAGCACGGGCCTGCGTGAGTCGGCCATGCTCACCGAAGACGAGAACATCGTCGAGATCAAGTTCGCCGTGCAGTACCGCCTGAGCGATGCGCGCGCCTGGCTGTTCGAAAGCAAGAATCCCTCGGATGCCGTGATCCAGGCTGCTGAAACGGCCGTGCGTGAAGTGGTGGGCAAGATGCGCATGGACACGGCACTGGCCGAAGAGCGCGACCAGATCGCGCCGCGCGTGCGCACGCTGATGCAGACCATCCTGGACCGCTACAAGGTGGGTGTCGAAGTGGTGGGCATCAACCTGCAGCAGGGCGGTGTGCGCCCACCCGAGCAGGTGCAGGCCTCCTTCGATGACGTGCTCAAGGCCGGCCAGGAGCGCGAACGCGCCAAGAACGATGCCCAGGCCTATGCCAACGACGTGATCCCGCGTGCCGTGGGTTCCGCATCGCGCCTCAATGAAGAGGCGGCTGCCTACAAGGCCCGCATCGTGGCCCAGGCACAGGGCGATGCGCAGCGCTTCTCGTCGGTGTTGGCCGAGTACCAGAAGGCGCCCCAGGTCACCCGCGACCGCATGTACATCGAGAGCATGCAGCAGATCTACGGCAACGTGACCAAGGTGCTGGTGGATTCGCGCCAGGGCTCCAACCTGCTGTACCTGCCGCTGGACAAGATCATGCAGAGCGTGGCCACCGGCACGCCAGGCGCCCTGGATGCGCCGCCCGCCAGCGCTGCGGCCACCACGGTGGTCCCGGCTGCGCCTGCGATCCCTTTTTCGAATGACCCCCGAGCGCGTGACAGCAGTCGCACACGCGAACGTGAATCCCGCTAGGAGCAGCTCGTGAACAGAGTCGGATTTATCGCATCCACCCTCCTGGTGGTGCTTGCACTCATGAGCTCCATGCTCTTCGTCGTGGACCAGCGCCAGTTCGGCGTGCTCTACGCGCTCGGGCAGATCAAGGAAGTGATCACCGAGCCGGGCCTGAACTTCAAGCTGCCGCCGCCGTTCCAGAACGTGACCTACATCGACAAGCGTCTGCTCACGCTGGACAGCCCCGATACGGAACCCATGCTCACGGCAGAAAAGCAGCGCGTGGTGATCGACTGGTATGTGCGCTGGCGCATCTCCGAGCCCACCCAGTACATCCGCAACGTCGGTCTGGATGAAAGCGCCGGTGCCATGCAGCTCAACCGCGTGGTACGCAATGCCTTCCAGGAAGAGATCAACAAGCGCACCGTGAAGGAGCTGCTCTCGCTCAAGCGCGAAGCGCTGATGGCCGATGTGAAGCGTGAGGTGCTGGAAACCGTGCGCGGCGCCAAGCCCTGGGGCGTGGACGTGGTGGACGTGCGCATCACGCGCGTTGACTATGTGGAGGCCATCACCGAGTCGGTCTACCGCCGCATGGAGGCCGAGCGCAAGCGCGTGGCCAACGAACTGCGCTCTACCGGTGCGGCCGAAGGCGAAAAAATCCGCGCCGATGCCGATCGCCAGCGCGAGATCGCCATTGCCAACGCCTACCGCGATGCCCAGAAGATCAAGGGCGAGGGCGATGCCGAAGCCGCTCGCATCTACGCCGAGGCCTTTGGCCGCGACCCGCAGTTTGCGCAGTTCTACCGCAGCCTTGAAGCCTACAAATCGAGCTTCAACAAGAAGAGCGACGTGATGGTGGTGGATCCCTCGTCGTCGGAGTTCTTCAAGGCCTTCCGCGGCGGCACTGCTTCTGCGGCGCAGCCTGCAGCCCCGCGCAAGTAAAAAAGCGGCGCCAGGCGCACAGCGGCAGCCTCTGCATTGCAGGGCTGCCGTTTTTTTTTGGGCCGCGCTACCTCCTGAGGGACGGGGTGACTCCATGTGTTTCGCGCGCTTGATGGCCTTGTTGGTCGGTCCCCGTTGGAGGGGCCTTGGCCGGTGCCGGTAGAATCACGGTTTTAACAGCCTCCCCTTTTCTCATGTCTGCTTGGGTCCTGCCGGATCACATTGCCGATGTCTTGCCGTCCGAAGCGCGGCACATCGAAGAATTGCGTCGCGGGCTGCTCGACACGGCGCGCTGCTATGGCTATGAGCTGGTCATGCCGCCGCTGCTGGAACACCTGGAATCCCTGCTGACCGGTACCGGCGAAGCGCTGGACCTCCAGACCTTCAAGCTGGTGGACCAGTTGTCGGGCCGCTCCATGGGGCTGCGTGCGGACACCACGCCCCAGGTGGCGCGCATTGATGCCCACCTGCTCAACCGCAAGGGTGTGACACGGCTGTGCTACTGCGGCCCCGTGCTGCACACCCGCCCCGACCGCCCCCATGCCACGCGCGAGCCGCTGCAATTTGGCGCCGAGATCTATGGCCATGCCGGGCTGGAGGCCGACCTCGAAGCCCTGCAGCTGGCGCGTGAATGCCTGCGCGTGGCCGAGGTGCGCGACACCACCATCGACCTGGCCGACGTGCGCATCGTGCGCAGCCTGCTGGCCGGTGTGGCGGTGGATGCGCCGTTGCTCAGCCGCATCCATGCCGCCCTAGCGGCCAAGGACGCGAGCGAACTGGCAACGCTGACCCGTGATTTCCCTGCGGCATCGCGCCAGGGGCTGCTGGCGCTGCTGCAGCTGTATGGTGACGAGTCCGTACTGGCCGAGGCCGACAAGGCCTTGAAGCACATCGCCGGCGTGGCTGAAGTGCTGTCGCACCTGCGCTGGCTGGCCTCGCGGTTGGACGGCGCCGTGGTCACCTTCGACCTGGCCGACCTGCGTGGCTATGCGTACTACAGCGGCACCCGCTTTGCCATCTATGGCAAGGGTGCCAGCGATGCGCTGGTGCGTGGCGGCCGCTATGACGAAGTGGGTGCCGTGTTCGGCCGCAACCGGCCTGCGGCCGGCTTCAGCCTGGACATCAAGCAACTGGTGAGCGTGGTGTCCCCGCGCGCCCTCAAGGCCGCCATCCGCGCGCCCTGGGGCGAGGCGAGCGACGTGAACGCCGCCATTGCCGAGCTGCGCCGCCAAGGCGAGACGGTGGTATGTGTTCTGCCTGGGCATGGGAGCGAAGTCGATGAGTTCCACTGTGACCGAGAGCTGGTGCAGATTGCGGGCCAGTGGGTCGTGCAGGCTGTTTGAGTTAATTGCAATTGAAAATTGGGTCTGAGATGAAAGCAACCAAAGGTCGCAACGTAGTGGTGGTCGGAACCCAATGGGGTGACGAAGGCAAGGGCAAGCTGGTCGACTGGCTCACCGAGAGCGCGCAAGGCGTTGTCCGGTTCCAGGGTGGCCACAATGCCGGCCATACGCTGGTCATCAACGGTGTGAAGACCGCACTGCACCTGATCCCTAGCGGCATCATGCGCCCCGGTGTCAAGTGCTACATCGGTAACGGCGTGGTGCTGTCGGCCGCCAAGCTCTTCGAGGAAATCGAAGGCCTGGAGAAGGCCGGTGTGGAAGTGCGCTCGCGCCTGCGCATCAGCGAGGCCTGCCCGCTGATCCTGCCCTTTCACGCTGCCATCGACGTGGCGCGTGAAGCCGCGCGCGAGCAGGGCGGCACCGAGAAGATCGGCACCACCGGTCGCGGCATTGGCCCCGCCTACGAAGACAAGATCGCCCGCCGCGCGCTGCGCGTGCAGGACCTGAAGTACCCCGAGCGCTTCGCCGCCAAGTTGCGCGAGCTGCTGGACCTGCACAACCACGTGCTCACCACTTACCTGGGCTCGGCCCAATTCGTTTTCGGTGACGCCCTGAAGCCCTATATCCAGGACGGCAAGGTGCAATTCGACGTGGTGTACGCCGAAGCCATGCGCCACGCCGAGCTGCTCAAGCCCATGATGGCCGACGTCTCGCGTGAGCTCAACGAAGCCAACAAGGCCGGCGCCAACCTGCTGTTCGAAGGCGCGCAGGGCACGCTGCTCGACGTGGACCACGGCACCTACCCGTATGTGACCTCCAGCAACTGCGTTGCCGGCAACGCCGCCGCCGGCTCGGGCGTGGGCCCCGGCATGCTGCACTACATCCTGGGCATTACCAAGGCCTACTGCACCCGCGTGGGTGGTGGCCCGTTCCCCACCGAGCTCGATTGGGAAGTGCCTGGCACGCCCGGCTACCACATGAGCACTATCGGCGCCGAAAAAGGCGTAACCACGGGCCGCAGCCGCCGCTGCGGCTGGTTCGATGCCGCGCTGCTCAAGCGCAGTGCCCAGGTCAATGGCCTGTCCGGTCTGTGCATCACCAAGCTCGACGTGCTCGACGGCCTGACCGAGTTGCTGTTGTGCACCGGCTACGAACTCGACGGCGAGAAGATCGACCTGCTGCCCATGGGCGCGGAAGACATCGCACGCTGCACGCCCATCTACGAAACCCTGCCCGGCTGGAGCGACACCACCGTGGGCGTGACCGAATACGCCAAGCTGCCCGAAGCAGCCCGCCGCTACCTGGAGCGCATTGCTGAAGTGACCGGTGTACCGGTCGACGTCATTTCCACCAGCCCGGACCGCGACCACACCATCATGATGCGCCACCCCTACGTGGCCGACTGATCCCCCTTGCCGCTGCCCTGGCCGATGCGAGGCCAGGGCAGTGGTGCCGCGCAGCCCGTGGGCTGCACGGTAGAACGCATTTTCGTATTCCCTCTATATCGCGATGAGGGGTTGCTCTGGCGCTGCTGCCGTGTGATCCTCTTGTCTACAAGCCATCACCCCAGGAGCCCCGCCCATGTTGACCGAAGACGGCAAACACCTGTATGTCAGTTATGACGAGTACCACAGCCTGATCGAAAAGCTGGCGCTCAAGGTGCACCAGTCGAACTGGGAGTTCGACACCATTCTGTGCCTGGCACGCGGTGGCCTGCGCCCCGGCGACATTCTCAGCCGCATCTTCGACAAGCCCCTGGCCATCATGTCCACCAGCTCCTACCGCGCCGAAGCCGGTACGGTGCAGGGCCACCTCGACATCGCCCGTTTCATCACCACCCCCAAGGGCGAGATCGCCGGCAAAGTGCTGCTGGTGGACGACCTGGCCGATTCGGGCCACACCCTGCATGCCGTGATCGACATGCTCAAGACCAACTACGCACCTATTACCGAGCTGCGCAGTGCCGTCATCTGGACCAAGGCCATGTCCACCTTTACCCCCGACTACTCGGTGGAATTCCTGCCGACCAACCCCTGGATTCACCAGCCCTTCGAAGGCTATGACAGCCTGAGCCCCGCCAAGCTGCTGGAGAAGTGGCGCGTGTGACGCGCGTCGGGCCAGAACCTGGCAAGCAAGAAGAGGGCGCAAGCCCTCTTTTTTTCTTGGTGGATCCATGGCGAGCGGCAGGGTGAAACAGGCAAAGCGCAAATTCATCGGGTTTTCCCTGCCACCCCTCAAAAGTAGTGCTATAGTCGAGGGCTTCGCTACCAAGACCTCTGTTCTTCAGGAGTCGGTCGGTTGAAGGTACTGCCCAGGTAGTGCTTTCAGCGGTTTGGGTAGACCGAAGCGAACTTTGCAAAAAGTTGGGGTCTTTGAGAAAAGCGAGCAAAAACTCGGTATACAATCAAAGGCTGCGCTGAAAAGAGTTGGTCGCCGAAAGGCGGTGAGAGCTTCGAGGTGCTGGAGGTAGATGAAGACGCCAAGCGGCTTCAAAAACTTCCAAAAAGTTTGACGGAACTTAAA
>NZ_LMIH01000040.1:0-44297 GCF_001428645.1 Acidovorax sp. Root217
GGGGTTGTGCATCTGCGGACCTTACAGGGTGGCAGGTGTTGCACTTCAGTTTTGAATCCGCCCCCTCAAACCGGATTTGAAAATCACGGCGCGGGCAGCCCGGCCACTTTCAACACCGCGCCGAAACTCTTGGCGCCGGGCAAGGCTTGGCGGCGCGGCATTTACCGTCTACGCTGCCAGCGCGGGGCATACCCCGCCGCAACGACAGCACAACAACTCACAACGACAGGAGACACCACCATGCCCTTGAAGCAAGCCCTTGCCACCACCGCCGCCGCTCTGCTGGCGCTGGGAACGGCCACCACCGCCCACGCCGATTGCCTGACCGATGCGCAGGCCGCCGAGCTGCTCGCGCATTACGTGGCGCGCACCCCAGCACCCAACCCGGTGAACCTCTCGGACGCCGATGGCGCCTGCACGCGCGGCAAGCTCAACCAGTTGCTGGCCCAGCGCATGGGCAAGGTGGTGGGCTACAAGGCGGGGCTCACCAACCCGGCGGTGCAAAAGCGCTTCAACACCGACAAGCCGGTGTGGGGCAAGCTCTATGACGGCATGGTGCTGCAGAGCGGCGCCACGGTGGAGGCGGCTTTCGGCGCCCGCGCGCTGTACGAGGCCGACATGCTGGTACGCGTGAAAAGCGCGGCCATCAACCATGCGAAGACGCCCGAAGAGGTGCTGGACGCCATCGACCAGGTGATCCCCTTCATCGAGCTGCCCGACCTGATGGTGCAGGCGCCACCCCAGCTCAACGGCGCGGGCGTCACGGCCATCAACGTGGGTGCGCGCCTGGGCGTTGCCGGCACGCCGCTGCCCATACCGGCCTACCGAGGCGAGCGCTACGCCTTCCTCAAGGCACTGGCCGACATGAATGTCTCGCTCACCGATGGCGCGGGTGCGCGCCTGGGTGGCGGCAAGGGCAGCGACATCCTGGAGCACCCGCTCAACGCCGTCACCTGGCTGGCCACCGCGCTGCAGCAGGAGGGCATCACGCTGCAGCCGGGCGATCTGGTGAGCCTGGGCTCGTTCTCGGCGCTGCTGCCGCCCAAGGCCGGTCTGGCGGTCACGGCCACCTACGACGGGTTGCCGGGCGCCGTGCCAGTGCGCGTGACCTTCAAGTAGGCGGCCTGCGGCGTCTTTCTTCAACGGAACGCCGAAACTGTTAGCGCGCCGGGGCGCTTTATCCTGGCCGTGATCGCTTCTACGCTGGCCGTGCGGGATGGACTTCCATCCCGCACGCACAACAACGACAGGAGACCGATCGAATGCACCCGACCCAATTATTCCGCACTGCGCTTGCCATGGCCTGCGCCACACTGGGCACCACCGCGCTGGCCCAGGCGGGCCACAATGCAGCCCCCGGTGCCACGGGCCAGCCCACCCTCGAAGTCCACGCCCAACTCGATGCCGCGGACATCGGCGGCATCACGCAGATGCCAGACGGCCGGCTCATCGTGGGCTACCACCCGCTCTATGGGCCCAAGGTGCAGGTGGCGCTGCTCAACGCAGACCGGCGCAGCACCACGCCCTACCCCAGCACCGATTGGCAAAGCTGCAAGCACGCCGACGGCAGTTGGAAGAGCGACTTCAACCGCTGCCTGGACTGGGTGCTGGGCCTGCACACCGATGCCAGCGGCATCCTTTGGATGCTCGATTCGGCCAAGACCACCGACCAGGCCGCGGGCCGCCCGGCCGGCCTGGTGCCCAAGCTCGTGGGCTGGAACACGCGCACCAACCGCCTGCACAAGGTCATCCCCATCACCGGCGATGCCACGGTGACCGAGTCGCAGCACAACGACTTCGTGATCGACCTGCGGCGCCAGGTGATAGTGATCGCCGACGAGGCCATCGGCGAGAACTCCAACGGCGTTGGCGACAAGGCCGCGCTGGTGGTGGTCGACCTCAAGACCGGCCAGAGCCGCCGCCTGCTGCAGGGCCACGAGAGCGTGCTGCCCGTGAAGGACCCGATCACCTGGGACGTGGGCCAGCCCACGGCCGGCAGCTTCGCGCTGGGCGTGGGGGTGGACGGCATCGCGCTCGACCGCAAGGGCGAGTGGCTGTACTTCGCGCCCTTGAGCGCCTACAAGATGTACCGCATCCGCATGCGCGACCTGCTCGATGCGCGCCTCACGCCCGAGCAGCTGGGCGCCAAGGTCGAGACCTATGCCGACAAGCCCTTCAACGGCGGCCTGTCCATCGACGCCCGGGACAACCTGTACCTCACCGAGGTGGGCGAGCGCGCCGTGGGCGTCATCCCGCCCGGCACGCGCAAGTACACGCGGCTGGTGACCGACCCCGGCATGGTCTGGCCCGATGGGGTGACCTACAACCGCGATGGCTACATGTACACCGGCGCCGCGCAGTTGCCGCTGACCGACGTGTTGCAGGCCGACAAGGTGGGCAAGAACAAGGCCCCGTACCTGGTCTACCGCTTCAGGCCGCTTGCGCCTGGAACGCCGGGGTTCTGACCGCCCTGCAGCCCGGCAAAGCGCAGGGCCAGAAAGTCCACCAGCGCGCGCACGCGCGCCGGCACGAAGCGGTTGCTGGGCAGGATGGCGTTGAGCGGGTAGTGCTCGCCATGCCAGTCCGCCAGCAGGCGCACCAGCGCACCCGAGGCCAGGTCATGCACCACGTCGAGTTCGGACTTGTAGAGCAGCCCCGCGCCGGCCAGCGCCCACTGGTGGGCGATGGCCGCGTCGTTGGCATCGCGGTCGCCGTCCACCCGCACCTCGGTCCAGTGGCCCGCCTGCTCGAAGCGCCAGGCGTCGTAGCGCTTGCCTGCCAGGTGGAAGGTCAGGCAGTTGTGCTGCGCCAGGTCCCCGGGCGTTTGCGGCGCGCCGTGGCGCTGCAGGTAGGCGGGCGCCGCGCACAGCACTCGGCGCGTGGTGTGCAGCTGGCGCGCCACCAGGCCCGAGTCGCTGAGCGCGCCGTAGCGCAGGGCGATGTCCACCGCGTCGCGCAGCACGTCCTGCACGCGGTCGCTCACCGTCAGGGCCACGCGCACGCCGGGGTGGCTTTCCACGAAGGCATCGAACCAGGGCAGCAGCACGCTGCGCGTGAGGTCCGAGGGCGCGGCCACGCGCACCGTGCCCACCAGCGAGCGGCTTTCGCTGGCCAGCTGTGCCTCGCCCTCCTCCAGCAACTCCAGCGCGCGCGTGGCGTAGTCCAGCAGGGTCTGGCCCTGCGGGGTGATGCGCATGGCGCGGGTGGAACGCTCGAACAGGCGCGCGTCGAGCTGCGCCTCCAGCCGCTTGAGCATGGCGCTGGCCGCAGCCGGGGTGATCCCGAGCACGGCCGCTGCGGCGGTGAGCGAGCCGCCGCGCGCGGTCTCCACCAGCACGCGGATGTCTTCGACGTTCTGGATCTTCATGGCCTGTCGTCTCCCGCTGGTGTGGTGGTGGTGCCCGCGCGCCGCCGTGCAATCTCAGGCGGCCGCGGCACGCGCGCGCCGGGGCGCGGGCGCAGCGGCCAGGACCTCGCGCATGGCCTGCACGATGGCCTCGCTCTTGTGCTGCAGGTGGGTTTTCAGGATGCTGGCCATGGCCGCGCTGTCGCGCCGCTGCAGGGCGTTGAGCATGCCTTCGTGCTCGGCCATGGCGCGCGCCCAGATCTCGGGCGTCATGGGCGAGGCGAAGCGTATGCGGCGGATGCGCGCGTTCAGGATGCTGTACTGCGACACCAGCACGGGGTTGCGCGCGGCCTGCACGATGGCCTCGTGGATCTGCCGGTTGAGCGCGTAGTACGGCGCCATGTCGCGCTGGTCATAGGCCTGGCGCATCTGCGCATGCAGGCCGGCCAGGGCGTCGAGCTCGGGCTGCGTGATGCGCTGGCAGGCCTGCTCGCCCGCCAGGGCCTCCAGCGCGCCGGCCACCGCGAACAGGCCCTCCACCTCGTCGAGCGAGAGCTCGCGCACGCGCGCCCCCCGGTTGGGCAGCAGCTCCACCTGGCCCTCGGCGGCCAGCACCTTGAGCGCCTCGCGCAACGGCGTGCGCGATACGCCGAAGCGCTCGCACAGCGCGGCCTCGGGCACCTTCTGGCCGGGCGGCACCTCGCCGCGCACGAACACTTCGCGCAGGTCTTCCAGCAGGGTGGTGTGGACGAATTCTTTGGACATGGGTAATTATGAATTCATTTTTAGCATCATCAGCGGAAATTACGCCTATTTCAGGATGAATTTTGCCTCTTTGAATTCAAATTGCTTGACATGCTCAGGCCGTCTCCCTACATTCGAATGCATTCATTCGGCCAATGAACACCCCAATCAACCCCTCATTCAATCCCAGGAGACAGAAAATGAATGCATTTCAGCAAGGTATCCGTGAAATCGACGGTTCCACCCACGACGAGCAACGCTATGTGAATGCGCTCGGCCCGCGCGGTGTGATTGGCGTGATGACGCCCGGCCCGAACGTGAACGTGGAGAACGAAATGATGGACATGCGCCCGCGCGGCGTGATCAACGCCGTCGACCGCTACTACGTGCCCAACCAGAAGATCCAGCAGGACGAGGACTGGTCCATCATCATGCGCAACGTGACGGCCAACCTCGACGACTCGGTGCGCCGCCTGAACGAGGCACTGATCGACCACCTGGTGCTGGGCATGTCCTCGCAGAGCTACATGGGCGGCGAGAAAGGCAGCTTTGCACTGCTGGAGCACCTGCAGAAGACCTCGGGCGTGGACGTGACCATGGGCGCGCAGTCGGCCGAGCAGGCCTTCAAGCTGTGCGGCGCCAAGCGCATCGCGCTGCTCACGCCCTACTACCCGGTGATCGAGACCAACGCCATCGACTACTTCACCGCGCGCGGCTTCGAGGTGGTGCACGTCGAGGGGCTCAAGTGCAAGAGCATCATCCACGTCGCCTCGCAGACCTACGAGCAACTAGCCGAGGCCACGCTGCGCTGCGAGGCCGCCAAGCCCGACGCCATTTTGCAGCTGGGCACCAACCTGGCCTATGCCCGCGTGGCCAACGACGCCGAGAAGTGGCTCAAGAAGCCGGTGTTCGCATCGGGCCCCGTCATCTACTGGTCGGCCCTGCGCAAGATGGGCATCAAGGACCAGTTCCCCGGTTTCGGCAGCCTGACCGAATACCACTGAGCCCTGCGGTGCGAGGAGACAAGACCATGAAAAATATCGACCGCCGCCGCGCCATCGTGGCCGCCGCCGCCTGCCTGTCTGCCCTGGCCTTGCCGGCCGGCGCGCAGGAGGCCTATCCATCCCGGCCGGTGAACCTGGTCGTAGGCTTCGCACCGGGCGGGGGCACCGACCTCATCGCGCGGCAGATCGCACCGCGCCTGTCCGAACTGCTCAAGCAGCCCGTGGTGGTGGAAAACCGCGCCGGCGCCAGCGGCACCATCGCCGCCGGCGTGGTGGCCAAGGCCAAGGCCGACGGCTACACCCTGCTGCTGGGCCACGTGAGCTCCAACGCCATGGTGCCGGCCATCACGCCCAAAATGCCGTATGCGGCGGGCAAGGACTTCGCGCCCATCGTGCTCATCGGCAGCGTGCCGCAGGTGGTGGTGGTGCCGGCGTCGTCGCCCGCAAAGACGCTGCAGGAGTTCATCGCCATGGCCAAGGCGAAGAGGGGCGCGGTCAACTACGCCTCGTCGGGCCAGGGCACGCAGCAGCACTTCGCGGCCGAGCTGTTCCAGTTGGCCACGGGCACCAGCATGACGCATGTGCCCTACAAGGGCAGCGGCGCGGCGCTCACTGACCTGATCTCGGGCCAGATCGACGTGAACTTCGACACCGTGCCCACGGTGCTGCAGCACATCCGCGCGGGCAAGCTGCGGGCCCTGGCCGTGACCACGCGCAGCCGCGTGGCTACCCTGCCCGACGTGCCGACCGTGGCCGAGGCCGGCGTGCCCGGCTACGAGATCGGCGCCTGGTACATGCTGATGGGCCCGGCCGCCCTGCCCCGCCCCGTGCGCGACGCGCTGGCCGCCGCCATGGCCAAGGTGCTGGCCACGCCCGACGTGCGCGAAAAGCTCGCCGCGCTGGGCACCGAGATCGCAGGCGGCACGCCCGAGGAGGCGCAGGCCTACCTGGGCACCGAGATCACCAAGTGGGCCCGCCTGGCGGCCGACAAGAAGATCACTGCGGAGTGAATGCGCCATGCTGAACGACACCACCAGCCCCCTGCCCCGGCGCCGCGCACTGGCTGCCGCGCTGGCCACTGCATCGCTGGCCGCCGCGCCCGCCGTGCACGCCCAGGCGGCATCGCCCGCCCCCATCCGCTGGCGCATGGGCACCTCGTGGCCCACCGCGCTGCCGCTGCTGCATGAAACCGCCGTGGACTTTGCCGACAGCGTGCGCGCCGCATCGGGCGGGCGCCTGGCCATCGAGGTCATCGACCCCGGCAAACACGGCGCGCCCGCCGGGCTGCTGCAGGCGGTAAAGGAGGGCCGATTCGAGATCGGCCACACCACCGCGCAGTACTACGCAGCCCAGGTGCCGGCCATCGACTTTTTCACCGCCATCCCCTTCGGCCTGACGGCGCTGGAAAACCACGCCTGGCTGGCCGAGGGCGGCGGGCAGGCGCTGTTCGAGCCCATCCTGGCGCAGCACAACGTGCTGCCGCTGGCGGTGGGCGACACCGGCGTTCAGATGGGCGGCTGGTTCGCCAAGGAGCTGAAGACGCCCGAGGACTTGAAGGGCGTGCGCATCCGCATCGCGGGCTTTCCGGGGCGGGTGCTGGCGCGCGTGGGCGCGGTGCCGGTGAACCTGCCGCTGGGCCAGATCGTCGCGGCCTTTGCCGAGGGCAGGATCGATGCGGCCGACGTGGTCGGCCCGGCCATCGACGCCACGCTGCCGCTGGCGCAGTACGCGCCGCACTACTACGCGCCCTGGCACGAGCCCGATGTGGTGATGCACGCCTTCATCGACCGCGCGAAGTTCATGGCGCTGCCCGCCGACCTGCAGCACATCCTGCGCCAGGTGGCCCAGGCCGCCGCGCTGCGCTCCATGGCCCGCGCGCAGGACCGCAATGCCGTGGCCATGCGCGCACTGGAAGGCCGGGGCACGGCGCTCAGGCAGTTGCCGCCATCGGTGCTGGCGGCCCTGAAGACCGCCACGGCGCAGGAGCTGGCCGAAAGCGCCAGGGCCGACGCCGATGCGAAGAAGGTCATCGACAGCCTGCTGGCGTACAAGGCGCGCGTTGCGCCGTATGCCCTGCAGGCCGATGGCGCCATCTTCCAATCGCGCTGATCCGAAGAAAAATACCCCGGGCACTAATGGTGCCCGGGGCATGCCTGTTGCGATGCAAGGGCCGGTCAGGCCCGTGCCGGCGGTCCTCCCCTCCAACTACCTGGCAGCCAGTGGCGTGTAGTGAAGGTGCTGCAGCTGCAGCGCACCGTTGGTACGTGCCCAGATCATGGTCAGGGCGTAGCGCACCTCCACCGGCGTGGTATTGGGCGCCGCCACGTAGCCGATGCGGGTGCCGGTGACCACGGCGACATCGCCGATCAGCTGCACCTTGATGTCCTCAGCACGCAGATTGATGCGCATGTCCGACGAGAACAGGTCCGTGAAGGGCTTGAGCTCCAGGCGCTGCAGCTCCTTTGACGAAGGCGTGAACTCGGTGAACCCGCCCGGGGGCCGGTACCTGAGGAAGCCCGGCGCGTCCTTGGCCGTCATGCGGGCATAGATGTCCACGCTGGCCGCCGCAGCGTCTTCGGCCAGGCCCGCCATGGCTGGCGAGGCCAGCAGCAGAAGGCCGAGGGCCATGGCGCCAGAGAGCAGGGCTTGCCGCATCATTTCAATGCCTCCGCGCCTGCGAAGGCCACCTTCTCGTCGTTGGCCGAAGCCACGCCCGAGACACCGATGCTGCCCACGATCTTGCCGCCGCTGACGATGGGCACGCCGCCCTGCAGCAGGGTCAGCTCACGGGCCGACAGCAGGCCCAGGGCACCGCCGCCCGAGGCCACGGCCTCTTCCAGCACGCGCGTGGGGCGGCGCATGTCCAGCGCCGTGCGGGCCTTGCCCTGCGCCACGGCGATGCTGGCATGGTGGGTGTTATCGAACTTCTGGTACATGACCATCTGGCCGCCGCTGTCCAGGATGGCGATGGCCACATTCCAGCCATTGCCGCGCGCCAGCGCGTCGGCGGCCGACATGGCCTTGCGCGCCATGTCCAGGGTCAGGGCCGGGCCGTAGTCGGGCACCGCCGGCTGGGCCTGCGACTGCGCACCCAAGCACAGCCCCAGCACCAGGGCTGTAGCCATGCCGGCATGGCGCAGGCCCTTCATGGGCAGGGACAAAGATTTCACCGTTCGCATCGTTTCCACCTCCAGGGTTAATGGTGGGCAAACTGTAGGAGCCGGGTGCCGCGCTGATAAGCCGGTGCGAACCGCTTTCAGTTTCAAATGAGGTTTGAAGAAGCCCATGGGGCGGGCAATTGCCCGCGCGTGCACCGGATAATCCGCCCATGAACAGCCAGCTGCGCTTTGTGATGCACCCTGCCGACGAACGCGAGTTCGCTGCGCAGGTCCTGGCCGACCCTGCGGTGCTGCTGATCGACGGGCCACGCTGGCAGGCTGCGGCGCCGCAGACCTTCCGCGACCTCGACGCCATCCGCGGCAACTACTGCATCCTCTGGTCGCCCGATGACCAAGCAGCGCTGCAAGCCCGCTACATCGCCGGCTGCAACGACTGGTATTGCGAATCGGAGTACGCCACCGTGCAGTTCCTGCGCTCCGAAATCTTTGCGGACGGTGTGCTCTTCGAGGGGCGCATCGCGGTGGCCACGGGCAGCGCCAGCGCGCAGGCCGCCCAGGGAGTCGAGCGGCGCTACAAAACGCTGGGCCGCTTCGTGCGCAAGCACTACAGCAACGCCGTGCTGCGCTGGTGCAACCCCGCCATGCCCTTCGGCCCGGCCGTGCCAGGGCGCTCGGCCAACCCCGGCAAGCCGGACGCTCAGGTCTGGGTGGGCCCGCATGCGCTGCAATGTCTGCGCGATGGTGGTGAGCAGCAGCAGCGCTGCGTCAAGCAGTCGCGCAACGCGGTGGTGGAGGCGCGGCTGGCTGACAGCTTCTCTACGGCTGCCTGACAACCGCGCCTTTGGGCCTGAGCTTCAAGGCCGCGTGCGCGCCGGCACCCGCGTCTCCAGCGCGCCGGGCACGTAGGCCGGCGCAAAGGTGCAGCCCGTGCCGAAGCGCGCTTCGAGCGACGTGCAACGCTGCGCCACGCTGGCGGGTGTGGGCTTGGTGCGCGTCTCCACCCAGTCGAGCAGCGAGGTCACCAGCGCCGGGTAGGTCGGGTCGCTGATGTAGCTGTGCGTGCCGGTGGTCACGAAGGTCTGCACCAGGCGGTCGCCGCTGCCGCCGCGGTCCATCACGGTCTTGAAGTAGGCGTCCAGCTCGACGAAGGCCGTGGGGTCGCTGATCCATTTGGTGGTGAGCACGGGCACGGGGATGGTGCCTTTGGGGTCGGTGTCGTCGGCAAAGCGCTGCACGGCCACCGGGTCGGCGCGGTAGCGCAGCACGCCGGCGTTGAGGGCGGCGTCGTCGGCCGAGCCGCTGTAGACCACGCCGGTGTTGCCAAAGGGGCTGGCGCCGCCGGTGCGCTTGGCGGTCACGTCCTGGAAGTGGTAGGTGCCCCAACTCAGGTGGGCCGAGATGGCGCTGGCGGGGATCTTGATGACTTTCTCGATGGTCTCGACCTTGCGCTGCTGCTCAGGCGTGCGCTGGGCGGCGGTCTTGTCCAGGCCCAGGCATTCGTTGGCGCGGGCGTTGAAGTCGTCGCGCGCCAGGGTCAGCGTGGCGGGCAGGCCGAGGTTGAGCGCATAGCTCGCCTCGGTGGGCCGGGGGTGGTTGTTGCACAGGTATTGGTAGACGGCGCGCAGGTCCAGGCGGAAGTCGTACGAGCGCGTGCCGCCGGCCAGCACGCCACTGGTGAGCAGCACTGCGTCGTACGGCTGCGCGCCCACGGTCTGCGCGGTGAACATCTCAGCGGCCTTGGCGGCCACGCCCGCGCCCCACGACTGCCCGTGCAGCACCGTGCGCTTGGGCACCGCCACATGCTCGTTGAAGATGCGGCGCAGGCGCTCGGTGTCTTCGGCTGCAGCGCGCACTTCCACGCCGCCCTGGCGGAAGGTGGAGCCCGCCCAGGCGTAGCCGGCCTTGACCATGATGGCCCAGCGCACCAGGTCCTCCTGCGCGCGCTCGGCCGTGGGGGCCGCCAGATCGGGCCCGCCGTGTGCGTGCAGGATCAGGTTGCCGCCCCAGTCCTTGGGCGTGGCGATGAGGTAGTAGGCTCCGGCCGAATCGCGCCCGCCCTGGCAGGTGGCGGTGGCGGGCAGTTCGGCCGGGCAAGCCACCGCAACGGGCTTGGCTTCGGGCGGGTATGCGGGGCTGTCGCTGCCGCCGCAGGCGGACAGCAGGGTGATGGCTGACAGGGTGGAAAGGACGGACAGGGTCGACGAAGCGACCGGGCTGCGCGAGCCGGTGGTGAAACGCATGGATTTTGTCTCCGGTTGTTGTTGTGTCAAAAGCGTGCTCCTGTGCGCAATGCACAGGCGGGCACGAAGCCCGCCACAGGGAAACCGACGAGGCCGGTTGCAAGGAACAGGGCGTATCCTAGGAGCGTAGGCTGCACATGCCAAACACCTGAATAATCTGTGGTCCATACGTTATGAATATCGAGTTTCGGCACCTGCGCTACTTTGTCGCCGTTGCGGATGCCAGGCACATCACGCGCGCTGCCGAGCGCCTGGGCATGCAGCAGCCCCCGCTGAGCCAGCAGATCAAGGGGCTGGAGGTGGAGCTCGGTGTGCCGCTGTTCCTGCGCCATCCCAAGGGCGTGACGCTGACCGATGCGGGCCAGCTCTTCTATGCCGAGGCCACGCGCCTGCTGCGCGACTGCGCGGCCATGCAGGAGCGCATGCTGGCCTTTGCCGACGGCAGCCAGGGCATGCTCTCCATCGGTTTCACCAGCTCGTCGGCGGCGCACGACTTCACGCCCGAGGCGCTGCGCATGTGCCGCGCCACCTACCCCGGCATTCAGCTGGTGGTAAGCGAGAACAACGCCGCCGAGATCACCGAGGCGGTGGCCTCGTCCCGACTGCACTGCGGCTTTCTGCGCGTGCCCGTGGCCTGGCCCAAGGGCGTGGTGCTCAAGACCTTGCTGCAGGAGCCGGCCGTGCTTGCCATGCCGCGCGACCACCCGCTGGCGCAGGCGCCTGTGGGCAAGAAGCAGTTGCCCGTGCAGCTCAAGGAGCTGCAGGGCGAGAAGTTCATCTTCGTGCGCAAGCCCGGCGCGCCGGGGCTGTATGCCAACCTGCTGGAGCTGTGCACGCGCGAGGGCGTGGCCATCAACGTGGTGTCTGAGGTGGACCGCATGATGACCAACCTGAACCTGGTGGCCGCCGGGGCCGGCATCTCGGTGGTGCCCTCGTCC
The DNA here is from genome assembly GCF_001428645.1 of Acidovorax sp. Root217. Lineage (NCBI taxonomy): Bacteria > Pseudomonadati > Pseudomonadota > Betaproteobacteria > Burkholderiales > Comamonadaceae > Acidovorax > Acidovorax sp. Root217. Next base: position 11,392 of record NZ_LMIH01000040.1, read on the forward strand.
ATGCAGGGCACGCACCACAACGCCATCGTCTACCGGCCGCTGGCCCGCGCGGTGAAGCTGGGCGCGCCATTGACGCTGGCGTACCGCAAGAGCGACTGCCACGGCCCCACGGGGGCCTTCGTCGAGCTGGTCACGAAGATCGCGGCCGGAAGGGCCAAAGTTGCTGCGACGGCCTGAGCCACTTCTGCCCACCACTGCCACCCTGCCCCGCCGCCACCTGTTGCGCTGGGCTGCGGGCGGCGCGGCCCTGGTGGCTGCAGCACCCGCCGTGCATGCAGCAGCCGCACCGCGCTGGCCCAGCCGCCCGGTGCGGCTGATCGTGGTGTACCCGCCCGGCGGCGTAAGCGATGCCACGGCGCGGGCGCTGGCGCAGCCGCTGGCGCGCGCCCTGGGCGTTCCGGTGCTGGTGGACAACCGCGCCGGTGCCGGCGGCTCGGTGGGCATCGACCTGCTGGCCCGCGCCGCGCCCGACGGGCACACCCTGGCGTTCTCGGCCATCACGCCGGTCACGCTGCAGCCGCTCTTGGTGCCCGGCGGCCTGCGCGATCCGCTCGGCCTGGTTATGCCGGTCGTAGGCATCATGCACACGCCGGTGCTGGTGATGGGCACGCCGGCCCTGGGCCCGCGCTCGTTCACCGAGATGGTCGCCCTGGCGCGCACGCGGCCCGGCGCCGTGCGCTGGGCCAGTTCGGGCGTGGCCACTACCGGGCACATGGTGCTGGTGCAGACGCGCCTGCACAGCGGGGCCGACATCACCCACGTGCCCTACCAGGGCGGCGGTGCGCAGCTCAACGACGCGCTGGGGGGCCAGTTCGAGGTGCTGTCGTCCAACCTCGCGGCGCAGCAGCTCGAGTATGTGGCCGCCGGCCGCCTGCATGCACTGGCCGTGGGCTCGCCCGCGCGCCTGCCGGCGCTGCGCGAGGTGCCCACCCTGGCCGAGCTGGGCTACCCGCGCGCCAACCTGAGCTCGCTGTTCGGCTTGTTCGCCCCCGCGCGCACCCCGCCCGCCGTGGTACAGGGGCTGAACGAGGCGGTCAACCGCATCCTCGGTGCCGGGGGCTTTGCCGCGGTGCTGAGGGACAAGCACCTGCTGCCCGCGGGCGGCACAGTGGCCACCTTCGCGCAGCAGATCGCCACAGACCGGCAGGGCAACGAGGCACTGGTGCGCCACAGCAGCGCCGTGTTGCGCTGAAGCCGATCCTTATTGCCGGATGCGGCCGGTAGCGCTCACGATGGACAGCTCCACGAAGCGCGAACCCGCGCGCTGTCCGGGGCGGTAGCCCACGGTGTAGCCACCCAGGTCCAGGCTGTCGATGCTGTCCAAGGCAGCGGCCAGGTTTTCGCGCGTAGGCTTGGCGCCGGCCCGGCGGGCGGCCTCGGCGATCACCTTGGCGGCGATGTAGCCTTCCATCATGGCGTAGCTCACGGGCACGTCGGGGTCGCCGCTCTTGGCCTGCACCTCGCGGAATTCCTTGCTCAGCTTGCTCGATGCGCGGTACGGGTTGGGCGTGACCTGGGCGATCGATATGCCCTGCATGTGCTCTTCGGCCAGGCGCTTGGCCAGTTGCTCCAGGTCCACGTCGGAGGAGGCGAATAGCCGGGCGGTGCCGCCTTCCAGCCGGTACTTCTCGATGAAGGCCGAAGCGGCGGCGCCGCTGGTGATGAGGATGATGGCCTGGGGCTTGGCCGCCTGCAGCAGCTTGTTGGCGTTCTCCATGCGCAGGGTGTCCATCTCGTACGAACCCTTGGCCACGAGACTGCCGCCGTTCTTCTTCACGGCCTCCTCAGCGCTGGCCAGCAGCGCGGGGGCGTCGGGCCCCTCCTCGTACAGCAGGCCCAGCTTGGTGATGCCCACGGTGGCCAGGTGCTCGGCGATCTTGCCGATCTCGTCGCGCAGGCCGGCGCGCACGTTGTAGAGCAGGGGCGAGTCAGGCTGGAAGGTGCTGCTGCGGTAGCCCACCAGCGCGATCTTCTCCTTGGCCAGCAGGCCCGACTTCTGCAGTGCCGCCAGGTTGCCGGCGCCCATGTAGCCCGCCAGCAGCAGCGGGCGCTGCTCGGCCAGCAGCAGCTGCGTTGCGGCCAAGGTCTGGTCGGCGCGGCCGGTGTCGTCCTTGCGCGCCAGCACCAGGGTGTTGCCGTTGATGCCACCGGCTTTGTTGACGTGGTTGAAGTACATCTGCATGCCTGCCGAGTAGCCCCGGCCGTCGCTGGCCTTGAGGCCCGACAGCGGCGCCACCTGGCCGACCACGATGGGGGCTGCCTGCGCCGCCCCCACCGTAGCGGCGAGCAGCACGCCCGCACTTAGAACAGGGCTGGCAAGCCAGTGGCGGACAGCGGTCGCGGCGGCGCTCGGGTTCATGTGTCTCCTCGGGTCTTTGTCGTTGTGGGCATGCCAGCGCAGCGCGCCGGTGACCGAGCGCGTTTATACCAGCACCGCCGCCTTACCGACAGCCTTCTGTCAGCTTCGAACCCAGCGAAAACTTAGCCAGTGCTGGCCATATGGGCTTGCATGATGGCCTGCGGAGTGCAACCATGGCTGGTCAATTCCTGGGGGAACACCATGAAGAAACTGCTCTTGCTGCTGATGGCCTTGGTGGTATCGCATGGCGCCCTGGCGCAGTCCGGGGAGGCGCCGAGCCTCGACCGGGTGCCGATGCCGTCCATCGAGCGCCCGGCGGCCAGCACCGCCGGCAAAGGCGCGACGCGGGCCCTCGTGATCGAGCCCACCTATTTCTACACCTATCTGTTGAGCACCAGCACGGGCAATGTGGTACAGGTCGGCACGCAGCCGCTGGGGTACCTGACGCGCACCGATGCCTTCATCGAGTTGACCGGATACTTAGTCCACTGAAACCGAGAAATCGGCTGTGCGCCGGGGTGGCAGTGGGATGCAGCGCAAGGCGCGGGCTGCGGCCAAGGCTGGCCGACTTGGCAAAGCCCGCAACGCCGCGATGCGCCCGCGGCAACCCCGGCCCGCAGGGTGAGGGTCTGGCAGAGCCGATTTCTCGGTTTCAGTGGACTATGATGCACGGCAGCTGGCACCTTCATCCCGTTCGCGGGCTACTACGCGGACCGGTACAACTGCCCGCTCTACAACGGCATCATTGCGGTGGCATGGGCGCCTGAGCTCGTCTACGCGCCCTGGATCTGGTACTACTTCCTCACGCCGTAAAGACGCCGGGGTTCAGCGCACCACCAGGGCCAGCACCAGCAGGCGATCGGCGATGCTCTCGGCATCCTGCTCCATGTCTGCCAGGCTGAAGCTGCCCGCGCACCAGCCGCCGTACCAGATGCGAAAGGCCTGCACGCCCGCGACAGGCGAATGTTCGCCGTACCAGCGGATGGCTTCTTCGATGCGCGAGTGGTAGGTGGGGCTGCCCACTTGGTCCTGCTCGTCGAACATGCGGGCACGGTAGCCTTGCGCGCCGTCGTGCGCGATGTGCAGGATAAGGCTGACCTGCAGGCTGCCGTCGTCATTGGGTGCCAGGTTAGTGCGTTGGCTGGGGTGGGCGGCGGCAAGCATGGTGGTTGTACTCTTGAACGCCATCAGCCCATCGCCTGGAATTCGCCATGCAGCGTGTCCCCGAACTGGGGTTCCCATTGCACATGGGCCATGTCGGCCTTGCCCACCATGAGGTACTCGCTCTGCTGGGACTGCGCGGCAGCCCGCATCGGCTGGCCCATTTGCAGGGGGTCCGGCTCGCCGATCCGTTCAAGGCGCCGGGTGTAGAGGTCATCGAAGTGCATGGTTCCATCCTCGCGTTCGGGAAAAGACTGGGCTATGGAAAGATTGGCGCACTTTCGGCGGGAACCCGGGGTCGGATAGCCGATGTCACATGTGTAGGAAATGTCCTGCAATGCCCTGTCTCCCTGTAGGCGCTGGCGCCGTGGTTACGCCACGTCACAAATGACGGGCTCGCCAGGCGTTATGGTGGCAAGGCCACGCGCGCTCCGTGCGCCCCTTTTTGTCCATCCGAGGAGACCCTCCATGCACCACTGCCACCAAACCCTTCTCACCGCCTGCGCTGGCCTGTGCATGGCCCTGCTGGCGGGCTGCGCCGGCACGCCCGCGCGTCCGCCAGCAGCCGACACACCCTCGGTAGGCCCCGGCCCCAGGGGCGGAACCTGCAACGCCGCACCGGCCCAGGGTGCCAAGGGCAAGCAGCCCACGGCCAGCACGGTCGAGCAGGCGCGCGTGGCCTCGGGCGCAGCCATGGCCCGCGTGCTGCGCGACAACCAGCCTGTGACGATGGAGTTCAACGCCGAGCGGCTGAACCTGGTGACGGACGCCAGCGGCAAGATCACCACAGTGCGCTGCGGCTGAGCGCACCATGGCCGACGCAAGGGCATCCCTGCCCACCTGCCTGGCCCTGGCCCTGCTGATGGCCGGCAGCGCCCTTGCGCAGGTGCCGACAGGCACTGCACCCGCAGCGGCCGACACGCGCCTGCAGCAGCGCCGCACCTGTGATGCCTTGCCAGCCCAGATCTACCTGGGCTGGCAGGCCACGCCGTTTGTCGTGGAGCAGGCACGCCAGGCATCGGGCGCCACCTGGGCCTGGCCACTGGAGCCTGGCGTGGGCATCAAGGGCGTGGTAGTCGAAGGCCGGTTGCTGCTGGGGCTGGATGCTGCAGGAATGATCCTGTCGGCGCACTGCGCCTGATCCCCATGCGCGGGCCGGCCGGGGTGCGCGGCCAGGAACGTACGCGGCGGAGCAGACGCAGAAGGAGCATCGGCTGCAAGTACCATCACGGGGCAATTCGCACCCCGCCTGCTCTTGTGCGCCGTCCGCTTTCCGATGCATTTACCCTCCCCCACCGTCCGCGCCGTCGCCGCCCTCTCGCTCACCCAGCTCATCGGCTGGGGCTCCACCTTCTGGCTGCCGGCGGTCACCGGGCCGGCCATGGCGGCCGAGCTGGGCATGGGCCTGCCACTGGTGATGGCCGGGCCCACGGCCATGCTGGTGGTGATGGCCCTGGCCTCGTGGCCGCTGGGCGCCATGTTCGAGCGCCATGGCGCGCGCCCGGTGATGGTGCTGGGCTCGCTGCTGGGCGCGCTGGGCCTGGCGCTGGTGGGGCTGGCGCAAGGCCCCGTGTCCTACCTGCTGGCGTGGGCAGTGCTAGGCCTGGCCGGTGCCGGCATGCTGAGCACGCCGGCGCAGATCGCGGTGACCGAAATCGCGGGCGACAAGGCGCGCCGGGCGCTGGGTGTGCTGATCCTGGCTGGGGGCCTCACCTCCACCCTCTTCTGGCCGCTCTCGGGGCTGCTGCAGGCCCAGTGGGGCTGGCGCGCGGCGACGCTGGCCTTTGCCGCGCTGGTGCTGCTGGTCTGCCTGCCGCTGCACTGGGCCGTGCTGGCGCGCCGGCCCAGGGGTACCACCGCCACCCAGGTGCCGGCCGAGCCCGTCCCCATCGACCGGCCCCGCTTCGCCCTGCTGGCCGTGGGCTTTGCCGCCAATGGCTTCGTGACCTGGGGCTTTGCGCTCACCATCATCATCCTGTTCGAGGCGTCGGGTCTGAGCCACGCCAGCGCGCTGGCGGCGGCGGCCTTCATCGGCATTGCCCAGTGGGCGGGGCGGCTGTTCGACTTTCTGGGCGGCAGGCGCTGGTCGGGCTTTGCCACGGGCCTGGCTGCAGCGGCGCTGTTTCCGCTGAGCTTCATCGTGCTGATGCTTACCAGCAGCTTCACCGGCGCCCTGCTGTTCGCGCTGGTCTACGGCATGGCGGGCGGCGTCATCGCCGTGAGCCGCGCCACGCTGCCGCTGCTGGTGTTTCCGGCCTCGGCCTATGCGCGCGCGTCGGCGCGGCTGGCTATGCCGCTGAACCTCTCGTTCGCCGCCGCACCGCCGGTGTTCGCCGCCATCCTGACCTCGGCCGGACCCCATGCGGCGCTGTGGCTGGCCTTCGGCATCTCGCTCGTGGCGCTGGCGGCGCTGTTCGGGCTGTGGCGGCTGCAGGGCAGCAGCCCCACCGCCTGATCAGTCGGCCAGGAACAGCTCCTGCAGGTCGCTCAGGAAGTCGAAACCCCGCTCCGTGGGCCGCACCTGGCCACCCGGCTCGCGCACGATCAGGCCCTTGGCCTCGGCCTTGTCCAGCGCCTTGGCGATGGCAGTGACGGGCAGGCCGGTGCGCTCGGTGAAATCCTTGAGCGCAAAGCCCTCGCGCAGGCGCAGGGCGTTGAGCATGTACTCGAACGGCAGGTCGGCGCGGCGCACCTCTTCGTCCTGCGCCACGGCGTGGCCGGCCAGGGCGTTATCCATGTAGCGGCCCGGGTCGCGAAAGCGCACCTGGCGCACCACGCGGTGGGCAAAGCTGAGCTTGCTGTGCGCGCCGGCGCCAATGCCCAGGTAGTCGCCGAACTGCCAGTAGTTGGTGTTGTGCCAGCACTGGTGGCCGGCCCGCGCATAGGCCGAGATCTCGTAGCGCGAAAGCCCCGCCTGGCCCGTCATCTCGGTGATGCGGTCGAGCATGGCGTAGGCCTGGTCGTCCTCGGGGATGGCCGGCGGGTACTTGGCGAAGTAGGTGTTGGGCTCGATGGTGAGGTGGTAGATGGAGATGTGCGGCGGATTCAGCGACAAGGCCATGGCCATGTCTTCCTCCAGCTCGGCCGGGGTCTGCCCCGGCAGGGCATACATGATGTCGAGGTTGAAGGTATCGAAGGCCTCGGACGCCTCCTGCACCGCAGCCAGGGCCTGCGCGCGGTCGTGCACGCGGCCCAGGGCTTTCAGGTGCCGGTCGTTGAAGCTCTGCACGCCGATGGACAGGCGCGTGATGCCCGCAGCGCGAAAGGCCTTGAAGCGGTCTTTCTCGAAGGTGCCGGGGTTGGCCTCCATGGTGATCTCGCAATCGGGCTCCAGGCGCAGGCGCGCGCGGATGCCGCCCACCAAGCGGTCGATGGCCGAAGGCGAGAACAGGCTCGGCGTGCCGCCGCCGATGAAGATGCTGTGCACGGTGCGGCCCCAGATCAGGGGCAGCGCGGCCTCCAGGTCAGCCATCAGGGCGTCGATATAGCGCTGCTCGGGCACCTCGCCGGGCGCGGCGTGCCCCGCATCGGCCCCTGCAGCAGCGCCCCGGTACTCGTGCGAGTTGAAGTCGCAGTACGGGCACTTGCGGATGCACCAGGGCAGGTGCACGTACAGCGACAGCGGCGGCAGGCTCTGCAGCTGCAGCAGGCCCGCGCGCATGTAGTGCTGGATGTCACGCACCACGGCGGGCTCGGCCGCCTCGGTGTCGGGGACGATGGGGATGTGGGTCATGGAAATTCGGAGGGGTGCTCAGAACCAGCGCTCGCGCATCAGCGCCAGCATCTGCTGGGCAGATCGGCCGCGGTGGCTGTGGGCGTTCTTCACTTCCACGGGCAGCTCGGCAAAGGTCTTGCCGAACTCGGGGATGAACATCACGGGATCGAAGCCAAAGCCGTTGCTGCCACGCGGCTCGCGCGTGATCTCACCGACCACGCGGCCCACGGCGATCAGGGGTTCGGGGTCTTCGGGGCTGCGCACCGCCACCAGGGTGCTGACCATGGCGGCGCGGCGCTGGTCGATGCCCTGCATCTGCTCCAGGATGGCGCGCACGTTGGTGTCGTCGCCTTTTTCGTAGCCGAACTGGGTGGCGTAGTAGGCCGTGTCCACCCCCGGCAGGCCGCCGAAGGCGTCCACACACAGGCCGGCATCGTCGGCCAGGGCCGGCAGGCCGGTGTGCGCGGCAGCAAAGCGCGCCTTGGCCAGGGCGTTTTCGACAAAGGTGCGAAACGGCTCCTCGGCCTCGCCCACGCCCAGGTCGCCCTGGCGCACGAGTTCGACCGAGAGCGGTGCCAGCATGGCCTGCAGTTCGGCCAGCTTGCCGCGGTTGTTGGATGCGAGGACCAGTTTCATCGTGAAAAATCGTTGTTGTCAGGGCCGACTGGCGGCCAGCCCGGAGGGAATTGGATCAGTCGCGCAGGGCCTGCTGCTGCAGGGTGATCAGCTCGGCAATGCCCTTTTCGGCCAGGGCCAGCAGCGCATCCATCTCCTGGCGGGTGAAGGCCGCGCCTTCTGCCGTGCCCTGCACTTCCACATAGTGTCCCGCACCGGTCATGACCACGTTCATGTCGGTGTCGCAGCCCACGTCTTCCACGTACTCCAGGTCCAGCAGCGGCGTGCCTTCGACAATGCCCACCGAGATGGCGGCCACAGGCTGCACCAGGGGCGACTTCGTGATCTTGCCGGCGGCCAGCAGCTGGGTGACGGCGTCCTGCGCGGCCACCCAAGCGCCAGTGATGGCGGCGGTGCGGGTGCCGCCGTCGGCCTGGATCACGTCGCAGTCGAGCTGGATGGTGCGCTCGCCCAGCAGCTTCAGATCGAACACGGCGCGCAGGCTGCGGCCGATGAGGCGCTGGATCTCCTGCGTGCGACCGTTCTGCTTGCCACGCGCGGCCTCGCGGTCGCTGCGGCTGTGGGTGGCGCGCGGCAGCATGCCGTACTCGGCCGTGACCCAGCCTTCGCCGCTGCCGCGCTTGTGCGGGGGCACGCGCTCTTCCACCGAGGCGGTGCACAGCACCTTGGTGTTGCCGAACTCGATCAGCACCGAGCCCTCGGCATGCATGGTGTAGTGGCGCGTGATGCGCACGGGGCGCAGTTGGTCGGCGGCACGGTCGCCGGTGCGAAGGTAGGTGGTCATGTGAATTTCCGGTGTCAAAAGAAGGCAGTCGCCCGCTGCGCACGCGGGCAGGCCTGCGGGTCAGGTCGGTGCGTCAGCCAGCGGCCGGCCGCACAAGAGCCGTTCTCCACGGCGCCGCACACCGCCCGCAGCCCATGGAACTCAGGTTTTGCGCGCGGCAGAGCGGCGGATGGCTTCGTTGATCTCGGCGATCGAGCGTTCGATGGCGGCGTCGTCCAGGTCGTCCACCAGCCCGTCGAGCGGACCCGCCTGGATGGTAGAGGCGAACACGTCGTCGCTGATGCTGTCGGTGGACACGCCCTGGGTGGACTCGAACGCATCGGGGGTCTCCCATTCGAGCGCCACCACGGTCACGTTGTCGCTGCTGTCACCGGCGGTGCGCAGGGCCTCTTCCACCAGCTCCGGCACGGCGTGCGACACCGTCTGGCGGGCCATCTGCTTGGCGATCTCTTCGTCGCTGAGCGTGCCCCACAGGCCGTCGGAGCACAGCAGGATGCGGTCGCCCTGCTCCAGGTACACCGGGCCGGTGATGTCGTAGATGGGCTTGGTTGGCGAACCCAGGCAGGTGAACAGCACGTTGCGGTTGATGCGCTCAAGCCCCGGCGGCGGGTTGTTGCGCAGCTCCATGTACGAGTGGTCGCGGGTGCGGGTGAGCAGGTCGCCGTCGCGCACCATGTACAGGCGCGAATCGCCGCAGTGGATCCAGGTGGCCGTGCCGGCCTGCAGCACGGCGGCCACCAGTGTGGTGCGCGGCGTGTCGAGCATGCCCTTGTCGGTGGCGTAGCGCAGGATCTGGTGGTGCGCGGCCAGCAGCGCGCCCGAGAGGAACTCCTGCACGTCCTTGAGCTGGGGTTTGGCCTCGCGCTGGAACAGCGCCGAGATGGTCTGCAGCGCGATCTGCGCCGCCACTTCGCCCTCGGGGTGCCCCCCCATGCCGTCGGCCAGGACGAACAGGCCCGATTCGCGCGTGTAGCAATAGCCCATGCGGTCTTCGTTCTTCTCGCGGCCGCCGCGGCGGCTGATCTGGAATACGGAGAACTTCATAGTGGCCCACGCAAACAAGGATGCACCAATGCATCGTTAGTAAATATGCATCCCGCCCGAACCCGCTTTGCGTGGGTGGTTTTCATTTGGGCTTGGCTCCGATACCGGTGGCTTCACCCACCTTCTGCACATTCTTCTTGGTGTCGGACACCAGGGTGTCGAGCTGCAGGCGCATCTTCTCGGCCACCGTGAGCTTGGTGTAGCGGCGCTCGCCTTCGCGGCTGAGCTCCTTCTGCAAGGCGAACACCGACTGCGGGCGCGACAGCGGATCCAGCGCCATGCACCACTCGACCACCTCGATGAGGTTGTCGGAGTACACGCCGCGCAGCTTGGTCAGCGCCAGCGACAGGCGGTCCTTTTCGATGCGCTGGGGCGCCTCGTTGGGCGGAAAGCCCTGCATGCAGGCATAGATGCAGGCGCCGATGGCGTAGATATCGGTCCACGGGCCCATGGACGAGTCGCGCCGGTACATCTCAGGCGCGGCAAAGCCGGGCGTGTACATGGGGCGGATGAAGTTGCCCTCCTTGGACAGCACCTCGCGCGCCGCGCCAAAGTCGATCATCACCGCCTTGTTGTCGTCGGTGATGAAGATGTTGGCCGGCTTGATATCGAGGTGCAGCATCTTGTGCTGGTGCACGATGCGCAGCCCGCGCAGCACCTCGTCGAACAGCGAGCGGATGGTGGACTCACGGAACACCTTCTGCGTCTTCAGGTCGCGCGCGGTGATGATGAAGTCCTGCAGGGTGGCGCCCTCCAGGTAGTTCATCACCATGTAGACGGTTTCGTTCTCGCGAAAGAAGTTGAGCACGCTCACCACCGAGGCATGCGAGATCTGCGCCAGCGCACGGCCTTCTTCAAAGAAGCTCTTGAGGCCCAGGCGGTAGAGCGAGAGCTTTTCGGACTGCACCTTGGGCAGCAGCTCGCCCGGGGCGCGCGTGGCCAGGGACGAAGGCAGGTATTCCTTGATGGCGACCTGCTGGCCTTCGGCATCGAGGGCCAGATAGACCACACCGAAACCACCGGACGACAACCGACGCACCACACGGTAACCACCAATCGCGGTATCGGGTGGCAAGGGGGCCGGTTTGATTTTTGACATATTTTGCGAAGATGACTCGGGGGTAGGGCGGAACCCGGATAATCGCCGGATCGCAAGCAACCATCAAAAAGTCCAATGCCAGTTTACAGCATGACCGGATACGCCAGCGCGCAGCACGGCACATCCGCCGCTGGCGCTGAAACCGAGGGCCGCGCCACCCAGGCGCGCCGCCTGGGGCTGGAGATCCGCTCGGTCAACAGCCGCTTCCTGGACCTGTCGTTCCGGCTGCCCGACGAATTGCGCGCCATGGAGCCCGCCCTGCGCGCCCTGCTGACCGCGCGCTTGAAACGCGGCAAGGTGGAAGTGCGCGCCGCGCTGGAGAACGAAGACAGCAACACCCTGCAGGACCCCCCTGCCCGCCTGCTGCAGCGCCTCAATTCCCTGCAGGACTCTGTCAAGTCCTGGCTGCCCAACGCCGCGCCCCTGAGCGTGGCCGATGCGCTGCGCCTGTGCGCCAACGCCCATTCGGGCAACGAGGACTGGAGCGAGGCCGTGCCCGCTCTCGCCGAAGAGGCCCTGACCGCGCTGATGTCGGCCCGCGAGCGCGAGGGCAAGCGCCTGGCCGCCATGCTGCTCGACCGCTTGAAGCAGCTGCGCGCCCTGGCCGAGCAGGCCGTGCCCATGGTGCCCTTGCTGGTGGAGCAGCAGCGCCAGCGCTTCATGGAGCGCTGGAAGGAAGCCATGGCCCTGACCGATGGCGCCACCCTGCCCGAGGCCGCCCGCGACCGCGCCCTGACCGAGGCCACCGCCTTCGCCATCCGCATCGACGTGGCTGAGGAGATCACCCGCCTCGACTCCCACCTGGAGGAGATTGAGCGCCTGCTCAAGAAGGGCGGCGAAGTCGGCAAGCGCCTCGATTTCCTGATCCAGGAACTGCACCGCGAGGCCAATACCCTGGGCTCCAAATCGGCCGCCCTGGACCTGACCCGCATCAGCGTGGACATGAAGGTCCTGATCGAGCAGATGCGCGAGCAAGTGCAAAATATTGAATAAGACTCATGTTTTGATAGCGCCTGGCGCACATCACCAATGGACTATCCAGGAAATCTCATCGTAGTGGCAGCCCCCAGCGGCGCCGGCAAATCCAGCCTCGTCAAGGCTCTGCTGGAGCTGGACTCGCACGTCCACCTGTCCATCTCGCACACCACGCGGGCACCGCGCGGCCAGGAAAAGCACGGCCGCGACTATTATTTCGCCTCGCAGTCCGAGTTCGACGCCATGGTCGAGGGCAATGCCTTCGTGGAATGGGCGCATGTGCACGGCAACCGCTATGGCACCTCCAAGAAGGCCATCGAGGAGCGCATTGCCCAGGGCTCGGACGTGATCCTGGAAATCGATTTCCAGGGCGCACTGCAGATCAAGGAGGCGTTTGCCAATGCGCTCCTGGTCTTCATCCTGCCGCCGAGCTGGGAAGAGCTGCGCTCGCGCCTGGAACGCCGCGGCGAGGACTCTCCGGATGTCATCGAAGTCCGCCTCAGGAACGCGGCTACCGAGATGGCACAGGTCAGCAAATTCGACTTCGTTATAATCAATGAGTTGTTTGAGCGCGCGCTTTTCGACCTGAAAGCCGTCGTGCACGCCCAGCGCCTGAAGTACGCCGCCCAGCGACGCGCACGTGCTGACACCTTCCAGTCGCTCAATATCACCTGAATCCCCGGAGTACCCACCGATGGCACGCATCACCGTAGAAGACTGTCTGGAAAAGATCCCCAACCGCTTCCAGCTCGTGCTGGCCGCCACCTACCGCGCCCGCATGCTGAGCCAGGGCCATGCCCCGCGCATCGAAAGCCGCAACAAGCCCGCCGTGACCGCCCTGCGCGAGATCGCCGAAGGCAAGGTCGGCCTGGAAATGCTCAAGAAGGTTCCTGGTTGAATCTTTCTCCGGGCACCGGCCCCCGAGAGCACCGCTTTCATGCGGTGCTTTTTTTTTCCTCGGCGACCCGTATTGCGCACCCGCGCTACATTTAAGGCATGAACGCGGTGTTCAACACTCCTTCGGCAGCAGCGCATGCCCGGCCTGGCGACACCCACGCGCCAGTCAGTGCATCTGCGGCAGCGGCCAACGCCGCGGCCGCCAGCTTTGCCGCGCTCACCGATAACCTCGACTATCTGGACGCTCATAGCATCGAACAGGTGCGCCAGGCCTACCGCTTCGCCGACGAGGCCCACCTGGGCCAGCTGCGCAACAGCGGCGAGCCCTACATCACCCACCCCATCGCGGTGGCCGCCCAGTGCGCCACCTGGAAGCTCGACGCCCAGGCCCTGATGGCGGCGCTGCTGCACGACGCCATGGAAGACTGCGGCGTCACCAAGGTGGACCTGATCGAGCGCTTTGGCGCGCCGGTGGCCGAGCTGGTCGATGGACTGACCAAGCTCGACAAGCTGCAGTTCAACACCCGCGAAGAAAACCAGGCCGAGTCGTTTCGCAAGATGCTGCTGGCCATGGCGCGCGACGTGCGCGTCATCCTCATCAAGCTGGCCGACCGCACGCACAACATGCGCACGCTGTCGGACATGCCGCGCAGCAAGTGGGGCCGCATCTCGTCGGAAACGCTGGAGATCTACGCCCCCATCGCCCACCGCCTGGGGCTGAACCAGACCTACCGCGAACTGCAGGACCTGTCGTTCCGCCACCTGCACCCCTGGCGCTATGCCACGCTGGCCAAGGCGGTGAACAAATCGCGCAACCGCCGCCGCGACCTGGTGCAGAAAGTGCAAGCCGAGGTGGACGCCGCCTTTTCGCGCATCGGCATGCAGGTGCGCCTGGCCGGCCGCGAAAAAACGCTCTACGCCATCTACCAGAAGATGGACCAGAAGCACCTGAGCTTTGCCCAAGTGACGGATATGTACGGATTTCGCGTCATCGTGCCCACGGTGACCGACTGCTACACGGCCCTTGGCGTGCTGCACCAGATGTACAAGCCGGTGCCAGGCAAGTTCAAGGACCACATCGCGATTGCCAAGCTCAATGGCTACCAGTCGCTGCACACCACGCTGGTGGGCCCTTCGGGCGTGAACATCGAGTTCCAGATGCGCACCGACGAGATGCATGTCATCGCCGAGGCCGGCGTGGCCGCGCACTGGCTGTACAAGGCGCAGGACGGCGACGGCACCTCGGCCGAGCGCCTGGGCACCAAGTGGCTGCAGTCGCTGCTCGACATCCAGAACGAGACGCGCGACGCCGCCGAGTTCTGGGACCACGTGAAGGTGGACCTGTTCCCCGACGCGGTCTACGTGTTCACCCCCAAGAGCCAGATCATGGCCCTGCCCCGGGGGGCGACGGTGGTGGATTTTGCCTACGCCATCCACAGCAACGTGGGCGACCGCACCACGGCCGCCAAGATCAACAACGAGCAGGTGCCGCTGCGCACCGAGCTCAAGAACGGCGACGTGGTGGAGATCATCACCGCCCCCATCTCCACCCCCAACCCGGCGTGGCTGGGCTTTGTGCGCACGGGGCGCGCGCGCTCCAAGATCCGCCACTACCTCAAGACCCTGGCGCATGCCGAGTCCGAGGGCCTGGGCGAGAAGCTGCTGACCCAGGCCATCCGCTCCGAAGGCCTGGAGCAGTTGCCCCCAGTGAATGCCGAAACCCAGCCCATGTGGGACAAGCTGCTGCGCTTCACGGGCAACCGCACGCGCAGCGAGCTCATGACCGACCTGGGCCTGGGCAAGCGCATCGCCAGCATCGTGGCCAAGCGGCTCATGGTGCTGATGAGCGAGCACGGCCACCGGCCCGACGCGCTGCTGCTCAGCCGCGAGCGCTACACCTCGCATGAGCGGCTGTCGCAGGGCGCCGTCACCCTGGACGGCAGCGAGAACGCATCGGTTCAGTACGCCCATTGCTGCCGCCCCGTGCCGGGCGACGCCATCGTCGGCTACCTGGGCCGGGGCGAGGGCCTGGTGGTGCACAACACCCACTGCGCGGTGGCCAAGCGACTGCAGCACAAGGACAGCGAGCGCTTCATCGCCGTGGACTGGGCGGACGAGCCCGTGCGCATGTTCGAGACCGGCATCGTCGTCACCATCACCAACAGCAAGGGTGTACTGGCCCGCGTGGCCGCCGACCTGGCCAGTGCCGAGGCAGACATCACCCACGTGGACATGGACGACGAAGTGGCGCTGGACACCACCGACCTGCGCTTCATCGTCGCCGTGCGCGACCAGGCCCATATCGAAGCGGCCCTGCGCAACCTGCGGCGCACCCCGGCGGTCATCCGCGCCAGCCGCATTACCCCAGCGGCCTGAGCGCCGCTGGCACAGCGGTCAGGGGGTCGAGGTTCCCTGCAGCGGTGGCGGATCGTGCCGCTCGTAGCGCACCTCCAGCACCTCTAGCGAACGCACGCCGCCCGGCGTGGGCAAAGGCACCTCGTCACCCACCCGGCTCTTGAGCAGAGCGCGCGCCACGGGCGAGACCCAGCTCACCTGGCCCTGGCCGCTGTCAGCCTCGTCGATGCCCATGATGGTGATGGTGCTCTTGGCGTCTTCCTGGTCCACATAGGTCACGGTGGCGCCGAAGAACACCTGGTCGCTGCCGGCATGGACCAGTGGGTCCACCACCTCGGCCACCTCCAGCCGCTTGGTGAGAAAGCGGATGCGCCGGTCGATCTCGCGCAGGCGCTTCTTGCCGTAGAGGTAGTCGCCATTTTCCGAGCGGTCGCCGTTGCTGGCCGCCCAGTGCACCACCTCGACGATCTTCGGGCGCTCGTTGTCGATCAGGTCCAGCAGTTCGCCGCGCAGACGGGCATAGCCTGCAGGCGTCATGTAGTTGCGCGACCCGGCCGGAATGGGGGGCAGCGCAGGCCCTTCGTCGTCATCGGCCTGCGTGTCGGATTCCTTGGTGAAAGCCTTGCTCATGGCGGCATGTTACCCGTGCCGCGGCGTGGACCGCCGCGCGCCTTGGCGTCCCTCAGGTCCTGGGGGGCTTGCCCACGGGGTCGTCGGCTTCGTTCTCCACTTCGCCCGCAAAAGCCCCGGCCCCGTCTGGCGATGGCACCGTGCCGCGTTGCTGCCGGGGCGGGGAAGGATGCGGTGCACTGACGAATGGCCTGGGCAGGTGCTCGGGCGCGCGGTGCTGCGGACGGTCCTTGGGATCAGTGGCCATGGTGGTCAGCTCCCCGGGGGGACATCTCTTCGGATACCGACACACCTTCACCCGACGCGGAAGTCACTGTCTCCCACACCAGTCCCAGTGCCCGGCATTGCAGGTGCAGTTCCTCGGTGGCGACATCGCGCTCCTGCGCATCGAACCGGAGCGTGGCCACCAGCCGGTCACCGCCGCGCAGCAACACTTCGTAGCCCCGGCCCTCCTGGTCTGTCCAACTGAAGAGTACAGCTTCCGCATCCGCCTCCACCGGTGTGGAGGCGAGGCGCTCGGATCCAGGATCGCGCTGGAACTGGCAGGTGACGGCGTGGGCGGGCATGGCTGTGGGAGGCGGAGTTCTTTGCAGTGAACTCTGCCCCACAGGGTGCGCCGGCCGGAGCGGGTGACGTGTAGGAAGACGGCGTGAGGTGCGTGCGAAAAGAGCGAGGCCCCTCCAAGGCCCCCCGGCGGCATCTGGCCAGATGCGGCATGAGAGCAGGACCCACCAAGGAAAAAGCCCTGATACCTTGCGATATCAGGGCTTACCTGTTGGTGCGGCTGGCAGGAATTGAACCCACGACCCCTTGGTTCGTAGCCAAGTACTCTATCCAACTGAGCTACAGCCGCTAAGCTTCAAATTATAGCATGGATTTTTCAACATTTCAAAAAATCACTGCTTTCTGTGTTCGCCACCAGAAAGATCCGAAGGCTTTCACAGAACTCGTCTGCTGCCTGTATTGTAGTTCACCCCGGAGGTGCCTTCAGGCAAAAACGCCAAATTTATTGGCCTGCTGCCCCGCATGGGTCTGCGCCGCGCCCTGCTGCAGTGCCGCGCTTGCACCGGTGCGACGCAGCAGGCCTGCACTGAGCGTTGCCGCCCTGCTCCCCTGCTCGGCAGTCCCATGCAAAAAGGCCCCGAAGGGCCTTTGCATAACCAGGTGAGCGGCGCGCCTGCGCCGACCGATTTACTGGGGCCAGATCTTGCCCTTGCTCACAAAAGCGCCGGTGCTGGTCTTGTAGCCGAAATACACCTCGACATTGAAGGCGCGCAGGTCCGTGTCCGTCAGGTCCAGCGAGGGCGTGAATTTCAAGCTCGTGGCGTTGGTGCCCAGACTCGAGTAAGCCACCGTCTCAGGGAACGGCAACACCAGTTGGGCCCAGCCATCGACCTTGCGGAAGAACCAGACATCCGTCGTGTAGAAAAGGCCGTTGGCGGGAATGCGTGCAGCAACCCAGGTGCTGATCTGCGGATTGGCAGCGACCTCAGTGGCCGACTGGGTCATCGTGATGTCCAGCCTGAGGGGCTGGCCGGTGGTGGAGAGCACCGAGGTGGTGACCGTCGTGCCGGTAACCGGTGGATTGGTGGTACCACCACCACCGCCAGGGCTTGCGGCGTCAACGGGGTCTGGAAAGGCGCTGGTGGTCCAGGAGATCTTGGCGTAGCCGGCCGCGTACTTGGGCATGTCGACGTCCAGGGCACCCTGGTAGTCGTAGAGCGCGGAGCCGCTCAGCTGGCGCACGTAGAGCCATTTGCCCTGGTCGGTGCTGCTGCGGTTGGCATCGAGCTGGCCGCCCACGAAGCGCAGGGTGCCGCCACCGTCGTGCACGACGAAATGATCGACGTCTTCATTGACCAGGCGTGTGAACGAGGAGTCGATGCGCTCGCCGGTCTGTGCCGCCTGGTACTCACTACCGCTCAGGGCGGCGACTCGGGTCGGCTCCTTGCCGTAGCGCAGCACGAAGGCCGACTGGGTGCCTTGGGCCGCATAGCCCGAGAATAGAAACGAACGGGTGCCTGCAGGAATGAAGATCTTGAATTCCTGGTTCTGCATCTGGAAGCCAGTGAATTCAGGCAGGGAGAGGGAGCCACCGCCAGGGAAAGCGCAGCCGCCCGTGCCAAAACCGATGGCGCAGCCCGTCACGCCGGTAGGAGCGTATTGCTCCTTGAAGCCGACCTTGGTGTCGAAGGTATAGCCGCTGCTGCCGGACGACAGAGACAGGGCAATTCTGTGTGCAGACTGGTGCATCGAAACGAAGTTTGCAGCCTGGGCAAACGTGGTCACTGCAGCTAAAAACAAAACAATTAGATACCGCATCGAATGGACTCCAAAAATAAAAATGGCTGAGCAGTGTCGGCAGGCTCCATTCGGCACACCCACCCCCTCGCAGACCAGGACGACCCAACCCTCCTGCTGGCACAGGCAGCGACGCCCCAGCGCCCTGGCCAGTCCAAGGCTTGCAAGAAGCGTGACATCGCGTGTCCTTGAATGTATCGATGACTTGGTGTCGTCGCAGTGACGTGGAGCACAAGTTACATGCGGACACCCGATCGGCGCAAAGTCCTACAAGACATAGTTTGCCAGCGCAGGCCATGGAAAAGGGCAAGGCCGACATCAGATGAGGGTTTCCCACGCCAAGGTGGCCGCCGGGGCCGATGGCGACACCGGAACGAAGCCCGCACAGGCCATGTTGGGCTTACCACAGCGGCCATGGCGGCCGACGGCATCCGTCACAAGGCAAGGCGGCACGTGAAGCCGTCGAAACAGGTTTTGCGGAACAGCCCCTGTTTTGCGGAACAAAACGCTCCGAAAACAATAGCAGAAAACCTAAACGGGATATGGTAGGGCGTGAGGGACTTGAACCCGCGACCAAAGGATTATGAGTCCTCTGCTCTAACCAACTGAGCTAACGCCCCGTGTACCTGACCGAAGATGGGGCACGCGGTATTGTAGGGGGTATCCAGGCGCTCAGCGGCGGTGGCTGAGGGCGTTGGACACCAGCTTGGAGGTGATGTCCACGATCTGGATCATGCGGTCGTAGGGCATGCGCGTGGGGCCGATCACGCCGAGCGTGCCGACCACCTTGCCATCCACCTCGTAGGGAGAGCTCACGATGGAGAGTTCCTCGAAGGGCACGACCTGGCTTTCGCCACCGATGTAGATGCGCACGCCCTCGGCCTGGCTGGAAAAATCCATCAGGCGCAGGATCTGCGTCTTCTGCTCGAACAGGTCGAAGGCGCGGCGCAGGTTGCCCATGTCGCTGGAAAAATCGCTGACCGACAGCAGGTTGCGCTCCCCGGAGATGACCACCTCATCCTGCGCCTCGCCTTCGGAGCCCACGTTGACGGCGGCCTGCATCAGCGTGCCGATCTCGCCGCGCAGCGCGTCGACCTCGGATTTGAGGCGCTCGCGCACCTGCTCCATGGCCAGGCCGGCGTAGTTGGCGTTGAGGAAATTGGCGGCCTCGATCAACTGCGACTGGGAGTGGTCGATGTCGGTGAAGATCACGCGGTTCTGCACATCGCCCTCGGGCGAGACGATGATCACCAGGAAGCGCCGCTCCGACAGCCTTAGGAATTCGATGTGCCGGAACACCGAGGTGCGCCGTGGCGCCATCACTACACCCACGAACTGCGACAGGTTGGACAGCAGGTTGGCGGCGTTGGCGATCACCTTCTGCGGCTGCTCAGGCGCCAGCGGGGGTGAAATCAAAGGGTCACGCTGCACGGTCAACATGGTGTCCACGAACAGGCGGTAGCCCTTGGCCGTGGGAATGCGCCCCGCTGAGGTGTGCGGGCTGGCGATCAGGCCCAGCTCTTCGAGGTCGGCCATCACGTTGCGGATGGTCGCCGGCGACAGGTCCATGCCGGAGGCGCGCGAGAGCGTGCGCGAGCCGACGGGCTGCCCATCGGCTATGTAGCGCTCCACGAGCGCTTTGAGCAACAACTTGGCGCGGTCATCGAGCATGCGGTCGATTTTAATGAGGGAAGTGGGTGATTCCCTGTCGGGTTTCGTCTATCGTTGTACGGAGCAGTCCGCATGGGATGCACTAGGAGCCTGTCGGACTTGGAGCGTCGAAAGCGAAAATCGGCCTCAGCGAGGGCAGTTTTTGCCGGATTTGCAGCCCCATAGCCAAGCTATGGGGCAAAAAGACGGTGGAAAATGGACCGCTGCGGCCGATTTGCAGCCGACGATTTCCAAGTCCGACAGGCTCCTCGCATTAAACACCCTGTCCGGCCTGGGCCGTTCGTATGGTGCCTTCCCGGCCAATGGTGGAGCACGCAAGGCCCCGCCCAGGCCCCGTGTTCTTACAACAATGATGTAATTTGACGATGACCTCCAATTTCCGCCATGTAGCGCTCATCGGCAAGTACCAGCAGGCATCGGGCACAGGCGCCTCCTCCATGACCGACAGTTCGCGCCAGGCCCTGCAGGACATTGCGCAGTTCCTCACGGGGCAGGGCTGCGAGGTGGCGCTGGAGGCCGAGACCGCTGCCAACACCGGCCTGTCCGGCTACCCCGCCATGGACGTGGACACCATCGGTGCCCGCTGCGATCTGGGCCTGGTGGTCGGCGGCGACGGCACCATGCTGGGCATCGGCAGGCAGTTGGCGCGCCACAGGACGCCGCTGATCGGCATCAACCAGGGGCGCCTGGGCTTCATCACCGATATCCCATTAGACACCTACCAGGCCACCCTGCCCCCGATGCTGCAGGGCGAGTACGAAGAAGACCTGCGCCCGCTGATGCACGCCCGCGTGGTGCGCGACGGCCAGGTGGTCTTCGAGGCGCTGGCCATGAACGACGTGGTGGTGAACCGCGGCGCCACCTCGGGCATGGTGGAGCTGCGCGTGGAAGTGGGCGGCCGCTTCGTAGCCAACCAGCGGGCCGATGGCCTGATCATCGCCTCGCCCACGGGCTCCACGGCCTACGCACTGTCGGCCGGTGGCCCCATGCTGCACCCGTCCATCCCCGGCTGGGTGCTGGTACCCATCGCACCGCACACCTTGTCCAACCGGCCCATCGTGCTGTCGGATGCCACCGAGATCGCCGTCGAGGTGGTCAGCGGCCGCGACGTGAGCGCCAATTTCGACATGCAGTCACTGGCCTCGCTGCTGCACGGCGACCGCATCCTGGTGCAGCGCTCCGAGCACTGCGTGCGCTTTCTGCACCCGCTGGGCTGGAACTACTTTGCCACCCTGCGCAAGAAGCTGCGCTGGAACGAAGGGGGCTCCTGACCATGGCCCTGAGGCGCATCACGCTGCGTGATTTCGTCATCGTCCAGGCGCTGGAGCTGGACCTGCAGAGTGGTTTCACCGTGCTCACCGGCGAGACAGGGGCCGGCAAGTCCATCCTCATCGACGCCGTGCAACTGGTGCTCGGCGCCCGGGCCGATGCCGCGCTGGTGCGCGAAGGCTGCCCCCGCACCGACGTGTGTGCCGAATTCGACACCCCGCCCGCCGCCAGGCCCTGGCTCGAAGAAGCCGGGCTGGAGGGCGAGGAACTGCTGCTGCTGCGCCGCACCGTGGACACGCAGGGCAAGAGCCGCGGCTGGATCAACGGCACGCCCGCCACCGCTACGCAACTGCGCGCGCTCGGCGAGCTGCTGCTCGACATCCACGGCCAACATGCCTGGCAGAGCCTGACGCGGCCCGAATCGGTGCGCGGCCTGCTCGACGCCTACTCGGGCACCAGCGACCGGGCGACGCTTGCGCGCTGGAACCAGTGGCGGGCCGACCAGAAGGCACTGGCCCAGGCCCGCGCCGCCCAGGCCACCCTGCAGCAGGAGCGCGAGCGCCTGCAGTGGCAGATCGCCGAGGTCGACAAGCTGGCCCCGGGCGATGACGAATGGCCCGAACTCGACGCGCAGCACAAGCGCCTGTCCAACGCCTCGGCATTGATGGAAGCGGCCAACGCCGCCATCGCTGCCCTGTCGGGTGGCGATGCGGAGGGCGGCGGCGCGCTGGACGGACTCTCGCGCGCCCAGGACCTGCTGCAGGACCACGAGCACCTCGAAGCCAAATTCGCCAGCGCCGCCGATATCCTCAACTCCGCCGTGGCGCAGGCCGGCGATGTGGTGCATTCGCTGCACGCCTACCTGCGCCACAACGACCTGGACCCCGAGCGCCTGGCCGCCGTGGATGCGCGCCTGTCGCTGTGGATGACGCTCTCGCGGCGCTACAAGCGCAGCCCAGTGGAGCTGCCCGCATTGCTGCACGGCTGGAAGGCCGAGCTGCAACAACTCGACGCCGCCGCCGACCTGGTGGCGCTGGAAAAGGCCGAGGCCGCCAGTGCCCGGGCCTACCAGGCCGCGGCGCGCGCCTTGTCGCTGGCGCGGGCCAAAGGCGCGCCGCGGCTGTCGGCCGCCATCACCCAGGCCATGCAGGGCCTGGGCATGGCCGGCGGCCAGTTCGAGGTGGCCCTGGGCAAGCTGGCCGAGCCTGCCGCCCATGGCACGGACGATGTGGCCTTCCTCGTGGCGGGCCACCCGGGCGCAAGCCCCAGGCCCATCGGCAAGGTGGCCTCGGGCGGTGAACTGTCGCGCATCTCGCTGGCGATCTCGGTCACCACCAGCGCACTGGGCGAGGCGCCTACGCTGATCTTCGACGAGGTGGACTCGGGCGTGGGCGGGGCCGTGGCCGACACCGTGGGCCGGCTCATGCAGCAACTGGGGCGCGACCGCCAGGTGCTCACCGTGACCCACCTGCCCAAGGTGGCCGCGCGCGCCGACCACCACCTGGTGGTATCCAAGCGCAGCGGCGCCAAGGGCACGGCCAGCGAGGTCGTGGCCGTGCAGGGCAAGGACCGCATCTCCGAAGTGGCCCGCATGCTGGGCGGCGACGATTCCAGCAAGGCCACCGTGGCCCATGCGCGCGAGATGCTCGATGTCGCTCCACCACCGGCGCCAGTTGCGCCGCCCGCCCGCAGCCCCAAGAGGAAGAACACGAAAAAGGCAACCGATGGCGCTTGAGATTGTGCTGATCACGGGCATGTCCGGCTCCGGCAAGTCGGTGGCACTGCATGCCCTGGAGGATGCGGGCTACTACTGCGTGGACAACCTGCCGCCCGAGCTGCTGCCGGCCTTCGTGGCGCTGGAGCACCGCCACCACGGCAACCGGGTTGCCATCGCGATGGACGTGCGCAGCGCCACCTCCCTGCCGCTGGTGCCGCTGGAGCTCGACCGGCTGCGCAAGCAGGGCGTGGTGGTGCACTCGCTGTTCCTCGATGCAACCATCGACACGCTGGTGCGGCGTTTTTCCGAAACGCGCCGGCGCCACCCGCTGTCGCACGACGAGCTGACTCCGGACACCCTCAAGCAGGGCCGGCGCGCGCTGGTGCAGATCATCGAGCTTGAGCGTGAGCTGCTGGCCGACCTGCGCGAGGAGGCGCACGTCATCGACACCAGCGCCATCCGCTCCTCGCAACTGCAAAGTTACGTAAAGACGCTGATGGCGACGGCGCCAGGGCAGCTGACCCTGGTGTTCCAGTCGTTCGCCTTCAAGCGTGGCATACCGGTGGATGCGGACTACGTGTTCGACGTGCGCATGCTGCCCAACCCGCACTACGAGCCCGAGCTGCGCGACCAGACCGGGCTGGACGCCCCCGTGGCCGACTTCCTGCGCGCGCAGCCGGACGTGTCGCTGATGCAGGGGCACATCGAGGGCTTCCTGGCCCACTGGCTGGAGATGCTGGACCGCAACCACCGCAGCTATGTCACCGTGGCAATCGGCTGCACCGGTGGGCAGCACCGCTCGGTGTACCTGGTGGAGCGCCTGGCCGAGGCCTTTGGCAAGCGCTGGGCCACCCTGCGACGCCACCGCGAACTCGACGGGCGCTGAGCGAGCGCGCCCTACAGCAGGCCGCCGAAGAGATTGCCCAGCAGCTTGCGGATGGGCGCAGGCAGCCCCATCCCTTCCCACTCGCTGGCGCTGAACCAGCCGCCCTCCCCGGCCGCATCGCGTGCCACGGGCACCGTGAGCACCACGGGGTGCAGATGCAGGTCACGGTGCGTCAGCACGTGCATGAAACCGCCCAGCGCCTCGGTCTGCCCCGGCGCCACTGGCGCGGGCAGGTGCGCCAGGTGGTCGTGCAGGTGCGCCTCGTCGGCGAACACCGGCAGGCAGAACAGCCCGGCCCAGATACCCGAATCGGGCCGGCGTTCCAGCCACACGCGGCCCTCGCCATCGCGCATCACCAGCAGCCACCACGATTCGGCCCGGCGCTTGAGCTTGCGCGTGCGCACCGGGTAGCGCTCGGCATCGCCGGCCTGGCCGGCCACGCAGATGTCCAGCAGCGGGCAGGGCGGGCAGTCGGGCGCGCGCGGGCTGCACAGCGAGGCACCCAGGTCCATCAGCCCCTGGGTGTAGCGCGGCATGGCGTTGGCGAGGTCGTCCACGGGCAGCAGCGCCTCGGCCTGGTCCCAGAGCAGGCGCTCATTCCTGGCCACGGCCAGGTCGGCGTCGAAGCCCAGCACCCGCGTGAGCACACGGCGCACGTTGGCATCGAGGATGGGCGTGCGCTCGGCAAAGCAGAATGAGGCAATCGCCCCGGCCGTCGAGCGGCCGATGCCCGGCAGGGTGGCAAGCACCTCGGCCGTGCGCGGGAAGGCGCCGCCGTGCAGCGCCACCACGGCCTGGGCGCAGGCATGCAGGTTGCGCGCCCGGCTGTAGTAACCGAGGCCGCTCCACAGGCCCATGACCTCGTCCTGCGGTGCAGCGGCCAGGGCCTGTACGTCGGGGAATTTTTCCAGGAAGCGGGCGTAGTAACCCAGCACGGTGCTTACCTGGGTCTGCTGCAGCATGATCTCGGACAGCCACACCCGGTAGGGGTCGCGCGTGTTTTGCCAGGGCAGGTGGTTGCGCCCGGCCGTCGCCTGCCAGCGCACCACGCGCTGCGCCACCCCACCCGCCCGCGCGTGCATCAAAGCGGCAGGGCCACGTCCACGGGGGACTCTTCGGCGGCGGCCTGCTCGGCGTCCGGTGGCGCAATCAGCTGCGAGGTCAACTCCTGCAGGCGATGCTCCAGCTGGATGAGTTCACCCTCGCCCTGCTCGATCTCGGCGATGCGCTCCACCAAGCCGCTGGCGGCCTGCTGGATGCGGTCCACCGCCTCCATGCGGCGGGCGAAGCTGCGGCGCCGCTCGCGCAGTTGCGCGTCGAGCTGCGCTGTGGCGGACTTGCTCCACAGCTCCAGGTCGTTGGCGGCGGACTCGTACACGGTGCGCAGGCGCATGGCCAGGGCACGCACCAGGCGCTCGGAAAACTCGGGCTGGGCCAGCTTGAGCGAGTTGCCCAGGCCCAGGTACTGCAGGTGGCTTTGCTCGATCTGCGACAGGTCGTGCGCAAAATGCTCCAGCTGCGGCGGCGGCGGCACCTGCAGCGAGAAACCGAACTCGGCGTTGAGCTGGCGGAAGGTGCCACCCAGCATGGCCTGGATCTCGGTGCCCGAGGCCTGGGCCTTGTCCAGCGTGCCGCGCAGCTTGTCGAAGGTCTGCACGTAGATCTTCTTCACGCCCAACTTGAGGCCCTTTTGCTGCAGCAGTTGCGCCAGCTCGGCCAGCTCCACCTTGAGGGCCTTGGAGCCCAGTTGCTGGAACACATCGCGCAAGAGCTTCAGGTGCACGGCGCGCACGGCCTGGATCTTGGAGGCGGAGAGGTCGAACTCGTGCTGCTCCTGCTCGATGCGCTGGCGCATGGATTCGATGACCGAGGCATTCTTGCCGCGCAGGCTGCGCAGCTCGGCCATCTGGTCGTCCAGGTCGCGCCGGCGGATGTTGATGACACGCGCCGTCTCGGCGCGCAGGCCGGCCACGCCCGTGGCCACAGCTGCGCGCAGGATGGCCTGGCGCTGGCCCATGATGCCCTTGGCCAGCACTTCTTCGAGCACGGGCAGGCCACTGGTCTCCAGCAGCAGGTCGTCGGCGGTGATCTTGGCGACCAGGCCCTTCTGCGCGGAAACGGGCACCACCTTCTCCACCGCCACGCCCAGCATCTCGGCGGCCGTGCTGCGCTGGCGGTCCATCTGCGCCTGGATCTGCTCGGCGGAGTTGAGCGTGTCCCACAGGGTATCGATCTTGTTGAGCACGACCAGGCGGGCGTCCATGCTCTCGGCCGAGGTGGCCAGGTGCTCACGCCAGATGGACAGGTCCGAGCGGGTCACCCCGGTGTCGGCGCTCAGGATGAACACCACCGCATGGGCCTGGGGAATCAGGTTCACCGTGAGCTCGGGCTCCGCCCCCACAGCGTTCAGGCCCGGGGTGTCCAGGATCACCAGCCCCTGCTTGAGCAGCGGATGGGGAATGTTGATGATGGCGTGGCGCCACATGGGCACCTCGACCAGGCCATTGGCATCGGGGATCGGGTTCTCGTCCACCAGATCGTCGTGCCAGAAACCCAGCGCGCGGGCGTTGTCCAGGCTCACGCGGCGCACTTCGGCCACCTTTTCGAGGGCCTTGGCGATCTGGTCGGCGTCGTTTACATCCAGCGGGATCTCGTGCCAGCGATCGGGCCGCATGCGCCATTCGGCCAGGCCGTGCATCTGCAGGCGTGTCTCGATGGGCAAGAGGCGCAGGCTGGGGGCGAACTCGGCGTCGTAGCCCAGCTCGGTGGGGCACATGGTGGTGCGCCCCGCGCTGGCGGGCATGATGCGCCGGCCATAGTCGGCGAAGAAGATCGCGTTGATCAGCTCGGATTTGCCGCGCGAGAACTCGGCAACGAACGCAACCATCACCTTGTCGGTGCGGACCTGACTCTCCAGGCGCTGCAGTCGCTCCTGGACGGACGCGTCCATCAGCTCATGGGAGGACATCCACTCGGCCAGCTGCTTGAGCTGCTGAGCGAACGCACGTCTCCACGCGCCATGCTGGTCAAACTGCTCGTTGAATGAAGGTCCCACTTTGCTCCCGGCGTTCGATAACGACTGTTTCTGAACAAACAAAATATAGCATCGACTGCGCGCCAGCCATAGCTGTGGATGGTGCTTATGTACCACCCCGGCCAGGCCGGGCCATTTTTACGCACAAGCGGCAACCGGCCGGCACGGTGCCTGCCCCTGTCATGCCCGCTGGCAGCGTGGGCAGAAATAGCTGCTGCGCTGGCCCTGGCGAAGCGCCTTGATGGGCGTGCCGCAGACCTTGCAGGGCGCGCCCTCGCGCCCGTACACGTTGGCATGGGCCTGGTAGCTGCCATAGGCGCCGTCGGCGTTGGAAAAATCCTTGAGCGTGCTGCCGCCCAACTCCACGGCACGCTCCAGCACCTGCCGTATGGCTGCATGCAGCCGTCCCATTCTGGCCGGGCCAATGCGTGCCGATGGTGTCTGCGGGCGAATACCCGACAGAAACAGTACCTCCGACGCATAGATGTTGCCGACCCCCACCACGACCTTGCCCCCGAGCAGCATCTGCTTGATGGGCACGCGGCTGGCCTTGATGCCGCGGCTGAAGGCATCCAGGGAGAAATCGTCGGACAGAGGCTCCATGCCGAGGCCGCCGAGCAGCTTGGCCGCCACCGGGTCGGCCTCGCCCGCTGCGTGCACCACCGCGCCGAAGCGACGGGGGTCGTGCAGGCGCAAGGTGCCCTGGGTGGTGACCAGGTCGAAATGGTCATGGGGCCCCGGCGGCGGCAGGCCCTGCGCAAACCGAAGGCTGCCGGACATGCCCAGGTGCACCAGCAGCACCCCCTGATCCAGGTCCACCAGCAGGTACTTGCCCCGGCGGCGCACGCCAGAGACACTGCGCCCGACCAAGGCACCGCCATCGCCCCCCAACGGCCAGCGCAGCGGCTTGCCCATGCGCACGGCGGTGACCTGGGCGCCAGCGATGGCCTGCGCAAAACTGCGCCGCGTTACTTCCACTTCGGGCAACTCAGGCATCCAAAGCCCTCACAAACAGGTTGTCATGCATGGATTATTATGGGTCGATGGTGCCTTCAAACTACTTTCGGTATGCCGTCCTGACACTTGCTCTTGCAGCAGTAACCACGGCAGGCCTTGCCCAGCAACCCGGCGTTGCGGCGCCACAGGCGGCCGAGCCGGCGCCCGATGATGCCCCCAGCAGCAACCCTGCGCTGGACGCAGAATTGTTCTATGAAATCCTCATGGGCGAGATCAATGCCCGCACCGGCGAGGCAGGCACAGGCTATGCCCTCATGCTGGAAGCGGCGCGGCGCACCAACAACCCCCAGCTTTACCAGCGGGCCTCCGACATGGCCTTGCAGGCACGCGCGGGCGACCACGCACTGTTAGCCGCCAAGGCCTGGCGCGAAGCCCAGCCGGACTCGCGCGAGGCCAACCGCTATGTGCTGCAGATACTGATCGCCCTGAACCGCATCGGCGAAACCCCGGAACTGCTGCGCCAGGAACTGGCCCAGGCCCCCGTCCAGGCCAAACCCGCCATCTTGGGCATCGTGCCCCAGATGTTCGCCCGTGCCAGCGACAAGCCACTGGCCGCCAAGGTGGTCGAGCAGGCCCTGGCAGACGAGCTGGCCAAGCCAGCCAATGCGGCAGCCGCGCACATTGCCATCGGGCGTGTGCGCCTGGCTGCCGGCGACAAGACCGGCGCGCTGGCCAGCGCCCGTGCCGCCCAGGACCTGGACCCCACCAGCGAAGGTCCCGCCCGGCTGGGCATGGAGCTGCAGGAAGAGAGCGTGCCCGAAGGGGAAGCGCTGGTGGCCCGTTATTTCGCCAGCCAGCCGCAGGCCACGCCTGAGATGCAGATGGCCTACTCGCGCGTACTGCTCGGCCAGCAGAAGTACGCCGAGGCCAAGGTCCAGCTCGAAGCCGTGACCCGCGCCAAGCCGGACCTGCCCGAGCCCTGGCTGGTGCTGGCCACGCTGCAGTTGCAGGACAACCGGCTGGACCTGTCCGAAACCTCGCTCAAACGCTTCCTGACGCTCATCGAGGGCCCGGACATCAACAGGGAAGCACGCCAGCGCAGCCTCAACCAGGCCTACCTCCTGTACGCGCAGATCGCCGAGAAGAAGGGCGATTTCGCGGGCGCCGAGGGCTGGCTGGCGCGCATCGAGAATTCGAGCGAGCTGTTCAGCGCGCAAAGCCGCCGCGCCTCACTGCTGGCCAAGCAAGGCAAGATCGCCGAGGCCCGCGCGTTGCTGCGCGCCCTGCCCGGCGTGACCGAGGACGACAAGCGCATGAAGCTGCTGGCCGAAGTACAGCTGCTGCGCGACCAGCGCCTGTTCAAGGAAGCCTACGAGGTTCAGACCGAGCTCGTGGCCCTGGCCCCGGAAGACGGCGAACTGCTGTACGACCAGGCCATGCTGGCCGAGAAGGTCGGCCAGTTCGACACCATGGAAAAACTGCTGCGCCAGATCATTGCGCGCCAGCCGGACTACCACCACGCCTACAACGCGCTGGGCTATTCGCTGGCCGAGCGCGGCCAGCGCCTGCCCGAGGCCCGGCAATTGATCGCCAAGGCCCTGGAGCTGGCACCGGGCGACCCCTTCATCACCGACAGCCTAGGCTGGGTGGAGTTCCGCATGGGCAACAAGGCCAAGGCGCGCAGCCTGCTCGAAACCGCGTTCAAGTCCCGGCCCGACGCCGAGATCGCCGCCCACCTGGGTGAAGTGGTCTGGAGCATGGGCGAGCGCGACAAGGCCCTGGGCATCTGGCGCGAAGGCCTGCGCCTGAACCCCGAAAACGACAGCCTCAAGGACACCTTGAAGCGCCTGGGGGCGAAGCCCTGATGCGGCTCCTTGCCGGCAATGGCAACCCCTTTGCGCTGCGCCAATGGATGGCATGGCTGGCCCTGGCCTGCACGCTGTGGCTCACAGGCTGCGCCCAGCCGCCCCGGGCGGCCGAGTCCGGCACCGCATCGTGGTCGGGCCGCCTGTCGCTGCAGGTGGAAGGCCAGGCATCGCAATCGTTCTCCTCGCTGTTCGACCTGCAGGGCAATCCCGACAAGGGCGAGCTGGTGCTCACCAGCCCGCTGGGCAACACGCTGGCGCGGCTGCAGTGGGACGCGGGGCGCGCGCAGCTCACCACCGGGCAGGAAACCCGCGAGTCCACCTCGCTCGACGAATTGCTGCGCCAGGCCACCGGCACGGCCATCCCGGTTGCTGCCATCTTCGAGTGGCTCAATGGCAACCAGGCCACCGCCACCGGCTGGCAGGCCGACCTCTCGGGCAGCGCCGGCGGCCGGCTGGTGGCCCGGCGCCACGACCCCGCACCCGAAGCCACGCTGCGCATCGCCTTCAGCCGCTGAGCCGCGCCCTGCCCCCTTTTTTCCATGCACGCGCTGTACGACGTACCGGCTCCGGCCAAGCTCAATCTGTTTCTGCACATCACAGGGCGGCGCGCCGATGGCTACCACCTGCTGCAGTCGGTGTTCATGCTCATCGACTGGTGCGACACCCTGCACTTCGAGCGCCGCGCAGGCGGCGCCCTGAGCCGCGAAGACCTGGGCCCGGCCCTGCCCGAGATGGACCTGGTGCTGCGCGCAGCGCACGCCCTGCAGGCGGCCACGGGCTGCACCGAGGGCGCGCACATCGGCATCACCAAGCGCATCCCCGCGCAGGCCGGCATGGGCGGGGGCTCGTCGGACGCAGCCAGCACGCTGCTGGCCCTGAACCGGCTGTGGGGCCTGAACCTGTCGCGCCAGGCGCTGCAGAAGATCGGCCTGGCCCTTGGCGCAGACGTTCCGTTTTTTTTATGCGGCACGAACGCTTTTGTCGAAGGAATTGGTGAGACAATCACGCCGCTTGAGAATGCACAGCAACTTCCGCAAGCACGCTTCGCGGTCGTCAAGCCCGCAGCAGGATTGGAGACAAAAGCAATTTTTTCTTCGTCGAGTTTGAAACGTGATTCTGGCTGTGCTACAATCTTAGGCTTTGCTGCAACACACTTTGACTTCGGTCGAAACGATCTGCAGCCAGTTGCCGAGGCACTGTGCCCCGATGTTACGCAAGCCCTTTCGTGGCTTTCGCAGCGCGGGATGCGACCCAGGATGACAGGCTCAGGAAGTGCTGTGTTTGCACAAATGCCACATGCGATGGATCTTCAAGGCGCCCCCGGCGACTGGCAGATTAAGGCATGTGACAATTTGATGGTTCATCCTCTGGCAGGGTGGGCATCAGACGAGAATTTCGGTTAGCTGCTTTCAGCAGTTGACCCGTGTAGGGGAGTCGCCAAGCTGGTTAAGGCACCGGATTTTGATTCCGGCATGCGAAGGTTCGAATCCTTCTTCCCCTGCCAAATATCTACTCGCGTAGTACGGGCTTTTTTTTCAGACCGCTGGGACGCTCATGCAAGGCAATCAACCCGACTTCATGGTATTCACCGGCAATGCCAATCCTGGCATGGCAGCTGAAATTGCCCAACACCTCGGGACCACCCTCGGCGCTGCCGATGTGGGCCGGTTCTCCGACGGTGAAGTGACCGTCGAGATCAAGCAGAACGTGCGTGCGCGCGATGTGTTCGTGGTGCAGTCCACCTGCGCCCCGACCAACGAAAACCTGATGGAACTGCTGATCATGGTCGATGCGCTCAAGCGTGCATCGGCAGAGCGCATCAGCGCCGTGATACCCTACTTCGGCTACGCCCGCCAGGACCGCCGCCCCCGCTCGTCGCGCGTGCCCATCACCGCCAAGGTGGTGGCCAACATGCTGCAGGCCGTGGGTGTGGCCCGCGTGCTGACCATGGACCTGCATGCCGACCAGATCCAGGGTTTCTTCGACATCCCGGTGGACAACATCTACGCATCGCCCGTGCTGCTGGGCGACCTGCGCCAGAAGAATTACGAAGACCTGATCGTGGTCTCGCCCGATGTCGGCGGCGTGGTGCGCGCCCGTGCGCTGGCCAAACAGCTCAACTGCGATCTGGCCATCATCGACAAGCGCCGCCCCAAGGCCAACGTGTCCGAAGTCATGCACGTGATCGGCGAGATCGAAGGCCGCAACTGCGTGATCATGGATGACATGATCGACACCGCCGGCACGCTGGTGAAGGCCGCCGAGGTGCTCAAGGAGCGTGGCGCCAAGAAGGTGTACGCCTACTGCACGCACCCCATTTTCTCGGGTCCCGCCATCGAACGCATCGCCAAGGGCTCGGCCCTTGATGAAGTGGTGGTGACCAACACGATTCCCTTGAACGACAACGCCAAGGGATGCGCAAAAATCCGCCAGCTCTCCGTGGCCCCGCTGATCGCCGAAACGATCCAGCGCATTGCCAAGGGCGAGTCGGTGATGAGTCTGTTCTCGGACCAGGACAACCTGTTCTGACATGCCCCGGGGCTCGCAAGAGGCCCTCGGCTTTGCAAGATGGTTGACATCAAGCCTCCTTCGGGAGGCTTGTCCGTTGGTTCGGGAACGCAATGTGGCCTGCCTGCCCTCTGGGTCAAAGCAGGCCTTTTTAAAACAGGGCAAGACTGGTCGCGGTCTGTCCTTTTCAGGAGCTAGTTATGAACTTCGTCGCTTTTGAGCGCGCCAAGCAAGGTACGGGTGCGAGCCGCCGTCTGCGCAATTCGGGCAAGACGCCTGGCATCGTCTACGGCGGTACTGCCGAACCCCAACTGATCGAGATCGACCACAACGCACTGTGGCACGCCCTCAAGAAGGAAGCCTTCCACTCCAGCGTGCTGGACATGGAAGTGGCCGGCGCCACCAGCAAGGTTCTGCTGCGTGACGTGCAATACCACCCCTACAAGCAACTCGTGCTGCACATCGACTTCCAGCGTGTGGATGCCAAGACCAAGCTGCACATGAAGGTGCCACTGCACTACAGCGGCGCTGAAGAGTCCAAGGCTGTCAAGGTCGACAACTGCCTGGTGAACCCCGTCGTGAACGAACTCGACGTGACCTGCATGCCTTCGGACCTGCCTGAGTTCATCGCCGTGGACCTGTCCACGCTCGAAAAGGGTGCTTCGCTGCACCTCAAGAGCATCAAGCTGCCAAAGGGCGTGACCCCCGTGATCCGCGGTGGCCAGAACAATCCCGTGCTGGTCTCCGTGACCAACCCGGTCGTGGTTGTCGAGACGCCTGTGGAAGCCGCTCCTGCAGCGGATGCCAAGGGCAAGGGCAAGGGCAAGAAGTAATTCTTGGCTTTTTCCTGTCCGGATCAGCGTTGCCCTGGTGGCGCTGCTTCCAGCAACAAGAACGGCTCACTTCGGTGGGCCGTTTTTGTTTTGTGCTTCTGCTTGGGTTGGTTAGTTGGTTGCAGTGGTTGCACTGTGCCTGGATTGAGGGCGGAGGCCGGGATGTGCGCCCGGCGGCGCACCCACCTTCTTTTGCGTCGCCAAAAG
>NZ_LMIH01000041.1:0-33749 GCF_001428645.1 Acidovorax sp. Root217
TCAGGCTCTTATAGCCCCAAACCCCCTCAGTCTCCAAAGGACTGGGGGGTTTTGCGTTTGGGCAAGGCAAACCTGGCGGCACTGCAGTGGTTGAATGGTGTCTGCGGCATTGCCGGCCGGCACCGTCTGTCTGCCTTGCTTTGTACCTGTCCCCCACACTATTTGATCGCCATGCAGCTGCAAGACATTCTGTACTCCCAGGGATTTGGAACCCGGCGCGTGTGCGCCGGATTGGTGCAGCAGGGCTGGGTGCAGGTGAGTACCTCCGGTGTGGCGGGGGAGTACGTGTCCTGCACCGAGGCCTCGGCCGATTTCGACGCCGACGGACTGCAGTTGCGCGTGCAGGGCGTGGACTGGCCGTACCAAGAGAAGGCCTATGTGCTGCTGCACAAGCCGGCGGGCACGGAGTGCTCGCAAAAGCCCTCGACCTATCCCAGCATCTATTCGCTGTTGCCGTCTCCCCTGCGCCAGCGTCCGAGCAAGACGGCCATACAGGGCGTCCAGGCCGTGGGGCGGCTGGACCAGGACACGACGGGCATGCTGCTGCTCAGCGATGACGGCCAGTTCATCCACCGCATGAGCTCCCCCAAGAAGCATGTGCCCAAGGTCTACCAGGTCACCACCAAGCACCCTGTGGACGAGGCCCAGGCCAGCAAGCTGCTGGCTGGCGTGGTGCTCGACGACGACCCCAAGCCCGTGCGCGCTGCGACCTGCGTGGTGGTGGATACGCACCGCCTGGACCTGACCTTGACCGAAGGCAAGTACCACCAGGTCAAGCGCATGCTGGCCGCCGTGGGCAACCGCGTGGAGGGCCTGCACCGCTCGCAGATCGGCAGCATGCCGCTGCCGGCCGATCTGGCACCCGGGCAATGGCGCTGGCTGAGCGCCGACGATCTCAAGACGCTGACGACGGCTCCGGCCTGAGGAGCGGCGCTTTCGAGGCTATTGCGGCGTTGTCAGCCCTTTGGCGGCGCCAGACGAGGGCGCCTTCTTGATCCAATCGGTCCCCATGCGCAGTTGTTACGCCTTCGGGAAGGAGGGGCGCTACTCCCGGCGCTACACTTGCGGACTGTCTTGAAAGTGCTTGGTTGTTTGTGAAGATTTTTTCCCCCGTGCGCGCATGCGCCGCCCTGGCCGGCCTGGTGTTGCTGTGGGGCAGTGCTGCATTGGCAGCGGTGCCGCCGATTTTTGTGCTGAACTCGCTGGAGGCCAACGTCAGTGTGATCGATCCACTGACCTGGACGGAGACCTCGCGCATCCCCACCGGCAAGGAGCCGCACCACCTGTACCTCACGCCCGACGAGCGCTCGCTCATCGTGGCCAATGCGCTGGGTGACACGCTGACCTTCCTGGACCCGCGCACGGCGCAGGTCCAGCGCACGGTGCGCGGCATCGTGGACCCCTACCACCTGCGCTTCACGCCCGACATGAAATGGCTGATCACGGCGGCCAACCGGCTCAACCATGTGGATTTCTACCGCTGGGATGGCAAGGAGCCTACGCTGGTCGCACGCGTGAACACCGCCCGCACCCCGAGCCACATGTGGATCGACAGCCGCAGCACCACGGTCTACGTGTCCATGCAGGACAGCGACGAGCTGGTGGCCATCGACATCGCCACGCAGGTGGTCAAGTGGCGCATCAAGACCGGCCCCATGCCGGCCGACGTGTATGGCAGCCCGGATGACAAGCATGTCTTCCTCGGCCTCACCGGGGGCGACAGCGTCGAAGTTTTCGACGTCTCGGGCCGCGAGCCGCGCAGCATCAGGAAGATCAAGACCGGCAATGGCGCGCACGCCTTTCGGGCGGCGGGCGACGGCAAGCACCTCTACGTGAGCAACCGGGTGGCCAACTCCATCAGCAAGATCGACATGGCCTCCATGGCCGTGGTGGACAGCTACCCCGTGCCCGGCGGGCCCGACTGCATGGAAGTCTCGGCCGACGGCCGCTTCATCTACGTGAGCTCGCGCTGGGCGCGCAAGCTGTCGGTGGTGGACACCGAGGCGAAGAAGGTGGTGCGCCAGGTGCCCGTGGGCAAGTCCCCGCACGGCGTCTGGACGCTGCAGCACGCCCCCCGGTAACAGCGGCATGACTGCTGGCATGGCTGTGGCTTGCACTGCGAGGGCGGTCTTGCCCTGGGTGTGGCTGCTGGCGGTGCCTGCAGGCCTGGCGCAAGGCAGCGCGCCAGCCCCCGCCGACGACTGCACCAAACCCGTCTACCTGACCCTGGACACCGGCCACATGGAGGTGGCCCCGCTGATGGCCGATGTGCTCAAGCGCCATCAGGTGCGGGTGACCTTCTTTGCGGCGCAGGAGCGCACCAAGGAGGGCGATGGCAGCCTGGGCGAGCACTGGGCACCCTGGTGGCGGGCCC
This sequence comes from Acidovorax sp. Root217, assembly GCF_001428645.1. Classification (NCBI taxonomy): domain Bacteria; kingdom Pseudomonadati; phylum Pseudomonadota; class Betaproteobacteria; order Burkholderiales; family Comamonadaceae; genus Acidovorax; species Acidovorax sp. Root217. The sequence goes on from NZ_LMIH01000041.1 coordinate 2,375, forward strand.
GCGCGGCCGAAGGCCACGCCTTTGCCTCCCACACCTGGGACCACACCTACTGGCGCGCCGACCTGGGAACCGCCTCCAAGCCATCCTTCAAGGTGCGCCCTTCGGCCGGCCCGCGCGCAGGGCAGGATTTCACGATGACGGCGGCCGAATACTGCGCCGAGATCACCAAGGCCGCCGACCGGCTGCAGGCCATCACCGGGCAAAAGCCCTTGCCGCTGTTCCGCGCGCCGGGCGGCAAGACGTCGCCCCAATTGATCGCCAGCGCCCAGGCCTGCGGCTACACCCACGTGGGCTGGTCGCCTGCGGGCTTTCTGGGTGACGAGCTGTCCACCGCGCAGGCCAGCAACGAGGCGCTGCTGCGCAAGGCGCTGCGCGACATCCGCGCGGGCGACATCCTGCTGGCGCACCTCGGCATCTGGTCGCGCACGGACCCCTGGGCGCCCGCCGTGCTGGAGCCGCTGATCGTGGGGCTGAAGGAGCGGGGGTTTTGCTTCAGGACACTGCGCGAGCACCCGGACTACGCTACAAAGACCGTGCGGTGATGCCGGGCGGCAGCGGCATATGAGGCGACAGCAACAGGAGCGGGGAACGTTATGGAGTGGTTGAGCTCGGTATTCGACGGTGCGCAGCAATGGCTGTTCGAGACCGTGGTGCAGCCATTGATGTTCGCGGGCGGCCTGGGCAACCTGCTGGAGGATGGCTACGACGCCACTGGCTGGCTGCTGGTGGGCCTGCTGCAGCTGGCCGTCATCATCGCCGTCATCGGGCCGCTGCAGCGCTGGCGCCCGGTGGAGCCGGTGACCAACCGCGCCACCATCCGCACCGACATCCTCTACACCCTGCTGCACCGGCTGGGCCTGTTCCGCGTGGGCCTGTTCTTTGCCATCGACCCGCTGATGGACGCGCTGTTCGGCGAGTTGCGCATGTCGGGCATCAGCACCTTCCACCTCGATGGCATCTGGCCCGGCGTGACCGACGTGGCCTGGGTCAGCCTGCTCATGTACCTGGTGGTATTCGACTTCGTGGACTACTGGATCCACCGCGGCCAGCACCATTTCGAATGGTGGTGGCGGCTGCATTCGCTGCACCACTCGCAGCAACAGATGACGATGTGGAGCGACAACCGCAACCACCTGCTGGATGACATGCTGCGTGATACCATCCTGGTGGTGGTGGCCCAGCTCATCGGCGTGGCGCCGGGGCAGTTCGTGGCCATCGTGGCCATCACGCAACTGAGCGAAAGCTTCCAGCACGCCAACGTGCGCCTGTGGTTCGGCCGCCTGGGGGAGCGCCTGTGGGTGAGCCCCCGCTTTCACCGGCTGCACCACAGCATCGGCATCGGGCACGAAACCATCAAACCGGCTGCTGCGGGCGAGAAGGCGCCGCGCGTGGTGCTGGGCGGCCACAACTTCGGCGTGCTGCTGCCCTGGTGGGACATGCTGATGCGCACCGCCAACTTCGAGCAACGCTACGACCCCACGGGCGTGCGCGACCAGGTGGAGCCCGGGCCCGACGGCCGCACGCGCGACTATGGGCGCGGCTTCTGGTCGCAGCAATGGCGCGGGGTGCTGCGCTTGTTCGGAAAGGCTTAGACCCGCTTCGCTGCCACGTCGCGCACCAGCCCCCAGGCCACTTCGGCCACGGGCGCCAGGGCGCGGTTGGCCCGCCGCACCAGCACGATGGCCCGCTCCACGCGGGGGGTGAGCGGTCGCACCTCCAGGCCCTGGAGCCCTGCGGGCGGCAAGGCCAGCGTGGGCACCACCGAGATGCCCAGGCCCGCATCCAGCATGCGGAAGATGGTGGTCACATGGCCCACCTCCTGGGCCACCAGTGCCTGCACGCCATGCTGGTGCAGCGCATCGTCGATCAGCCGGCGGCTGCCCGAGGCATGGTCGAGCAGCACCAGCGGTTCGCCATCCAGGGCGGCCCAGCGTACGCTGCGCTGGCGCGCCAGCCGGTGCGTGGGCGGGCAGACCAGGCAAAAGGGTTCCGAGAGGATGGCTTCGGCATGCAACTCATCGCTTCGCCCCGGCTCGGGTTCGATCACCACGCCGAAATCCACCTCGCCCGAGAGCACGCTGGCCAGTGCATCGTGCTGCATGCGGTCCAGCAGCAGCAGTTCCAGCCCTGGGTGCTCCTGCCGACAGCGCGCAATGCATTCGGGCAGCAGGTTGGCCGACAGGGTGGGGCTGCTGGCCACGCGCACCCGACCCTGGCGCTGCGTGGCCAGGCCACGCACATCGAGCAGCACGCTGTCCAGGTCTTCCAGCACCCGCGCCAGGCGCACCGCCAGGCTGCGGCCCGCCTCCGTCAACACCACCTCGCGCGTGGTGCGGTCCAGCAGCTTGATGCCCAGGTGTTGCTCCAGCTCGGTCACGCAGCGGCTCACGGCGGGCTGGGTCAGGCCGATCTGGTCGCCCGCGCGCGTGAAGCTGCTGTGCAGCGCCACGGCCTGGAAGACACGCAATTGGCGCAAACTGGGGTGTGCCATGGCCTATTTCCCCTTCGCGCGGGCCATGGCGTGGGGATGGATGCGCGAAGCGCGGCGCAGCCCATGGCGGGCCATGGGCAAGCCGTGCGACAAAGCAGACGCCGCACGCCGTGGGCCGCGCGTGGGGAAATAGGCCATGGCACACCCTTGGTTCATGAGGATTTATTATAAATTCATCAAATCAATCCATTTCTCTTGGGGTGGCAAACACGGTCCAATCAGTGCATACCGTTTCTTATGGGCTCACGCCCCTTGCTTGCATGGCCCGCTCCCGTTTGCTTCCCGACAATTTCACGCTTTACCTCGTCGCCACGGTCATCGCCGCCAGCCTGCTACCAGCCTCTGGCAGCTTTGCCCGGGGGCTGGAGGTTGCCACCACGGCGGCCGTGAGCCTGCTGTTCTTCCTGCACGGGGCCAAGCTCTCGCGTGAGGCCATCCTGGCCGGCATCGGCCACTGGCGGCTGCACCTCGTGGTGGTGGCCAGCACCTTCGTGCTGTTCCCGCTGCTGGGCTGGGCGCTGCGCCCCGTGCTTGAGCCGCTGGTCACGCGCGACCTGTACACCGGCATCCTCTACCTGTGTGCGCTGCCGGCCACAGTGCAGTCGGCGATTGCCTTCGTCTCCATGGCGCGCGGCAACATCCCTGCGGCCGTGTGCAGCGCCTCGGCATCCACGCTGCTGGGCGTGGCATTCACGCCGCTGCTGGTGGGCTTGCTGATGTCACAGAACGCGGCCATGGGCGATCCGCTGGCTGCCATGGGCCGCATCGGCCTGCAACTGCTGCTGCCTTTTGCCATCGGCCACCTGCTGCGCCCCTGGATCAGCGGCTTTTTGCAGCAGCGCGCGTCCGTCATGAAGGTGGTGGACCAGGGCTCCATCCTGCTGGTGGTGTACGCCGCCTTCAGCCACGCCGTCATCGACGGCCTGTGGTCCCAGGTGCCCCCCATGGCTTTGGCCGGCCTGCTGGCCGTGTGCGCGGTGCTGCTGGCGCTGGTGCTCACCCTCACCACCTGGAGCGCGCGGCGCATGGGCTTCTCCAAGGAAGACGAGATCACCATCGTTTTCTGCGGCTCCAAGAAGAGCCTGGTCAGCGGCGTGCCCATGGCCAACGTGCTGTTTGCCGCCAACGTGGCCGGCGCCATCGTGCTGCCGCTGATGCTGTTCCACCAGATGCAGCTCATGGTCTGCGGCGTGCTCGCGCAGCGCTATGCGCGGCGCGGGCTGGATGCCGGCAAACCAGTGGGCGCACAGCCCGAACAGGCCTGATAGGCACAGCGGGAACCCGCGCAACCGCCGGGCGGTGCAGGGTTTCATCAAGAGCGGCGAGGCTCGCGGTATGCTCACGCGCATGGGACTACTGCTGGACTCTTTCTGGCGCGCCGCGGCGTACTGCATGCGCCCCCGCGTCATCCTCCTCTCGCTGCTGCCATTGCTGCTGATGGCGGCGCTGGCGTTCGGGCTGGGCTACCTCTACTGGGATGTGGCGGTGCAGAGCATGCACTCACTTCTTGATGCCTCCCCCATGCTCAAGAATTTCTGGGGCTGGCTCGAGGGCTGGGGCCTGGGCAGCGTGGTGTCTGCGCTCGCCCCCATGATGGTCATCCTGGCGGCCACGCCGGTCCTGGTCGTGGTGTCGCTGCTGCTGGTGGCGGTGCTCATGACCCCGGCGCTCGTGACCCTGGTCGCCGAACGGCGCTTTCCCGACCTCGCGCGCAAGAAGGGCGGCTCCTTCTTCGCCAGCGTGGCCTGGTCCGTGGGCTCCACGGTGATGGCGCTGGTGGCGCTGGTGGTGTCCGTGCCGCTGTGGCTGGTGCCCCCGCTGGTGCTGGTGCTGCCGCCGCTGATCTGGGGTTGGCTCACCTACCGTGTGATGGCCTTCGATGCCCTGGCCGAACATGCCAGCAAGGAGGAACGCAAGCGGCTTTTCCAGCGCCACCGCGCCAGCCTGCTGGGCATCGGCATCATCACCGGCTACCTGGGCGCCGCACCCAGCATCGTCTGGGCATCGGGCGTGCTGTTCGTGGCCGCTTTTGCCATCCTGGTGCCGATGGCGATCTGGATCTACATGCTGGTGTTCGCGTTCTCCTCGCTGTGGTTCACGCATTTCTGCCTGGCAGCGCTGCAGGAGCTGCGCGAGGACGATGTCCGCGCCACCATGCCCGTGCCCTCGCGCCTGCCGCTCGACACGCTGGCGCCCGCGCCCGCCATCGAAGACATCGCGCCGCCCGCCATCAGTGCGCCAGAGCCCGCAGCGGCCAGCCTGCCAGCCCGCGGCACCTTCTCTACCGATCCCCGCACCCCATGACCCCTACCTTCGGCCTCATCATCGTCGGCGACGAAATCCTCTCGGGCAAGCGTGCCGACAAGCACATGCCCAAGGCCATCGAACTGCTGGCCGCGCGCGGCCTGGCCCTGTCGTACGCGGACTACGTGGGGGATGACCCCGCGCGCATCACGGCCACGCTGCAGCGTGCCTTTGCCTCGGGCGACGTGGTGTTCTCGTGCGGCGGCATCGGTGCCACGCCGGACGACCACACCCGCCAATGCGCAGCGCGGGCGCTGGGCGCCGAGCTGGCCCTGCACCCCGAGGCCGAGCGCCTGATCCGCGAGCGCATGCAGGACGTGGCGCGCGAGCAGGGCCTGCCCTACGAGCCCGACCGCCACGACAACCTGCACCGGTTGAACATGGGCATGTTCCCCGTAGGGGCCCGCACCATTCCCAATCCGTACAACAAGATTCCCGGCTTCACCTGCGACAGCCCGGGCAGTGAGGGCGGCGCCGTGCATTTCGTGCCGGGCTTTCCCGTGATGGCCTGGCCCATGATCGAGTGGGTGCTGGACACCCTGTACGCCGAGCACTTCAACCGCACGCCCCAGACCGAACACTCGGTGGTGGTGTTCGGCGCCATGGAGGCAGCGCTCACGCCGCTCATGGAGCAGATAGAAAAATCGCACGCCGGGGTGCGGGTGTTCAGTTTGCCCAGCGTGGATCATCCACAATACGGGCGGCATATTGAACTGGGCGTCAAAGGCCCGACACAGGCGCTCCCCGCAGCATGGACGGACCTCAAAAATGGCCTGCACGAATTTGGTGCAGAACTTGGCCCTGAAATGGTGCGCAACCTGTAATGTGCAATGGGGGTTGTCGTGGTGCACCAAGTTTGTGCGTCCAGCCGTCCTCGCCAGACCCCAGGACGGGCCGCTGCTCCGCGATAGTGCGGTGATTGCACTCCGCTGGCACGCAAACTGCTTTTATTTCGGCAAATTCTTTTTTCAACAAGCGCTTTTACCCAGGAGAACCTGATGGCCAAGACCGTTGCAGACGTGATGAAGATCGTGAAGGAAAACGAGGTCAAGTTCGTTGACTTCCGTTTTACCGATACCCGGGGCAAGGAACAGCACGTGACCGTGCCGGTTTCGCACTTCGATGAAGACAAGTTCACGTCGGGCCACGCATTTGACGGTTCGTCGGTGGCTGGCTGGAAGGGCATTGAAGCCTCGGACATGCAGCTCATGCCCGACCCCAACACCGCCAACATCGACCCCTTCTTCGAAGAAACCACGCTGTTCCTGCAGTGCGACGTGATCGAACCCGGTGACGGCAAGGCCTACGACCGCGACCCACGCTCCATCGCCAAGCGCGCCGAAGCCTACCTCAAGGCCTCCGGCCTGGGCGACACGGCCTTCTTCGGCCCAGAGCCAGAATTCTTCATCTTCGACGGCGTGCGCTGGTCCAATGAACCCGGCAAGGTCATGTTCGAGATCGAAGAGTACGAAGCCCCCTGGAACTCGGGCGCCAAGCTCGAAGGCGGCAACCGCGGCCACCGTCCCACCGTCAAGGGCGGCTACTTCCCCGTGCCTCCCGTCGACAGCACGCAGGACATGCGCGCTGAAATGTCCCTGATCCTCGAATCCCTGGGCATCCCGGTCGAAGTGTTCCACCACGAAGTGGCAGGCGCTGGCCAGAACGAAATCGGCACGCGTTTCAGCACGCTGGTCGAGCGCGCCGACTGGACGCAGGTCCTGAAGTACGTGGTCTGGAACGTGGCCAACGCCTACGGCAAGACGGCTACCTTCATGCCCAAGCCCTACGCTGGCGACAACGGCTCCGGCATGCACGTGCACCAGTCCATCTGGAAGGACGGCAAGAACCTGTTCGCAGGCGACGGCTACGCCGGCCTGTCGGACTTCGCGCTGTACTACATCGGCGGCATCATCAAGCACGCACGTGCCCTGAACGCCATCACCAACCCCGGCACAAACTCGTACAAGCGCCTGGTGCCCGGCTTCGAAGCCCCCGTGAAGCTGGCCTACTCGGCCCGCAACCGCTCGGCCTCGATCCGCATTCCTTACGTTGCCAACCCCAAGGGCCGCCGCATCGAAGCGCGCTTCCCCGATCCATCGGCCAACCCTTACCTGGCCTTCTCGGCCCTGATGATGGCCGGCCTGGACGGCGTGGAAAACAAGATCCATCCCGGCGAAGCTGCCACGAAGGATCTGTACCATCTGCCACCCGAGGAAGACAAGCTGGTGCCTACCGTCTGCCACAGCCTGGACCAGGCCCTGGAATACCTCGACAAGGACCGCAGCTTCCTGACCAAGGGTGGCGTGTTCACCGACTCCATGCTCGATGCCTACATCGACCTGAAGATGACCGAAGTCACGCGCTTCCGCATGGCTCCCCACCCTGTCGAGTACGACATGTACTACTCGCTGTAATCCGCCCCACCCGGCGGTTACCCGAAAAGGCGGCGCAAGCCGCCTTTTTTCATGGCGCCGCTGATTCGGTGTGCACGGAACCAACACCGGCCAGCGAGCCTCTGAACCGGTGTATGGCTGTGGTGCCATCCGCCAGCGTTCGCCTTTGCCACCAGGGCCGCCCCGGCTTTGGACGGCCCTTGCCGCACCGTTAACCCCTCACGGCCGCAGCACTTGCCGGATTGGCGATGCGGGTTGATTCGGGGATACTCTCTGGCTGTACTGTGCATTTGCTGCTCGCGCGAGGAATTTCCATGAAGAAGACTGTTACCACCCTGTTGTTGCTTGCTGCCCTGGCCCCCGTTGCCGGCTGGGCCCAGGACCGCATCTACCGCTGTGGCAATGAGTACACGAACAACGCGACCCAGGCCAAGGAGCGTGGCTGCAAGCTGGTCGAAGGCGGCAATGTGACTGTGGTGCAGGGCTCGCGTCCAGCAGCAGCTGCAGGTGGCACTGCCGCGCCTGCCGCTGGCAGCGCCCCGTCTGCATCGCCGCCGAACGCCCCGCGCGTGAGCAGCAACGACCAGAAGGCCCGCGACTCCGATGCGCGTGCCATCCTCGAATCCGAACTGCGCAAGGCCGAGGCGCGCCATGCCGAGCTGGTCAAGGAATACAACGGCGGCGCGCCCGAGCGCAACGCCCTGGATCTGCGCAACCCGCAGCGCTACATTGAGCGCACGGCCGAACTCAAGGCCAGCGTGTCCCGCAGCGAGAGCGACATCGCCGGCATCAAGCGTGAGTTGGGCCGCGTGGCCCCCGCCAATTGAGGCCGGACCCACGCGTGAGTACTCCACCGGACCATTCCCTCTCGCCAGATACCGGGCGCTTTCATTCGCTGGACCTGATGTCCACGCTGGTGGCGGTACTGCGCGCCGACGGCGCCGTGCAGTTCGCCAATGCGGCGCTGGAAAACACCCTTGGCCTGTCGCGCCGCACCCTCGAAGGGGGTGATTTCTCCACCTTCTTCACCGACCCGGCCCTGTTGCAAACCGCGCTGGCCGGTGCCCGCGTGCAGGATTTTGCGGCGCTGCGCTACGAAGCCAGCCTGAAACGCCTGCACCAGGACCCCGTGCCCGTGCATGTCAACGTGGCGGCGGCGGAGCAGGCCGGTGAGATCTTGGTGGAACTGTGGCCGCTGGAGCAGCAGGCCCGCCAGGACCGTGAGGAGCGCCTGCTCGACCAGGCCCAGGCCAACAAGGAGCTGATCCGCAACCTGGCCCACGAGATCAAGAACCCCCTGGGCGGCATCCGTGGCGCGGCCCAGTTGCTGGAGATGGAGCTCGAAAGCCGCGAGCTCACCGAGTACACCCAGGTCATCATCCACGAGGCGGACCGCCTGCAAAGCCTGGTGGACCGCCTGCTGGCCCCGCACCGCCACCCGCACCTGGTGGGCGACGTCAATATCCACGAGGTGTGCGAGCGCGTGCGCTCGCTGGTGCTGGTGGAGTACCCGCAAGGCCTGCGTGTGCAGCGCGACTACGACACCTCCATCCCAGAGTTCCGCGGCGACCGGGCGCAGCTCATCCAGGCACTGCTCAACGTGGTTCAGAACGCGGCGCAGGCACTGGCCGAGCGCATTGCTGCGGGCGATGCGGTGATCACCTTGCGCACCCGCGTGGCCCGACAAGTAACGTTTGGTCGCCAGCGATATCGGCTGGCACTGGAATTGCATGTCATCGACAACGGACCGGGCGTACCCGATGCCATCAAAGAGCGTATTTTTTACCCTCTGGTGTCGGGTCGGGACGGCGGATCGGGGCTGGGACTCACGTTGGCGCAAACCTTCGTACAACGGCACCACGGATTGATTGAATGCGACAGCGTACCGGGTCGCACCGACTTCCGATTCCTGATCCCCTTGCCCTGAGGTCCCTGACACGCAACCACAGGGAAGGTAAGACAAAGATATGAAGCCGATCTGGTTAGTAGATGACGACCCCTCGATCCGCTTCGTCCTGGAAAAGGCGCTGGCCCGGGAGAACCTGCCCACGCGCAGCTTCACCCACCCGCGCGAAGTGCTCGACGCGCTGGCCGACGTCACCGCAGGCGACCCCGCCCGCCAGGGCCCCCAGGTCCTGGTGAGCGACATCCGCATGCCTGGAGGCTCGGGCCTGCAGCTGCTCGAAAAAGTACGCGAACTGCAGCCCGGTCTGCCCGTCATCATCATGACGGCGTATTCCGACCTGGACAGCGCCGTTTCGGCCTTCCAGCGCGGCGCGTTCGAATACCTGCCCAAACCCTTCGACCTGCCCAAGGCGGTGGAGCTGATCCGCCGCGCGGTGGAAGAAAGCCAGCGCGAGGAAGTGACCGAAGAGCGCCAGGCCGAAACCCCCGAGATGCTGGGCCAGGCGCCCGCCATGCAGGACGTGTTCCGCGCCATCGGCCGGCTCAGCCAGAGCCAGGTCACGGTGCTGATCACCGGCGAATCGGGCTCGGGCAAGGAACTCGTGGCGCGCGCGCTGCACAAGCACTCGCCCTGCGCAGAGGGGCCCTTCGTGGCCATCAACACGGCGGCCATCCCCAAGGATCTGCTGGAATCCGAACTTTTCGGCCACGAGCGCGGTGCCTTCACCGGCGCCCAGACACAGCGGCGCGGCCGATTCGAGCAGGCCGAGGGGGGCACGCTCTTCCTCGACGAAATCGGCGACATGCCGTTTGACCTGCAGACGCGCCTCTTGCGCGTGCTGTCGGACGGCCAGTTCTACCGTGTGGGCGGCCATGCGGCCGTGAAGGCCCATGTGCGCGTGATCGCAGCCACCCACCAGGACCTGGAGCGGCGCGTCAAGGAAGGCGGTTTCCGCGAGGATTTGTTCCACCGCTTGAACGTCATCCGCCTGCGCCTGCCCGCGCTGCGCGAGCGCCACGAAGACGTGCCCATGCTCACGCGCCACTTCCTGCAGCAGAGCGCGCGCCAGCTAGGCGTGGAGCCCAAGCGCATTGCCGACTCGGCCCTGGCGCGGCTGGAGCAGTTCGCCTTCCCCGGCAACGTGCGCCAGCTCGAGAACATCTGCCACTGGCTGACGGTGATGGCGCCCGCGCAGGTGATCTCGCTGCAGGACCTGCCACCCGAGGTGCTGGAGGCCCCGGTGTTCCAGGCGCCTGCGCGTGCCGCCGTGGCCGACGGCCATGCCGCGGCACCGCAGCCGGTGATTGCCATGCCCGTGGCCGCCATTGCGCATCCGCCCGAAATGGTGGGGGGGCTGCATGCCGTCGCACCCTCGGCACCGCAGTTCGTGGCCGCCGCGCCGGCTGCTGCCTGGGCTGCCGACACGGCTGCCCCCGCCGCGTCGGCCAGCCCTGTGTTGAGCTGGGAGCAGGCGCTGGAGGCCGAGGCGCAAAAGCTCCTGTCCGGCGGCCAGCCCGAGGTGTGGGATGCCCTCACCCGCCGCTTCGAGTCGCGCCTGATCCGCACGGCCCTGGTCGCCACCCACGGCCGCCGGATGGAAGCCGCGCAGCGCCTGGGCATCGGCCGCAACACCATCACCCGCAAGATCCAGGAGCTGGGCCTGGACGCGCCGGACGAGGGCTGAGCTTTCCTGCCAGTGGGGCATGGTCAAAAGGGCTTCGGGACATGTTCCGAAGCCCTTTTTTCTTTGCTTGTCTGGGGATGCGCAGCGCTCCTACAGGTCGCGCCAGCAGGGCTGTGTAGGCTGTGAGGCCTGCTCCAAAGCTGAGGACCTGCCATGCACCTCGAAGGCTCCTGCCATTGCCGCGCCGTCCGCTTCTCGCTCGAAGCCGACAGTCCCGTGCCCTTCATGCACTGCCACTGCTCCATCTGCCGCAAGACGGCGGGCGGGGGCGGCTACGCCATCAACCTGGGCGGCGATGCGCGCACGCTCAAGGTCCAGGGCGCCAGGCACCTGGGCACCTACCATGCGGTCATGCGCGAAGAGGGCCAACGCGCCAGGCGCTCCAAGGCCGAACGCAAGTTCTGCCTGCAATGTGGCAGCGCCCTGTGGCTATGGGATCCGCGCTGGCCCGAACTGGTCCATCCCCATGCCTCGGCCATCGACACCCCCCTGCCCAAGCCCCCGGAGCTGGTCGAAGGCATGCTCGAATTTGTGGCCAACTGGGTCGATGTGCCCAAGGGCAAGGGCCACAGGCACTACCAGGCGTTTCCAGCCGAATCACTGGCCGAGTGGCATGAGCGGCATGGGCTGAAAGGCTGACGCGCAGGGTCGAGGACCCAACGCGCATGGTCATCACCGTTCCTTGTTTCCGACGAAGGTGCTGCCGTACACGGTCATGAGAAAAAGAAACATCAAAATGTGGAACAGGTAGTCGCCAACGCGGTTCTTGTCCTTCAAGTACCTGGCCTTGGACTGTTCGTAAGAAACCAGGGTGGTCTGGTCGGTCCGAATCTCAAAGCAGAGCGGGATTTGCTCGTACATTTTTGCTGTCGACATCAGCACGGTCACGGGCTGGTCCCTCAGTGAACGCATCAGGTCAAGGTTGTCGGCGTGATTCTGGCTCAGGCAGCTGGGCCCGCCGCTTCCTGCAGCGCAGTTGCATTTTTTCAAATTGCCGTCACTCGCTTCAACAGTGGTCGCGTACCCTTTGCTGTTGGGTCTGATGAAAGGCATCTTGTAGATGCCGTGCACTTCCGTCAAATCGCTTTTCTCCGGGATTTCCAGCATGGCAAGACGCAGTACAGGAAAAATGGATGCGGCGGCAGCCATCCACCATATCCATCGGAACTTCGCAAAAAGGAGCCGCCAGATGGCGCTGGGCAAATGCATGTTTTTCGCGTTGTCGTAGGTCGTTGGGCTGTCTGGCGCCCGCATCATCGCCGACATGGCCGACGGGACTGTTCCTCCGCCCTGCGAAGATTCAAGGCTTTGGATTCGGGCGGGATTCTGCTAGCTGGTTTCGGCTGCCCCTGTCTTTAGGCATACGCAACCCACCCCCGAAACGCCAGCCCTGCATAGAACAGGCGGACGCCGCTGAAGCCGGCCTGCTCCAGCAGCGCTTCCTCCTCGTCCGGGCTGAGCAAGGGCAGGGCAGTATCGATGGCGGTGGCTGCCCGGCGTGCAGCTTCAGGGTCTACGCCCGATGCGATGGCGAAGGCGGCATAGCGCGAGAGCCACTGGCTGCGCTCGGCCTGCGATGCCTGCGGAAAGCTCAGGTGGGCTGTCACCAGGGGGGCGCCGGGCTGCAGGCGCTGGCGAATGGCCTGCAAGGTGGCCAGCCTTTCATCCAAGGGCAAGAAATGCAGGGTGAGCAGGCAGGTCGCGGCATCGAAGGGGCCTGCAGGCGCGGTGTGCATATATCCGTGGTGAAAGTCCACGCGCGCCGCCAACGGCCCGAGCGTGTTTTGCGCCAGTTGCAGCATGGGCTCAGATGGGTCCACGCCCACAAAGCGCCACTGCGGCTGCGCCCGGGCGAAGACGCCCAGTTCCGCACCCCCGCCCGCGCCGACCACAAGCACCTTGGCCAGGGGCGGCGCACGCTCGGCCAGCAGCACGCCGGCCATTTTCTGCAGGTCGTCCGAGCCGGGCACCAGGCGGCGGGTGCGGTCTGCATAGGACGCGACGGCCTGGGGATCGGCGAACGGAGCGCTCGGGTTGGCGCTGGTGGAGGACATAGACATGGCTGCGTGGAATTCAAGTAACTTTAATTGTTGCATATTTGTTGAGCTCGCTGCAAGCCAGCGCTGGCTGGTGCCAGCATGGGTCGCCGACAATGGGACCGCTGATCCGAGGACCCATGACTCCACCCGCTACAACCGATACCTTTACTACCGTACTGCCGGCCGTGGGCAGCCTGCAGGACCCGGCCCTGCTGCGGCGCCTGCTGCGTGCCAAGGACTGGATGGACGCAGCCTCGCAAGAGGCCTGGCCCGTGGAACGATTGGCCGAGGTGAGCGGTGTCTCGCAGGCGCACTTTGCGCGCTCGTTCAAGCAGGCCTTCGGCGTTCCGCCGCACCGCTACCTGCTCACGCGGCGCATCGAGCAGGCGTCGACCCTGCTGCGCGACACCGACTGGCCTGTCACCGACATCGCGTTTGCCACCGGCTGGGAGAGCTTGGGCACGTTTGGCCGCATCTTTCGCGACATCACCGGCAAAAGCCCCAGCCTGCTGCGGCGCGAGGCGCGGGCCGAGGCGGGACCGCTCGCCAGCATGCCCGCGTGCATCCTCAAGGCCGCAGAGCGGCCGGACCTCACGATCGCAGTTTTGGAGAAGCGCCGCCGCGCAGCGGCCGGTACAAACAGGTCTTCGACAACCCAGGAGATCGAGTGATGACGACAGCGATGATGGACCCGCCCACCCAGGGCATCGGTGTGGTGGGCGTGTACGTGGACGATCAGGACAAGGCGCTGGCCTTCTATGTGGACCAGCTCGGCTTTCGCGTGCACACGGACGTGCGCAATGGCAGCTACCGCTGGCTCACGGTGCAGCACCCGGAGCAGCCCGCGTTCCAGCTTGGCCTGTTCGCCCCGGGGGCCCCCCTGCACGATGAAGCCACGGCCCAGACGCTGCGCGCCATGGTCGCCAAGGGCGCCATGCCGCCCCTAGTCTGGCATGTGGCCGATTGCCGTGCCCTCTGCGCGACGTTGCGCGAGCGCGGCGTGGAGTTCACGCAGGAGCCGGTGGACCGCTATGGCAATGTCGATGCGGGATTTCGCGACCCCGCCGGCAATGGGTGGAAGGTGATCCAGCTCGCGGGGAGCGCCCGGTGAACGGCGCCGCAACCTGGCTTCGGCGCACCCACCGCTGGGTGTTGATCGCGTTCACGTTGACCGTCATGGCCAACTTCGCCGCCATGGCCCTGGGCCGGGGCGCGCCGCCGGCATGGATCACGTACGCGCCGCTGGCGCCCCTGGCCGTGTTGCTGCTGACGGGGCTCTATCTGTTCGTGCAGCCCTACCTGGCCCGCCCGGTCCCCTCGCGCGGGCGAGTCGGCCAGGTGGATGGGTGATGGGGTCGGGTAGCCGGTTCACATCCGTTCTAGCCGTACGCTCAAGCCATGGGCACCATTGCGGGCATGACCTCTTCATCTGCTGCTTCTCCCCAGGCCTGGTCCCACCAAGGCTTCACTGCACCCTTCACCACCACGGGCCGGTCGGCCCTGGTGCCCCCGCCGCCGTGGCACTACGCGGGCTGGCTGCTCAATGTGTCCTTCCAGTTCGATGCCGAGCGCGCAGTGCCGCTGGTGCCCCCGGCGGCGGGCAGGCCGCTGGGCTCGGGCTGCGTGCATTTTGCCGACTGGCAGGCCTGCACGCGGCACGGCGAGGAACTGCTCGACCCGGTGCTGGCCCAATACCGCGAGACCATCGTGGTGCTGGAGGTGGAGCGGCCCGATGGCAGCCGCAGCATGTACTGCCCGGCGATCTGGGTGGACCAGGACATCTCTCTGATGCGCGGGCTGCTGCAGGGCTGGCCTAAAAAAATGGGCAGCACCTGGCTCACGCGCAGCCTGCCGCTGGACCACCCCGCGGCCGCCCCGCTGCGCGCCGGCAGCCGCTTGGGCGCGAGCCTGGCGGTGAAGGACCGCCGGGTGTTCGAAGCGCAGGCCACGCTCACGGGCCAGCCCGGCCGGGCGCTGGGTTTTCTGGGCATGCCGACCATCGGCGCCGTGGGCTGGCCGGACCTGCGGCAGCCCGCGCAACTGCCGGCCCTGGCGTTGGTGAAGCCGGCCATCGGGGAGCGCGTCGGGGCGGGCTGGCATGAGGCCACGGCCACGCTGCAGCTCACCCCACATCCGTGCGAGGACATCGGCCTGCTGGGTGGGCTGGTGGCGGGGGACGCCAGCGCTGGCTGGATCGGCATCACCGTCGCAGGCGCGGTCGATGCCTGAGCGCAGGGCTGCCGCCTCCCTGGGACTGCCACCGTGGCGCTGAACCTGCGCTCCGAGGTGCGCAGGCTGCGCGTGTTCGACCTGGAGCAGGTGCGCCACCAGGACCCCGGGCAGGAATGGGTGCCGCACTGGCACGAAGAATGGTCGTTTGGCGCCATCGTGCGCGGCGAATGCCACTGCAGCGTGGCCGGCCGTCCTTTTGTGGCGCGCGCGGGCGACGTGATCGCGATTGCACCGGGCGTGGTCCACACGGGGGCGCTGAGTGCGCCGCAGTACCGGGGAGCCGTGCTGGTGAGCATGCTGTACGTGCCCACCGACTGGCTTGTGCACGAAGGGCTGCAGGCGCCTCCGCGCAGTGGCGTGGTGCGCATGCCCCGGTTGGCCGAGAGCGCGCGCGGCCTGGCCACCACGGCCGAGGTGCAGGCCTGGCTGCGGTGCGTGGTGCCGGCATTGCGCCGCCGTTTGCCTGCCGACCCCTCGGCCGTGGAACCGGCACCTCCCAGTGCCGCGGTGCGCTCCCTGATCGAAAGGGTGCAGGAGGCCGTGGTCGGAGATGACCTGTCGGTGGCAGATCTGGCACGCCGCTGCGGGGTGAGCCGCGAACGCATCCACCGGGTGCTCACGGCGTGGGTCGGCATGGCCCCAGGCGACTACCTGCGCGCCGTGCGCCTGCACCGGGCCCGGCAGATGCTGCTGGCGGGGGAGGCGGCTGCCAGCGTCGCTGCGGAGTGCGGTTTCGCCGACCAGGCGCACTTCACGCGGTGGTTTCGCCGCTCCTTTGGCTACACGCCGGGGGACCTGCTGCAGGCGGCCGGGCGCGGCTGATCTTCCGCCCGCATCCAGCACGCGGGCCCCAGGGCAGGCACAATCGCCCGGCGGCAGGCTTGGCTCCTGCCGTTTGTCGGCCATCGCGCCATCCCCTTTTCCTGACCGACGCCAGCGCCTGGAAGTGCGCGCGGGCGGATCCCTGCTTTCCTCCATGCAATCGCCGCTGCCCGTCTTCGCCCTGTTGTTCAATGCCTTCGTATGGGGCCTGGCCTGGTGGCCGTTCCGGTTGATGCATGGGGCGGGCCTGCACCCGCTGTGGGCCACGGCGGCGATGTATGCGGTGGTGCTGCTGGGCCTGCTGACCCTGCGGCCGGGCATTCTTGCGCAGGTGCGCCAGCACCCGGGGTTGTGGCTGCTGGCGCTGGCATCGGGCCTGAACAACGTGGCCTTCAACTGGGCCGTGACGGTGGGCGACGTGGTGCGCGTGATCCTGCTGTTCTACCTCATGCCCGCCTGGGCGGTGCTGCTGGCCTGGCGCATCCTGGGCGAGCGGCCCACACCCATGGCCATCGCGCGGCTGGTGCTGGCTTTCACCGGCGTGGTCCTGGTGCTGCTGCCCGGGGACGCATCGCCTGCCAGCCTGCTGCAGGGCCTGTCCATGGCCGATGGCCTGGCATTGATGGGCGGTTTCATGTTCGCCCTGGTCAACGTGACTGTGCGCCGCCTGCACGCCGTGCCGGGGCAGGCGCGCATGTTCGCCATGTTCGGCGGCTGCATGCTGATGGCGCTGCTGGCGGCCTTTGTCGGCATGCAGTTCGGGGTGGTGGAAGCCTTCCCCGCCTTCAACGCCACCTGGGCCGTCACCGGGCTGCTGCTGTCGGGCGTGCTGATGCTGGGCAACTGGGCGTTGCAGTTCGGCGCCTCGCGCCTGACGGCGGGCACCACGGCCGTGGTGATGTTGTCGGAGGTGGTGTTTGCCAGCGTGTCATCGGTGCTGTTGTCGGCCTCGCAGCTGGAGCCGCGCACGGTGCTGGGGGGCTCGCTGATCCTGCTGGCGGCGCTGCTCGCGTCCTTGCGGCGCTAGGGCCTGTTCATGCTATTTTCGGGGATCGCGTTGCCCGGCCTGGTGGCTGGATGCTAGGCGCCCGCGCGCAGCAAGGTAGGCACCTTGCAAGCGCGGGCAACGCCGCAAACGGCCCCCAGGCCGGGCAACCCGAAGGGAAGGCCCTTGCCGGCGCGCCACTCGTCGTTGCGCTACTTGCGTGTGCAAGGGCACACGCGGCGTCGCGCGCCTAGATTGGCCTTCGCGACCCCGAAATTAGTGTGAACAGGCCTTAGCCAGGAAGGCGCGCCGCGGCCCGCTTGAGCGCCGCCGCAAACGCCAGCGCTGCGGGCTTGGGTTGTGTGCCGCGCCGCGACACCAGGTACAGGTCCAGGTGCGCCACGGGCTCGCGCAGCATGGCCACCCCGAGGCCTTGGCGCAGGCATTCCTCCATCGCGAAGGAGGGGATGATGGCGTGGCCCCGGCCGGCACGCACCATGCCGATGATGGTGCCCAGCAGGTTCATGCGCGGGCGTTCCTCGTGTGTGCGGCCCAGGCGGGACAGGTGCTTTTCGATCACCACCTGGATCGGATTGCCCGAGGGCAGGCTCACCAGGGGCAGGCCTGCGAGGCTGCTCCAGGGCAGGCTTTCCGCGAGACCGCTGCTGCCTGCGCCGGGCGGGCTGATGCGCATGAGCCGGAACTTGCACAGGGGCTGGCGCGACAGGCCCACGGCCGGCTTGACGAAGAAACCGAAGCCGATGTCGGCATCGCCTTCGAGCACTTCCTGGCGCACGGTACTCACCTCGACATCCGCCAAGTGCACCTGCACCTGGGGATGCGTCTCTGCAAAGCCGCGCACCACGTCGGGCAGCAGGCTGGCCGAGATCATGGGCGTGGCCGCCACCAGCAGGCGTGAGCGCACGGCGGACTCGCTGCCATCGAGCACGGCACCCAGCGTGCGCAGCTCGCCGACGATGCGCTCGGCCACCGGCTGCAGCCGCCGGCCGGCATCGGTGAGCGTGAGCGAGCGCGTGGTGCGGTTGAAAAGGCGCGCACCCATCTGCTCCTCCAGCTCCTTGACCAGCATGCTCATGCCCGAGGGCGACAGATGCACCTGCTCGGCCGCCTTGGCAAAGCTCTGCAGGCGTGTCACCTCCAGAAAGGCGTGCAGCTGGCGGCTGCTGACATTCATCAGCTTTGTTGACGAATTCATCAGAAATTTCCGTTTGATTCAAATCAAGACTGTCGTTGTAATTGTGGTCCAACTTCCAAAGAGACAAAGCCATGACCCTTGCCACTCCGTTGCCGCCGTCCTCCCTTCAACGCAGGCGCCTGGTGCTCGGCGCCCTGGCCACGGTGGCGGCGCCCCTGGTCCGGGCGCAGGCCGGTGGTGCGGATACGCCGGTGCGCCTGGTCGTGCCGTTCACGCCCGGCACGGGCATCGACCTGATCGCGCGCCAGATCGCGGCGCCGCTGTCCGAGCGGCTCAAGCGGCCCTTCTTCGTCGACAACAAGGCGGGCGCCTCGGGGATCATCGGCACGCAGGAAGTGGTGCGTGCGCCAGCCGACGGCGCAACGCTGCTGGTCAGCGTGAACACGCTGGTGATGAACATGGCGCTGTACCCCAAGCAGGGCTTCAACCCCCTGACCGATCTGCAGCCCGTGGGCCAGACGAGCTGGGGGCAACTGCTGCTGGTGGCCAGCGAGGGCTCGAAGATCCAGTCGCTCAAGGAACTGGTCGAGCGCGCCCGGGCCAAGCCCGGCGCGCTCAACTACGGATCGCCCGGCGCGGGCACGCCGCACCACCTGGCCATGGAGCTGCTCAAGAACCGGGCGAAGATTTCGCTCACGCACATCAGCTACCGGGGCACGGCGCCTGCCGTGACCGACCTGCTGGGCGGGCAGATCGACGCGATGTTCCTGCCCATCCACGTGGCCCTGCAGCATGTGAAGGCGGGCAAGCTCAAGGCGCTGGCCATCAGCTCCGAAACACCCCATCCGCTGCTTCCCGAAGTGCCTTCGCTGAACAGCCTCAAAGTGGGTGACCTCAACGTGGACATGTGGTACGGCGTGTTCGCCCCGGCCGGCACGCCCCGCGCCTATGTGGAGCGGCTGAACACCGAACTGCGCGAGGTGCTGGCGGCGCCCGCCGTGGCCAAGTCCTTCGAGACCCAGGGCATGACGCCCACCCATAGCACGCCCGATGCCTTCAAGAAGCTCATCGCGGCGGACGCCAAGCGCTGGGCGGACCTGATCAAGGCCCAGGGCATCACCGCGGAATGAACCAGAAAGCAATGAACACAATGAGCAACCAGGAACAGGCCATGGCAGAACAGCAGGACGCCGAGGTGGTCATCGTCGGTGGTGGGCCCGTGGGCATGGGCCTGGCCATCGAGCTGGGCCAGCGCGGCATCCGCACCATCGTGGTGGAGCGCTACCAGCAGCCCCAGCCCATCCCCAAGGGACAGAACCTGACCCAGCGGACCATGGAGCACTTCCATTTCTGGGGGGCCGAAAAGGAGCTGCGTGCCGCCCGCACCATCCCCGTGGAATACGGCATCGGTGGCCTGACGGCGCACGGCACCTTGCTGGGCCCCCACACCTACGACTGGCTGCAGCGCGACCTGGTCAGGCCCTATTACTTCACCGGCAACGAGCGCTTGCCGCAGTATGCGACCGAGGCGGTGCTGCGTGCCCGTGTGGCCGAACTGCCCTCGGTGCAGACCGTGTACGGCTGGGAGGCCAAGGCCGTGGTGCAGGATGCCGACGGGGTGTCGGTCACCATCACCGAGCGTGGCGGCAGCGGCGAACGCGTGCTGCGCTGTGCCTATGCCGTGGGGTCGGACGGCGCACGTTCCGTCGTGCGTGAGCAGGCGGGCATCACCCAGACCCGTACCGACCATGACCGCATGATGGTGCTGCTGGTGTTCCGCTCGCCCGGCCTGCACCAACTGCTCGAACGCTACCCCGGCAAGTCCTACTACAACGTGCTGCAGCCCGAACTCCAGGGCTACTGGAAGTTCTTTGGCCGGGTGGACCTGGGCAACACCTGGTTCTTCCACGCCCCCGTGCCGCCCGGCACGACCAAGGACAACTTCGATTTTGCGGCCTACCTGCACGAAGCGGTGGGTGCTCAATTTGATGTGGAGTTCGAGCACATCGGGTTCTGGGACCTGCGCTTCATGCTGGCCGACAGCTACCGCAAGGGCCGCGTCTTCGTCGCCGGCGATGCGGCGCACAGCCACCCGCCCTACGGAGGCTATGGCGTCAACTCGGGGCTCGAGGATGCGCGCAACCTGGGCTGGAAGCTGGCTGCCGTGCTGCAGGGCTGGGGTGGTGAGCGCCTGCTCGATTCGTACGACGGCGAGCGCCGGCCGGTGTTTGCCTCCACAATGCGCGACTTCATCGCCAAATCCATCGACACGGACCGCGAGTTCCTCGACACCCACGACCCGGCGCGCGACCTTGTCGCCTTCGAGACCGCCTGGAATGCGCGTGCCCAGGGCGCCGTGGGCGAGGTGCATGCCTTCGAGCCCCACTACGAGGGCTCAGGCGTGGTCTGGGGCTGCGAGGGCCGCACCAGCAGCGCCAAGGGATCGCACCGCTTTGACGCGCGGCCTGGGCACCACCTGGCGCCTGCCGTGCTGCCCTCGGGCAGGAACGTTTACGAGGAACTGGGCCCCGGCTTTTCCCTGTTGGCCTTTGGCGTCGATCCCCAGGCGGTCCAGGCCTTTCTCGATGCCGCCGAGGCCAAGGCGCTGGCGTTGACCGTGGTTCAGGCGCAGGGCGCTGGCGAGCATGAACGCTACGGCGCGCAACTGGTGCTGGTGCGCCCGGACCAGTTCGTCGCCTGGACCAGCAGCGAGGCCGGTATGTCGGCGGCCCATGCCCGCGAGGTGCTGGAGCGTGCCGCTGGCGGGCTTTTGGAGACGGTCGCCGTTTGACCCCATGCGCCGCGTTGGTTGCAGGCTGTTGCCTCTTTGGCAACGCCTTCAGCCGCGTGGCGGGATGGCCTGGGGCTCTGCACGCGCGGGGGGCCCTCTGTCCTACACCTGCACCCTCTGCATGCCGACCCTGGCGGCGAGAGCTGCCAACCACAATGAAGTCACTGTCAACCAACCGGAGACTTCTTATGTCGGATTTCAACGATGCCAACCGCGATCCCCTGACCAATGAACCTGGTGCCCACCCCGTGGGTACGGGTGTGGGTGCTGCCATGGGCGGCGCTGCAGCCGGTGCTGCTGCGGGGGCGTTCGGCGGTCCCGTCGGCGCCGCCATCGGCGGGGTTGCCGGTGCGGTGGTCGGTGGCCTTGCAGGCAAGGCTGCTGGCGAAGCCGTCAACCCCACGAACGAAGACGCCTACTGGCGCGAGAACTACCACCGTGAACCCTATTACGTGGGTGGCCGCAGCTACGACCAATACCGCCCTGCCTATGAGCTGGGTTGGAGTTCGGTGGGGCGCTATGAAGGCAACTTCGACGCCGTCGAACCCCGTCTGGCCGATGACTGGCGCGCCCGCCATGGCAACGATGGCCTGGCCTGGACGGATGTTCAGCCCGCCACCCGCGCTGCCTACGAACGTGCCTACAACAGCCAGCCGCTGGAAGTCACTGGCGAGATCGACAACGACGACGTGATCGACACCTTGAACGATCTGCTGGAATCGGCCCGCGACGGCGAGTATGGCTTTCACGCCAGCGCCGAACACGCCGATGCGGGCGAACTCAAGGGCATCTTCCAACGCCACTCGCGTGAATGCGCAGCCGCAGGTGCCGAACTGGAGCGCGAGATCCGCGCCCGCGGCGGAGAGCCCGTCAGCGGCGGCACCGTGGCAGGTGCACTGCACCGGGGCTGGGTGTCCGTGAAGACGGCGCTCTCCACGCAGGACGACAAGGCCGTGCTGGAAGAGTGCGAGCGCGGTGAAGACGCTGCGGTGGCCCGCTACCGCAAGGCCTTGAAGGCCAACCTGCCCCAGGACCTGCGTGCCCTGGTACAGCGCCAGGCCGATGGTGCCCAACGCAACCACGACGAGGTGAAGGCCCTGCGCGACAGCTTCAACCCCGCACGTTGATGATCTGCGCGTGATCAGCCGGCTTGCCTGAATCCCAGTCTTCTCCTGTTCGCAGGCAGACTGGGAAGTGGCAAGCCGCATCCGTGAGGGCATTGCCGTGCTTTAAAAGAGAAGGCATCGCAGTTGCTCCCCCGCCATCGCCGCCATGGGCTTTGCCCATGGCGGCGATGTGCGTTGGGGCTCAGAAAACAGCGCGATGGGCCGTGGAAGTTTTCGCACCACAGCTTTTCTGCAGCGCTGGCCCGGCCCTGAACGGCGGCCCGTGCAATGGCACCGGTAGCCGCCCGCCTGCCATCATTCCAGCGTCACCACCACCGGTGCGTGGTCGCTGGGCTGCGGGTTCTTGCGCGGGGCGCGATCCACCACGCAGGCCGTCACGCTGCTGCGCAGTGCTTCACTCACCAGGATATGGTCGATGCGCAGCCCCCGGTTCTTCTGGAAGCCCAGCATGCGGTAGTCCCACCACGAGTAGATCTTCTCGGGCTGCTCGAACATGCGGAAGCTGTCCGTAAGGCCCAGCTCCAGCAGCGCCTTGAAGTGGTTGCGCTCTTCGGTGGTGTGGTGGATGGTTTCGCGCAGGCCCACCGGGTCGTAGGAGTCGCGGTCTTCGGGCGCCACGTTGAAGTCGCCCACCAGGGCCAGCCGCGGGTGGGCCGTCATCTCGGCGCGCACCAGGTCCTGCAGGGCCTGCAGCCAGCGCATCTTGTAGGCGAACTTTTCCGAGCCGGGCTCCTGGCCGTTGACGAAGTAGCCGTTGATCAGGCGCAGCGGGCCGGTGGGCGTGTCCAGCGTGGCAATGATCACGCGCGCCTGCGCGTCCTCGTGCGCGGGGATGTTGCGCACCACGTCCGTCATGGGGTGGCGGCTCAGGATGGCGACGCCGTTGTAGGTCTTCTGGCCAAAGGCCACGGCCTCGTAGCCGGCCTCCTTGAAGGCCTCGTGCGGAAACTTGTCGTCAGTGAGCTTGAGCTCCTGCAGGCCCAGTGCATCGACCGGGTTGGCGGCCAGCCAGGCCAGCACCTGGGGCAGGCGCACCGAGAGGGAGTTGACGTTCCACGTCGCGATCTTCATCACCATCATTGGTCCTTGCTTTTTCAATCGTCCATGGCGGGGCAACGCCGCCGTTGCACCACGGTGGGCGCGCTGGGGTGCATCCTATCCTCGATTGGTAGGGGGTGCGCCCCTGACCTTGGAAGGCGCAGTGCGGCGGGTGTGTGAGGCGGACAAAACTCCATATGCAGGGCATATGCAGATGCCCTGAAAATACTATTGGATTTCATGGAGTCGCAGGCTTATCGTTGGCACAAATAAAACGCTGGAGACAAGCCTTGTCATTCGATTCCACGCTGCCGCTGGCGGCCGCGGCACTGCCCGCCGGCCCTGCAGGCCAGACGCCTTTTCCCATGCACCGGTTCCCGGGCCGACCGCTGTCTGCCCAAGCCCGCAGAACGTAGACACGTTCTTGCTGCGGGTGGTGCGGGCGTTTGCGCCGCTGCCCGACCAGCCTGAGGCTGCCCGCCGGGCCTCGCGCCTCTTTCCCCTCGTTGTCAACCTCCCACTTCGTATTCCGTACCCGGAAGGGCATCGCCATGTCTACGCCAAACGCATCCCACATCCTGCAGCAAATCTTCATCCTCGCCACCGGCAATGCCGCGCCAGCCGGCCTGCTCGCCGAGTTCAAGGCGGTGGTGGCCGCCGATGGCCATTTCGTCCGGGTGGCGGCGGCATTCGAGGCGGCCATGGGGCAGATGTCGACCAGCCGGGGCATCGCGGCCACGGTGCAGCAACTGGCGCTCAACGGCCTGGGGGTGGTGCTCTCGGCCGATGAGGGCCTGGCCGTGGCGCGGCTGGCGCAGGAGCAGGGCCTCACGACCTGGGCCAGGCTGATGGATTTCCTGGTCAACGCCGATGTGGGCATCTACAACGCGCTGGACCACCGCGCCGAAGCGGCCAACGCCTTCAACAGCGCGCTGGCGAGCCAGAACAAGGGCGCGTTGTTCGCCGGGGTGGGCGTGGAGACCGCCGTGCACACCCTGCTGCAGGGCATCGGTGCCACGGACGCCAGCGCGGCCGCGGGCATCAGCGGCGTGCAGGCGCTGGCAGGCAGGCTCACCGCCGCCGGCATCAAGGGCCATGTGGCCGATGGCTATGTGAAGGGCGCCACCGTGTTTGCCGACGCCAATGGCAACCACCGGCTCGATGCGGGCGAGTGGGCCACCACCACCGACGGCGCGGGCGGCTTCACGCTGCCGGCCAGCGTGCAGGGAACGCTGGTGGCCACCGGCGGCACCGACCTGCTCACCAACAAGGCCTTCAAGGGCCTGCTCACCGCGCCGGTGGGCAGCACGGTGGTGAACCCCATCACGACCCTGGTGCAGGCGCTGATGGACAAGGGCGGGGCCACCACCACGGTGGAGCAGGCCACGGCCCTGCTCGCCAAGGTGCTGAACTTGCCGGCCAGCATCCACCTGCTGACCTACGACCCGCTGGCCGTGCTGGCCAGCAGCAGTGCCAGCGCTGCCGACAAGGCCGTGGCGCTGGGCTACCAGAAGGTGGCGGTGGCGCTGGTGAACGTGGTCAGCATCGGCGCGGCCGCGCTCGATGCGGCCGAGGCCAAGGCCGGGCAGCCAGGCGTGGCCACGCCGCATGCGGGCCAGGCCGGCGCGGCAGCGGGCACGCTGATTGCGTCCCTGGCGGATGCCCTCGCCGGCGCGGCGGGGGGAACCGGCGGCGTGGCGAACCTGTCGGACGCCTCCTTCCTGCGTGCCATCGTGGCGGATGCTGCGGACGACCATGGCCTGCGGCTGGATGCCACCAGCCTGGACCTCATCAGCAAGGTGGTGGATGCCGCCAACGATGCGGTCGGCGCCGCCACCACGGTGGCCGTGCTGGGCCAGGTGGCTGCAGCGGCCAGTGATGCGGCGGGCTCTGTGGCCACGGGCAACTTCCAGGCGGCGGCCAATGGCTTCACGGGCGCTGCCTTCACGGCAGCGGTGCAGCAGCAGGCCGTGGGTGAACTGGCACCGGGGGTGTCCGCCGGCCAGGGCGGCAACCCGCCACCGGCATCCGGTGGCGGCGGTGACGCGGGCGGCGGGACGCCAGGCCCGGTGGACACGCAGGCCCCGGTGCTGACCATCACCAGTTCTGCCGCCGCGCTCAAGGCGGGCGGCACGGCCACCATCACGTTCACCTTCACCGAAGACCCGGGCACGAGTTTCACCGCCGCGGACATCACGGCCACCGGCGGCACGCTAGGCGCGCTGAGCGGCACGGGCCTGGTGCGCACGGCCACGTTCACGGCCACGGCGTCCGCCAACCTCGACGCGGGCGGGCACATTGTGGTGGCCAAGGACAGCTACAGTGACGCGGCCGGCAACAAGGGCGCGGCAGCGGCCGTGGACATCGCCACGGTGTTCAACCCGGTGCTGTTCGTGGGCAACAGCGCCACGTTCGCACGCATCGACCCGGCCATGTCGTACAACACCTACGACGCGGCGACCAACCCCTTCGGCGTGCACGACCTGACCTCGCCAGCCAATGGTGGGAGCTTCACCAACCTGACCGGTGCCAACCTGTACGAACCGCACCCCTGGGGCGGCGTGGCGGGGTTGTTCGACAAGTTCGCCGACCAGGTGGGCCTGGGCTACGACGTGTCGCTCTCCACCCGCAACGCGGCCACGCTCAAGGGGCACTACCTGAACTCCTCGGCCGCCAACTGGGACATGCGCGGCAACATCGCCAGCCAGAAGTGGGAGATCGTGGTGCTGCAGGACCAGACGGACGAACCGCTGCCCTCGGGCTCCGGTTCCATCACCTTCGCGGCGGGCAGCGCCACGGCCAACCTGGTCATCACGCCCACGGCCGATGGCGCCAAGGAGTATGACGAAACCCTGGCGCTCAAGCTGGCTGCATCGGCCGGCTACCGTGTGGGCACCAGTTCTGCCGTAGGTACCACCCTCCTCAACGACGACCCCACTGCGCCCGCCACCAACCCGGCCCTGGCCACGGTGTCGCTGGCGGCCAGCCCCGGCCAGGTGACGGAGGACGGAACGGCCAACCTGGTCTTCACCTTCACACGCACTGGTCCGACGACCAGTGACCTGGTCGTGGGTTTCACCGCCTTCCGCGATGGCAGCACGTCGCCATCGGTCTCGACCACGGTGTCTGCCAGCCAGGATCTGGAGATGTACACCACCGCCTCGGGCGCATTTTCGGCATCGGGAGGCGGCGGCACATCGCCTTACCGCTTCAGCAGTGGCAATGGCTTTGCCACCAGCGCCGACACGGGTGCCCCCACGACCACGGGAAATGTCTCGTTCACCTCCAACACGGGCTCCATC
Organism: Acidovorax sp. Root217; assembly: GCF_001428645.1. Lineage (NCBI taxonomy): Bacteria > Pseudomonadati > Pseudomonadota > Betaproteobacteria > Burkholderiales > Comamonadaceae > Acidovorax > Acidovorax sp. Root217. Next base: position 28,645 of record NZ_LMIH01000041.1, read on the forward strand.
ACCATCAAGGCGGGGCAGACTTCGGCCAGCATCACCCTGGACCCGCATGCCGACAGCACGGTGGAGGCCGACGAGGCCATTCGCCTCTCGCTCACCAGCACTGGCTCCGACTACAACCTGGGCACGCTTGGCGCCGTCTCCGGCACCATCGTTAACGACGACTTCGCGGCCGGCACCGACACCAGCCTGCCCAACGTGACGCTGGGCCTGAGCTCGGCTGCGGGCGTGTACGAGAGCGCCGGCCAGAACCTGGTCTATACCTTCACGCGCAGCGGCGATACCAGCGCCGCGCTCACGGTGAACTTCACGGCGGACGGCACTGCCACCTACTTCGCGGCGGATCCGTCCAGGTCCGACTTTGGCATCTCCGCCAACGCCACGCTCACCACCACCTCGGGTGCCAATGCCGACATCGGCGAGTTCCAGAAGTACGCCACGGCGATCGAGAACTTCGTGCACACCGGGGCGGCCGATACCACGACGCAGCCCGGCACCACCATCGCGGGCAACCCGAATGCCGACACGTCGACCGACATGTACCTGTATGCCACCTGGGCGCGGCCCGACATGGTGGCCGGGGCCTACGACATGCTCACCTCGCGCACCCTCAATGGGGCCGGCGCCTACGAGGGTACGGGGGACATCAGCCGGTCGGACACCCAGGCCACGGCCTACTACCTCCCCCTCGAGGGCATGACCACCGACCTTCAGAGCGCCTACGCCAACCTGGCCGCGGTCAACCCTGATTTCGTGGGCGTGGCGCCGGTGGGAACAGCCTTCATGAGCGCCGTGCAGAATGGCCTGGCCATCCGCGACCCCTACACGGAGACGGGCGGAGCGAGCGTGTCCGGTGGCGGCAAGATCAATCTCTGGCACGACGACAACCTGCACGCGAGCAAGTACGGCTCCTACCTCTCGGGCCTGGTGCTGTTCGAGACGCTGACGGGCCTTGATGCACGCTCGCTGGGGGCGGGCGACAAGGTGGCGAGCGACCTGGGCATCGACCCGGCCACGGCCGTGGCGCTGCAGAAGGTGGCTTCGGCCACGATGGGCTTCAACCAGGGCTACCAATGGAGCGCCCCCGGCAAGGTGGCCGACCTGGGCGGCACCAACGCCACGGCCACGCTGGCCACGGCCGGGGGCTTCAGCTTTGCGGACCCGGCCTTCGCGGCGCACACGGTGAGCGTCACGCCCACGGCCGGCGCCCTGGGCACGCTGACCGCCCAGGTGCGTTCAGACGGCCATACCGGCCAGGTCAACTGGCTCTATACCGTGGGCAACCAGACCATCGACCCGCTGCTGGCCAGCGGCCAGCAGCGCCACGACCAGTTCACCGTGACCCTGGACGACGGCCATGGGCATATGAGCACACGCCTGGTGGACATCACGCTGGTGGGTACGCCCGTCTGAGGCCGGCTTGCCACCTTGGAACGGTGGGCAACGCGCAGCAAGCTGTGCTCCGCGTCACAGCCTTGCGGGCCGCACCGGCCTATTATTTCCATGCCGGCCTCCAAGCGGCATCCCCTCTTGCGACAAGCAAGTTGCTGCCCGCCTCCGTGCGGGCTTTTTTTTGTGGGCCTGGCAGGCGGTGAACTTCTGGCCGCCTGGCGGTTCAGACAGCGTGGCGCGACGGTGCGAACGCGGCCCCTCGCCACAGACTCCCGAAAAGAAAAAGGACAAGCAAACATGAGCAGCAGATTCATCAAAACCCTGGTCGCGTCCGCAGTGCTGGCCGGCGCATCGGGCGCCGCCATGGCCGCCGGCGGCCCGCTCGACGGCGTCTACCAGTGCGCGGTGGCTGGCACCGGCGTGTTCGTCACGGTCAGCGGCCAGCCCAGCGGACCTTCGATGTTCACCATCGCGGCCCTGGGCCCGGCGAATTCGCTCTACGGTTACGGCATGGGCACGGCCACGGCCTCGTCGTTCACCGGCACCACCAGCTTCAACCTGCCGTTCACGCTGTCGGTGAGCCAGGGCAACCTGATCGGCAGCATGGGCGTGCTGCAGGGAACCACGGCCGCTCAGCTGCCGGTGAACTGCGCCAAGCTGTTCTGAGCCTGCCGCCCGCTCAGTCTTTGCGCCGCTCCAGCGTCACGAAGCTGTAGGGCAGCCCGTTCGTAGAGGTATGCGCGCTGCGCGCCGTCTCGTGCCAACTGGCATCGAGCACGGGTGCATGGGCATCGCCCTCGAAGTCCTGCGCAATCTCGGTGAGTTCAATGCGGTCGGCCACGGGCTGGGCTTCGGCGTAGACCTGGGCGCCGCCGATCACCCACAGCGTCTGGCCGGGGCTGGCGTGCTGCAACGCCTCCTGCAGGCTGGCGGCGCGCACGGCGCCCTCGACCTGCCAGTCGGCCTGGCGGGTGATGACGATGTTCGTGCGGCCCGGCAGCGGCCGAAAGCGCGGCGGCAGCGAGTCCCATGTCTTGCGGCCCATGACCACTGGGCAGCCCTGGGTCAGCGATTTGAAGCGCGCCATGTCCTCCGGCAAGTGCCAGGGCAGGACGTTGTCCTTGCCGATCACGCCGTTGGCGGCGCGCGCATAGATCATGTGCACGGGCATGGTGGCTTCCTTCGCTTGTGTTCTTCTGACTGGCTTAGATATGCAGCGTGGCCAGCACGCCGACGACGAGGCCGATGGCGGCCACGCCGTACATGCCGTATTCCAGCCATTTCTTGCGCGTGAGCAGGGCGATGGCGGCGAGGGCGATGGCCACCTGCAGCGCCGTGGTGGCCTGGGCCCAGCGGTGGTGCTGGTGCATCTGCTCTTCGCTCTGGCGGTCGAACCTGTGGCTGTCGGCTTCCAGTTTTTCGGCGGCGACCTTGATCTCGTTCTTTTCGCTCTCGTAGCGCTCCACCTTGGACTGGTAGGTGGCCTTGCGGTCATCGGGCGCCAGGTCGCGGGCCAGTTCGGCCAGGGACTGCTTGGTGCTCTTGGACTGGAAGTAGTTCCACTGGTTGGATGCCTCTGTCTTCTTGATGGCCGCGTCGTTCTTGAGCAGGCCGGCATTGGCCTGTGTAGCGCCGCCCATGTACGAGAAGATGGCGCCCACCGTGGCGACGATGGCCGTGAACATCGCGATCTTGCTCATGGACGAGCCGCCGCCCTCCTTGCCGTGGCTGCTTGCGTGGTCGTCGCCGTGGCCCTGGGTGGCATGCTCGACTGCGTGGTCGTGGGGGCCGTGTACGTGAAATCCGCCGGAAGACATAGGGGGTGCTCTTTGTAGTTCGTGAAGGGAGACAGGGGAGATCAGGCAGGGCACCGTGGCGCCTGCGCTGCAGGGATCGCAGGAGGGCGAAGAGGGATCAGACCGCTACGGGCGCCTTGATGGCGGGGTGGCACTGGTAGTCCAGCACCTCGAAGTCCTCGAACTGGTAGTCGAAGATGCTGTCTGGCCGGCGCTTGATGTGCAGCGTGGGGTAGGGGTAGGGCGTGCGTGCCAGCTGGGTCTGCACCTGCTCGTGGTGGTTGCTGTAGATGTGGCAGTCGCCGCCGGTCCAGATGAAGTCGCCCACTTCCAGGTCGCACTGCTGGGCCACCATATGGGTCAGCAGTGCATAGCTGGCGATGTTGAAGGGCACCCCGAGGAAGATGTCGGCACTGCGCTGGTAGAGCTGGCAGCTCAGGGTGCCGCGGCCGCCGGACTCCTGGGCGGGCGCCACGTAGAACTGGAAGAAGGCGTGGCAGGGCATGAGCGCCATCTTGTTCAGCTCGGCCACGTTCCAGGCGCTCACGATGATGCGGCGCGAATCGGGGTTGGACTTGAGTGTCTTGATCACGTCGCTGATCTGGTCGATGTGGCCGCCGTCCGGCGTGGGCCAACTGCGCCACTGAACGCCGTACACCGGCCCCAGGTCGCCGTCCTCGCGTGCCCATTCGTCCCAGATGGTGACGCCGCGCTCCTTGAGCCAGTTGTTGTTGCCCGACCCCGTGAGGAACCACAGCAGCTCCTGGATGATGGAGCGCAGGTGCACCTTCTTGGTGGTGACCAGCGGAAAGCCTTCTTTCAGGTCGAAGCGCATCTGGTGCCCGAACACGCTGGTCGTGCCCGTGCCCGTGCGGTCGGACTTGTGCACGCCCTGCGTGAACACGTGGCGCATGAAGTCCTCGTACTGGGAGCGCACGGGGCGGGTGGGCAAGGCAGTGGCTGCCACGGCGGCAGAAGGCTGGGTCATGGGATCGATCACTCACGGTGGGGCGCAGCCACCAGGGGATGGCCGTTGCCGACTGCGGATTTTATGCGGAGCGGGAGAATAGGGCGTCTGCCTTCCATCCTGCACCTTCGCCATGACAATTTCTGCCACGCCCGTCACCATCCGCCTGTTCGAGACTGCCGACTGGCCCACTGTATGGTCCATCCTGCGCGCCACCTTCCAGGCAGGGGACACGTATTCCTTTGCACCGGACAGCACCGAGGCCGAGATCCACAAGGCCTGGGTGGAACTGCCTGCTGCCACCTTCGTCGCCTGCGGCGTGGGTGGGGAGATTGTGGGCACCTATTTCATCAAGCCCAACCAGACCGGGCTGGGAGCCCATGTGTGCAACTGCGGCTACGTGGTGGCGCCGGCCGCGCAAGGGCTGGGCGTGGCTTCGCTGATGTGCGAGCACTCCCAGCGGCAAGCCGTGGCCATGGGCTTTCGGGCCATGCAGTTCAACCTCGTGGTGGCCAGCAACGTGCGCGCCGTGCGGCTGTGGCAGCACCTGGGCTTTGCCGTGGTGGGCACGCTGCCGGGCGCCTTCAGGCACCGCAGCTTGGGCTATGTGGATGCCCACGTGATGTTCAAGACGCTGGTGGACTGAGCTTCTTGTGCAAACAACAAAGGCCCCGAAGGGCCTTGCTGAGGGTTGGCGACAGGGGCCATGGCCCGAGTACCAAAGGAAACACTTCCACATGGTGGCGGCAGCCACGACCGTGAGATGCCACCACCATGGGAAGGCCCGCAACTTTTACATCGAGCCGAGTTCGCCCGAAGAGATCTTGCCCATGCGCACGGCGTCGGCAGCCTGGGCCTGCACGGCAGCGCGGTCGGCGGTCGATTGGTAGGACACCACGCGCGAGCCAGCGGGTTCGGTGCTGCGGGTCTTGGCCACGGTGGCGGCGTCGGCC
>NZ_LMIH01000041.1:33770-33942 GCF_001428645.1 Acidovorax sp. Root217
TTCGACACGGGTGCGGCTGGTCTCGAACTTCGTGGCGAACTGCGAAGCGTCGGCTTCGTCAGCCTGGGCACCGAAGGAAGCGAAAGCGGTAACAGCGGCGATGGAGAGAAAACGTGCGGTGGTGTTCATGGTGAAACTCCTGTGAAATTCAAAAAATAGGGACGAGGTACTG
>NZ_LMIH01000041.1:34041-34174 GCF_001428645.1 Acidovorax sp. Root217
ACCGGTGCGAACAGCGTCGGCAGCCTGGGCACGAACGGCAGCGCGGTCAGCGGTGGACTTGTAGGTCACTACACGCGAACCAGCGGGCTCGATGCTGCGGGTCTGTGCCACGGTAGCGGCTTCAGCGGCCACT
>NZ_LMIH01000041.1:34271-50524 GCF_001428645.1 Acidovorax sp. Root217
TTCCTTGAAGATAAAAAGCGGCTCAAAAAAACCGGAGCAAAAACAACTCTGAACCGGGTTCGGTGAGTCGCCTTGCGGGTTCGGCTCATCGATGGGTTGAACTGTACGCCGTGGGTGATCAAAGAAAAACCACCCAGTCGCGAACTGACTGTTCCAGTTTTGGAAACAGTGGTGAGGCAGCAAACTGCATGCATTCCATGCGTTGCTGTACTTGAGGGTCTTGGTCCGTTTGGACACCACTAATCGCCAATGCACATACCCAGTTGACGAATCTAGGTGTAAATCCTGAGATTCTGGCGAAAATTAGTATGTGTATGGGTTTTCAAAGTATCAACTGAGCATCTGAGCATCGGTATCGTTCAGTCCATCAATGCCAGCCATCCGACCGGCGTTGAGTGGCAGATCCATACCAACTACGCAGGAGACGTTTCGATGCCCCGTTCCACCCGTCCACACACCCGCCTGGCCCTGGCCGTTGCCGCCCTGGCGGCATCGCTGTGCGGCGCCGCTGCGCATGCGCAGACCGAACTCGTGATTGCCACCGTGAACAACGGCCACATGATCGAGATGCAGAAATTGAGCAAGAACTTCGAGCAGGCCAACCCCGACATCAAGCTCAAGTGGGTCACTCTGGAAGAAGGCGTGCTGCGCCAGCGCGTCACGACCGACATCGCCACCAAGGGCGGCCAGTTCGACGTGATGACCATCGGCATGTACGAAGCCCCCATCTGGGGCAAGAAGGGCTGGCTGCAGGAGCTCAAGACCGACGCCGCCTACGACGTGGACGACCTGTTGCCTGCCATGCGCAACGGCCTGTCGGTCGATGGCAAGCTGTTTGCCGCCCCGTTCTACGGCGAAAGCTCGATGCTGATGTACCGCAAGGACCTGGCCGACAAGGCCGGCGTGCAGGTGCCCGAGCGCCCCACCTGGCCGCAGATCAAGGACCTGGCCGCCAAGATCCACGACCCCAAGAACGGCGTGTACGGCATCTGCCTGCGCGGCAAGCCGGGCTGGGGTGACAACATGGCCTTCCTGACCACGTTGGTGAACACCTTCGGCGGCCAGTGGTTCGACATGCAGTGGAAGCCGCAACTCGAATCCAAGCCCTGGAAGGACGCCATCACCTTCTACGTGGACCTGCTCAAGAACTATGGCCCGCCCGGTTCGGCGGCCAACAGCTTCAACGAAATCCTGGCGCTGACCAACTCCGGCAAGTGCGGCATGTGGATCGACGCGACCATCGCCGCCTCCTTCGTGAGCGATCCCAAGCAGTCCAAGGTCGCCGACCAGATGGCGTTTGCCCAGGCACCCACCATGAACACGCCCAAGGGTGCCAACTGGCTGTGGTCGTGGAATCTGGCGATTCCTGCCGGCTCCAAGAAAGTGGACGCCGCGCAGAAGTTCATCACCTGGTCGACCAGCAAGGACTACATCCAGCTCGTGGCCAAGACCAATGGCTGGGCCAACGTGCCCACCGGCACCCGCAAGAGCACCTACGCCAGCCCCGAGTTCCAGAAGGCAGCGCGCTTTGCTGCGGCCGAGAAGGTCGCCATCGACTCGGCCAACCCGACCGATTCGACCTTGCCCAAGAGTCCTTATGTGGGCGTGCAGTTCGCGGCGATTCCTGAGTTCCAGGCCATCGGCATCGCGGTGGGCCAGCAGATGAGCGCGGCCCTGGCCGGCAAGACCTCGGTGGATGCGGCGCTCAAGGCCAGCCAGGTGTCGGCCGATCGCGAAATGAAGAAGGGCGGCTACTACAAGTGAGCAGCCGTCCGGCTGCTGAGGGCTGATTGAGGCCTGCGACTCCTCGCCGTGCGCATGTGCGGCGGGGAGTTCCACCTCGAAATACCCATGGCGCCGGCTGAACGCCCGCTTGTGCCACCGGCTTCTACCTTGTCTGGCGACGCCAGATTTCTCCCGGGATTCCCATGAACCGCCTGCTCCCCCGCCTGCTGCTCACGCCAGCCATGGCCACGCTCTTCCTGTGGATGATTGTGCCGCTGGTGATGACGATCTACTTCTCGCTGATCCGCTACAACCTGATGCAGCCGGACCAGACCGGCTTTGCCGGGTTGGAAAACTTCGAGTACTTCGTCACCGACCCTTCGTTCGGCACGGCGGTGGTCAACACGCTGCTGCTGCTCGGTAGCGTGATCCTCATCACGGTGGTGTTCGGTATCGCCATCGCGCTGCTCATCAACGAGCCGTTTGCGGGCCGGGGCATCGTGCGCGTGCTGCTGATCTCGCCATTCTTCGTCATGCCCACGGTGAACGCGCTGATGTGGAAGAACATGATGATGAACCCCATCTACGGCGTGCTCGCGCAGGTGTGGATGTTCTTCGGCGCGCAGCCGGTGGACTGGCTCACGGACTTGCCGCTGTTCTCGGTCATCGTCATGGTTTCCTGGCAGTGGCTGCCGTTCGCCACGCTGATCTTCATGACCTCGCTGCAGAGCATGAACCACGAGCAGCTTGAGGCCTCGCGCATGGACGGCGCCAACTACCTGCAGCAACTGCGCTACCTGTACGTGCCGCACCTGGCGCGCTCGGTGGCCGTGGTGGTGATGATCGAACTCATATTTTTGCTCAGCATCTTCGCCGAGATCTACACCACCACCGGCGGTGGCCCGGGCGATGCGAGCACCAACGTCACCTTTTTGATCTTCAAGCAGGCGCTGCTCAATTTCGACGCAGGCGTGGCCTCGGCGGGCGCGCTGTTCGCCGTGGTCCTTGCCAACATCGCGGCGGTTTTCCTGATCCGCATGGTCGGCAAGAACCTCGACAAGTAAAAGAAGAAGGACCACCGACATGACCACCCGACGCCGATCCTCCTACCCTCTGGGCCTGCTGGCCCTGCGCACCGTGGCCGCCTGGGGCGTGGCCCTGCTGTTGTTCTTCCCGCTGGCCTGGCTGCTGCTCACCGCGTTCAAGACCGAGCTGCAGGCCATTGCCGTGCCGCCGCAGCTGTTCTTCATCCCCACGCTCGAAAACTTCCACGAGGTGCAGGAGCGCAGCGACTACCTGCTGTACGCCAAGAACTCGGTCATCACCAGTGTGCTCTCCACTGTGGTGGGCCTCATGCTGGCCGCACCCGCAGCCTACGCCATGGCCTTCTTCAAGGGCAAGTACACCAAGGACATCCTGATGTGGATGCTCTCCACCAAGATGATGCCCGCCGTGGGCGCGCTGGTGCCGATCTACGTGCTGGCGCAAAAGAGCCACCTGCTCGACACGCAGCTGGTGCTGATCATCGTGTTCGCGCTGTCCAACCTGCCCATCATGGTGTGGATGCTGTACTCGCACTTCAAGGACATCCCGCGCGAGATCCTGGAAGCCGCGCGCATGGATGGCGCCACGCTGTGGCAGGAAGTGCGCCTGGTGCTGCTGCCCTTGGGCATGGGCGGCCTGGCTTCCACCGGCCTGCTGTGCCTGGTGCTTTCGTGGAACGAGGCCTTCTGGAGCCTGAACCTGAGCGCCGCCAAGGCCGGCACGCTGGCCACGCTGATCGCCTCGTACTCCAGCCCCGAGGGCCTGTTCTGGGCCAAGCTGTCTGCAGCCTCGCTGATGGCGATTGCGCCCATCGTGGTCTTTGGCTGGTTCAGCCAGAAGCAACTGGTGCAAGGCCTGACCTTTGGCGCCGTGAAGTAGCGCGCAGCTTTCCCATCTAACGCAATCAAGTTTTCAGGAACCCGATTCCATGGCCTATCTCCAACTGCGCGGCATCGAGAAATTCTTCGGTGAGCACCGCGCCATCAAGGGCATCGACCTCACCATCCAGCAAGGCGAGTTCATCGTCTTCGTTGGCCCCTCGGGCTGCGGCAAGTCCACGCTGCTGCGCCTGATCGCGGGGCTGGAGAACATCGACGGCGGCTCGCTCATGCTCGACGGCCGCGACATCACCGACCAGCCTTCGAGCAAGCGCGACCTGGCCATGGTGTTCCAGAGCTATGCGCTGTACCCGCACATGAGCGTGTACGAGAACATGAGCTTTGCACTCAAGCTCGCCAAGGTGGATCCGGCCATCGTGCGCGAGAAGGTCGAGCGCGCCGCGGCCATCCTGAACCTCACCACCTACCTGCAGCGCACGCCCAAGGAACTCTCGGGCGGGCAGCGCCAGCGCGTGGCCATCGGCCGCGCCATCGTGCGTGCGCCCAAGGTGTTTCTGTTCGACGAGCCACTGTCCAACCTCGACGCGGCCCTGCGCGGCCAGACCCGGGTGGAGATCGCCAAGCTGCACCGCGACCTGGGCGCCACCACGATCTACGTCACGCACGACCAGGTGGAGGCCATGACCCTGGCCGACCGCGTGGTGGTGCTGCGCGACGGGCTCATCGAGCAGGTCGGCACGCCGCTGGAGCTGTACGACAAGCCTGCCAACCAGTTCGTCGCCCAGTTCATCGGCACGCCGCAGATGAACGTGGTGCCCTTGCAGCAGCTGCCCGCGCCGGTGCAGCAGCAGGCACCGGCGGGTGCGGCGGGCGGCGCCATCGGCCTGCGCCCGGAAAACATCGCGGTGCGCAACACCGGGGCCACGCCGGTGAGCGGGCAGGTGGACCTGATCGAAGCACTGGGCGCTGAAACGCTGATCTACGTGAGCACCCCCGGCGGTGCGCAGTTCGTCTCGCGCCAGAACGACCGCACCGGCCTGCGCGCGGGCGATGCGGTGAGCCTGGACATCGACGCCTCGCAAGCGCACTGGTTCGACCCGGCGGGCCACGTCGTGGCGGGGCAGGGCGCGTGACCGCCGTGCATCCTCTGCAAGGCCAGGTGGCCGCCATCACCGGCGCGGCCTCGGGCATCGGCTTTGCCAGCGCAAAGGCCATGGCGGATGCTGGTGCGCGCGTGGTGCTGATCGACCGCGATGAAGCCGCACTGGCCAGGGCCTGCGCGGCCATTGGCGAGAGCGCTTTGCCGCTGGTGCTGGACCTGCTCGATGCGAAACAGTGCGCCAGCCTGCTCACGCGCACGCTGGCCATCGCCGGCCAGCTCGATATCTTCCACGCCAACGCGGGGCTCTACGTGGGCGGTGACCTGGTCGATGCCGACCCCGATGCCATTGATCGCATGCTGCAGCTCAACGTCAACGTGGTGATGAAGAACGTGCACAACGTGCTGCCCCACATGATCGAGCGCAGCCGCGGGGACATCATCGTCACGAGCTCGCTGGCCGCCCACTTCCCTACGCCGTGGGAGCCCGTCTACGCCTCGTCCAAGTGGGCCGTGAACTGCTTCGTGCAGACCGTGCGCCGCCAGGTGTTCAAGCACGGCATCCGCGTGGGCGCCATCTCGCCGGGCCCGGTCATCACCTCGCTGCTGGCCGACTGGCCTGCGGAAAAGCTCGAAGAGGCCAAGGCCAATGGCAGCCTCATCGAGGCCGCCGAAGTGGCCGAGGTGGTGCTGTTCATGCTGACCCGGCCGCGCGGCATGACCATCCGCGACGTGGTGATGATGCCCACCAATTTCGACCTCTGATGCGGATGTGCCTTCAACCGTATAACGTCGTTGGGTCGCCTTGCCGTGCTACAGCACTGTCTGCGGCTTCCCGCCTAGTTATCCGGTCGAATGCAAATCCGCGAGAGCTCTCCACAATTCCTTGCATTCACGCACCATGAATTTCATCCTGCACCTGGGCCTGGGCTCGTTCCACCGCGCCCACCAGGCCGTCTACGTTCACGAACTGCGCCAGTCGGGCGACATGGGCTGGGCCATCGTGGGTGGCAACCTTCGCCCCGACATGGCCGAGACCATCGCGGCGCTTGAGGCCCAGGGCGGGCGCTATACGCTCGAAACCGTCACGCCGCAGGGCGAGCGCAGCTACACCCGCATCGAGTCGATCGAGCGCGTCATCGCCTACCAGGACGATCTGGCCCCCCTGATCGCCGCCGGCGCCGATGCCGCCACGCGCATCATCTCGTTCACCGTGACCGAGGCCGGCTACTACCTGGATGCCGACAACCAGCTCGACTGGGCCACTTTCCCGGACCTGCGCGCCGACTTGGCGGCCGTGCAGGCCGGCCAAGCGGGCCACAGCATCTACGGCGCCCTGGTGAGCATCCTGCGTGCCCGCATGCTGGCCGGTGCCGGCCCCGTGACGCTGATGAACTGCGACAACCTGCGCCATAACGGCGAGCGCTCGCGCGGCGGCCTGCTGCAGTTCATCGACGCGCTGGGCGATACCGCGCTCAAGGCCTGGGTCCTTGCGAACACCCGCAGCCCCAACGCCATGGTCGACCGCATCACGCCGCGCCCCACACCCGACGTGGCCGAGCGCGTGAAGGCCGCCACCGGCTGGGATGACAAGGCGGCGCTGATGGGCGAGAGCTTCATCCAGTGGGTGATCGAGGACCAGTTCATTGCCGGGCGCCCCGCATGGGAGAAGGTGGGCGTGGAGATGGTGGACTCGGTGCAGGCCTACGAAGAGGCCAAGATCCGCCTGCTCAACGCCACCCACAGCTGCATCGCCTGGGCGGGCACGCTGGCGGGCTACCGGTACATCCACGAAGGCACGCACGATGCCGCCATCCGCCAGATGGCCTATGACTACGTGACCGATGATGCGATCCCCGTGCTGCACACGCCCGAGCAGCCGTGCCCCATCGATCTGGAGCGGTACCGCGACGTGGTGCTGGACCGCTTCGGCAACCCCGCCATCGCCGACACCAACCAGCGCGTGGCCATGGATGCGTTCTCCAAGATCCCCGGCATGATCGCGCCCACCATCCGCGACCAACTGGCGCGCCATGGTTCGTTCGACAGCGTCGCCATGCTGCCGGCGCTGTTCCTGGCCTACCTGCAGCGCTGGCATGCCGGGCAGATCCCCTACGACTACCAGGACCAGGCCATGGACCCGGCCGTGGCGCACGCGATCTGCGATGCGGCCGACCCGGTCGCCGCATACGCCGCCGATGCGACGCTGTGGGGCGAGATGGCCTTGGACCCGCGTCTGGTCGCCACGTTGCGCCAGGCCTTCGCCCGCGTGCAGGTCTTCGTGGCCGAGCGTGCAGAGCGCGGGTGATTGATGTAAGTTGAGCGGCTTGTCCACAGGAATGACGCCATGACCGTGAAGACGACGCCTGTCTCCCCACGCCAGACCAAGCCCGAGCTGGAGCACGACTATGTGCGATCGCCCGAGCTGGGCTATGAGCCGCCGGAAACCGTGGGCTTCATCCGCTGCCTGTCGCACGGTTTTCCGACGCCGCTGGCGCGCTGGCACTACCACGACGAGTACGAGCTGCACCTGATCACCGCCACCTCGGGCAAGGTGTTCGTGGGGGACTGGATCGGCCAGTTCCAGCCGGGCCATCTGGTGCTGACCGGGCCGCGCCTGCCGCACAACTGGATCAGCATGGACCTGCCCGAGGGCGGCGTGCCGCTGCGCGACTTGGTGATCCAGTTCTCGCACGCCCCGCTCATGGCCAGCAGCGAGAGCATCCCTGAACTGCGAGAGGTGCTGCCCCTGCTGGAGCGGGCCCGCCACGGCATCGAGTTCTTTGGCATGGAGGCGCAGGCACAGGAGCATTGGCAGCGCATCAAGGCCCGCCAGGGGCTGGCCCGGTTCGGCGCGTTCTGTGAATTCCTGAGCGACCTTGCCCGCTGCACAGATTTTCGGCTGCTCTCGAGCACGCAGCTGCAAAGCGAGGACAACGACACCCAGCTCGACCAGATCAATGCCGTCGTGAGCCGCATCACCGACCACCTGGCAGAGCCCCTGTCGGCCGCCGACCTGGCGCAGGAACTGGGCATGACCGAGAGCCGCTTCTCGCGCTTCTTCCGCCGGGCCACGGGCAACACCTTCACCGATTTCGTGAACCTGGTGCGCGTGAACCGCGCCTGCCAGCTGCTCATGGAGTCCGAGCGCTACATCACCCACATCGCCTACGACGTGGGTTTCAACAACATGGCCAACTTCAACCGCCGCTTTCTGGACATCAAGGGCATGACGCCCAGCGAATACCGCAAGCAGGGTGCGGGCCGCTTCGGGATCAAGTCATGACAGTGTTTTTCCCAGTGTTTCAGGATTAGCGCATGTACCTCGGCATTGATCTGGGCACCTCGGGTGTCAAGTTGCTGTTGCTGGGCGAAGACCAGCAGGTGCATGCCGTGGCCGATGCCCCCGTGCCCCAGCACCGGCCGCAGCCGACCTGGAGCGAGCAGCACCCGGCCCACTGGCTGGCTGCCACCGAAACCGCCGTGGCCCAGCTGCGTGCGCAGGCGCCCGCCGCGTGGGCGCAGGTGCGTGGCCTGGGGCTCTCGGGCCACATGCACGGCGCCGTGGTGCTGGGCGCGCAGGGCGAGGTGCTGCGCCCCGCCATCCTCTGGAACGATGGCCGCGCGGCGGCCGAATGCGCCGAGCTGGAGCAGGCCGTGCCCGCCTCGCGGGAGATCACCGGCAATCTGGCCATGCCCGGCTTTACCGCGCCCAAGCTGCTGTGGCTGCGCAAGCACGAGCCTGAAGTGTTCGCGCGCATCCGCAGCGTGCTGCTGCCCAAGGACTGGCTGCGCCTGCAGCTCACCGGTGACGCGGTGAGCGACATGTCCGATGCCTCGGGCACCCTGTGGCTGGACGTGGCGCGCCGCGATTGGAGCGACACCCTGATCGCTGCCTGCGGACTGACCCGTGCCCACATGCCGCGCCTGGCCGAGGGCAGCGATGCCACGGGCGTGCTGCGCGCCGACGTGGCCGCTCGCTGGGGCCTACCCGCCGGAGTGACCATGGCCGGCGGCGGCGGTGACAACGCCGCCAGTGCGGTGGGCGTGGGGGCGCGCCAGGCGGGGCAGGGCTTTGTCTCGCTGGGCACCTCGGGCGTGGTGTTCCGGGTGTCCGACCGGTTTGCGCCCGCTACCGAGCGTGCCGTGCATGCCTTCGCCCATGCGCTGCCTGGCCGCTGGCACCAGATGTCCGTCATGCTCAGCGCGGCCAGTGCCTTCGGCTGGCTGGCCCGCATCACCGGGCAGTCCGAGGTCCAGCTGTCCACCGCGGTGCAGGGCATGGACCTGGCGCGCCATGCGCAGGCGCCTCTCTTTCTGCCCTACCTGAGCGGCGAGCGCACGCCCCACAACAACGCGGCCGCCACCGGCGTCTTCATGGGCCTGCGCGCCGAGCACGATGCGACCGACATGGCCTGCGCCGTGATGGAGGGCGTGGGCTTTGGCCTCATGGACGGGCTGCAGGCCATGCAGGCAGCGGCGGGCGAGGTGGAGGGGCCTTCAGACGCATCCCTCACCCTGGTCGGCGGTGGTGCCCGCAGCGATGCCTGGGCCCAACTGCTGGCCAGCGGCCTGGGCTGCACGCTGGAGCGGCCGCAGGGGGCCCATGCTGCTGCAGCCCTGGGCGCCGCGCGCCTGGCCGCCATGGCCTGCGGTGGCGACGAAGCGCTGTGTTGCCAGGGCCTTCCGGCCGAGGACCGCTTTACCCCCCAGCCCGCGCAGCAGGCGCTGTTGCAGGAGCGCCATGCGCGCTTCAAGGCGCTGTACCCTGCGCTGTTGCCCCATTTCTGATTGACCGTCGCTTTCTTGTTTTCCTGACCACGCCATGCCCACTTCCTCCCCCGTCCAGGTCGCCATTGCCGGCGAAGCGCTGATCGACCTCATTGGCCGTGTCGACGGCAACTACGAGCCCTGCCTGGGCGGCGCGCTGTACAACCTGGGCCGGGCGCTGGCGCGCCAGGGTGTGGGCACGCAGTACCTCAACCCCCTGTCACGCGACCGCTGGGGCCGTGAACTCGCGTCGCAGCTCGCGGCCGATGGCGTGCAACTGGCCCTGCCCACACCCGTGGGCGAGGTCACCTCGCTGGCCGTGGTCAACCTCACCGAGCACGGCCACCCCGACTACGCCTTCTACCGCGAAGGCGTGGCCGACCGCACCGTGAGCGCTGCGGGGCTCAACGCCGCCTGTGCTGCGCATGGCGGCGCACTGCAGCTGATCTGCACCGGCGCCCTGGCCTTGGATGCGCGCGATGCCGCCATCTACCTGCCCTGGCTGCAGGCCCAGCGCGCCGCCGGCCGCTGCGTGGTGGTGGACGCCAACCTGCGCCCCTCCGTCATGCCCGACCTGCCCGCCTACCGCGCCCAGGTCCACGCGGCCCTGGCCGAGGCGCACATCATCAAGGCCAGCGACGAAGACCTGGACCACCTGCAGGTGCCCGGCACTGGTACCCTGGAGCGCGCTCGCCACCTGCTGGCTGCCAACCCCCGCGCCCGCCTCATGGCACTGACCCTGGGCGGCGAGGGCGCCTGGCTGCTGCAGCAAGGGGAGGGGGCTGCCCAATGGTTCGCCAAGGAAGCCCAGCCCCTGGCCGTGGTCGATACCGTGGGAGCTGGCGACAGCTTTCTCGCGGGCCTGCTCGCCTACCTGCTGCGCGCCCATGCGCAACAGGACGGTTTGGCACCTGCTGGCATGGCCGACTTCATCGCGGCCCTGCCTGCAGCGGTGTACCCGCAGGCCCTGCGCCACGCCCTGGCCAGCGCCAGCCTGTGCGTGCAGGAGCGTGGCTGCGTGCCGCCGGTTTGGCAGGCAGCGCAGGATTGGGCGGGGCAGCACCCAGCGGTGGATCAACTGCCCTGAACCCTGGGCACCCAGGGGATGGCCCTTGCTCATGCCGCTGGCATGGCCAATGCGTGACGCACCATGATCGTGTACAGCGCTCCCGTCGCTGGCTCCAGGTGCGAGGCGAGGGCTTGAAACCCCGCGCGGGCATAGAACTTCTCGTTGCGCGCAGAGAACGTCTCCAGGTAGCAAGCCACGCTCGCCTGGTCCGCCGCTGCCAACGTAGGCGCCAGCAGCTGGGCACCAAGGCCCAGGCCCTGCGATGCGGGGGCTATGCCCAGGATGGACAGGTACCAAGCACCCTCCAGCCCGACACCGCTGGCGCGCTGGCCCATGAAGGCGATGATCTGGCGGTAGTTGTCCATGCCGCGCGGGCCCAGCACGGTCTGCAGATGGTCCACCTTGGCCTGTGCATCGGCCGCTTCGGCATCGGCAGCGCGGGGCAGGGTCCACAGCGCTGCACCCAGACGCTCGTCCTGCAGCAGTGTGCATTGGCCGCCGCGCTTTGCCTCGCGCAGCGAGTAGTCCAGGTACTGCGATAGCACCGCCCGGCGCCCCTGCGCATCGCGCGCGAAGTCGGCCGTGATGGCCAGGTAAAAGGGGTCGTCGGCCAACGATGCGGCCAAGGCGTGGACTGAGGGGTGAAGGGCAGAGGAGGGCATGGGCGTGGAAGTTAGCAGATTGCCGGGGCGTGAGCGCCGTGCGGCGCTCAATGCTGTGGCTCCACCTGGGGCAGAAACTCCACCCCCGTTCGCTTCACCAGCTCTTGGTAGCTTATGGGCGGGCCCGCCCGTTCACCCTCGCGGTTGGCCTGCCAGTGCGCCCAGGCGCGCTGCGTGCTGGCGTCGTACACCAGCTTGAACAGGTAGGCCGGCACGCGCACCTTGCTGGCGCCGATGGCGGGGCTCTCGGCCGTGAAGACCGGGCCGGTGATCACGTACACGTCGCCTCGGGCGCGCAGCACATAGCGCCGCGTGTCCTGCTCGATGCGGGCCCAGGGGCCGCCGTTCTGCCTGGGGTCCTGCGGCACCATGTTGGCCAGCGAGAAGCTCTGCGCCATGGCCGTGGGGGTGGACATGTCGGCCGCCGGTGCCATGTGCCCGCGGCTGTACCCCGAGCGCTTGTAGTCGTCGAGTTCGGCGCGCTCGCCGCGGGGCAGGCGGGCATCGGCAAAGAACTTGTTCGAGCGTTTTTCGTCAGCGCCTTCCAGCACCTGGCGGTTCAGGCGCTGGGCCACATAGACGGGTGTGCGCGTCTCGCCGCTGTGCAGCACGGCAAAGGCCTCGTAGCACAGCTCGCGCTGCTGGGCGCGGCGCGGCACCGGCGGCGGCTTGCCGCCCACGAAGAACTGCGGGCAATGCACGAAGCCCGTGGGCTGCGCGCTGCGCAGGCCGGCGATGCTGTCGAGAAAGGTGGAGGGAGTACGGGCGAGAGAGGGGGCAGCGGCGCCAAGCACCAGCGCCAGGGCCGTGGCCCCACGCGCGGCGCGGGGCCAGGAAAAAAGCAGATTCAAAACAGGGTGTCAAAGCAGCGAAAAGGGCGCTGATTGGACCACCGCTGTAGGCCTGTTTTGGCCTTACGGGCTGCAGTGCTGCAAGGTTTTTCTGCTGCTTGCAGCGCTTACGTTTGGAGGCAGGAAATGGAGCCCATCAAAGCTCTTTTGCGTAGACGATGAACCCATGGTGCTTGGCCACTTTGTCGTACAGCAGGCGACCTGCCGCATTGGTCTCCTGCGTCTGCCAGTACACGCGCGAAGAGCCGGCTGCGCGGGCCTGTTCGTACACGGCTTCGATCAGCAGGCGGCCGACGCCACGCCCGCGCGCGGCCTCGCGGGTGAACAGGTCGCTCAGGTAGCAGACCGGCTCGATGCGCGTCATGCTGCGGTGGTACAGATAGTGGGTCAGTCCCAGCAGCGCGCCGCTGCCTTCCTCTTGTGCCACCAGGCAGTGCACCGGCTCGGCCGGGTCGAGGAAGCGCTGCCAGGTGCTGGCCGTGATGTGCTCTGGCAGTGCCGTGGCACCAAAGCGCCCATAGAAGGCGTTGTAGCCGTCCCAGAGCGGGCGCCAGGCAGCGTAGTCCTCTGCAGTGACGGGGCGGACGGATACCGGGGCAGCAGTCATGCGGGGCTCCTGCAAAGGGTAGGGGGTCAGCGGTTGAGCACGCGCCCGGGGTTCATGGTGCCTTGAGGGTCCAGCGCCTGCTTGACGGCGCGCATCATCGACAGGGCCACGGGCGACTGGTACTTCTCGAGCTTGTCGGCCTTGAGTTCGCCGATGCCATGCTCGGCCGAGAAGGAGCCGCTGAACTCGGCCACTGCGTCGTACACCAGCTGGTGCACATGCTCCTCGTGGTCGCGCAGAAAGGCCTTGGGATCGCCTTCCACGGGCGCCTGCACGTTGTAGTGCAGGTTGCCATCACCCAGGTGGCCGAAGTTGACCAGGCGCACGCCGGGGATCTCGCGGCGCAGCACGGCATCGGTGTGGGCCACGAAGGCGGGGATGCGCGAGATCTGGATGGAGATGTCGTGCTTGATGTTCAGGCCTTCTTCGGCCTGCGCCAGGGGGATGTTCTCGCGGATGTGCCACAGCTGCTGCGCCTGAGTGAGGTTTTCGGCCACCACGGCGTCGGTCACGCAGCTGGCCTCGAAGGCGGTTTCCAGCAATGCCTCGAAGCGGCCGCGCGCATGCGCTTCGGATTCGCTGTCGGAGTTTTCGAGCAGTACGCACCAGGGCGCGTTCTCGTCGCCCAGGAAGGGCACGCGCAGCTGCGGCATGTGCTTGCCCACCAGGCTCAGCGCGAACTGGCCCATCACCTCGAAGCCCGTGAGGCCGGCGCCCAGGTGCTTGTGCGCCAGGCCGAGCAGGGCCACGGCATGCTCCATGGAGGGCACGGCCGCCCAGGCCGTGAGGCGCGCGGCAGGCTCTGGGTAGAGCTTGAGCGTGGCCGCGGTGATGATGCCCAGCGTGCCTTCGCTGCCGATGAACAGGTCGCGCAGGTCGTAGCCGGTGTTGTCCTTGCGCAGGCCCTTCAAGCCATCCCACACCTCGCCCTGGGCGGTGACGACTTCCAGGCCCAGGCACAGGTCGCGCGCATTGCCGTAGCGCACCACCTGCGTGCCGCCGGCGTTGGTGCCCAGGTTGCCGCCGATGGTGCAGCTGCCCTCGGCCGCGAGCGACAGGGGGAACAGCACGCCCGCGTTCTGCGCCACGTCCTGCAGGTTCTGCAGGATGCAGCCGGCCTCCACCGTCATGGTCAGGTTGTCGGTGTCGATGCTGCGCACGGCATTCATGCGCGTGAGGCTCAGCACGATCTGCGTGCCGCTGTCGTCGGGCGTGGAGCCCACCGCCAGGCCGGTGTTGCCGCCCTGCGGCACGATGGCAGTGCCCGCTGCGGCACAGGCCTTGACCACGGCGGCCACTTCCTGCGTACTGGCCGGGCGTACCACCGCAAGGGCCTTGCCGCGCACGCGGCGGCGCCAGTCCTGCTCCCAGGCGGTCAGGTCGCCATCGGTCAGCACGTGGGCCGGGCCGACCAGGGTGCGCAGGGTGTCGATGAGGGTGGTGGTCATGTCTTGGGCCTTTCGTCTACAGCGGTCAGGGCTGCTGCCGGGGCGGGCGCCAGGGCATTGCAGCGTGATGGTGGATTGTCGGGTGGGCTTGTATCAGGCGGCAGGGGATGGCGCCTGCCCTTCCTGCAATTCATTGGCGGCCGCCATGGCCTTGGCATTGCGCTGGCGCAGCCGCACGTGCAGCGTGCAGGCCGTGAACAGCGCCAGGCACAGCAGCACCTCGACCCAGGCCAGCCACTGCGACGGCGGCTTGTCGCCCCAGCCGCGCACCACGCCCTCGGTGAAGTACAGCCAGATCACCAGGCTCACCCAGCGGTAGGTGTACATGCGGTTCTTGAGCAGGCCGGCCAGCGGAATGCACAGCGGCAGTGCCTTCAGGGCGATCCATGAGCCGCCGGGGCGCACGGGGGCCAGCACCAGCTCCCAGGCCAGGCACAGCACGATCAGCGCTATCACGCTGCCGGTGGCCACCCAGCGGGTGGCGGCAATGGCGTGGTCGGAGACGGGGAGGGAAGCGGTCATCGGTGGCGGCGCAGCAGTTGGAAGTCGGTGGATGGCGCAGAGGCGCAAAAATCGTTCGTTGGTCCGGGTGCGGCGGGCGGGCTCAGCGGGCAGCCATGGCCATTGTGCTTGCGGCCCGCAGCGCGCTTGGGCCCACAATGCGCGGTGTATGTCGCCTGCCCGCATATTCATTGCGATGCAGCGTTTTCACACCCCCTGTGGCCCCTTGCCGGGCCTAGGATCATATCGGCCATGCCCTTGACCTTGCAGACTGTAGCCTCGCGCATCGAAGCGCTGATCACGCAGCTGTCGCATTTCCCTTGGAAAACGACGGCACTGACCCTGCGCGAGCGCTTTCGCGAGGACCACCTGGGCCTGACGGCCAGCAGCCTGACCTTCACCACCACGCTGGCGCTGGTGCCCTTCTTCGTGGTGGCACTGGCTGTGTTCACCGCGTTCCCCATCTTCGGCAAGGTGCAGGACGTGCTGCAGCGCTGGCTGGTGGACAGCCTGGTGCCTGACAGCATCTCGCGCCAGGTGCTGGGCTACCTCACGCAGTTTGCCGCCAAGGCCAGCAGCCTGGGCGTGGCGGGCTTCAGCATTTTGCTGGCCACGGCGCTGGCCCTGATCCTCACCATGGACCGCACGCTCAACGACATCTGGCGCGTGCGCCGCCTGCGCCCCCTTGGCCAGCGCGTGCTGATCTACTGGGCCGTGATCACCCTGGGCCCGCTGCTGCTGGGCGTGAGCCTGGCCGTCACCTCGTACGTCATGTCGGCATCGGGCGGGCTCGTGAAGGCACTGCCCAGCGGCGTGCAGCTGCTGTTCGACTCCATCCAGTTCTTCGTGCTCGCCGGCTGCATGGCGGCGCTGTACCACTACGTCCCCAACACCCCCGTGAAATGGCGCCACGCCTGGGCCGGCGGCCTGTTCGTGTCGATCTGCATCGAGCTGGCCAAGCGGGTGCTGGCGATCTATCTGAGCAACGTGCCGACCTACTCGGTGGTGTACGGGGCCTTCGCCACTTTGCCGATCCTGCTGGTCTGGATCTACGTGGCCTGGGTCATCGTGCTGCTGGGTGCGGTGGTCACGGCGTATCTGCCCAGCCTGCTGGCCGGGGTGGCCCGGCGCGGTACCGTGGCGGGGTGGACCTTCCAGCTGGCGGTGGAGGTGCTGCAGGAGCTGTACCTAGCGCGCCGCCATGTGCAGAAGGGGCTGCGTGCGAGCGAGCTGGCGCAGTTGCTGCGCCTAGACGTGCTGCAGCTCGAGCCGGTGCTCGATGCCCTGCTGTCTCTGGACTGGGTGGGGCAGATCAACGACGCCCAGGCCGACCCGGATGCGGCGGATGTGGCGGAGCCGCGGTATCTGTTGCTGGTGGATCCCTTGGCTACTTCTGCTGAGCCGCTGGTGGAAAAGCTGTTGCTGGAGCGGGCGGAGAGTCTGGGGTCGTTCTGGAGCAGTGCGGGGTTGGAGAGGATGAAGGTGGCGGATTTGCTCCGGGGGGCTGTGCGGGGGTGAGCTTGCTTCGTTGGTTGTGGTTTCTGTGTGCCTGGGTTTAGGGCGGGAACCGGGATATGCGCCCGGCGGCGCACCTACCTTCTTTTGCTTCGTCAAAAGAAGGTAGGCCAAGAAAAGACG
>NZ_LMIH01000041.1:50569-50642 GCF_001428645.1 Acidovorax sp. Root217
TGGCGGCGATTGGGGCAGCCTGCGATGCTCGGTCCTGGGGTGACGCCGAAGAACTCCCTGCGCTGCCTCTGCG
>NZ_LMIH01000041.1:50770-50927 GCF_001428645.1 Acidovorax sp. Root217
AGCGATCGCGCTCCAACAGTCGGCAGCGCGCAGCGCGCGCGTCCCCGACCCAAGGCGCAGCTGCGTAGCAGCAGCCGTCTTTGTCCCCGCTCCGCACCCCTTCTGGCTGCGCCGAGAAGCGCAGGGCCTGGGGTGGGTGCGTGTGCCGAAGGACACA
>NZ_LMIH01000041.1:50996-51170 GCF_001428645.1 Acidovorax sp. Root217
AAGTTCGAAGAACGTAGCGAGTTCTGCGGCACCACCCCAGGACCGAGCATCGCAGGTTGCCCCCGTTCGCCCGACGGGGCGAATGGGGGACGCAGACTGGGGGTCGCCTTGTCTTGGCCCACCTTCTTTTGGCGACGCAAAAGAAGGTGGGTGCGCCGCCGGGCGCACATCCCG
>NZ_LMIH01000041.1:51217-61512 GCF_001428645.1 Acidovorax sp. Root217
CCCAGGCACACGGCTGAAAAGAAGCGCTGAACTCAACGCGCCGGCGAAGCCACCGAAGCAGCCGGCGTCGCATCACTGGCCCCAGCTGCCGGTGCAGCGACCGGAGGCGTCACCGTCACCTGCGGCACCCACCGATCCAGCCAATGCGCCCGCCACGCCACAAACCCCACCACGAGCACGGCAACCAGAACCCCCAGCCCCACCCACACAGGGCTTTTGGACTCCGCAAACGGATCATCGAGCATGCGCCGTGCATTGGCCGGCACCTTAGCCACTTGCGACAAGGACCCGCCCAACCGGGTGTTCACCCGCATGCGCCCGTTGATCGCCCAGCCGCTGGCGTCGAGGATGGGCCCCAGGCTGCGCTGGCGCAGCTTGAGCCAGGCAATCAGCATGCTCGGCCCCGAGATCGCCAGCACGATGCCGATCAGGGCCAGCGGGATCCAGACCCCCAGGTCCACGAACTTGCCGAAGATGCCCACCAGCACCGCGCTGATGCTGCCCAGCGCCACGCCGATGGCGGCCACCGTGCCGACGTCGGTGCGGCGTGGGGTGCCGGGCACGGTCACGCTGCTGGCGTTGGTGCCCACGGTCTTGAGATCGGTGCTGGCCAGGGTACCGGCCGCCGTGCCCAGTGACTTCTGCGCGCGCGCATCGCTGGCCGAGGCGCGCTTGGCCACCTGTTCTTCAATCATGCGAACGAACTTCTTGTACGGCGAGAAGAATGCCTGGCGGATGCTCGTGGGGTTCTCGATGATGCGGGTGATGGTGGCGTCCCAGTCGTGGCCGTCGCGGTCGTAGAACACGCCGTTGCGGCCCACGAAAAGGAAGTCCACGTCGCCGGCGGTGAATGCCGCGACGATGCCCATCTTCTGGCCCTTGCGCGTGCAGTCGCAGTACGCCAGGTAGGTCTTGGCCAGGCCGGCGAGCTTGGCGTGGCGCGCGGCGTCGGGCACCTGCACCACCAGGTCGCAGCTGCGCGCATCCAGGTACAACGTGCCGGCCTGGAAGATGGCACCGCGGCGCTGGTAGAAGGCCGAGAACGAGACGAAATTGTTGAGCAACTCCAGCAGGTCGCGCTTGAAGCGCAGCAGCTTCTCCAGCCCCAACGCCTGCTCGTTGTGGGCCTGCTCGGCCTCGTCCTCGTCGATCAGGGCCATCACGCGCTGCTCGGCATCACTTGCCAAGAGGGCCTCGCGTACCTCCTCGTCCAGCACATCGAGGCGGGTGGCGGGGCGGTCAGCCAGCCATTGCTGGCAGGGCGCCAGAGCCCTCTGGATCAGCTGCCACTCGTCCTGCGTGAGGCTTTCGGCGTTGCTGCGTGCCAGCAGGGGCTCCACCGTGCGCTCGCTGAAGTTGCGCAGGGCCTTGGCCCAGGCCGGGTTCACGCCGTGCCTCAGGGGCAGGGCGCCGCCAGGGGTGATGGGGGCCAGGGGCAGGGTGGTGATGGCCGGCGAGGCCAGGCCCAGGTCCTGGCTGGCCATGGCGCTGTATTCGTCGAGCGAGGGGTTCAGTGCTGTGGCGGCGCGCGGGTCGTAGGCCGCCAGGCGGGTGCGGGCAAAGAAGTCCTCCACCTTGGCGGCCACGGCATTCATGGCCTCGGTGGCGGCCAGGGTGCGGTCCCCCAGTGCCAGGCCGGTGGTGGCGCCGCGCGCTTGGTCGGCCCAGGCCCTGAGCTTGTTCAGCTCTGCAAAGAACGACTCGGCGCGCTCGCGGTCGATGCCGGGCAACTGCTTGTCGGTGGTGGGAGGAATGCTGCCGTGCGTGGTGATGATGTGCGCTATGGCCTCGCGCGCCACGGTGTCGTCCTTGCCTGCGGTGTCCACCGTTATGATGCCGTCGCCATTGAAGCGCAGGGCGCTCAACTGCTCGCTGCGTGTGAGTACGTCGGCCAGCGCGATCTCCGTGGCCTCGGGCCGGCCGGCCATGGCCAGCAGGCGCCGGGCCTCTGCGGCCAGCGCGGCGCCTTCTTCGGTGCGGTCGTCGATGGCCCTGATTTCCAGCGTGTCGCCGGGTTGTGCCAGTTCGTCCGCGTTGTGCAGCTGCGCGCAGGCCCACGCACAGGCGGCCAGCAGTTCGGGCGGGCGGATGCGGCCGTCCTTGTCGGTATCGATCAGGTCCAGCGTGCGCTCGTCGAACTCGATGCCGCGCGTGGGGCAGGCCAGGGCCACCCAGAGCTTCTGGTCCAGCTCAGCCAGGTGGGCAATGTCCGCGCCGCTCTGGATGATGACCTGGTCCACGCCGCCGGCGCGAAAGAACTGCCAGGCGTGCTGGGGTGGGGGCTGCTCGGGCTGCAGCGGGGCGCGGTGGGTGGGAAGGAATGTGGCGACGGTCGGCTGCGGCTGAGGGTCCATGCCCTCATTGTCGGCAGCCTGCGCCCATCACCACCCCGGACCTGGGCGAACAGGCCTGTAGGCGATCTCCCTACGAGCGCGATCCGGCGCCCAGCCAGCGCAGCGGGTTGAACCCGGTCACCAGGCCCGTGGCCACCAGCACCAGCAGGCCGCCCCAGAGCATGCCCGGGCCCAGGGCTTCGCCCAGGAACAGATGGCCCCAGGCCACGCCGAACAGCGGGATCATGAAGGCGCTGCTCATGGCCGCCACGGGCGAGACCTGGCTGAGCACGCGCAGGTTGAGCCAGTAGGCCAGGCCCGAGGTGACGATGCCCATCACCGCCACGGCGGCCAGCGCGGTGGGCGTGAACTGCGC
This sequence comes from Acidovorax sp. Root217, assembly GCF_001428645.1. NCBI lineage: Bacteria > Pseudomonadati > Pseudomonadota > Betaproteobacteria > Burkholderiales > Comamonadaceae > Acidovorax > Acidovorax sp. Root217. The sequence goes on from NZ_LMIH01000041.1 coordinate 53,927, forward strand.
CTCGGGCAGGCTCCAGGCCGCGCCGGGCAGCAGCATGACCAGGGCCGTGCCGTGGATGCCGGCCGCAATCGCCAAGGGCGGCATGCGCGTGGTGGCGCGCTTCATCCACGGGGTGGAAACGCCGTAGCAGGCCGATGCCGTCATGCAGGCCAGGGCGGCAATGATGAGGGCCGGGGTCGGCGTGACCGGGCCCAACTGCACGATGAGCGCCACGCCGGCAAAGCCGCAGAGGCAGCCCAGCCACTTGCGCGCACTCAGCGTGTCTTCCTTGAGCCACGCCGCAGCGATCACGCTGAAGGGCACGGCCATGGTGTTGAGCAGTGAGCTGTAGCCCGCCGGCAGGTACAGCGCTGCCCAGGAGTACAGCAGGAACGGGATGGCCACCGTGAGGGCGCCCAGCCCGACCAGTTCGCGCCAGTGGCGCCAGGGCCAGCGCTCGCCGGCCACGCGCATGATGAAGATCAGCGTGAGCGTGGCCAGGCCGATGCGCAGGGCGGCCATGACATTGGGCCCGAGCACGGGGCTCGCGACGCGGATGAAAAGGAAGGAGGCGCCCCACAGGGCAGACAGCAGCACGAGCTGCAGGAAATGGCGGGTCTTCACTGGTGCATTGTCGGGCAGGCCGGCAAAGTCTGCAGGCGCTGCGACATGCCGGCGCGAACCGCCCCGGCTATTTGCGCACCTCGTCGACCATGGCGCGGAAGTCGTCGATGTCCTCGAAGCTTCGGTAAACGCTGGCAAAGCGGATGTAGGCGATCTTGTCGAGCTTCTTGAGCTCGCGCATCACCAGCTCGCCGATGCGGCTGGAGAGCACTTCGCGCTGGCCCAGGTTGAGCAGCTTTTCCTCGATGCGCTCGATGGCGCTGTCGATCTGGGTGGTGCTCACCGGGCGCTTGCGCAGCGCCAGGTTGAACGAGCCGAGCAGCTTGCCGCGCTCGTACTCGATGCGCCGGCCGTCCTTCTTGACGATGGCCGGGAAGTTCACTTCCGGCCGCTCGTAGGTGGTAAAGCGCTTGTCGCAGGCGCCGCACTGGCGCCTGCGGCGGATGAAGTCACCTTCTTCAGACACCCGGGTTTCGACGACCTGCGTTTCCTGGTGGCTGCAGAAGGGGCACTTCATGGCGGGGCCGGATCAGCCGTAGACCGGGAAGCGTGCCGTCAGCGCGTTGACCTTGGCGCGCACGGCGGCGATGTTGGCCTCGTCGCGCGGGTTGTCCAGCACGTCGGCGATCAGGTTGGCCGTGATGCGCGCTTCTTCTTCCTTGAAGCCGCGCGTGGTCATCGCAGGGGTGCCGATGCGCACGCCGCTGGTCACCATCGGCTTTTCAGGGTCGTTGGGGATGGCGTTCTTGTTGATCGTCATGTGGGCTGCGCCCAGCACGGCCTCGGCTTCCTTGCCGGTGATGCCCTTGGCGCGCAGGTCGACCAGCATCACGTGGCTTTGCGTGCCGCCGGAGACGATGCGCAGGCCGCGTGCGGTCAGCGTTTCGGCCACGACCTGGGCGTTCTTGATGACCTGTTCCTGGTAGGTCTTGAAGTCGGGCTGCAGCGCTTCCTTGAAGGCCACGGCCTTGGCCGCGATGACATGCATCAGCGGGCCGCCTTGCAGGCCGGGGAAGATGGCGCTGTTGATGGCCTTCTCGTGCTCGGCCTTCATCAGGATGATGCCGCCGCGCGGGCCGCGCAGGCTCTTGTGCGTGGTGCTGGTGACCACGTCGGCATGGGGCACGGGGTTGGGGTACACGCCCGCAGCGATCAGGCCGGCGTAGTGGGCCATGTCGACCATGAAGATCGCGCCCACGTCCTTGGCCACCTTGGCAAAGCGTGCAAAGTCGATGTGCAGGCTGTAGGCCGAGGCACCGGCGATGATGAGCTTGGGCTTGGTCTCGTGCGCCTTCTTCTCCATGGCGTCGTAGTCCAGCACTTCGTTGGCGTCGAGGCCGTAGGAGACCACGTTGAACCACTTGCCCGACATGTTCAGCGGCATGCCGTGCGTCAGGTGGCCGCCTTCGGCCAGGCTCATGCCCATGATGGTGTCGCCGGGCTTGAGGAAGGCCAGGAACACGGCCTCGTTGGCGGAGGCGCCGCAGTGCGGCTGCACGTTGGCGGCATCGGCGCCGAAGATTTTCTTGACGCGGTCGATGGCCAACTGCTCGGCCACGTCCACATGCTCGCAGCCACCGTAGTAGCGCTTGCCGGGGTAGCCTTCGGCGTACTTGTTGGTCAGCTGGGTGCCCTGGGCCCACATCACGGCGGGGGAGGCATAGTTCTCGCTGGCGATCAGCTCGATGTGGTGCTCTTGCCGGGCGTTCTCGGCCGTGATGGCGGCAAAGATTTCGGGGTCGGCTTGTTCGACAAGAATATTGCGTTGGTACATGGCAGTCCTATGAACTTGTGTCCCTTGAAACAAGGGCTGCCCAGGCGAACGGCTGAACGCGGCGGGCATGACACCCGTGCGGCACGCTCCCCAGTGGTTCACAAGGGGCAAGCCCTTGTCGGTTTCCACGTCAGCGGCAACCCGGTTGCGGGGCTGCGCCTATCGCCAGTTGCGTACCTGCGTAGTGTATCCCAGGCGGCGGCGCTGCTCCAGCAGAGCGGCCGGGAGCTGTGTATCAGGATGGTTGCGAGAGCAGGGCGACCTTGTCGCTGCCGTTGTTGGCCGGCGAAGCAGGGGCTGGCAGCTTGACCGACGCGGGGATCGACTGCACCGGCGCCTGTGTGGACAGGGTGGCGGGCGGGTTGGTCGGCATGGCGCGGCCACCGGCCACCTGGCGCAGGCGAAAGTGCTCGGCCAGCACCTTGGCGGTGTAGCCGCCATCGTCGGGCAGGTTGGCCGCGCCCACGTAGTAGCGCAGGCCGCCTTCGAGCGAGCCAGCGCGGGCGATGCATTCCTGCAGCACCTTCACGCCCACGCGCAGGTTGGTCACCGGGTCGAAGGCCGCGAAGTGGCCGCCGAAGTTCTGGTACTTCTCGGTGTGCACGGTGGTCATCACCTGCATCAGGCCCTGGGCACCCACGGAGCTTTGCGCAAAGGGGTTGAAATTGGACTCGATGGCCATGATAGCCAGGATCAGGGTCGGGTCGAGCTTGTTGCGGGCGCCGAGTTCATAAGCCTCTGCCACCAGCACGCTCAGCGGCTCGGGGGCCACGCGGTACTTCTTGCTCAGCCAGAACGCCACGGCGGCCTGCTCCTTGGGCAGGTCCTTGGGGTTGCCAGCGGTGGCGCGCTCGCTCGCCTCGGGCTCGATGGGCATGCCCAGCACGGCGACCTGGCGCGCCTGCAGCCAGTTCATGAGCTTTTCTTCTCCGGCCTGGCGCAGGTCGGGCCGGGCGGTCAATGCGATAACGACGAATGCAACGGTCAGCCCGATGAGGGCGAAGCTGCTGTGGGTGATTTCAAGAAAACCTTCGGTCACGTCGGCTGCGAAGGTTCGCATGCCGGAGACTATTTTTCCTGACGCTGTCATAGCTCTTCCTTTCTGGGGCGCTTCCCTGAGGCCCTGCCAGCACGGGTGGTTGGCAGGATCAGGCGTATCACCTGGATTGGTACGCCATCAATTTCAGGCCTGCAAAAAGCAAGAGGGGCCGTGAGTTGACTTAGCCGGGTTCGGCAGCGGGTTGGGGTTTTTACTAGCCATTTTTGAGGCTGGCGGATTCTAGGAGGTCACCAAATACCTAGTCAATACTAACAAATTCAATCGTTAGATTAAAAAAGCATGAAAAATCTGGTAGAAAACACAGGGTTTTGCCTTTTTCCACCCGAAGCGGTTGCCCGGCCGAGCACAGCCCGGTGACGGCCATGTGTCAAATTCAATCGGCTTTTACCGCACCATTGCAAAACCGGGTTGAGCCCGGCAGCCGACTTTGGTAAGGTTCATCTGCCTGTTGATTTCAGGCATCGCCAGACGAAGCGAACTCTCCCGCCGATGGGCATTCAGTGCCGCGGTGCAGCAGATGAAACTTCCACGGCACCCCCTGGAGGCAATACCTTGCCTCCTCGCACGGTGGACCTTCATCTCCGCCTTGCGAAACGATGGCAAAGACCGTTGTGTCAGCCGTCAAGCCCGGGAGACTGTCCACTTCGGAAAGTCCCCCGGGCTTTCTTGTTTCTGGGTCGTTGCTTGCGTCGCGTTCCCACGTTTTCAAACATGCGGCTTCATGCTGGGGAAGGGGGCTTGGAGCATGGCGCCGCGAGCCCGCAGGCGGGCCCGGATGGGCCTGTATTGAACTGCCTCAAGGCATTGAATGGGCCCTTGGCGCATATATATAGATAATGGGGGCAATTCCCAGAGCGGGCACAGGCCCCTGGGAGACACCGCAACCCTGCAATGCAGGGTGCAGAAGCCCGCACACCGGGTGGCTCTGGACAGGATATCCCCGAGGGACCTCCTTGCCAGGACTGCCGGTGGCCCGCCTGCACGAACCCGGTGAAAATAGCCCGTTTTCTGCCATGTACCTGCTCTGGCTGGCGCTAGCCTTGGTGGCCTCGCGCATCCAACCCGAGCAGGGATGGCCGTTCGCAATCCATTGGATCCATGTTTCCATTTTTTTCCCGCAGCAAAATGTCCGACGCACCTGAAGTGAATCCGGCCCCGGCCAAAACCCAAGAGGCGCATCCCCTGGATGCACTGACCGGCGGCGCCTTCTCTGCCGCCACCTCGGGCGAGCGCGCCTCCCGCATCCGTGATTGGCTGGCCACGCAGCCAGCGCCAGAGCAGCTGCAGGAAGTGTTCAAGGAACTGAGCGGCCGCGACAAGGGCGCTGCCCGTGCCGTGCGCGAGCGCCTCGACGAGATCCGCCGCGCCAAGGGCCAGGAAGTGATTGCCGCCGAGTGGGCCGAGAAGGCCCAGGCGTTGCTGTCCGCGCCCAAGCTCAACATCGCCGATGCCCTGGCATGGCAGCGCGACGCGGCCAAGGCCGGCGCGCCGCTGTCGCGCGAACCGCTGTCCCTGCTCAAGGTGCAGGTGGCCGATCGTGTGAAGGTCATCGAAGACCTGCAGCACCGTGTGCAGGTGCAGCGCGAAGCCGCCGTGCTGCTCGCGCAGCGCATCGAAGTGCTCTCCACCAAGCCCTGGCGCGACGCGCACGGCGCGCTGGAGCTGCTGCGCGCTGACGTCGCCCGCTGGCAGGAGCAGGCCCAGGAGCTGACCAGCGACGCCAGCTGGGCCAGCGTGGAAGCGCGCTTCCCGCCGCTGCTGGATGCCTCGCGCACCCAGTTGCTGGTGGTGTGGGATGCCTTCCAGCCCGCCGTGGCCCAGGCCGCCGCTGCCGCTGAAGATGCCAATGCCCCGCTGCCACCCGTGCCGGTGTGGGCCGATGAGCTGCGCGCCGCCCGTGGCCTGCCCACCGAGGCCGCAGCGGCTGCTGCGGCCGGCGCCGCTGCCAAGCCCGCCCGTGCGCCGAACAAGCCCAAGGTCGACCCCGAAGTGCGCGACAAGGCCGTGCAGGCCGTGCGCGATGCGCTGGTGGTGCTTGAGAAGGAAACCGCAGAAGGCCATGGCAAGGCCAGTGCCGGCGCCGCCGCCGCGCTGCGCGCCGTGCTCAAGAACCATGGCAAGCACATCGATGCCGCGTTGGAGCAGCAGGTGCACACGGCCCTGGTGGCCGCAGGCGAGCTCGAAGGCTGGCAGCGCTGGGGCGCCGACCAGGTGCGCGAGGACCTCGTGGCCAAGGCCGAAGCCCTGCTCAACCGCCCCGAGGGCCAGGCCCTGGGTGGCCGCAAGATGCAGGAAACCCTGCGCGCCCTGCGCGAGCAGTGGAAGCAGTCCGACCAGGGCGGTGCGCCCAACCACGGCCTGTGGAAGAAGTTCGACGAGGCCTGCAATGCCGCGCACAAGGTCGTGGAAGCCTGGCTCGACAAGATCCGCGCTGATGCCGCCGAGCACAAGGCCCAGCGCCTGGCCCTGATCGAGGAGGTCAAGGCCTGGACGCAGGAACATGCCACTTCAGGCGACTGGAAGGCCATCAACCGCGCCCTGTACCAGTTCGGCGACCGCTGGCGCGAAGGTGGCCACGTGGGCGAGAAGATCTTTGCCGAACTGCAGCCGCTGTGGAAGCAGGCCATCGCTGGCGCAGCTGCGCCGCTGGAGGCCGCGCAAAAGGAAAGCCTGGCCCGCCGCCACGCCATGATCGACGAGGCCGTGGCCCTGGGCGCCGCGCCCGCGTTGCGCATCGACGCCATCAAGTCGCTGCAGCAGCGCTGGCAGACCGAGGCACAGACCGTGCCGCTGGATCGCAAGCACGAGCAGAAGCTGTGGGACGCATTCCGCAAGCCCATCGACGAAGCCTTCAACCGCAAGTCGGCCGACCGCGAAAAGGCCGTGACCGAGCTGAGCGCGCACGACCGCGTGGTGCTCGACGCCTCCAAGGCCCTGGAGGCCGCCAACGCCACGGGCGATGCGCAGCAGATCCGCGCCGCCGTGCAGGCCCTGGAGGCCGCGCTGCGCGGCCAGGCCAAGGCCGCCGAGGCGGCTGCCTCGGCGCACAAGAGCGAGCAAAGCGCTGCCGCATCGGTGGCGCAGGCCGACGAGGCCGCTGCTGCGACCGGTGATGGCGAAGCGACTGCGGCGGATGCTGGCGCGGACGGCGAAGCGGCAGCCCCTGCCGCAGCCCCCGTGGCGCCGCCCAAGCCTGCCCGCCCCGTGGTGGCCGTGCGTGGCGACGACCGCCCCGGCATGAAAAAGGATGCACCCGCCGCCCCCGGCCGCGGTGCGCGGCCTGGTGAGCGCCGCGATGGCGGCCGTGGCGATGCAGGCCGTGGCGGCCCGCGCGATGGCCGTCCTGGTGACCGGGGTGCAGACCGCGGCGGTGACCGTGGTGGCCGCTTCGGCGACCGCCCGGCCTACGAAGACCGTGGCCCGCGCCTGGGCGATACGGCCTTCCGTGCCCAGCGCGACGCCATGGAGCACGCCCAGATGGCCCTGAAGAAGCTGGCTGCGCAGGCCCATGGCGAGGCGCTCACGCAGCTGCTCGCGGCCTGGGAAAAGCGCGATGCGGCACAGGTGCCGAGCACGCAGGACCTGGGTGGCCGCGTGACGCCGGCCGTGCGCACGTCCTGGACGCAGGCGCTGTCTGCCGCGCCCAAGGGCGATGCGGCCGAGGCCCTGCTGCGCCTGGAAATGGCGGCCGAGGTGCCCACCCCGGCCGAGCACATCTCCGCACGCCGCCTGCTGCAGTTGCAGTTGCTCACGCGCCGCAACGACCCTGCGCCCGAGCAGACCTGGGGCCAGGATGCGGCCCGCGTGCTGGCCAGCCCGAGCGATGGCGCCACGGCCCGCCGCCTGCAGAACGTGCTGAAGAACCTGCTGCGCAAGTAAGGGGCAAGCCCGGGCCTATGCCCGGCGCAGCCTTTGAAGCGCCTTTGCGTGCATGCCCCTGGGCATGGATGCGAAGGCGCTTTGTCTTTGGTGAGGTGGGTGTGTGTAGGGAGCGTGCCGGTGCCTGGGCGCACGGGCCGAGGGGCTGCTGTGGATGCAGCCGCAAAAACAAAAAAGCCGTTGCGAATGCAACGGCTTTTTCTTTGTTTGGTGCCCAGGAGAGGACTCGAACCTCCACGATGTTACTCGCTAGTACCTGAAACTAGTGCG
>NZ_LMIH01000041.1:61536-61909 GCF_001428645.1 Acidovorax sp. Root217
TTTCAGATCAGCTTTGAATTATAGAACGTTTTTTGGGTCCGCCAGCGAGTTTGCCAACTTTTTTGAAAATTGTGTGCGGCGAGCACATTCTTTGTGCCGAGGGTCCGATGGCGGCCGCCGGCATGTCCGCAGGCTGCCGTTGGATATCGGGCAGGCTGCAATGGGCGTGTGTGCTGCCTGTACGCGTGTGCCGCACCCCGGGTCTGCCAGGTGTTGCGGCCATGGGGCAGGGCGGGCGCGACAAATAAAAAAGCCGCTGTTGGTACAGCGGCTTCGATATTTTGAAAACCATCACTGGTTCTCGTTAAACTTGGTGCCCAGGAGAGGACTCGAACCTCCACGATGTTACTCGCTAGTACCTGAAACTAGTGCG
>NZ_LMIH01000041.1:61933-136709 GCF_001428645.1 Acidovorax sp. Root217
ATTTCAGGAAAGACTCAGATTGTATATCAAGAAAACCACCCCCGGCGCGCAGTCCGCGCATTTGTCGGACGAAATTGAAGGAAGCGTGCAGGGGCACCGTGATGGTCATGGTTTCGTCATCCGTGACGATGGCGAAGGCGACATCTATATCCCCCCCAATGAAATGCGCGCTGTTCTGCACAAGGACCGCGTGCGCGTGCGCATCGTGCGCCAGGACCGCCGCGGCCGTCCCGAAGGCCGCGTGGTCGAGATCATCGAGCGCCCGCCTCAGCCCATCATCGGCCGGCTGCTGCAGGAAAGTGGCGTGTGGCTGGTGGCCCCCGAAGACAAGCGCTACGGCCAGGATGTTCTGATCCCCAAGGGCGCCACCGGCGCCGCCAAGCCTGGCCAGGTGGTCGTGGTCGAGCTGACCGAACCCCCGGCCCTGTTTGGCCAGCCCGTGGGCCGCATCACCGAGGTGCTCGGCGAGGTCGACGACCCGGGCATGGAGATCGAGATCGCGGTGCGCAAGTACGGCGTGCCGCACGAGTTCTCGGCCGAGTGCCTGGCCCAGGCCAAGGAGCTGCCCGACAAGGTGCGCCCGCAGGACAAGAAGCGCCGCGTGGACCTGACCGACGTGCCCCTGGTCACCATCGATGGCGAGGACGCGCGCGACTTCGACGATGCCGTGTACTGCGAGCCCGCCCGCGTGGGCCGTGGCAAGGGCTGGCGCCTTTTGGTGGCCATTGCCGACGTGAGCAACTATGTGGAGACCGGCAGCGCCATCGATATCGATGCCTACGACCGCGCCACCAGCGTGTACTTCCCGCGCCGCGTGATCCCCATGCTGCCCGAGAAGCTCTCCAACGGCCTGTGCTCGCTCAACCCCGATGTTGAGCGCCTGTGCATGGTCTGCGACATGCTGGTCAACGCCAAGGGCGAGGTGCATGCCTACCAGTTCTACCCGGCGGTGATGCACAGCCATGCGCGCTTCACGTACACCGAGGTGGCAGCCATCCTGGCCAACACGCGCGGGCCCGAGGCCAGCAAGCGCAAGGAGCGCGTGCCCGACCTGCTGAACCTGCATGACGTGTACCGTGCGCTGCTGATCGCGCGCCGCCAGCGCGGCGCGGTGGACTTCGAGACCACCGAGACGCAGATCATCTGCGACGAGAACGGCCGCATCGAGAAGATCGTGCCGCGCACCCGCAACGACGCGCACAAGCTCATCGAGGAGGCCATGCTGGCCGCCAACGTCTGCAGCGCCGACTTCATCGCCCAGGGCGGCCAGCCCGGCCTGTTTCGCGTGCACGAAGGCCCCACGCCCGAGAAGCAGGAGATCCTGCGCAACTACCTCAAGGCCATGGCCGTGGGCATGACCATCGGCGACGATCCCAAGCCCTCGGAATTCCAGGCCATCGCCGAGGCCACCAAGGACCGGCCCGACGCCCAGCAGATCCACACCATGCTGCTGCGCTCCATGCAGCAGGCCATCTACACGCCCGTCAACAGCGGCCACTTCGGCCTGGCGTTCGAGGCCTACACCCACTTCACCAGCCCCATCCGGCGCTACCCCGATCTGCTGGTGCACCGCGTGATCAAGGCCATCCTGGCCAAGACGCAGTACAAGCTGCCCTCGCTGCCCACGCCGGGCGAAGCCCATGCCAAGCTGGCCAAGCGCCTGGCGTCCCGCGTGGCGGCGCCGGGCACCAAGCCGCGCAAGGACGTCAAGCCGCCGAGCCGCGAAGTCCAGGCCTGGGAGGCCGCAGGCCTGCACTGCAGCGCCAACGAGCGCCGTGCCGACGAGGCCAGCCGCGACGTGGAAGCCTGGCTCAAGTGCAAGTACATGCGCGAGCATCTGGGCGAGGAGTACAGCGGCGTGGTCAGTGCGGCGACGAGCTTCGGCATCTTCGTGACGCTGGACGCGATGTACGTCGAAGGCCTGGTGCACATCACCGAGCTCGGTGGCGAATACTACAAGTTCGACGAGGCGCGCCAGGAGCTGCGCGGCGAGCGCACCGGCATCCGCTACGCCATCGGCGCGCGGGTGCGGGTGCAGGTCAGCCGCGTGGACCTCGATGGCCGCAAGATCGACTTCCGCCTGGTGCGCGAGGGCGAGGAGCTGGTGGGCCGCGCGCTCAAGGACAAGGGCGTGTCGCAGGACGGCCCCGGTGGTTCCGGCAAGGGCCCGCGCAAGGGCGGGGCCAACGCTGGCCGTGCCGGTGGTGGGCGCTCCAAGGCCAAGGCACCTGAGGCGTCCGCCACCGAGATGGCCTCGCTCACGCGCGAGCGTGCTGCACGCTCGCCCATCCAGGAGCTCAAGGCGTCGGTGAAGAAGGCTGCAGGCGGCAAGGCCGGTGGCAAGGGGCGCAAGCCGCGCCGCGGCTGAGCGCCCATTTCGCGGCCCTGGGGGCGCTGCGCCTTCCTGCCTGCCTGCCTGACATGTGGGCGCCGGGAAGGCGTATGCCTTCGGGCGTTTGGCGCTTCGGCTTTGCCTGGTCAGGCACCGCCAGGTGCCTCGAACGGCAGGCCGGCATACTGCTCTGCCAGTGCAAGCTGGGCCGAGGGGCTGCTGCGCAGGTATTCCAGTTCGTGCTCCTGGGCCCGTTGGTCGAAGGCCGTGCTGTCGGGAAACCGGTGCAGCAGGTTGGTGAGGTACCAGGAGGTGCGCACCGATGCCCAGACGCGGCGCAAGGCCATGTCGCTGTAGCCGTCCAGCAAGAACGGTGAGCCCGTGCCGTAGAAATCGGCCAGCGCCCGCGAGAGGTAGAACACATCCGATACGGCCAGATTGAGTCCCTTGGCGCCGGTGGGCGGAACGATGTGCGCCGCATCGCCCCCCAGAAACAGCTGGCCGTGCCGCATGGGCTCGGCCACATAGCTGCGCAGGGGCGCGATCGATTTTTCAATTGTTGGGCCGGTGACGATGCGGTCCGCGATTTCGCGTGGATAGCGCGCCTTGAGTTCCTGCCAGAAGCGTTCGTCCGGCCAGTCTTCGATGCGCGTGTCCAATGGCACCTGGAGGTAGTAGCGGCTCAATGTGGGGCTGCGCATGGACGCCAGCGCAAAACCGCGTGGATGGTTGGCGTAGACGATGTCGGAGAGCGGCGGCGTCTCCGAGAGGATGCCCAGCCAGCCGAAGGGATAGACCTTTTCGAACTCGCGCAGAACGTTCGCCGGGATGGCCTTGCGCGAGACGCCGTGGAACCCGTCGCAGCCCGCGATGAACTGGCAGTCCAGCCGCTGCATCTGCCCCGCATGCACGAAGGTGACGTGCGGGGTTGCGCTCTCCACACCATGCAGCGTGACGTCCAGCGCCTCATGGATCACGCGGGCAGAGCGGGCGTCGCAGGCCGCATGCAGATCCTCCTGGATCTGTGTTTGCCCGTAGGCCATGAAGCGATTGCCCAGGTGCTTGCGTACGTCGATGAAAAAACTTTCCTGGCCCGCCCAGGCCACCTGCATTCCGTCGTGGGGATGGCCCTCGCGGTCCATGCGATCGCCCAGGCCGCAACTGCGCAGCAGGTCGACCGTGCCCTGCTCCAGCACGCCGGCGCGGATGCGCGACTGGACCTGGGCGCGGCTGCGGTGCTCCAGCACCACGCTGTCCACCCCCGCCTGGTGCAGCAGGTGGGACAGCAGCAGCCCTGCGGGGCCGCCGCCAATGATGGCAACTTGTGTTTTCATGATTGGGTTTCCAAAGGGTTGTGGGGCGATGTGCATGCGTTGCACCCACGAATCTAGGGGCGATGGGCACCGGGCGTAAGCCAGTCAACGCTTATAGTGATCACGATTACTTATCAATGAGCCCATGACGCTGCAGCAGTTGAAGGCTTTTTTGGCCGTCGTCGAGTGCGGCGGCTTTCGGGCCGCATCGCGCCGGCTCGGCATGTCCCAGGCCGGGTTGACGATGAGCCTGAAGGCGCTGGAGACCGCGCTGGGCGTTCCGTTGCTGCGCAGGTCCGTGCAGGGTGTCGTCCTGACGGAGCAGGGCGAGCGCCTGTTGCCCCGTGCCCGGTTGATCGCGCGCGAGGCGTACCAGGCCGAAGAGGATGCGCTGCATGCGCTCGGTGCCGAGACAGGCAACCTGGCTATCGGCCTGGGCCCCACGCCGGCTGCCGTGCTGCTCCCCCTGGTGGTGCCGGAGTTCCATCGCCGCTTTCCGGCGGTGCAGCTGCGTTTGTTCAGCGGTTTTTATGAGCAGTTGCTGCCGGAGCTGCAGCAGGCGCGCATCCAACTGGCGGTGACCGCCGTGCCCGATGCCGGCGTGGCCACGGGCTTCGAGGTGCGCCGGCTGTTTCGCAGCGCGCTGGTGGTGATTGCGCGGCGCGGCCATCCCCTCGCGGATGCACGAACGCTCAAAGCCCTGCAGGGGCAGGAGTGGGTGCTGCTCGGGCCACCGGGCGGACCTGGGGGAACCGTGCTGCGCTTTCATGCGGAGCAAGGGCTGCCCCTGCCGCGGGTGGCAGCGACCTGCGAGTCGTTCTCGCACCTCGCGCCTTTGCTGGGTGGGACCAACTGGCTGGCCATGGTGCCTGCCGCCATGGTGGACAACCAGTTGCTGGGCGATGGCATGGTGGCCTTCGCCATTGACGAGCATCCTCCCAGCTTCGACAACTGCCTGATCTACCGCTCCGATGCCTTGCTCACGGGCGCGGCCGACACCTTTGCGGGCATGTGCCAGTCGTTCTCGCGGGTGCTGACTGGTGGCGCCAGCGATGCTGTCATCGGGCAGGCCAGGAGTGTGCATCCGTGAGCGCGTGCGAGGCGCCAGCCGGTGCCTGCCGCGTCAGGAACTCCGTGTACCGCCGTGCCGTATCGCCCGGGGCCTCCATCATGGGCAGGTGCCCGATGCCCGGCAGGCGCTCGATGTGCGCGCCTGGCAGCAGGGTGCGCAGCGCCTGGCTGCCCGAGATGTCGAACACCCGGTCCTGCTCGCCCCAGAGGGCCAGCGTGGGCTGCGGCAGGCCGGTCGCCAGCCGTTGTTCCAGCAAGTACCGGTCCTTGAGCTGCGCGTCCCACAGCCGTGTGTTGGATGCCGCGTTGCGCAGCGCGTCCTGCTCGCTGGCGCGCAGGATGGGGTAGGGCAGGAAGGGGCGCTTTTCGAACACCAGCGCCATCATGGCCTTGAACGCTGCCGCATCGTGCGCTACCAGCGGGCGCTGCCCGGCGTCGATGAGCCGGTCCATGCGGCTCGGTTGCGGCGAGCGCAGGCCATGCGGTGCGCCGACGAAGGCCACGCTGGCCACGCGGTCCGGGTGTTCCAGCGCCAGCAGCGCGGCAATGGTGCCGCCCATCGAGTTGCCCGCCAGGTGGGCCTTGGCTATGCCCCAGGCATCCATCAGCTCGCGCAGGCGCCTGGTGTGGGCTGCGTAGTCATAGGGCTGGGCCTCGTCGCGCGTGCTTTCGCCAAAGCCTGGCAGGTCGGGGGCGATCACGCGGCGCGTGGCGGTGATCGGGCGCGCAAAGTCTGCCCAGTGGTCCTTCTCTGCAAAAATGCCATGCAGCAGGATGATGGGCAGGCCGTCGTGGCCTTGTGCAGTCCCGGGCTGGGTGGGGCCGCTGTCCAGGTAGTGCACCTGGTGACCCGCGATGCGGACGGTCTTGGCCGAGAGGCCTGAGAGCTGGCGATTGAGGTCCAGCAGCGGCTGCTTGAACAGGGTGGGGGTGCCGTAGTAGAGCGCGGTGGTGACCAGTGCCAGTGCCGCTGCGGTAGAAAAGAGGATGCGCTTCAAGAACAGGTCTCCGTTGTGGGATGGATTGCCGTTGAAGGCTACTGGGAGTGCCGTTTGAAAACTTGCATGTTTGGGCTATGCCTGCGCACAACACCTTGACCTTGGGCCCGGACCGGGCCCTGTATGTCGGCGACCTGCCGCCCACGGGTTGGCATTGCCATGCGGCGCCGGTGCTGCTGGTCGGCCTCTCGGGCCGCTTTGCGCTGCACCTGGGGCCTGGCGTCGTCGAGTCCTGCCACAGCGCGCTGGTCGATGCGGGGGTGGAGCATCTGCTGGACCCCTGCGGCGAGCAGGTGGCGCTGATGTACCTGGAGCCCGATTCGCGCGAGGCGCGTGGCCTGCGCCGCCAGTTCGATCGGCGAGGGCCCGTGATCCTGGATGTGGCCATCCCTGTGGGTGCGCGCAGCGCCATGGATGGGTACCTGCGCCATTTCGACCTGCACGCCCTGCTGCGGCTGCCGTGGGCACCGGCGGCACCGCTCGATGCGCGCGTGCTGCGCAGCCTGCAGGCCCTGCGCACCCCGGGGGATCAGCGGCTTTTGCGCGACGGACTGGCGGCGGGCGTGCAGCTGTCGGCCTCGCGCTTCAACCACCTGTTCCGCGCCGAGATGGGTGTCAGCCTGCGCAGCTACCGGGTCTGGTCGCAGGTGCGCCTGGCCATGGCGGGGCTCGCGACCAGCCCGCGCCTGACGGACGCGGCCCTGCATGGCGCGTTTTCCGACTCGGCACATTTCAGCCGCATGTTCCGCCAGACCTTCGGCATGACGCCGTCGAGCGTGCTCAAGCCCTTGAAGGAGGTGGTGCTGGTGCCGTAGTGGTGGTCAGCGGCCGATCCGCCGTGCCAGTGCGCTGGCCGTCAGGGCCAGGCCCTCGGGCCAGTGGTCCGCAGCCAGGCCATGGGCGTAGACGGCCTCGCTCGCGGCGCGCAGCGCGCTGGCGCCGGCGGCCAGGCGGGCGCCCACCATGCCGGCCAGCACGTCGCCGGTGCCGGCGGTGGCCAGCAGGCCATTGCCCGTGGGGTTGATGGCGGGCACGCGGTCGGCCGCGCTGATCACCGTGCCCGAACCTTTGAGCACGGCCACGCAGTTGAACTGTGCGGCCAGTTGCTGGGCGGCATTCAGCCGGTCGGCCTGTACTTCGGCGGTGGTGAGGCCGAGCAGGCGCGCGGCCTCCAGGGGGTGCGGCGTGAGCACGGTGGGCTGGCCGTGCTGGCCGCGCGCCACCACCAGGGCGTGCAGTGCGGCATCGAGGGCGATGGCGTTCAGGGCGTCGGCGTCCAGCACCAGGCGTGCGGCGCGCGTGATCACCTCGCGCAGCACGCTGGCGACGGCCTCGCCGCCGCCGCAGCCGCACACCACGGTGAGTGCCGCGAGGTCCAGCGCGCCGAAGCGGCGCAGCATCAACTCCGGCTGGCCCGTGTCCACCTCCAGATGGCCGGCGTCCAGCGGGGCCACCAGCACGCGGCCCGCGCCCTGGTGCAGTGCGGCCGAGGCTGCCAGCAGGGCGGCACCGGCCATGCCCATGCCGCGCTGGGCCAGGCCTTCACCACCGATCACGGCCACGTCGCCATGGCTGCCCTTATGGCTGGCGTGCTGGCGTGGCTCGGGCAGTGGCGGGCCGCAGAGCCAGGCATTGGGCGGCTCGTGCCCGGGTGCCACACCCAGGTCGTCGAGCCAGACGCTGCCGGCCGCATCGCGCCCGGCGGCGGTGAACAGCCCGGGCTTGAGTGTGAGCAGGCTCAGCGTATGCCGTGGTGAGGCGGCATGGTGCAGGAGCGCTTCGGATGCCAGGCCTGCGCCGAACTGACCGGTGTCCGCATCGAGGCCCGAGGGCAGGTCCACCGACAGCACCGGGGCGGCGCTGGCCTGCAGCTGCCGCAGGCAGGCCAGCAGGCGCTCGTTGGGCGGGCGTGGGGCGCTGCCGTGGGCGGGTGCGTTGATGCCGATACCGAGCAGGGCGTCGATGCACAGGTCTGCCTCGGTCAGGGTGTCGGGGGCAGTGTCGGCCCATTCCACGTCTGCGGCCAGGGCGCGCTCCCACGACTGGCGCGCATCGGGCGGGGCGGTCTCGGGCGTGCCCAGCCAGGTCACCACCACGCGGCGGCCGCTGCGCCGCAGGTGCATGGCGGCCTCCAGTCCATCGCCACCGTTGTTGCCCGCGCCGCAGGCAATCCACACCGTGCGCGCGTGGGGTGCCAGGGCCTGGGCCAGCTGCGCCACGGCCTGGCCGGCGCGCCGCATCAGCGTGTGGGGCGGCAGGCTGTCGGCGGCCGCGCGCTCGATGCGGCGCGTGGCGGCAGTGTGGTGCAGGGCGTGGGGCTGGTGGGGGGTGATGCGGTGCATGGCAGGCGGGCAATGTGGCCGCTGCATTGTGCGCCGACCTGTTCCCCGCAGGCTCAAAACCGCCGCAAGCCCAGTCCGTCGAGGTTGATCTCGGGGCTGCGCTGGGCCACCAGGTCGGCGATGGCGCGCGCGCTGCCGCTGGCCAGGGCAAAACCGCCCGTGCCGTGGCCGGTGTTGAGCCACAGGCCGGGTATGCCGCTGGCGCCGATCACGGGTGCGCCATCGGGCAGCAGGGTGCGTGCGCCGCGCCAGGTCTGCACGCCGCCCGAGAGCTGTGCGCCGCCAGGGAACCAGTCGTTGAGCGTGCGGTACAGGCGCGCGACGGTGGGGGCGTGGTGCTCTGCGTCGGCGCTGCCCAGCTCGGCCCCGCCAGCCACGCGCACACGCAGCCCCAGGCGGGTGATGCTGATCTGCTGCTGCACGTCGACCACGCTGGCCTGCGGGGCGTGGGTGTCTTCGCGCAGCGGCGCGCTGACGGAGTAGCCGTACACGGCCGTCATCGGCAGCGGCAGGCCGAGGGCCGGCAGCAGGGCGGCCGAGGCCATGCCGGCGCACAGCACCACGGCGTCGAAACGGCGCGGCGTGGCTTCGCCCTGCACCAGCACGCCCATGGGGTTGGTCGCCAGACGGTCCACGCGCGTGCCAAAGGCAAACTGCACGCCCCCTGCCTGTGTGCCCTGGCGCAGCAGCTGTGCGAACAGCCGGCAGTTGCCTGCAGCAGCGCCGGGCAGCGAGATGGCACCGGCCAGCGGTGTTTCGGGCGACAGCCCGGGTTCGAGTTTCTGGGCGGCGGCGGCATCGATCTCCTGCACGGCCACGCCCGCGTCGCGCAGGCATTGCAGCGCAGGCTGCAGGTGGGCGCGGTCCTGTTCGGTGCGCAGCAGCAGCAGGCGGCCGGGGCTGGTCTCGAAGTCGAGCTCGTGTTCGGTGGCGATCTCCAGCGTGCGTGCCAGGCTGTACTGGGCCAGGCGCTCAAGTGCGGTGGCCGGGCCAGGGCCGCGCTTTGCCAGGCGCTTCCAGTGCCACAGCCAGGACACGTCGGCACGGCCGAAGCCCTGCGCCAGGCGCACGGTCGATTGCGCGCCCATGAGCCGCGCGGCCGGGGCCATGCCCGGCAGCGACCAGGGCGTCGTCAGCAGGGGGGCCAGCAGGCCGGCGGTGGCAAAGCTGGCATCTTCGGCAGCGGCGTTGCGCTGCTCGAACACGGTGACCTCATGGCCGTCGCGGGCCAGTTCGTATGCGGTGGTGACGCCGATGATGCCGGCGCCCACGATGGCAATCTTCATGAATGGGGAGTATGGGTTGCGTTTGCTGCTTTGCAGCAAACGGCAATTGTTATTTTTCTTGCAGTGCTGCTTCAATGCGCAGACCGGCGTTGAGCACGCCGTCGTCGCGCAGCGCCCCATGCCAGACCATCAGGCCGACCGGGAGTTCCCCTCGAACGTGGCAGGGCAGCGACAACGCGCAGCCGTCCAGCAGGTTCACCAGGCTGGTGTTGCGCAGCAGCAGGGTGTTCACGCGAAAGAACTCCTCGTCGCGCTCTGCGCCCGGCGCCACGCTGGCGATGGTGGGGGCAGTGATGGGCACCGTGGGCGAGAGCAGGGCGTCGTAGCCATCGATGGCGGCGTGCATGCGCCGCTGCCAGTGGTGGCGGGCGTCGATGAGGGCCAGGTATTCCCAGGCGGTGAGCGTGGCGCCTTTTTCGATACGGGCGCGCACCCGGGGGTCGTACTGGCTGCCCTTGGCGGCCAGCAACTCGCGGTGCCAGGCATAGGCCTCGGGCGGCGAGAAACCGTACGCGGGCTGTTGGGCCGACTCGGGCAGGGCGATGGTGTCGATGCGCGCGCCCGCGCGGCGCAGGGTGGCGAGCGTGCGCTCGAAGGCCTGGGCCACCGTGGCGTCCAGGCCGTCCAGGAACAGGGTGGTGGGCACGGCCAGGCGGTAGCCGGCCAATGGGGCGGGGCTGCGCGTGACGCGCGTGGCCGACAGCAGTTCGTGCACCACGATGGCATCGCCCACGCTGCGCGTCATGGCGCAGGCCGTGTCCAGTGTGGTGGACAGCGGCACGGCGCCCGAGGTGGGCACCAGGCGCTGCGTGTTCTTGAAACCCACGATGCCGTTGAGCGCGGCCGGGATGCGGATGGATCCGCCCGTATCCGAGCCCAGGCCCACGAAGGCTGCGCCGGTGGCCACCGAGACGGCCGCGCCGGAGGAGGATCCGCCGGGCACGCGCGCCTCTCCGGGCAGCGCGCCAAAGCGCGCATCCCAGGCGGCCGGGGTGCCGAAGTGGGGGTTCACACCCACGCCGGAAAAGGCGAATTCGACCATGTTCGTGCGGCCGATGAGGCTCGCGCCGGCGGCGCGCAGCCGTGCCACGGCCGGGCTGTCCTGCTGCGCCGGGGGGCTGTCGGCGAGTGCCGTGGAGCCGGCTGCCGTCGGCTGGCCCGCGATGTCGAACAGGTCCTTGACCGAAACCGCCAGCCCGGCCAGGGGCCTTTGCGCCATGCCCGGCTGCACCACGGCGGTGCGTGCGGTGTCGAAATGGGTTTGCAGGAAGCTGTGGGTATTGGCCGGCGCCTCTGCTGCCGCGATGCAACTTTCGAGTTCGGCGGCCGGGGTGCTGGTGCCGGCCCGCAGGGCCGAGCGGGTGGCAAGAAGGTCGGGGAGCATGGGTGTGCTAGAATCCTTGGGTTTTGCTGGGAGCAGTAGCGCTTTGTGCGTGGGGCTTGTAGCAAAACCAATCGCAAACCAGCCCTGTCAAGGTGTTGCAGCGGTCGTGGGAAACACGGCGTTGCAAATATTGGGGCTGATTTTAGACCTAACCTTTGGAGTATTCTTATGTCCGTTACCATGCGCGAAATGCTGGAAGCCGGTGTCCACTTCGGTCACCAAACCCGCTTCTGGAACCCCAAGATGGCCCCCTACATCTTCGGCCATCGCAACAAGATCCACATCATCAACCTGGAAAAGTCGCTGCCGCTGTTCCAGGAGGCACAGAAGTTCGCCAAGCAACTGGCTGCCAACCGCGGCACGATCCTGATGGTCGGCACGAAGCGCCAGGCCCGCGAAATCCTGTCCACCGAAGCCCTGCGCGCCGGTGTTCCTTTCGTTGACCAGCGCTGGCTGGGCGGCATGCTGACGAACTTCAAGACCGTGAAGACCTCGATCAAGCGCTTGAAGGACATGAAGGCCCAGCTGGAAACCGGCCTGGACAGCCTGAGCAAGAAGGAGCAGCTCACGTTTACCCGTGAGATCGAGAAGCTCGAAAAGGACATCGGCGGCATCCAGGACATGGCTGCGCTGCCAGACGCCATCTTCATCATCGACGTGGGCTTCCATAAGATCGCTGTGGCCGAAGCCAAGAAGCTCGGTATCCCGCTGATCGGCGTGGTTGACACCAACCACTCGCCCGAAGGCATCGACTACGTGATCCCCGGCAACGACGACTCGGCCAAGGCCGTGATGCTGTACGCCCGCGGTATCGCCGACGCGATCATCGAAGGCCGTGCCAATGCCGTGAACGAAGTCGTGAAGGCCGCTACGTCCGAGAGCAGCGACGAATTCGTGGAAGTGCAAGAAGCCGCCGCCTGATAGCCCGGCTGCGCGATCCGTCGCGAACAAAAGCGGGGCTCCTGGTTAGCCCCCTTTTTTTTAGCCCGAATCTGAATCGATTGAACTGAACACCGAAGGAATAAAGATGGCTGCAATTACCGCAAGCATGGTCGCCGAACTGCGTGGCAAGACCGATGCACCGATGATGGAGTGCAAGAAGGCGCTGACCGAAGCCGAAGGCGACATGGCCAAGGCCGAAGAACTGCTGCGCGTCAAGCTGGGTACCAAGGCTGGCAAGGCCGCTTCGCGCATCACCGCCGAAGGCGTGGTCGCCAGCTTCATCGACGGCACCACCGGTGGCCTGATCGAAGTGAACAGCGAAACCGACTTCGTGAGCAAGAACGACAGCTTCATGGCACTGGCCAAGGCCGCTGCCGAACTGGTGGCCAAGCACAACCCTGCCGACGTGGCGGCCCTGGGTGCACTGCCCTACGAGCAAGACAGCTTCGGCCCCACGCTGGAAGACGTGCGCAAGGGCCTGATCGGCAAGATCGGCGAGAACATGTCGTTCCGCCGCTTCAAGCATTTCGGCGGCACCAGCAAGCTGGCTTCGTACCTGCACGGCTCGCGCATCGGTGTGGTCGTCGAGTTCGAGGGTGACGAAGTGGCTGCCAAGGACGTGGCCATGCACATCGCCGCCATGAAGCCTGTGGCCCTGACCAGCGCCGACGTGCCTGCCGACCTGATCGAAAAAGAGCGCTCGGTGGCTGCTGCCAAGGCGGCTGAAGACAAGGCCAAGGCCGAAGCCGAAGGCAAGCCCGTGCAGTCCGACGAAATCGTGACCAAGCGCATCGAAGGCGGCGTGCAGAAGTTCCTCAAGGAAGTCTCGCTGTTCAACCAGGTCTTCGTGAAGGCTGCGGACGGCAAGCAAACCGTCGAGCAGATGCTCAAGGCCACCAACACCACCGTCAAGGGCTTCACCCTGTACGTGGTGGGCGAAGGCATTGAGAAGAAGGTTGACGACTTCGCCGCCGAAGTGGCCGCCCAGGTGGCTGCCGCCAAGGCCGCTGCCTGATCGCTCCCTGCAACAACCCCACCCAAGCCCTGCACCACCTACCGGAGAAGTTTCCCATGTCCAACGCTGCACCAGCCCACAAGCGCATCCTGCTCAAGCTGTCTGGTGAGGCGCTGATGGGGGATGACGCCTTCGGCATCAACCGTGCCACCATCGTGCGCATGGTGGAGGAGATCGCCGAGGTCACCCGCCTGGGTGTGCAGGTGGCGGTGGTGATCGGTGGGGGCAATATCTTCCGTGGCGTCGCGGGCGGCTCGGTCGGCATGGACCGGGCCACCGCCGACTACATGGGCATGCTGGCCACCGTGATGAACGCACTGGCCCTGGCCGATGCCATGGACAAGCAGGGCCTGATCGCCCGCGTGATGTCCGCCATTGCCATCGAGCAGGTGGTCGAGCCCTACGTGCGCCCCAAGGCGCTGCAGTACCTTGAAGAGGGCAAGGTGGTGGTCTTCGCGGCCGGCACGGGCAACCCCTTCTTCACCACCGACACGGCTGCGGCCCTGCGCGGTGCCGAGATCGGCGCCGAGCTGGTGCTCAAGGCCACCAAGGTGGACGGCGTTTATACTGCCGACCCCCAGAAGGATCCCACGGCCACGCGCTACACGAAGCTCAGCTTCGACGAGGCCATGTCCCGCAACCTGGGCATCATGGATGCGACCGCCTTTGCCCTGTGCCGCGACCAGAAGCTGCCGGTGCGGGTGTTCTCGATCATCAAGCACGGCGCGCTCAAGCGCGTGGTGATGGGCGAGGACGAGGGTACGCTGGTTTACGCCTGATGACGATGCACGGGTGGGCTGCGCGCCTGCCCGTCTCTGGTCTGCCCCGAGGAGAAAAACATGACGATTGCCGATATCAAGAAAAACGCTGAAACCAAGATGGACCAGTCCATCTCGGCCTTCAAGAACAACCTGCAGAAGATCCGCACGGGTCGCGCCAACCCCTCGCTGCTCGACTCCGTGCAGGTCGAGTACTACGGCTCCTTCGTGCCCCTCTCCCAGGTGGCCAACGTGGCGCTGATCGACTCGCGCACCATCAGCGTGCAGCCCTGGGAAAAGGGCATGGGCGCCAAGATCGAAAAGGCCATCCGCGAAAGTGACCTGGGCCTGAACCCCGCTTCCATGGGCGACCTGATCCGCGTGCCCATGCCGCCCATGAGCGAAGAGCGCCGCAAGGAAATGACCAAGCTGGCCCGCACCGAAGGTGAGAGCGCCAAGATCGCCGTGCGCAACCTGCGCCGTGACGCCAACGAGGCGGTCAAGAAGCTGGTCAAGGACAAGCTGGCTTCCGAAGACGACCAAAAGCGCGCCGAAGCCGACGTGCAAAAGTTCACCGACCGCCACATCCTGGAGATCGATGCGCTGGTGGCGGCCAAGGAACAGGAAATCATGGCGGTTTGAGCCAGAGGCTCGAACATTCGCATGCCAGTATCTCCGGTGGTGCCACACCACATTGCCATCGTCATGGATGGCAACGGCCGCTGGGCCACGCGCCGCTTCCTGCCGCGCCTGGCTGGCCACAAGCAAGGGGTTGATTCATTGCGCCGCTGCGCACGCGCCTGCGTGCAGCGCGGCGTGGGTGTGCTCACCGTCTTCGCCTTCTCGTCCGAAAACTGGAACCGGCCGGCCGATGAGGTCTCCGGCCTCATGGAGCTGCTGGCCATGGCGCTGGCGCGCGAGGTGCCCCAGCTCATGAAGGACGGCGTGCGCCTGTACTTCGTGGGCGAGCGCACGGGCCTGTCGCCCAAGGTGCAGGGTGGCCTGGCCCAGGCCGAGGCCGCCACGGCCCACAACACGCGCCTGGTGCTCAACGTCTGCTTCAACTATGGCGGGCGCTGGGACATTGCCCAGGCAGCGGCGGCCCTGGCTGCCAAGGGCGAGCCGATCACCGAAGCCAGCCTGAATGCGGCCATGGGCATGTCCCACGTGCCCGACCCGGACCTTGTCGTGCGCACCGGTGGCGAGATGCGCATCAGCAACTTCCTGCTGTGGCAGATCGCGTATTCGGAGCTGGTCTTCAGTGACCGGCTGTGGCCGGATTTCGACGAATCCGCACTGGACGAAGCCATTGCGGCTTACAGTGCGCGGGAGCGCCGCTTCGGCAAAACCTCAGAACAGATCACCCTGTCCGCGCATCCCGATCCGATGCCGGGCTGAAAAGGCCCCATGCTCCAACAGCGCGTCATCACTGCCCTTGTCCTTCTGGCCATCCTGTTGCCAGCGCTGTTCTACGGCTCGCCCCTGCCCTTTACCGTGGTGGTGCTGGTGCTCATGGCCGCGGGCGCGTGGGAGTGGGGCCGGCTGTGCGGCTTTGGCCAGGCGGGCTCGCTCGCCGTGGGCGCCGCCTGCATGGCGCTGTGCCTGGGCTCGTGGGCGCTGGGCTGGCTCACCCAGCCGCTGACGGTGCTGTGGATCGTGGGCGGGGCCCTGTGGGTGCTGGGCACTGCTTGGCTGCTGCGCGCGGGTGTGCCCGGCTGGCCACGCATCCCGGCGGCGGTGCGCCTGGTGGCCGGCGTGCTTGCCCTGTGGCTGGCCTGGCTGGCGGTGGTGCAGGCGCGCCACGTGGGCATCAACTTCCTGCTGTCGGTGCTGGTCCTCGTGTGGGTGGCCGACATCTTTGCCTATTTTGCGGGCCGCGCCTTCGGCCTGCGCTTCACCAAGGGCAAGCTGGCCCCCGCCATCAGCCCCGGCAAGAGCTGGGAAGGTGTGTGGGGCGGCCTGGCGGGCGTGCTGGTGCTTTCGTTCGCCTGGGTGGCGGCCGATGCCCACTGGCAGGCCGAGGTGCTCAGTTTCTACAGCCGCATGGCCCGCCAGGGCTGGTGGCTGCTGGTGGTGGCGGCCCTGTTCATGACGGCGATGAGTGTTTCCGGCGACCTGGTGGAATCGCTCATCAAGCGCAGCGCCGGCGTCAAGGACAGCAGTGGCCTGCTGCCTGGCCACGGCGGCGTGCTCGACCGCGTGGATGCCCTGCTGCCCACCCTTCCCCTGGCCATGATGCTCACGAGCCTGACGACCCCTTTATGAAACAACGGCTTACCGTTCTTGGCTCCACCGGCTCCATCGGGACCAGTACCCTGGACGTGGTGGCGCGCCACCCTGAACGCTTCGAGATCTTTGCACTGAGCGCGGCCACGCAGGTCGACCTGATGCTGGCGCAATGCGCGCAGTTCACCCCCCGCTTTGCGGTCATGGCCAGCGCGCCCCATGCCCGTGCGCTGGAGGACAAGCTGCGCCAGAATGGCCTGGCCACCCGTGTGCTGTACGAGGCCGACGCGCTCGAAACCATTGCCTCGCACCCCGATGTGGATGCGGTCATGGCCGCCATTGTGGGCGCGGCCGGCCTGGCGCCCTGCCTGGCCGCTGCGCGCGCGGGCAAGCGCCTGCTGCTGGCCAACAAGGAGGCCCTGGTGGTGGGCGGCGGTCTGTTCATGCAGACGGTCAAGGAGGGCGGGGCCACCCTGCTGCCCATCGACAGCGAGCACTCGGCCATCTTCCAGTGCCTGCCCGAAGACCCTGCCACCTGGCCGGACCGGGTGGACAGCATTTTGCTGACCGCGTCCGGCGGGCCCTTCCGCCAGCGCGACCCGGCCACGCTTTCGCAGATCACGCCCGACCAGGCCTGCGCCCACCCCAATTTCTCGATGGGGCGCAAAATCTCGGTCGATTCGGCCACCATGATGAACAAGGCGCTAGAAGTGATCGAGGCACGCTGGCTGTTCGACCTGGCGCCCGACCAGATCAAGGTGGTGATCCATCCGCAGCAGATCATCCATTCCATGGTGCAGTTCAACGATTCCTCCATCCTGGCCCAGCTGGGCACGCCCGACATGCGCGTGCCGATCGCCGTGGGCCTGGCCTGGCCCGAGCGCATTGCCAGCGGTGCCAGCCGGCTCGATTTCTCGGCGCTGAGCGCGCTGGCCTTCGAGGATGCGGACGCCATCCGCTTCCCCGGCCTGCATCTGTCCTGGCAGGCGCTCAAGGCCGCCGAGGGGACGACCGCCGTGCTCAATGCCGCCAACGAGGTGGCGGTGGGACGGTTTCTGTCGGGCAGATTGCGTTTCGACCATATCCATGCCGTCAATCTTGCAACTTTGGACGCGGTTTCCCCCTCCAAGCCGGATTCGCTGGCAGCGCTGCTCGATCTGGACGCCCAGTCGCGCAGGGCGGCAGAGCAGGCCGCCGGCCTGCTGGCCGCCTGACCGACCCCATCCGATGGCCGCCGCTGCTGTCCCTGTTGACCCACGGAGCCTTCCATGTTGCTGACCCTTGTTGCCTTTGTCGTTGCCCTGGGGCTGCTGATTGCCGTGCACGAGTACGGCCACTACCGTGTGGCCGTGGCCTGCGGCGTCAAGGTGCTGCGCTTTTCGGTGGGCTTTGGCAAGCCGCTGTTCACCTGGCGGCCCAAGGGCTCGCCGACGGAGTTCGTGCTCGGCGCCTTCCCCTTGGGTGGCTATGTGCGCATGCTCGATGAGCGCGAGGCGCCCGTGCCGCCCGAAGAGCGCCACCTGGCCTTCAACACCCAGCCCCTGCGCTCGCGCGCGGCCATTGTGGCGGCGGGTCCCATCGCCAACCTGTTGCTGGCGGTGCTGCTGTACTCCATCGTCAACTGGAACGGCGTGGAGGAGCCCAAGGCTGTACTGGCCAGCCCCGTGGCCGGCTCGGTGGCACAGGCGGCCGGCCTGCGTGGCGGCGAACTGGTGCAGCGCGCCGCCCTGGGGTCGGACGAGCTGGAGCCCGTGCGCTCGTTCGAAGACCTGCGCTGGCTGCTGACCCGTGGCGCGCTGGAGGGCGAATCCGTGCGCCTGGACGTGCAGCCGCAGAACGGTGCGCACCGCGAGCTGGTGCTGGACATGTCGAAAATCGACTCCCGCGAGGCCGATGCCCAGCTGTTCCGCAAGATCGGCATCCTGGGGCCCTGGACCCGGCCGGTGCTGGGTGAGGTGGTGGCCAAGGGCGCGGCAGAGCGCTCGGGCCTGCAGCAGGGCGACGTGGTGCTCAGGATCGGTGCCGCCGAGGTGGTCGATGGCCAGCAGCTGCGCGAGCTGATCCGCCAGTCCATGCGCGGCACGGAGCCGCTGTCGCAGCCCTGGCTGATCAACCGTGCGGGCAATTCGCTCACGCTGGACGTGCTGCCCGATGCCCAGCCCGAGCTCGGTGCCACGGTGGGCCGCATCGGCGCCTACGTTGGTGCGCCCCCCGAATTTGTAACCGTTGAATACGGCGTGCTCGAGGGTTTCTGGACCGGTGTGGTGAAGACCTGGGACGTTTCGCTGCTCACCCTGAAGATGATGGGCCGCATGGTGATCGGCGAGGCTTCCCTCAAGAACCTCAGCGGGCCGCTGACCATTGCGGACTATGCCGGCCGCTCGGCCAGCCTGGGCCTCACGCAGTATCTGGTGTTCCTGGCGCTGATCAGCGTGAGCCTGGGTGTGCTGAACCTGCTGCCGCTGCCTGTTTTGGACGGTGGGCACCTGATGTATTATCTTTGGGAGGGCGTGACGGGCAAGCAAGTGTCGGACGCATGGCTGGAGCGGCTGCAGCGCGGCGGTGTCGCAGTGCTGCTCCTCATGATGTCCATTGCCCTGTTCAACGATATCACCCGGCTTTTTGGCTAACCATTTTTCCGCCCTTGCCTTGCAAGAGCGGCTCCAGCTTCATTCATGAAAAATCCAATCAACCGCCTGGGCGTGCGTACCGCATCGGCCATTGCAGCCATGGTCTTTGTCGCCAACGCGGCGTGGGCACTGGAGCCCTTCAAGGTGCAGGACATCCGCGTGGAGGGCCTGCAGCGCGTGGAGCCCGGCACCATCTTCGCCTCCATGCCCCTGCGTGTGGGCGATGACTACAACGACGAGAAGGGCGCTGCGGCCATCCGCGCGCTGTTCGGCCTGGGCCTGTTCAAGGACGTGCGCCTGGAAGCCTCGGGCAACGTGCTGGTGGTGGTGGTCGAAGAGCGCCCCACCATTGCCGACGTGGATTTCGCGGGCACCCGCGAGTTCGACAAGGATGCGCTCAAGAAGAGCATGCGCGAAGTGGGCCTGACCGAAGGCCGCCCCTACGACAAGGCGCTGACCGACCGCGCCGAGCAGGAGCTCAAGCGCCAGTACATCAACAAGAGCCTGTATGGCGCCGAAGTCGTGACCACGGTGACGCCCATCGAGCGCAACCGCGTGAACCTCACGTTCTCGGTGGTCGAGGGCGAGCCCGCGCGCATCAACGAAGTGCGCCTGGTGGGCAACAAGGCCTTCAGCGAATCCACGCTCAAGGGCCTGTTCGACCAGGACACGGGTGGCTGGCTCAGCTGGTACACCAAGTCCGACCGCTACTCGCGCGCCAAGCTCAATGCCGACCTGGAAACCCTGCGCACCTACTACCTGCAGCGCGGCTACCTGGAGTTCCGTGTGGAGTCCACGCAGGTCGCCATCTCGCCGGACAAGCAGGGCATCTCGATCACCGTGAACGTGTTCGAAGGCGAGCGCTACGTGGTCTCGGGCGTCAAGCTCGAAGGCAACTACCTGGAGCGCGAGGACGAGTTCAAGTCGCTGATCACCATCCGTGCAGGCGAGCCCTACAACGCTGACCAGGTGACCGAAACCACCAAGGCCTTCTCCGAGTACTTCGGTCGCTTCGGCTTTGCCTTTGCGCGCGTGGAGGCCGTGCCCGAGATCGACCGCGAGAACAACCGCGTGGCCCTGGTGCTGCAGGTGGAGCCTTCGCGCCGCGCCTATGTGCGCCGCATCAACGTGAGCGGCAACAACCGCACCCGTGACGAAGTGATCCGCCGCGAGTTCCGCCAGTACGAAGCCTCCTGGTACGACGGCGAACGCATCCGCCTGTCGCGCGACCGCGTGGACCGCCTGGGCTTCTTCACCGAAGTCAACGTCGAGACGCAGGAAGTGCCCGGCTCGCCCGACCAGGTGGACCTGGTGATCAACGTGGCCGAAAAGCCCACGGGTTCGCTGCAGATGGGCGTGGGCTTCTCCAGTGCCGAGAAGGTGGCCCTGTCCTTCGGCATCAAGCAGGAGAACTTCTTCGGCTCGGGCAACTACCTGGGCGTGGACGTCAATACCAGCAAATACCGCCGCACCTTGGTGTTCAGCACCACCAACCCGTACTTCACCGATGAAGGCATCTCGCGCACGGTGGACCTGTACTACCGCACCGACAAGCCGTACGAGGACCAGGGCGGCAACTACCAGCTGGTGACCACCGGTGGATCTATGCGCTTTGGCGTGCCCTTCAGCGAGACGGACACGGTGTTCTTCGGTGGTGGCCTGGAGCAGACCACCATCAAGCCCGGCACCAACATCCCGGCCACCTACCTGGCCTATGCCGACAATTTCGGCTACAAGAGCACCTCGATTCCGCTGACCATCGGCTGGTCGCGCGATGACCGCGACAGCGCGCTGGCCCCCAACTCGGGCCGCTACCAGCGCGTGAACTCCGAGTGGTCGGTGGCGGGCGATGCACGCTACGTGCGCGCCAACTACCAGTACCAGCAGTACGTGCCGCTCAACAAGCGCTTCACGCTGGCCTTCAACGGCGAGTTGGGCATCGGCAAGGGCATGAACGGCCGGCCGTTCCCGGTGTTCAAGAACTTCTACTCGGGTGGCCTGGGTTCGGTGCGTGGTTTCGACCAGGGCACCCTGGGCCCGCGCGACGTGACGGGCTCCTCCCTGGGTGGCCCGAAGAAGGTCACCCTCAATGCCGAGCTGATCGCACCCTTCCCGGGTGCGGGCAACGACCGTACGCTGCGCGTCTTCACCTTCATGGATGTAGGCAATGTGTATGGCGAGCATGAAAAAGTAACCGCCAGCGACATGCGAGCCTCCGTGGGGCTGGGCCTGAGCTGGATTTCCCCGCTGGGCCCGCTGCGCCTGGCCTTTGCACAACCGGTACGCAAGTTTGCTGGCGATAGAATCCAGAAACTGCAATTCCAGATTGGAACGTCTTTCTAATGAAATCCCTTTCCCGCCATTTCGCCTTGGCCCTGCTGTTCGGCACGTTTGCCATGGGCGCGCCCGTACAGGCGCAAGAATCGTTCAAGGCTGGCCTGGTCAACATCGACCGCATCTTCCGCGAAGCCAACACCTCCAAGGCGTCCCAGGCCAAGCTCGAGCAGGAATTTGCTCGCCGCGAAAAAGAGCTGGTGGACATGGGCAACTCCCTGAAGACCGCCTCCGAGAAGTTCGAACGCGAAGCCCCGACCCTGGCCGAAAGCCAGCGCAATACCCGCCAGCGCCAGCTGGTGGACCAGGACCGTGACTTCCAGCGCAAGCGCCGGGAGTTCCAGGAAGACCTGAGCGCCCGCCGCAACGAAGAACTCGCCGCCGTCGTGGACCGTGCCAACAAGGTCGTCAAGCAGGTGGCCGAGGCCGAGAAGTACGACGTGATCCTGCAGGAAGCCGCGTACATCAACCCCAAGCACGACATCACCGACAAGGTGATCAAGGCGCTCAATGCCGCGCCTGCCGCCAAGTAAGCACCGGCAGCGCAACCCGGCAGGTGGCGCGTGAGCTTGCTTCTCAGGCACATCGTCGATGCGCTGGGTGGCTCGCTGGAGGGAGGGACGGGTGACACCCCCATCTCCCGCATCGCGCCCCTGGAGGTTGCGGGGCCGGGCGACCTCAGTTTCCTGAGCAACCCCCGCTACCAGCAGCAACTGGCCGCCTCCCGGGCGGCCTGTGTCATTGTGGCGCCTGCCATGCGCGAGGCTGCCGTGGCACGCGGCGCCTGCATCGTGGCGGACAACCCCTATGTCTACTTCGCCCGCGCCACGCAGCTGTGGCGCCAGCACACGGCACCCGCAGGGCCGGGCGGTGTGCATGCCAGCGCCGTGGTCGATGCGTCGGCGCGGGTGCATCCCAGCGCCACCATCGGCCCGCTGTGCGTGGTCGAACGGGGTGCGCACATCGGTGCGGGCACGGTGCTCAAGTCCCGCGTCACGGTCGGTGAGGACTGCCGCATCGGCGAGCGCTGCATCGTCCATGCGGGTGTGGTGATCGGTGCCGACGGCTTCGGCTTTGCGCCCGAGAAGGGCCAGTGGGTCAAGATCGAGCAACTGGGAGCGGTGCGCATCGGTGACGATGTGGAGATCGGGGCCAATACCTGCATTGATCGCGGGGCGCTGGACGACACCGTCATCGGGGACGGCGTCAAGCTCGACAACCTGATCCAGATCGGCCACAACGTGCGCATCGGCAAGCACTCGGCCATGGCCGGCTGCGTCGGCGTGGCCGGCAGCGCGACCATCGGCGCGCACTGCACCGTGGGTGGCGGTGCCATTGTCCTGGGCCACCTTACGTTGGCGGACAATGTGCACATATCAGCGGCCACGGTGGTCACCCGCTCGCTGACGCAACCGGGCCAGTACACCGGCATGTTCCCCATCGACGACAATGCGCGGTGGGAAAAAAACGCTGCAACACTGAAACAACTGCACAGCTTGCGCGATCGCATCAAGGCGCTCGAGCAGGCTCTCAAGGCAGCATGAACGGAAGAACAACTCGATGATGGATATTCACGCGATTCTCAAGCAACTGCCGCACCGCTACCCGTTCCTGCTGGTGGACAAGGTGCTGGAGCTGGAGAGCAACACCCGCATCAAGGCGATCAAGAACGTCACCTTCAACGAGCCATACTTCATGGGGCACTTCCCGGGGCGTCCCGTGATGCCCGGCGTGCTGATCCTCGAAGCCCTGGCCCAGGCCGCCGGGCTGCTAGCGTTCGACGCCATGGGCAAGGTGCCCGATGAGAACAACATCTACTACTTCGTGGGCATCGATGGCGCGCGCTTCAAGCGCCCCGTGGAGCCTGGCGACCAGCTCATCCTGTCGATCACCATCGACCGCGTGCGCGGCGGCATCTGGAAGTTCAAGGGCGTGGCCAGCGTGGGTGAAGAAGTGGCCTGCGAGGCCGAACTCATGTGCACCATGCGCAGCGTCAACTGACCTCTTTCCGCCGGTTGTCGAACGTGAGCAATATCCATCCCACCGCCGTTGTCGCCGACGGCGCCCGCCTGGCCCCGTCGGTGCAGGTGGGCCCTTATGCCGTGGTTGGCCCGAACGTGGTGATCGGTGCCGGCACCACGGTGGGCGCGCACTGCGTCATCGAGGGCCACACCACCATCGGGCAGGACAACCGCATCTTCCAGTTCGCCTCGCTGGGCGCGGCCCCGCAGGACAAGAAGTACGCTGGCGAAGCCACGCGCCTGGTGATCGGCAGCCGCAACACCATCCGCGAGTTCTGCACGCTGAACACCGGCACGGTGCAGGACCGCGGCGAGACCACGGTGGGCGACGACAACTGGATCATGGCCTATGTGCATGTGGCGCACGACTGTGCCATTGGCCACCAGACCACCCTGGCCAACAACACCACGCTGGCCGGCCACGTGGAGGTGGGCGACTGGGCCACCGTGGGCGGCCTCACGGGCGTGCTGCAGCGCATGCGCATCGGCGCGCACACCATGGTCGGTTTCTCCAGCCACGTCAGCAAGGATGTGCCACCCTACATGGTGGTGGACGGCAACCCCCTGGCCGTGCGCGGCGTGAACCTGGTGGGCTTGCGCCGGCGCGATTTTTCGGCCCAGCGCATTGCCGCCATCCGCGAGATGCACAAGCTGCTGTACCGCCAGGGGCTGACCCTGGACGAAGCACGCAAGCAGATTCTTGCCCTGCCTGGTGACATGCCCGAGGCGGCCGGTGACGTGGCGCTGATGGATGCTTTCCTCGACAGCGCCGCCCACGGCATCGCGCGCTGATCCCTCACCCAAGAGACTGCCGAATGATGGACAAGGCGCCCCGCGTGGCGATGGTCGCAGGCGAGGCCTCAGGCGACCTGCTGGCCGGCCTGCTGCTCGACGGTGTGCAGGCCCGCTGGCCTGCCGCCACGGCACACGGCATCGGCGGGCCGCAGATGGCCAAACGCGGCTTTGCGGCCTGGTGGCCCAGCGACAAGCTGGCCGTGCACGGCTACAGCATGGAGGTGCTGCGCCGCCTGCGCGAGCTGCTGGGCATCCGCAAAGCGCTGCGCACCCGCCTGCTGGCGGACCGGCCCGACATCTTCATCGGCGTGGATGCGCCCGACTTCAACCTGGCGCTGGAGGCGGACCTGCGTGCTGCCGGCATTCCCACCGTGCACTTCGTGTGCCCCTCCATCTGGGCCTGGCGCGCCGACCGGATCGAGAAGATCCGCAGAAGTGCGGGCCATGTGCTGTGCATCTTCCCGTTCGAGCCGGAGTTGCTTGCCAAGAACGGCATTGCCGCCACCTACGTCGGCCACCCCCTGGCCAGCGTGATCCCCGAGGTGCCCGACCGCCGTGCTGCGCGCGCTCGCCTGGGCCTGTCGGATGCCGACGAGGTGCTGGCCATCCTGCCCGGCAGCCGCTCTGCCGAGGTGCAGTACATCGCACCCGCGTTCTTCGCGGCGGCCGCCTTGCTGCGCAAGGCGCGCCCGAACCTGCGCATGGTGGTGCCTGCCGTGCCCGCGCTGCAACCGCGCATCGAAGAGGCTGCGCGTGCACACAGCGTGGCCGATGTGCTGCAGATCGTCACTGGCCAGTCGCACACCGTGCTGGCCGCCTGCGATGTGACGCTGATCGCCAGCGGCACGGCCACGCTGGAGGCAGCGCTGTTCAAGCGCCCCATGGTCATTGGCTACCACATGCACCCCTTGAGCTGGTGGCTCATGAAGCGCAAGCAGCTGCAGCCCTGGGTGGGGCTGCCGAACATCCTGTGCGGCGAATTCTTGGTGCCCGAGCTGATCCAGGGCGCGGCCACGCCGCAGGCGCTGTGCGACGCCACCTTGCAATGGTTTGACGCAAAAGTGCAGCATCCCGCTACCATCACCGCTTTGGAACAGCGTTTTTCCGCGCTGCACGCGAGCCTGCGGCGCGACACTTCCCAACTGGCTGCCGATGCGATCGAGAAAATCCTTGCCACCACCGCTGCTGTTTGAACAGGTGAGCCTGGACTGGCATCCGCCCGGCCTGGTGGCCGGCGTGGACGAAGCCGGCCGTGGCCCGCTGGCCGGGCCTGTGGTGGCAGCCGCCGTGATCCTCGACGACCTGCGCCCCATCGCCGGGCTGGACGATTCCAAGAAGCTCACCGCGCTGCGCCGCGAGGCCCTGTTCGACGAGATCCGTGCCAAGGCGCTGTGCTTTGCCATCGCCGAGGCCAGCGTGGAAGAGATAGACCAGCTGAACATCCTGCAGGCCACGCTGCTGGCCATGCGCCGAGCCGTGATGGGCCTGCGCCTCAAGCCCGTGCGCGTGCTGGTGGACGGCAACCAGTTGCCCCGGCTCGATGTGCCGTCCGAGGCCATCGTCAAGGGCGATTCGCTGGTGAAGTCCATCTCGGCCGCCTCCATCCTTGCCAAGGTCCACCGCGACCGCTGGTGCAACGAGGTGCACGAGCATTTTCCGCACTACGGCTTCTCGGCCCACAAGGGCTACGGCACCGTGGTGCACATGCAAGCCCTGCGTGCCCATGGCGCCTGCATCCACCACCGGCGCTCGTTTGCCCCGGTGGCCCAGGTGCTGGTGCAGTCCTCCTCATCATCCCTCTCCGTTTCCCAGGGCATCGGCGCGTGACGCGCTGCGGCACTGCCGTTCCATGACCTCTTCTTCCGTGACTGCCATCCATTCGCGCGACAACGCCTGGGTCAAGGACCTGCGCCGCCTGGCGCAGGACAATGGCGCCTACCGCAAGCAGGGCCGCGTCTGGCTCGAAGGCGACCACCTGTGCCGTGCGGCGCTGGAGCGCGGCGTGGCGCCGGCCGTGGCGGTGTTCGCCGAATCGCTGTGGCCCACGGCCCAGCCCGAATGGGGTAAGGCCGCGCCCAAGGTGGTTGTGTTGGCCGACGCACTGTTTGCCGACATCAGCGGGCTGGAGTCGCCGGCAAAGATGGGCTTCGTGCTCGACCTGCCCGAGGGCCGGGAACCCCGGCCCGGCGTGGCTGCCGTGGTGCTCGATCGCGTGCAGGATGCGGGCAACGTCGGCTCCATTTTGCGCAGTGCCTCGGCCTTCGGATTTAGGCAGGTGCTGGCGCTCAAGGGCAGTGCTGCGCTGTGGTCGCCCAAGGTTCTGCGTGCGGGCATGGGCGCGCATTTTGCGCTCGACCTGGTCGAGGGCCTCGCGCCCGAGGACCTTGCCGACCTGGATCTGCCGATGCTGGTCACCAGCTCGCACCAGGGCGACTACCTGCACCGCGCCGATCTGCCCTGGCCCTGCGCCTGGGTCATGGGGCACGAAGGGCAGGGCGTGAGCACCGTGCTGCAGGAGCGCGCCAGCCAGCACATCCGCATCGCCCAGCCGGGCGGGGAGGAGTCGCTCAATGTGGGCGCGGCCGCTGCCATCTGCCTGCATGCGAGTGCGGCGCAGTGTGCGCTGCAGGCGGGGCGCTGAACCACCGCCTCGCAAGGCCAAAGCCGTGAATTACTGGTTCCGCAGAAACTGCTGGATGAAGTCACCCTGGTTGGAAGCATCCTGGTGGGTGGTGAACACCAGCTTCTGACCTTCCACGCGCAACTTCATCTCGGCGCCGAACTGGCACTGGATCTGGCCCAGCGACGCGGCCTTGGCCTTGAAGCTCGCATTGCTCTTGCACATGCTGTCCATCTGCGAAGCTACCTCTCCGCAGAAACTGGCGATGCTGAGCTTCTTGAGCTTGTCGTCGTCGATGGACTTCCAGTCCACCGCCGTCTTCATTGGGCTGCCGCAGGCGGAGCTGGCCGAGGTGTCGGTGCTGGCCAGGTCCGTCTGTGCCGACGCCAGGTGTTTGTCGCGGTCGAAGCGGGCCAGCTTTTCCTGCACGCCGTCCTTTTGCTGGCGCGCATAGGCGCTCTTGAGCTCGGCTACGTTCAAGGCCTTGCTCTTCTTCTCGTCGAACGACAGGTCCACCGCGCCCTGGCGGCCCGGCAGGTAGGTGACATAGCGCTCGCCACTGCCGTAGCGGTTGGTCTGCTTCTGCACCAAGCCCCAGTCCCGGCCATCGAGCGTGGTCACATAGGCCTCGGTGCCGCTACCGCGCTGCTCCTGCTTGCCCAGGAAGATCACCTTGTCGATGGGGCTGTTGAAGCCGCTCACGCGCATCAGCGCGGCCTTGCCGTCCGTGGTCGGTGCCAGCACCACCTCCAGACCTTGCGGGCCCGAGAATACTTGCGGGTAGGCCGCCAGGTCCTGCGCGCCGGCCAGGGTGGACAACAGTGCGCATGCCCATGCAATCGAGGTCTTCTTGGTCATCCCATCTCTCTTTGTGGTGTCTACGGTGCGGCAAAGTCTATCGGAGGGCCCTGGCCGGTCCTGCCTGCTGCGGCGCGAAGTTGTGTCGGTTCGTGAAAAGCTTCTCGGTTGCGCCGCGGCGGTGGGGTGGTAGCAGTCCGAGGCGGGTCCTGCTCTGTCACAAGGCGCTGGAATCGTCGCTGCTTGTTACAATCAAGTTTGCTATACAAACAATAGCGAACGAGAAAGGGCACGCCGCCGTGCCGCCGTGGCCGCGGAGCACTTCAGCAGCGGCAGTGGAGGGGAATGTACCGGGCTGGCACGGAAAGATGGGCCTCTCAGGCTACAATTGGAGGCTTTCCCGCAAACACGTCGCCCGGCCGCACTCAAAGCAAACCTCCCACAAACAGCAGTCCCAGGATCACTTCCTGCGACTCCGGGCGACCGTAACCATTCGGAGAACCCAGTGCTTTTGTCTCTCAAGGGAACCTTCCCGCCCGCCATCCTGGCGCTCGCAGACGGCACGGTCTTTATCGGCAATTCGATCGGTGCCACCGGCACCACCGTCGGCGAAGTGGTGTTCAACACCTCCATCACCGGCTACCAGGAAATCCTTACCGACCCGAGCTACTGCCAGCAGATCGTCACCCTGACGTATCCGCACATCGGCAACTACGGCGTCAGCCCCGAGGATATCGAAGCCGACAAGGTCCATGCCGCAGGCCTGATCATCAAGGATCTGCCGCTCATTGCCAGCAACTTCCGCTCCACCGAGACGCTGTCCCAGTACCTCGTGCGCGAGCGCACCGTCGCCATCTCCAACATCGACACCCGCAAGCTCACCCGCCTGCTGCGCGAAAAGGGCGCCCAGAACGGCGCCATTGTCGGCCTGGCCGAAGGCCAGGAGGTGACGCAGGCGCTGATCGACCAGGCCCTGGCCGCCGCCAAGGCCGCCCCCAACATGGCCGGGCTGGACCTGGCCAAGGTGGTGTCGACCCAGGCTGCCTACGAGTGGACCGAGACCGAATGGGTGCTGGGCAAGGGCTACGGCACGCTCGATGCACCGCAGTTCCATGTGGTGGCCTACGACTACGGCGTGAAGAAGAACATCCTGCGCATGCTCGCGCAGCGCGGCTGCAAGGTCACCGTGGTGCCGGCGCAGACGCCCGCAGCCGACGTGCTGGCCATGAAGCCCGATGGCGTGTTCCTCTCCAACGGCCCTGGCGACCCGCAGCCTTGCGACTACGCCATCGAGGCCACGCGCACTATCGTCGAAAGCGGTATGCCCACTTTCGGCATCTGCCTGGGCCACCAGATCATGGCCCTGGCCGCTGGCGCCAAGACCTTCAAGATGACGCACAGCCACCACGGTGCCAACCACCCCGTGAAGGACCTGGATACGGGCCGCGTGAGCATCACCAGCCAGAACCACGGTTTTGCGGTGGAGATGGATTCGCTGCCCGCCAACCTGCGCGCCACGCACGTCAGCCTGTTCGACGGCACGCTGCAGGGCCTGGTGCACAAGGACAAGCCGGCGTTCTGCTTCCAGGGCCACCCCGAGGCATCGCCCGGCCCGCACGACATCGCCTACCTGTTCGACCGCTTCACCGACGCGATGCGCAGCGCGCGCACCCAGTAAGCACAACGAAGGAATCGCGCCATGAAACTCTTCAGCTTCCCCGCCGCCTCGCTCGAAAAAGCCATCCACAAGCGTGTGCTGACCCTGCCGTCGCCGCACCGCGAATGGTTTACCGAACGCTGGTCGCAAAAGCCCTACAAGAAGGCCTTCGTCGAGAACAAGGCCATGCCGCTGGTCACGCTGGTGGCCAAGGGCAAGACCTGGGACGACGAAACCTTCGCCGAAGCCATGGCCGAGTGGGACGTGACGTTTTATGACGCAGAGACCGAAGTGCTGCTTCCCCTGGTGCAGGGCGATGGCCTGCTGCAGCTGATGCAGAAGAACCTGCCGCCCGAGCGCGCGCAGGCGCTCATCGCCAGGCTGAAGGTGCGGCGCGACGCCGCAGCCCCCGCCACTGCGCCCACCAGCCCCCAGGCAGCCGAACCCACGATCGACTGATCGACGCAACATGCCAAAACGTACAGACATCAAAAGCATTCTCATCATCGGCGCTGGCCCGATCATCATCGGCCAGGCCTGCGAGTTCGACTACTCCGGCGTGCAGGCCTGCAAGGCCCTGCGCGAAGAGGGCTACAAGGTCATCCTGATCAACAGCAACCCCGCGACGATCATGACCGACCCGGCCACGGCCGACGTGACCTACATCGAGCCCATCACCTGGCAGACGGTCGAGAAGATCATCGCCAAGGAGCGCCCCGACGCCATCCTGCCGACCATGGGTGGCCAGACGGCGCTCAACTGCGCCCTGGACCTGTGGCACCATGGCGTGCTCGACAAGTACAAGGTCGAGCTCATCGGCGCCACGCCCGAGGCCATCGACAAGGCCGAAGACCGCCTGAAGTTCAAGGACGCGATGACCAAGATCGGCCTGGGCTCGGCGCGCTCGGGCATCGCCCACAGCATGGAAGAGGCCTGGGGCGTGCAAAAGCAGGTGGGCTTCCCCACCGTGATCCGCCCCAGCTTCACGCTGGGCGGCACGGGCGGCGGCATTGCCTACAACCCCGAAGAGTTCGAGACCATCTGCAAGCGCGGCCTGGAAGCCTCGCCCACCAACGAGCTCTTGATCGAAGAGTCGCTGCTCGGCTGGAAAGAGTACGAGATGGAAGTGGTTCGCGACAAGGCGGACAACTGCATCATCATCTGCTCCATCGAGAACCTGGACCCGATGGGTGTGCACACCGGCGACTCGATCACCGTGGCACCGGCGCAGACGCTGACCGACAAGGAATACCAGATCATGCGCAACGCCTCGCTGGCGGTGCTGCGCGAGATCGGTGTGGATACGGGCGGCTCCAACGTGCAGTTCTCGATCAACCCCCAGGACGGCCGCATGGTCGTGATCGAGATGAACCCGCGCGTTTCGCGCTCCTCGGCACTGGCCTCCAAGGCCACGGGTTTCCCCATCGCCAAGGTCGCTGCCAAGCTGGCCGTGGGCTACACGCTCGACGAGCTGCGCAACGAGATCACGGGCGGCGTCACGCCGGCCTCGTTCGAACCGTCCATCGACTACGTGGTCACCAAGATCCCGCGCTTCGCGTTCGAGAAGTTCCCGACCGCCGACAGCCGCCTGACCACGCAGATGAAGTCCGTGGGCGAGGTCATGGCCATGGGCCGCACCTTCCAGGAATCCTTCCAGAAAGCCCTGCGCGGCCTGGAAGTGGGCGTGGACGGCATGAACGAGAAGACCCAGGACCGTGAAGTGCTCGAAAAGGAACTGGGCGAGCCCGGCCCCGAGCGCATCTGGTACGTGGGCGATGCCTTCGCCATGGGCCTGTCGGTCGACGAGGTGTTCGAGCTGACCAAGATCGACCGCTGGTTCCTGGTGCAGATCGAGCAGATCGTGAAGATCGAACTCGACATCGACAAGCTGGCCGCAGAAAAGGGCGAGGGCGCCCTGGCCGCGCTGGACGCGCCCACGCTGCGCACGCTCAAGCAAAAGGGCTTCTCCGACCGCCGCCTGGCCAAGCTGCTCAAGACCACCGAGAAGGCCGTGCGCGAAGCGCGCCGTGCGCTCAATGTGCGCCCCGTGTACAAGCGCGTGGACACCTGCGCCGCCGAGTTCGCCACCAACACCGCCTACCTGTACTCCACGTACGAGGACGAGTGCGAAGCCGAGCCGACGAACAACAAGAAGATCATGGTGCTCGGCGGCGGCCCCAACCGCATCGGTCAGGGCATCGAGTTCGACTACTGCTGCGTGCACGCGGCGCTGGCGATGCGCGAGGACGGCTACGAGACCATCATGGTCAACTGCAATCCCGAGACTGTCTCCACCGACTACGACACCTCCGACCGCCTGTACTTCGAACCCGTGACGCTCGAAGACGTGCTGGAGATCGTGGACAAGGAAAAGCCGGTCGGCGTGATCGTGCAGTACGGCGGCCAGACGCCCCTGAAGCTGGCCCTGGGCCTCGAAGCCGAAGGCGTGCCGATCATCGGCACCAGCCCCGACATGATCGATGCTGCCGAAGACCGCGAGCGCTTCCAGAAGCTGTTGGGTCAACTGGGCCTGCGCCAGCCGCCCAACGCCACGGCCCGCACCGAACCCGAGGCCCTGGAAAAGGCTGCCGCCCTGGGCTACCCCCTGGTGGTGCGCCCCAGCTACGTGCTGGGTGGCCGTGCGATGGAAATCGTGCACGAGCAGCGCGACCTGGAGCGCTACATGCGCGAAGCCGTCAAGGTGAGCAACGACTCGCCCGTGCTGCTCGACCGCTTCCTGAGCAACGCCATCGAGTGCGACGTGGACTGCGTGCGCGACTCCGCAGGCGTCACCTTCATCGGCGGCGTGATGGAACACATCGAGCAGGCCGGCGTGCACAGCGGCGACTCCGCTTGCTCGCTGCCCCCGTACTACCTGTCGCAGCCGACCATCGACGAGATCAAGCGCCAGACCGCCGCCATGGCCGAAGGCCTGAGCGTGGTGGGCCTGATGAACGTGCAGTTCGCCATCCAGGAAGTCGACGGCAAGGACGTGATCTATGTGCTCGAAGTGAACCCGCGCGCCTCGCGCACGGTGCCCTTCGTGAGCAAGGCCACGGGCATCCAGCTTGCCAAGGTGGCCGCGCGCTGCATGGCCGGCCAGACGCTGGCCTCGCAGGGCATCACCAAGGAAGTGACGCCGCCGTACTTCAGCGTGAAGGAGGCCGTGTTCCCCTTCGTGAAGTTCCCCGGCGTGGACACCATCCTCGGCCCCGAGATGAAGTCCACCGGCGAAGTCATGGGCGTGGGCAAGACCTTCGGCGAAGCCTTCGTGAAGAGCCAGCTCGGCGCGGGCACCAAGCTGCCCACCTCGGGCAAGGTGTTCCTCACCGTGAAGAATGCCGACAAGCCGCGCGCCGTGGACATCGCGCGCCAGCTCGTGGCCCTGGGCTTCGAGCTCGTGGCCACCAAGGGCACGGCAGCCGCCATCGAAGCGGCCGGCGTGCCGGTCAAGGTGGTCAACAAGGTGACCGAAGGCCGCCCGCACATCGTGGACATGATCAAGAACAACGAGATCGTGATGGTCATCAACACCGTGGAAGAGCGCCGCAACGCGATCGCCGATTCACGCGCCATCCGCAC
This sequence comes from Acidovorax sp. Root217, assembly GCF_001428645.1. Classification (NCBI taxonomy): domain Bacteria; kingdom Pseudomonadati; phylum Pseudomonadota; class Betaproteobacteria; order Burkholderiales; family Comamonadaceae; genus Acidovorax; species Acidovorax sp. Root217. The sequence continues at coordinate 94,038 of NZ_LMIH01000041.1, forward strand.
CTCGTCGCTGCTGGCCCGGGTGACCACCTTCACCACCATCTTCGGCGCCGAAGCGGCCGTGGAAGGCATGAAGTACCTGGACAACCTGGACGTGTACTCGGTGCAGGAGCTGCACGCGCAGTTGGCTGCCGCCTGATCCGGCGCCGGCAACGGCCCCAAGGCCCCGTGGAGCGCAGCCCTGGCTGCCTCCACGGGGCTTTTTTCATGGCGCAGCGGGGGCGGGCAAGCCCTGTTGCCTGCCCGTGGCGCTTGCCGTTAGATTGGCGCCATGCCCGCAGTCCATGCTCCTGCCCCGTCGCCCTTGCGCCAGTGGACGACCGATGGGGTCGCGCCCGCAGCGCGCCTGGACTACTGGGTGGGCGCCATCTGCGAAGCCTTTCTGGAGATGGACTGCAGCTCGCGCGAGGCCCCTGTGTTTGGCGGGGTGCTGCAGAGCCTGGCGGTGCAGGCCCTGTCGGTCAACCAGGTACGCGCCTCCACGCAGGACGTGTACCGCACGCCAGCGGGCATTGCACGCAGCCGCAACCTGCCGTTCTACCTGATCGCCCAGGCCGAGAGCGCGTGGCATGTGCGCCAGGACGGACAGGTGGCCCACCTGCGCCCGGGCGACATGGTGCTGGTGGACTCGGCCCGGCCTTACGAGCTGCACTTTTCCGAAGGGGTGAACTGCGTCTCGCTGCAGCTGCCGCGCGCCTGGGTGGGCCAATGGCTGGCCCAGCCCGAGGTGCGAGGGCCCCGCGTGGCCTGGCGCGACCAGGGCTGGGGCCAGAGCCTCGGAGCCCTGGCCGTGCAGCTTGCGCGCGACCCGGCATCGGCCCAGGCCTTGCCGCCCGCGCTGCTGTCGGACCACCTGGGTGCCTTGCTGTGTGCTGCGCTGGAGCCGCCTGCGGCGCCGGCGGCCTCAGCGGGCCAGGGCCTGCATGCCCACCTGTGCGCACTGCTGCGGGGGCGCGTCGACCAGCCCGGCGTATCGGCCCAGGCCCTTGCGCAGGAGGCGGGCGTCTCCCCGCGCACGCTGCACCGCGCGTTTGCGGCGCAGGGCGGCACCTTCGCGGGCACGCTGCGCCAGTTGCGCCTGGTGCGCGCGGCGCAGCTGCTGCGCCGGCCCCAGCTGGCGCATGTGGCGGTGGCCGAGATCGGGCGGCGCTGCGGCTTTGCCGATGCATCGCACTTTGCGCGCGTTTTTCAGCAGGCCATGGGGGTGCCGCCCGCGCAGTGGCGGCGTGGCGGTTGATGCGGACTTGCCTGCACCCGGCCAAGTGTCTGCGCCCTTCATTCTGACCTGCCCCAAAGCGCGGCAGGGGGCGTCTCACGCGGGCATGTACTGGCGCAGGAAGAGTTCCAGCTCGTCGGCCGGCAGCGGCCGGCTGAACAGGTAGCCCTGGGCCTCGTCGCAGCCCTGCTCGCGCAGGAAGGCCAGTTGTTCCGGTGTCTCCACACCCTCGGCCGTGGTGCGCATGCCCAGGGCCTGGGCCATGCGGATGATGGCGCTGACGATGGCGCGGTCGTTGCCGTCATCGCCCAGGTCGCGCACGAAGGATTGGTCGATCTTGAGCTTGAAGATCTGAAAGCGCTTGAGCTGGCTCAGGGATGAGTAGCCGGTGCCGAAGTCGTCCATGGACATGCGCACCCCGCGCGAATGCAGGCTGTCCATGGTGGCCACGGCCGAATGCGGGTCGTCCACCGCCACGCCCTCGGTCAGCTCCAGCTCCAGGCAGTCGGGGGGCAGCTCGAAGATGGTGAGGATGCGGCTCACCAGTTCGGGCAGCTGCGGCTGGCGGAACTGGATGGCCGACAGGTTGACCGCCATGGTCAGCGCGGGAAAGCCGTTCTCGTGCCAGTCCTTGAGCTGCGTGAGCGCGGTGCGCAGCACCCACTCGCCGATCTGCAGGATCTGGCCGCTGTCCTCGGCGATGGGGATGAATTCGGTGGGCGTGATGCTGCCCATCTGCGGGTGGTCCCAGCGCAGCAGGGCCTCCACGCTGTGCACCTGGCCCGTGGCCAGGTGGATCTGGGGCTGGTAGTGCAGGTGCAGCTGACCACGCTCGAGCGCTCGGCGCAGGGCGTTTTCGATCTGCAGTGCGCGCACCGACTGGGCCTGCATCTCGGGCGTGAAGAAGCGGAAGGTGTTGCGCCCGTCGAGCTTGGCGCGGTACATGGCCACGTCGGCCGACTGGGTCAGTGTGTCGAAATCGCTGCCGTCCTGCGGGAACAGGGCGATGCCCATGGACGGCGCCATGGTCAGCTCGTGGTGGTCGATCTGGTAGTGCTGGCGCGAGGCCTCCTGCAGCTTGCCGGCCACGCGCGCGGCGCCATGGGCGTTGGCGCCCGGCAGCAGCAGGATGAACTCGTCGCCGCCCAGGCGCGAAACGGTGTCCTTGTCGCGCACCACGGCGCGCAGGCGCTTGGCGATCTCCACCAGCAGGGCATCGCCTACGCGGTGGCCCAGCGAATCGTTGACGTGCTTGAAATGGTCCAGGTCCAGGAAGATCAGCGCCAGCGGCGTATGGCCCTCCTGTGCCACGCGGATGGCCTCCTGGGCCCGCTCGGACAGCAGGGCGCGGTTGGGCAGGCCGGTCAGCGGGTCGTAGTGGGCCAGCCAGTAGATACGGTCCTGGTCGGCCTTGCGGTCGCTGATCTCGCGGTGCAGGTTGTCCACCGTGTCGCGCAGTTCGCGCGTGCGGTCCTGGACCTGCTGCTCCAGCTCCTCGTGCACGCGTGCCAGCGCCTCCTGGGCCTGCTTGCGCTCGGAGATGTCCATGGTGATCCAGATCGATCCCTGGTCCGGGTCGTCGGGGTCGATGAACTTGGCGCGCACCTCGCAGGTGAGCGGTGTGCCGTCCCTGCGGCACAGCACCACTTCGCCCTCGTACGACTGGCCGGCCGCGAGCACCGGGTAGCAGCGGTGGCCCACTTCCTCCCAGTCCTCGTCGCTGGCATACCAGCGGCGCGACGGGCTGCCCGCCAGTTCGCCGGGGCCATAGCCCAGCATGTGCTCGAAGTGGCGGTTGCAGCGGGTCAGGTGCCGGTCGCGCAGGAACACGATGCCCACCATGGCCTGGTCGAACAGCACCTGCTTTTCGCGCACGGCAGCGCTCAGCAGGGCCTGGGCCTGTTTGTGCTCGTCGATATCGTCGAGGATCCAGATCGACCCCTCGCTGGTGTCGGCCGGGTTGATCAGCCGGCCCGTGAGGCTGCCCCAGAACAGCCGCCCGTTGCGCCGGCGCATCTGGCGTTCCACGCGGTAGGCCTGGCCCTTGGCAAGCACGGGGTAGGCTTCGCGCCCCAGTGCACGGAAGGCATCGCGGTCGGGGTAGAAGGCCTCGCTGCTCAGGCCCGCCAGGCGCTGCGCCGACTCGTAGCCGAAGATCTCGGCATAGCGCTGGTTGCAGCGCACCACCACGCGCTGGCGGATGAACACGATGCCCACGCCCGCGCTCTCCAGCAGCATCTGCTGCTCGCGCAGCGTGCGCTCCAAAGACGCGTCGGAAGAGTCCCCAGACGGCAGGCGTTCTGGGGCAATGGACAGCAAGGACATGGCGGCCGGACCCGGAGGGAGAGGCGCGATGCCCCAAAAAAATGTTCCAAAGTGTAGCAGCCCAGGCTTACAGCGGTAACCGCTCGGTAACCGGCCCCTGGCTGTGCCGCAAGGGGGGGGCTTCGGGCACCCACCGGCATGCCGTGCCCCTCTGTCACGGCGTTGACATCGCACGGACATGCAGGCGTCACCTGCGGCTTTCAAACTCCATCGCATTGAAGCACACCACCCGGTGATCCGGGGCACCAGCGGCCATGGGGCCGCCCTGTACGAAGGAGTTGACCATGAGCGATTTGCCCAACCCCGCCCTGCCGCTGCTCCCAGCTGCACCGTCCAGAGGGGCAATCCACCGTCCTGGCGCAGCAGTGGGCGCGGTCGCAGCAGTGGCTGGCACCCCCGTGCGTGGCGCAGTGGAGGTCTCGTGGGCACGGCACCTCGACGAGGTCCGCCAGGCGCAGAAACTCAGGTACGACGTGTTTGCCGAGGAGATGGGCGCTCGATTGACGACCCCCGTTCCCGGCCACGACGTGGACCTGTTCGACGACTACTGTGAGCACCTGCTGGTGCGGGACACGGCCACCCAGCAGGTGATTGGCACCTACCGGGTTCTGACCCCCGCCCAGGCACGCCGCGTGGGCAGCACCTACAGCGACACCGAATTCGACCTGACCCGCCTGCGCACCCTGCGCCCGCGCATGGTGGAACTGGGCCGCAGCTGCGTGCACCCCGAGCACCGCCATGGCGGCGTGATCATGGCGCTGTGGAGCGCGCTGGCCGACTTCATGGTGCGCAACCAGCTCGACACCATGATCGGCTGCGCCAGCATCCCCATGCTGCACAACGGCGTGATCAGCGGCGATGCGGCCGCCAGCATCTGGAACCAGGTGCGCCAGACGCACCTGGCCCCCATCGAATACCACGTGCTGCCGCGCCTGCCGCTGCCCATCGAGAAGCTCGATGGCTCGGTCTTCGTGGAGCCGCCGGCCCTGATCAAGGGCTACCTGCGCCTGGGTGCGCGGGTGCTGGGTGCCCCCGCCTGGGACCCGGACTTCAACACCGCAGACCTGCCCATGCTGATGCGCCTGGCGGACCTGCATCCCCGCTACCGCAAGCATTTCCTGGGGGCCTGATGCGCGCCGCGTTCGACGCGCTCGGCGACTGGACTGCGCACGTGGGAGGTGGGCAGGACACTGCTGCCGACGCCGACGACGCGCATCCACCGGGCCACCGCCACTTGCGCGCGGTGTTCATCTCCGACCTGCACCTGGGCACGCCCGGCTGCCAGGCCGAAGGCCTGCTCGACTTTCTCAAGCACCACCCGAGCGACCACCTGTACCTGGTGGGCGACATCGTGGACGGCTGGCAGCTGCGGCGCCGCTGGTTCTGGCCCCAGGCCCACAACGACGTGGTGCAAAAGCTGCTGCGCCGGGCGCGCAAGGGCTGCCGCGTGGTGTTCGTGCCCGGCAACCACGACGAATTCGCCCGCGCCTTCGTCGGCCATTCGTTCGGCGGCATTGAGGTTGCGGAGGACACGGTGCACACCACGGCCGATGGCCGCACTCTGTGGGTGACGCATGGCGACTACTTCGATGGCGTGATCCAGTGTGCCAAGTGGCTGGCTTACGTGGGCGACAACCTGTATGAGTTCACGCTCAAGCTCAACCGGCACCTGAACACCCTGCGCGCACGCATGGGGCTGCCGTACTGGTCGCTCTCGGCCTACCTCAAGGGCAAGGTCAAGACGGCGCTGAACTACGTGACGGACTTCGAGGTGGCCGTGGCCGCCGAGGCCCGCCGCCGTGGCCACGACGGTGTGGTGTGCGGCCATATCCACCGCGCCGAGATGCGCGAGATCGACGGCACCCTGTACTGCAACGATGGCGACTGGGTGGAAAGCCACACCGCGCTGGTCGAGCACATGGATGGCCGCCTGGAGCTGGTGCAGTGGCATACCGTGCCCGGCCACCAGACCAGCACGCAAACCCGCAGCAGCGAGATGGCCGTATGAAAATCGCATTGTTGTCCGACGCCTGGGCCCCGCAGATCAATGGCGTGGTCACCACCCTGGTGGAACTGGTGCGCCACATGGAGAGTGCCGGGCACCAGGTGCACGTGATCCAGCCGGGCATGTTCAAGACGCGCCCCTGCCCAGGCTACCCGGGGATCGACCTGGCCATACGGCCCGGGCGCGAGATAGAGCGCATCCTGGACGAACTGCAGCCCGACGCCATCCACCTGGCGACCGAAGGCCCCATCGGCTGGGCCGGGCGCCGCTACTGCCTGCGCAGGAAGCTGGCCTTCACCACCGCCTTCCACACCCGCTTTCCCGAGATCCTGCAAGCGGCTTTGCGGATTCCGCTCTCGCTGGGCTATGCGCTGTTCCGGCATTTTCACCGCCCCTCGTCGGGTGTGATGGTGCCCACGGTGGGGGTTTTGAAGATGCTGGAACGGCGAGGCTTTCGCAACCTCAGGCAATGGACGCACGGGGTGGACACCACGGCCTTCCCCTACCAGGGCGAGGCCACGCCGCACCCGCTGGTGGGCGCGCTGGCCCACCCGGTGGCCCTGTACGTGGGGCGCGTCTCGTACGAGAAGAACATCGAGGCCTTCCTGCAGCTGGACATGCCGGGCAGCAAAGTGATCTGCGGCGTGGGCCCGCTGGAAGAGCGGCTCAGGGCGCGCTACCCGCAGGCGCGCTGGCTGGGCATTCTGGACCGCGCCACCCTGGCGGGCGTATACGCGGCGGCCGACGTGTTCGTGTTTCCCAGCCGCTCGGAGACCTTTGGCCTGGTGATGCTGGAGGCCATGGCCTGCGGCACGCCCGTGGCCGCCTACTTCGAGGACGGCCCGATGGAGGTGCTGGGCGCCCATGCCGGTGGGCAGGCACGCGGCGGCGTGCTGGACACCGACCTGATGGCCGCCGCCCAGAACGCGCTGGCCGTGCCGCGCCACGAGGCGCGCAACCGGGCACTGGAGTTCACCTGGGCGCATGCAGCCCGGCTGTTCCAGCAATTCCTGGTTCCAGCCCGCCCGCGCGGAGATGACGATGCGGTTTCTGTCACAAAAACTGTCACATCACTGTCATCTGGCCGTTAAATACTGCAGGCACTTGCCTCCCGTGGCTTTCGAGTGTCCATGCCATCCTTCTCCTCCAGAAAACCCGTGATTCCGCAATGTGACAGCCCCGATGACCGCCAGGATGCCGCCCCCGCTGCGGCAGCCGAGCCCGCACCCCCGCCCGCAGTGGTGGTGCCTGGGGCTCCCATGTTCCTGGACCGGGACCACAGCATCCTGGGTTTCAACGAGCGTGTCTTCGACTGGGCGGTGCGCACCGACGTTCCGCTGCTGGAGCGCCTGCGCTACCTGTGCATCGTCTCGTCCAACCTCGATGAGTTCTTCGAGGTGCGCGCCGCCGCGCACCTGACCGCTGCCAAGAGCGGAGAGGGCAAGGGGGTCTATACCGCTGCCTCTTTCGTGGCGCTGGCGTCCAAGGCCCATGACCTGGTGGCGCGCCAGTACTCGCTGTACAACGACTCCCTGGTGCCGGAGTTCGCGCGGCACGGCATCCGCATCGTCTCGCACGGGGACCGCTCGTCCGCGCAACGGACCTGGGTGCACGAATACTTCATGCGCGAGGTGCGCCCGCTGCTGATTCCCGTGGGGCTCGACCCGGCCCATCCGTTTCCGCAGGTGGCCAACAAGTCGCTCAACTTCATCGTGCGGCTGCACGGGCACGATGCTTTCGGCCGCAAGAACGAGGTGGCCATCGTCAAGGTGCCGCGCGCGCTGCCGCGCCTGGTGCGCATGCCGCCGCGCCTGGCCGCCAAAGGCGAATCGCTGTTCGTGAGCCTGTCGAGCATCATCCGCGCGCACCTGGCGGACCTGTTTCCCGGGCGCGAGGTCACCGAGTTCTCGCAGTTTCGCGTCACGCGCCACTCCGATCTGGCGCTCGACGAGGAAGACGTGCGCAACCTGCGCACCGCCCTGCGCCAGGGCCTGCAGCACCGCCACTACGGCCAGGCCGTGCGGCTGGAGGTCTCGGCCGGATGCTCGCAGTTCCTCTCGCGCTTCCTGCTTGAGCAGTTCGACCTGCCCGAGCCCGCGCTGTACCGCGTGCACGGCCCGGTAAACCTGGTGCGGCTGACGCAGCTGGTGGACCTGGTGAACGATCCCGCGCTGCTGTTCCCCGCCTGGCGCTCGGCCTGGCCACGCCAATTGGTGCCGGGGGTCTCGATCATGGAGCAGTTGCAAAAGCGCGACGTGCTCATGCACCAGCCCTTCGAGAGCTTCGACGGGCTGCTGGCCTTTCTGCGCGAGGCGGTGAACGACCCCCAGGTGCTGGTCATCAAGCAGACCATCTACCGCACGGGTGCCGACTCCGAGCTCATGGACCTGCTGACCGAGGCCGTGCGCCGCGGCAAGGAGGTCATGGCGGTGGTGGAGCTCAAGGCGCGCTTCGACGAAGAGGCCAACATCAACTGGGCCGAGGCGCTCGAATCCATCGGCGCGCAGGTGGTGTACGGCGTGGTGGGCCTCAAGACCCACGCCAAGATGCTGCTGGTGACGCGCCGCGAGGGGCGCCAGCTGCGCCGCTATGGCCACCTGTCGACCGGCAACTACAACGTGCGCACCGCGCGCCTGTACACCGACCTGAGCTACCTCACGGCCGACGAGGACACCACGGCCGACATGGACGGCGTGTTCAACCACTTGGCCAGCCAGAACCGGCCGCCCAAGTTGCGCAAGCTGCTGCTCGCGCCCTTTCACCTGCAGCGCCGCATGATCGAGAAGATCGAGCAGGTGGGCCTGGCCGCCAGCCGTGGCGAAGATGCGCGCATCGTCGCCAAGATGAACGCGCTGACGGACGAGGCGCTGATCCGTGCCCTGATCCTGGCGGGCCAGCGCGGTGCCAGCATCGACCTGATCGTGCGCGGCGCCTGCATGCTCGCGGCCCAGGTGCCTGGCGTGACCGACAACATCCGCGTGCGCTCGGTGATCGGGCGCTTTCTGGAGCACACGCGGGTCTTCTACTTCCGCGCTGGCGCCGAGGAAGACCTGTACCTGTCGAGTGCCGACTGGATGAACCGCAACATGATGCGCCGCGTGGAGCTGGCCTGGCCCGTGACCGAGCCTCGCCTGCGCCGCCAGATCGTCGACGAATGCCTGGTGGCCTACCTGCACGATGACCGCGATGCATGGACGCTCAACCCCGACGGCACCTATGCCAGGGCGCCCCATCCCGAAGACGGGCAGGGCGCGCAGGCGGCGCTCATGGTGCGCTACGGACCGCCTGCGCCGGTGGCGCGGGTGGAGCAGCAAGGAACGTGATGATGGATTTGATCCTGTGGCGCCATGCCGAGGCCGAAGAGGCCCAGGACGGCTCGGACGACCTGACCCGCGCGCTCACGCCACGGGGCGAAAAGCAGGCGGCGCGCATGGCCGCCTGGCTGGACCGCCAGTTGCCCGAGGGCCTGCGCGTGCTGGCCAGCCCATCCCGGCGCACCGAGCAGACAGCCGACGCGCTGGGCCGAAAGTTCAAGATGCGTGCCGAGCTGCTGCCCGGCGGCACTACGGAAGAGCTCCTGGAGCTGGCGCAGTGGCCGCGGGCGCGCGGTGCCGTGCTGATCGTGGGCCACCAGCCCGTGCTGGGCCAGACCATTGCGCAGTTGCTGGGCATGCAGGCGCCCGAATGCGCGGTGCGCAAGGGCGCCGTGTGGTGGCTGCGCCAGCGCCAGCGCATGGACGAAAGCCAGACGGTGCTGATGGCCGTGCAGTCGCCGGAGTTCGTCTGACACTGACGGCAGCACCTTCAGTTGCTACCACACAGCGGCCCTCGGGCCGCTTTCTTACTTGCGGCCGTTCTTGGCGGCAGGGGCCTCGGCCTTCGGGCGGCCGGTCTTGATCGAAGGCACGGCCTGCAGCGCGCTGCGCAGGGCGGTGTCGGACAGGCCGGCCAGCAGCTTGAGGCCGGCGCGCAGCAGTTCGCTCTTCTTGGCGGGCTGGGCCAGGGCGGCGGCACGCTGCTTGAGCGTCTCGACCACAGCGTACTCGTCCTTGGGGATGGTGAAGCTGTCGCGCACGAGCTTGGGCTTCTTGGCCTTGGTTTCCTTGGCGGGTACCACGGCTGCTGCGGGCTTGGTCGCAGGCTTGCTCACGGCGGGCGCTACAGTCTTGGGCTTGGCGGCGGCCTTGGCTGCGGGCTTTGCGGTGGCTGCAGGCTTGGCCGCGGGGGCCTTGGCGGCTGCCTTGGGGGCGGCAGGCTTGGCGGCCGCCGCCTTTTTGGGCGCTACCTTGGCGGGCTTGGACGCGGCGGCGCTTTTCACGGCGGCGGGTGCCTTGGCGGCGGAGGCCACGGCCGGGGTGGCTGCTGCGGTGGGAACGATGGGGGTGGTTGCTGGTGCGGTGGTGGTCATGACTTCAAAAAATAAAACGGTATAAACAGTTTATACCGTTTTTCTTTTCACGTCACGGCAGCTCTGCCACCAGCTCCCATGGGGTCTTCTGCCAGGCCAGCATTTCCTCGCGCAGCAGGTGGGCCGATTGCGGGTAGCCGGCTGCCCAGCCGCGGCGCGCCGCCAGCGCAAAGCGGTTGCCCTTGACCTGCAGCTGCAGGCCTTCGGTGTCCGGGTCGCGGCGCGCATGGCACAGGGCCACGGCCAGCCGCAGGCACAGCAGCTGCAGTGCAAAGCCTGCATCGGTGAGGTCCACCTCCACCAGCTTGCGCACCTTGCCGCGCTGGCCGAGCACCAGGATGCCCAGGCGGTGCAGCTCGGGCATGGCAAAGCCGGCGGCGTCGGTGTTGTCCAGGATGTAGGCGCCGTGGCGGTGGTAGTCGCTGTGCGAGATGCGGCAGCCGATCTCGTGCAGGCGCGCCGCCCAGTCGAGCTTGCGCGAGGCTCGCTCGCTGCCGGCCGGGGCCGCCTGGTCGAACAGCTGGCAGGCGATGCGGGCCACGCGCTCGGCATGCTCCATGTCCACGCCAAAGCGCTGCATGAGGCCGTTGACCGTGGTGCTGCGCAGGTCGGTGCCGGGCTGCTCGCGGTCCAGCAGGTCGTACAGCGCGCCCTGGCGCAGTGCGCCCTGGGCCACCTGCATCTGCTCGATGTGCAGCAGATCGAACACGGCGCGCAGCACGCTGATGCCGCCACCGATCACGGCGCGGCGCTCGTCCTTCAAACCATCGAGCCGCACACGGTCGGCGCTCTGCGCGCGCAGCAGGCGTTCATGAAGCCAGTCGAGGCCTTCCCGCGTAATCAGGCCTTCGGGCCCACCTGCGGCGGTGAGGATGTCGCCGACCGCGCCGGCCGTACCCGAGGACCCGTAGGCCACGTCCCAGCCATCGGGGCGGAAGGTGGCCAGGGCTTCGTCGAGCACGGCCTTGGCGGCGATCTCGGCGGCCATGAAAGCCTGGGGCGTGAACAGGCCGCCGGCAAAGTAGCGCGAGGACCAGGCCACGCTGCCCACGCGAAAGGAGGCGACAGCATGCGGTGTGAACTGCTGGCCCAGGATGAGTTCGGTGGAGCGCCCGCCGATGTCCACCACCAGGCGGCGCTCGTCGGATTGCGGCAGCAGGCGTGCCACGCCCTGGTAGATCAGGCGGGCCTCTTCGGGGCCCGAGACCACGTCGATGGGGTAGCCCAGCACCTGGCTGCCACGGGTGATGAATTCTTCGCGGTTGCGCGCTTCGCGCAAGGTCTGGGTGGCCACAGCGCGCACCTGCGTGCGCGAAAAGCCCGCCAGGCGCTCGCCGAAGCGGGCCAGGCAATCCCAGCCGCGCTGCATGGCCTCGGGGGTGAGGTTGCGGTTCTCGTCCAGGCCGTTGCCCTGGCGCACGGTTTCCTTGAGGTATTCGACGCGCTGGACATGGCCGTGCTCGTAGCGGCCGATTTCAAGGCGAAAGCTGTTGGATCCCAGATCCACAGCTGCGAGCAGTGTTCCGTTGTGCATGGTGGTGCGCGGAGTGCGCGTTTTTCCTTTCGGCCCAGCATAGCACCCGGGCCGGCGCGCAAGAGTGAGTTCAGCCAATGATGCGCCCGTTCGTGGTGAGCATGCTCTGCGTCACATAGGCATTGGTGCGCTGGCGCCCCTGGTAGCCGATGGCATAGCCGCCGATGTTCACGGCGGCGCGCTTTTGCAGGGCGGCCAGCATGCTGGCGCGGGTGACCGGGCCGGTGATGCCGCCCATCACCTCGGCGGTGTAGCGCGCCGCGATGTAGCCGGCCAGGCCCAGGGGGGAGGGGGGTTCGTCGTAGAAGCGCGCCAGGGCGTCGCGGTAGCTGCGCACCACGGGCAGGCTGGCGTTCACCATGGGCACGGCCTGGGTGACGATGACCGAGGCCTTGGCGGCCGTGGGGCCCATCTGGGCCAGCACCTGCAGGTTCACGTCGGCCAGGGCCACCACATAGCACTGGCGGCCCTGGGGCAGCGCGAGCTGGTCCAGGAACGAAAAAAGCTCGGGTGTGCCGCCGATGAACAGGATGATGGTCTGGTCCACGCGCGCTCCGGTGCCGGCCTTTGCGGCGCCGCCTGGTGGCGAAATGGTCTGCCCCTTAAGCGACATCGATTGGGCCGCATGTGCCACCATGGCCTCGGATTGGCGCCGCACGACCGCATTGGCATAGGCCACGCCCACCGTCTGTACGCCCATGCTGGCCAGGTTCTTGATGGCGTGGGTGATCTGGGCTTCGTGCCCCGCGAACACGTCGAACACGGTGTCGCTGGCTCCGCTGGCCGTGGAGATGCCTGCCGTGTCATGCAGCCAGGGCGCCACGAAGGGCAGTGCGGCATCGCCGGGCGACTTGGCCTGCAAGGCGATGAGCCCGCTGGCCGCTGTGTTGCCCACGCAGCCCGACAGGGCGATGCAACTGGCCTGGCGCTGCGCGCTCTGCCAAGCGGACTGCAGGCTCGCGGGGGTGCCGTCGGTCTCCAGCGTCTGGTGCTGCACGGGGCGGCCATGCACGCCGCCCTTGGCATTGATCTCCTGCCAGGCGGTGCGCGAGCCAACGAGGAAGTCGCGGCTCACATCCTGCTGGTCCGCAGACAGGTCCGCCACCTGCGCCACCACATGGGGGCGGTCGGCATCCGCTTTTTTGGCGGATGGTTCCGTCCCCTGGGCCCAGACATTGCCTGTCAGGCCCATGGCCGCCACCCCTTGCAGCCAGTGGCGGCGCAGGACGCCGGTCTGGCCAGGGCGGGGTGTGCGGGTCATGTCGTGCGGCTGGCCGGTTACTTCTTGGGGGGCATCAGCACGGTGTCGACCACGTGTACGACACCGTTGGTGGCGATCACGTCGGCCTGCGTCACCATGGCTTCGTCCACCGTGACGAAAGCGCCAGCACGGGCCAGTGCCACGTTCGATCCATTCAGGGTCTTGGCATTGCCGGCCTTGGCCTCGGCGGCGGTCACGCGGCCTGCCACGATGTGGTGGCTGAGCACGGCCTTGAGCTGGGCGGGATTGGCCTGCAGTTCTGCCAGGGTCTTGGCGGGCACGGCCTTGAAGGCGTCGTCCGAGGGAGCGAACACGGTGTAGGGGCCGGCGGCCTTGAGCGTGTCGGTCAGGCCGGCCTGCACGGCCAGCTTGCTGAAGGTGCTCAGCGAAGGCGTCTTTGCAATCGTGCCGTCGAGGGTTGCGGGGGCAGAGCCCATGCTGGAGCAGCCGGCCAGGGTGGCGGCGGCAGCTAGGGCGAGAGCGGATTGCAGTGCGTAACGGCGGAACATGTGATTCTCCAGGTAGATAGCCGATTCATCTCGGTGGCGGGAGACTAAGCAGCTCCCGTGACAACTGGATGACACAAGAGGGCGGTCCTCCATGGAGAAGAGATGTGTGACAACCGGCCTGTGTGTCACGACAATGTCATATACGGACCCTAGAGTCGCCTCATCCCTACTCACTCATCCAAGAGGTGTCTTCATGAAAATGTCCGCGATTCGGGTCCTTGTTGCTGGTGTCGTCGCTGCTGGTGCGTTCTCTCAAGCCATGGCGCAGCAGGAAGCCACCGGTGCAGGTGCCAGCTTTCCGGCGCCTCTGTATTCCAAGTGGGCGGCTGACTACAACAAGGCCACCAACATCAAGATCAACTACCAGTCGGTGGGTTCAGGTGCCGGTCTGCGCCAGATCGAAGCCAAGACGGTCGACTTCGGTGCCTCGGATGCGCCCCTGAAGGACGAAGACCTGGCCAAAAAGGGCCTGGTGCAGTTCCCCACCGTGATCGGTGGTGTGGTGCCGGTGGTCAACATCAAGGGTATCGCTCCCGGCCAGATCCGCCTGAGTGGCCAAGTGCTGGGTGACATCTACCTGGGCAAGATCACCAAGTGGAACGACGCCGCCATCAAGGCGCTGAACCCCAGCCTGGCCCTGCCAGACGCTGCCATTGCCCCCGTGCGCCGCGCCGATGGCTCGGGCACCAGCTTCATCTTCACGAACTACCTGAGCAAGGTCAACGCCGAGTGGAAGTCCAAGGTCGGTGAAGGCACGGCCGTGAACTGGCCCACGGGTGCCGGCGGCAAGGGCAACGAAGGCGTGGCCGCTTTTGTGGGCCGCCTGCCCAACTCCATCGGTTATGTGGAGTACGCCTACGTCAAGCAGAACAAGATGACCTATGTGCAGATGCAGAACGCCGATGGCGCCTACGTCTCTCCTGACGACACGGCCTTCAAGGCCGCTGCTGCTGGCGCTGAATGGGCCAAGAGCTTCTACCAGATCCTGACCAACCAGCCTGGCAAGGATTCGTGGCCCATCACCGGCGCGACCTTCGTGCTGATGCAGAAATCGCAGGACAAGCCTGCCCAGGCCACCACCGCACTCAAGTTCTTCGACTGGGCCTATGCCCAGGGCGACAAGACCGCGATGGACCTGGACTACGTGCCCATGCCCGACAGCGTGAAGGCCATCATCCTCAAGTCGTGGGGTGACATCAAGGACACCTCTGGCAAAGCGGTAGCTTTCAAGTAATCTCACAGGGCCGGCGACACGCCGGCCTTTCGATTTCACTTCACTGAATCCAAGGCTACCAACGTGTCCACTACGATGCCGGTCCGCGACAATCCGTCCCTCGAGACGGCCCCTCTGCGCACCAAAAACATGCCTCCACCTCCCTCCCGCCCCCTGATCTCCGGCATGCTGGCCGACCGGCTGTTCGGCTGGCTGGCGCGCGGCGCCGCCATTCTGACCTTGCTGCTGCTGGTCGGTATCCTGGGCTCCCTGGTCGTGGGCGCCTGGCCCTCCATTGCCAAGTACGGCCTCGGTTTCCTCACCAGCAGCGTGTGGGATCCGGTTCAGGACGAGTACGGCGGCCTGGTCATGATCTATGGCACGGTGACCACGTCCATCATCGCCCTCGTCATTGCGGTGCCCGTCAGCTTCGGCATCGCACTGTTCCTGACCGAGCTGTCGCCTGCATGGCTCAAGCGCCCCCTGGGCACCGCCATCGAGCTGCTGGCGGCAGTGCCCTCCATTGTCTACGGCATGTGGGGACTGATGGTGTTCGGCCCCATCCTCTCGACCTATGTGCAGCAGCCGCTTCAGGCGCTGTTCGCGGGCGTGCCCTACCTGGGTGCCTTCGTGTCGGGCCCCCCGGTGGGCATCGGCATCCTGTCGGCCGGCATCATCCTGGCCATCATGATCATCCCGTTCATCGCCTCGGTGATGCGCGACGTGTTCGAAGTCACGCCCGCCCTGCTCAAGGAGTCGGCCTACGGCCTGGGCTCCACGACCTGGGAAGTGATGTGGAAGGTGGTTCTGCCCTACACCAAGACCGGCGTGCTCGGCGGCATCATGCTGGGCCTGGGCCGGGCGCTGGGTGAGACCATGGCCGTGACCTTCGTCATCGGCAACATGAACCAGCTGTCCTCGCTGTCGATGTTCGAGGCGGCCAACAGCATCACCTCGGCGCTGGCCAACGAGTTCGCCGAAGCCGGCGAGGGCCTGCACCAGGCTTCGCTGATCTACCTGGGCCTGGTCCTGTTCTTCATCACCTTCGTGGTGCTGACGCTATCCAAGATCCTGCTGTCCCGCCTGCAAAAGAACGAAGGAGCTCGCACATGAGCACCAGCACCAGCACCTCGCAGCGCCTGATCTCGGCGGCCGAGCTCGACCAGCAGCGCCAGGCGCGCTACAACAGCCGCAAGCGCGTCAACCAGATCGCGCTCGTCCTGTCGCTCGCCGCCATGGCGTTCGGCGTGTTCTGGCTGGTCTGGATTCTGTGGGAAACCGTGCGCCTGGGCGTGGGGGGCTTGAACATCGCCCTGTTCACCCAGATGACGCCACCGCCGAACGAAGCGGGCGGCATTTCCAATGCCATCTACGGCTCGTTCGTGATGGTGCTGCTGGCCACCTTCGTGGGTACGCCCATCGGCATCATGGCCGGCATCTACCTGGCCGAGTACGAGACCAAGAGCCTGCTGGCTTCGGTCACGCGCTTCGTCAACGACATCCTGCTGTCGGCGCCCAGCATCGTCATCGGCCTGTTCGTGTATGCCGTGGTGGTGGCGCGCTTCAAGAGCTTTTCGGCCTATGCCGGCATCCTGGCGCTGGCGCTGATCGTGATACCGGTGGTCATCCGCACCACCGAGAACATGCTCATCCTGGTGCCTGCCAGCCTGCGCGAGGCCGCCTACGCCCTGGGCACGCCCAAGTGGAAGGTGATCCTGATGGTGACGCTGCGCGCTGCCCGCGCCGGTGTGATCACCGGTGTGCTGCTGGCCGTGGCCCGCATCGCCGGTGAAACCGCTCCGCTGCTGTTCACTGCGCTGAACAACCAGTTCTGGAACGGCGACCTGGCCAAGCCCATGGCCAGCCTGCCGGTGACCATCTTCAAGTTCGCCATGAGCCCCTACGAGAACTGGCAGCAACTGGCCTGGGCCGGCGTCTTCCTGATCACCGTCGCAGTTCTCGGCCTGAACATCCTGGCGCGGGTCCTGACCCGCCAAAAGTAAGCCCCAGCAGCAAGAAAGACACCCTCATGTCCGCTATTCTCAAGAACGACGCGCCCAACAAGTCCAAGATCACGGTGCGCGACCTGAACTTCTACTACGGCAAGTTCCATGCCCTGAAGGCTATCAACCTCGACATCCCCGAGAACAAGGTCACGGCCTTCATCGGTCCCTCGGGCTGTGGCAAATCCACGCTGCTGCGCACCTTCAACCGCATGTTCGAGCTGTACCCCGAGCAACGCGCCGAAGGCCAGATCGTGCTGGACGGGGAGAACCTGCTCAAGAGCAAGCAGGACGTGGCCCTGGTGCGCGCCAAGGTCGGCATGGTGTTCCAGAAGCCCACGCCGTTCCCGATGTCGATCTACGACAACATCGCCTTCGGCGTGAAGCTCTTCGAGAGCCTGAACGCCACCGACATGGACGACCGTGTGGAATGGGCGCTGCGCAAGGCCGCATTGTGGAACGAGGTCAAGGACAAGCTCAACCAGAGCGGTTCCAGCCTCTCGGGCGGCCAGCAGCAGCGCCTGTGCATTGCCCGCGGCATTGCCATCAAGCCAGAAGTGCTGCTGCTTGATGAGCCCTGCTCGGCCCTGGACCCGATCTCGACCGCCAAGGTGGAAGAGCTGATCGCCGAGCTCAAGAACGACTACACAGTGGTCATCGTGACCCACAACATGCAGCAGGCCGCGCGCTGCAGCGACTACACCGCCTACATGTACCTGGGCGACCTGGTGGAGTTCGGCGAGACGGAACAGATGTTCTTCAAGCCGCAGCGCAAGGAAACCGAAGACTACATTACCGGCCGTTTCGGCTAAGGAGACAGCAATGCCCGACAAGCACCTTTCGTCGCAGTTCGACTCCGAACTCAACAGCGTCTCCGCCCGCGTCATGGAAATGGGCGGTCTCGTGGAGTCGCAGATCCGCCAGGCCGTGTACGCCCTGTCGCAGTTCAGCCTGGAGGCCGTGGAACAGGTCGCCGCCATCGAAGTGCGCGTGAACGCCATGGAAGTGGAGATCGACCACGAGCTGTCCTCCATCATCGCCCGCCGACAGCCCACCGCACGCGACCTGCGCCTGCTGATGGCCTTCTCCAAGGCCACCGCCAACCTGGAGCGCATGGGCGACGAGGCCAACAAGATGGCGCGCATGGTGCGCTCCATCATCGAGAGCGGCGCCGCGCGCTCGCTGCCGTCGAGCGACCTGCGTGTGGCCGCCGAGCTGGCCTCGGGCCTGCTGCGCAAGGCGCTCGATGCCTTCGCCCGCCTGGACACCACGATGGCCGTGTCCATCCTCAAGGAGGATGACCTGATCGACAAGGAGTTCGATGGCTTCGTGCGCAAGCTGGTCACCTACATGATGGAAGACCCCCGCACCATCTCCCCGAGCCTGGACCTTTTGTTCCTGGCCAAGGCCATCGAGCGCATCGGCGACCATTCGAAGAATGTGGCCGAACTCATCATCTACCTGGTCAAGGGCAAGGACGTGCGCCACACGGCCCTCGATGAGATCGAATCGGCCGTACTGTAGGCCCGTGAACGCTGTATGAGAAAGCTACCCCGTGTTCTGATCGTCGAAGACGAACCTGCGATCGCCGAGCTGATCGCGGTCAACCTGCGGCACAACGGATTCCAGCCCTTCTGGGCCGAAGATGGCGAGTCGGCCCAGCGCGAGCTCGATGCCGTGCTGCCCGACGTCATCCTGCTCGACTGGATGCTGCCTGGCCAGAGTGGCCTGTCGCTGGCGCGCAAGTGGCGTGCCGATGCGCGCACCAAGCCCATCCCCATCCTCATGCTCACGGCCCGCGGCGACGAGCCGGACAAGGTGGCGGGCCTGGACGCCGGTGCCGACGACTACATCACCAAGCCGTTCTCCACGCAGGAACTGCTGGCGCGCATCCGTGCCGTGCTGCGCCGCCGCGCGCCCGAGCAGGTCAGCGACAGCGTGACCATCGGCGAATTGGCGTTGGACGCGGGCACCTACCGGGTAACGTTTCAGGGTCAACAGCTCAAGGTCGGCCCCACCGAGTTCAAGCTGCTGCATTACCTCATGAAGCATGCCGAGCGCGTGCACAGCCGCTCGCAGCTCCTGGACAAGGTCTGGGGCGACCATGTCTTCATCGAAGAGCGTACAGTGGACGTGCACGTCAAGCGCCTGCGCGAAGCGCTGGGCGCCGCATCGGTGATGGTGGAAACGGTGCGCGGTGCCGGCTACCGGCTCACGGCGCAATCGCAACCCCAGGTGCAGCAGCTGCAAGCCTGACGGGTCACAGGGCGCCACGGTGGCGCCCTCGGTTTTCTGAGAAGGCTTTGCAATCCGCATGCTCTGGCGATTCACGTATTTTCTGCTCTGGCAAATCGCCGGTGGCGGACTCGGTTGGTGGCAGGGTGGGCCCTGGGGGGCGGCCCTGGGAGCGGCGATAGCGGCCTGGGCCTGGTTCGTGTGGGACCTGCTGCGCGGCGCGCGCGTGCTGCACTGGCTGCGCACGGGCGACCTGTCGAACGCGCCGGTCATGCGCGGCATGTGGGGCGAGGCGGCCGACCGCTCGCGGCGCCTGCTGCGCCTGCAGGCCCAGGAGGTGCAGAGCAGCCAGAACCGCCTGCAGGAGATCCTGGCCGCGCTGCAGGCCACGCCCAACGGCGTGGTGCTGCTGGATGCGCAGGGCCACATCGAGTGGTGCAACCAGATGGCGGCCAGCCAGTTCGGCTTCGACGCGCAGCGCGATGTCATGCAGTCGATCGGCAATCTGGTGCGCGACCCCGATTTCACCGCCTACTACACCACCCAGGATTTCACGCACGATGTGGTGCTGGAAGGGCGCTTCAGCACCTCGTCGCGCCCGGTGCGCATCTCGGTGCAGCTGCACCCCTATGGCGACGGCCGCACGCTGCTGCTGTCGCGCGATGTGACAGCGCTGGAGCAGGCCGAGGCCATGCGCCGTGACTTCGTGGCCAACGTCTCGCACGAGATCCGCACGCCGCTCACGGTGCTCATGGGCTTCGTCGAGACGCTGCAGACCCTGCCGCTGGCGCAGGACGAGCGCGCCCGTTATCTGGGCATGATGTCCCAGCAGGCTGCACGCATGCAGAGCGTGGTGCAGGACCTGCTCACGCTGTCGCGCCTGGAGGGCAGCCCGCCGCCCGGCATGGCCGAGTGGATGCCCGTGCAGGGCCTGGTGCAGCGCTGCGAGGAGGAAAGCCGTGCCCTGTCGGCCCTGCTCACGCAGACCCAGCAGCGCCACCACACGCTCATCTTTCCATCGGCGCAGGAGCTGCGGGCCCAGGGGGACATTGCCGGTGTGCCGGCGGAACTGCAGAGCGCGCTGTCCAACATCATCAACAACGCCGTGCGCTACACGCCTGCAGGCGGCACGATCACGGTGAGCTGGGTGCGCAAGGACGATGGCTCGGCCGCGTTCTCGGTCAAGGACACGGGCCCGGGCATCGCGCCCGAGCACATTCCGCGGCTGACCGAGCGCTTTTACCGGGTGGACCGCAGCCGCTCGCGCGAAACCGGTGGCACGGGCCTGGGCCTGGCCATCGTCAAGCATGTGCTGCAGCGCCATGGCGCCACGCTGAACATCCAGAGCACCCTGGGCAAGGGCTCGACCTTCTGCGTCACCTTTCCGGTCAGCCGGCTGCGCGCGCCAGTGCCGCAGGCGCTGGCAGCCTGATCGCGCGCCAGAGCATGGCCGCGAACAAGGCGGCCGTCACGACCAGGGCTGCGGCGCTGGCGGCCCAGAAGGTGGCCGGTGTGGCCACCGCGCCCCAGGGCCCCAGGCCCTGGTAGGCCAGCAGGTAGCCGCCGCCCAGGCCGGCGCCCCACAGCAGCGTGCAGTACACCACCAGCGGTGCCACCGTGATGCGGTAGCAGCGCAGCACGAACACGCACAGGGTCTGCAGCGCGTCGGCCACATGGTAGGCCGCCACCCAGGCCAGCAGCCCGCCCGTCACCGCCACCACCAGTGCGTTCGATGAGTACAGCGCACCCAGGTGGTTGCGCGCCAGGAACATCAGCGCCGCCAGGCCCAGGCCGATGGCGCAGGCCAGGCGCACGCCCAGCAGTGCCACCTGGCGCGCGCGCTGCGGCTCGCCTGCGCCCAGCCAGTAGCTCACGCGCGCACTGGTGGCAATGGACAGCGACAGCGGCACCATGTACAGCACGGCTGCGAGGTTGGACGCGATCTGGTGCGCGGCCGAGGCAATCGTGCCCTGGCGCGCTATGAACAGGGCCATCAGCGTGAACGAGGTCACCTCCACCATCACCGCCAGGCCGGCCGGCACACCCAGGCGCGCAAAGCCTGCGATGGTGGGCCAGTGCGGGCGCTCCAGCGGCTTCCAGATGGCCAGCGGCTCATACAACGACTGCGTGCGCAGCAGCCACACCGCCAGCGCGAGCATGCTGCAGTTGACCACCAGCGTGGCCCAGGCGCAGCCCACGGCGCCCTGCGCGGGCAGGCCCGCGCCGCCAAAGGTGAACCAGATGGACAGCGGCACCTTGATGAACAGCGAGCCCACCTGCAGCCAGGTGACCAGCTGCGGGCGCCCGAGGGCCTGGTTGAGCGTGCTGTAGACGCGAAACAGCAGGGCTGGCGGCAGTGCCAGCGCGAGCACGGCCAGGTAGTTTTCGACCTCGCTGCGCAGCGCATCTGGCACCTCGGTCCAGCGCAGCACGGCGCCGGGCGAGAGCAGCACCGCCATGCCCAGGGCGCTGGCCACGGCACACAGGTACAGCGACTGGCGCAGCGAGGCGCCCAGCTGCCGCTGGTGCCCTGCGCCGCGCTGCTCGGCCCATACCGGCAGCAGGGCGCTGAGCACCCCGATCAGCGCCACGTAGACACTGATGAAGATGGCCGAGCCCACCGACAGCGCGGCCAGAGATGCTTCGCTGTAGCGGCCCGCGACGATGGTGTCGGCCACGCCGAAGGCCATCACCGCCAGTTGCCCGGCCAGCACCGTCACGGCGTGGCGGGAAATGGTCGACAGCTCGCTCATCAGTTTTTGGTTTCGGTTTCGATGCGCCGGAACACGAGCAGGAAATCGGTCTTGTCGGTGGGGCGCACCACCGTGGCCACGCGTTCCCATTGCAGCCCGTCCACCGTGGATGCGGGTGCGGGCCAGGAGGCGATGTCCGAGACCAGCCACTCGCAGCCGCTCACCGACAGGCTGGCAGGGCGCAGCGTGAAGCCGGCGTGGTACTGCAGGGCGGCCACCTGGGCGCGGCTCAGGCCCACGGTCTGCACGCAGCCCGGGTTCTCGCCCACGACGGCGTTGATGGCGCGCATCTGCGGCACGTAGCTGCGCGCGAAGTCCAGGAGCGGCAGCCACAGGCTCATGAGCAGCAGCCAACTCAGCGCGGCGCCGCTGGCGGGCAGCACCAGGCTCTTCCAGATCGGGGCACGGTTGCGCGAGGCGCGCCACCACACCAGCGCGCACCAGCCCACCGAGGCCGCGAGCGCCACCACCAGGGCCAGCAGCGAAAACTCGGGCACGAAGCCGGGCGCCAGCTTGGCCACGTTGGCGGCCGGCTTGGCGGGCACGCCGGTCTGCATGGCGATCCAGATCACCCAGATGGCCAGCGCCGAGACGCTGAAGAACAGCAGCGTGAACCAGTCGATCAGCGCTCCCATGCTGCGGCTGAGCGTGGGCAGGGCGAAGGCCGCCAGTGCCGCCAGTGCGGGCAGGCCCAGCAGCAGCGCACGGTCGGCCGGCTGGGTGGTGATGGTGGCGCCGATGGAGATGGCCGTGAACCACAGCGGCAGCAGCAGGTGGCGGTGCCACTGGCGGCTGGCGATCTGCTTGCGCCAGCGCCACAGTGTCCACAGCGCCAGGGGCCAGGCGGGCCAGCCGAACCAGACCAGCAACCGGGCCAGGCTCGCCCATTCCTTGCCGCCTTCCTCGGTGCCCACGATGCGCCAGCGCCACAGGTCGAGCTGCCAGGCCAGCGCGGCGGCTGCCACGATGACCAGCGCCGTGGCCACCGCCCAGGACTTGCACTGGCGCTCGTCCTTGTCTGGCAGACGCAAGGCCAGCAGCACGCCGCTGGCACCCAACAGCACCGTGAGCGCGGGTGCCCCGGCGAGCGTGAGGCCGAAGGCGCCCACCAGCATGGCGCCCAGCGCCTTGCCGGCGTGGTAGGGCAGCGCAGCAAAGGCGAAGAACAGGAAGGAGGTGCAACTGAGCTGCACCAGGTAGCTGGTCACCTCGTGCGAGAGCTGGGCCAGGCCCAGGCAGGCGATCAGGGCGAGCAGGGCGCCATCGGCAATGGCACGCGCGTAGTCGAGCGGGGGGGCCTCGCCGCCGAAGGCAAAGGCCACGGGCTGGGCACCCGGGCTGCGCGCCAGGTAGTACACGCCATACCAGGTGGCCATGAGCGTGAGCGCCAGCAGGGCGGCAAACGGAAGGCGAACTGCCATCTCGGGCGACAGCCAGGACGGCGCCCACTGGATGGCCAGCGCCCCGATCCAGTAGGGCAGCAGGCCTTCGGTTTCGGGCGCCATGCCGCCCAGCAGCGGGTTGAGCCAGTCGGTGCGCCCTTGCGCCAGCTCCAGCATGTAGCCGTAGGCGGTAATGTCGGCGCTCTTCCAGGGCGCGCGCCCGACGAAGCCGGGGACCACGTAGGCAATGCACAGCAGCATCAGGGCCCAGCGCGGCAGTGGCCGCACGGCATTCTGGGTAACGATGGCTGGGGTCGGTGGGTTCACGCGGTGGTCAGTGGCTTTGGGGAGCCGCCAAGAATAAGGGATAAGCGCCCGGGTTCCGTCAGCAGGCTGTGGTGGTCAGGGTAAATCTGGTAACCCCGGTCACAGGGCACGGCGCGCCCAAGAAAAAAGGCAGCACGGTTGCCCGGGCTGCCTCTTGGCGCATTGCGTGCAGATTACTTGTCGGCAGCAGCAGGCGCAGCGGTCGTCGACGTGGTCTTGCCGAAACGGTTGCGGAAACGTTCCACGCGGCCGCCCATGTTGTCCACGGACTTTTGCGTGCCCGTGTAGAAGGGGTGCGATTCGCTGGAGGTGTCGAGCTTGAACAGGGGCAGCTCACGGCCGTCTTCGGTCTTGCCCATTTCCTTGGTGTTCACGCACGAGCGGGTGACGAACTTGAAACCGTTGGACAGGTCCACGAACAGAACTTCGCGGTAGTTGGGGTGAATGCCTTCTTTCATGATCAATCCTTGTCAAGTGCGGGAGCCGTGCTGGACCCGGAGCAACCTTTGCGCCGTGGAGCATCCAGCGTACTTTCCGCAGAAAAAGCCCTCCATTATAACCCGAGCGCCAAAACTTCCAAACTCAGGGCCGTGGGCCCGTGTAGGCAGCCCGAGGGCGTATCAGGCCGTCGCTGCTGCGCTGCTCCAGCGCATGCGCGATCCAGCCCAGGGATCGGCCCAGGGCAAACAGCCCGTAGGCGGCGCCCTGCGGCAGGGCCAGGTGGCGGCGCACGGCCACCAGCGCAAAGTCCAGCGACGGGGGCTGGCCCACCAGGGCCTGGGCTTCGCTGATCCAGGGCGCCCATGTGGGCCGCAGGGGCAGGATGCGCGCCAGCAGCAGCCGCGCGCGCACGTCGCCTTCGGGGTACAGGTGGTGGCCAAAGCCGGGCAGGGCCTCGCCGCGGGCCAGCCGTTGGTGCAGGCCTGCGGCGGGCGAAGAATCGCCCAACTCGTCCCACAGAGCCTCCACCCGGGCCGTGGCTCCGCCGTGGCGTGCGCCGGTCAGTGCCGCCAGCCCGCCCACCACGGCCGCGCGCAGGCTGGCCCCGGTGGAGGCCACGCAGCGCGCGGTGAAGCTGGAGGCATTGAGCTCGTGGTCGGCGCACAGCACCAGTGCCATGCGCACCAGATCGGTACCTTCGCCATCGAGCTGCCAGGCCCTGGCGCATTGCAGGTGGAGGGGGTCGGCGCTGGGCGCCGTGCCCAGCAGGCAGGCGGCCAGCAGGCGCACCAGGGCACCGCAGCCGTCGGCCAGGCGCTCGGGCGTGGCCTGCCACTGGGCGGTGGGGGCGTCTTCGGAGGCCAGGGTGAACAGGGGCAGCAGCGATTCTTCGGGCCGCTGGCGGGCCATGTGGGCCTGCACTGGCGCCAACACGGCAGGGGAGGTCGGTGCCACGGGTCCAAAGGAGACGGATTGCGCGCACTGCCAGAGCCGGGCGGCCACGGCCTCCACGCTGCTGGTCTGCGCCAGGCCTTCGATGCTGGCACCGCGCAGGTACAGCCGGCCGTCCTCGATCAAGGTGATTGCCGATTCGAGCACCGGCAGCCCCCAGCTGAGCGTGGCCTTGGCCACCTCCCTCGGCTTGCGCCCGCGCTTGCGCTGGCCCGCCAGCATGTCCACGTCGGCCAGCGCATAGCGGCTTTCGCGCGGCGTGGGGCCGGGGTGGGCATGCAGCATGCCCCGGCTCACGTACGCGTACAGCGTGGCGCGCGAGACACCCAGGCGTTCGGCGGTTTCGGCGGCGGTGAGGTAGCTGGACACGGGGTACTGAAAAAAATGATGTTGAAAATATAAATCAATATTGACAATAAATGGTGCCAACCTATTCTGGGAAGCCTCTTTCAAGGAGGTTTTTCTATGTCTGCCCACACGATTTCAGTCCCCACGGGCGCCTTGGCGCTGGCTTGCGAGGCATGGGCAGCGCTGGATGGCCCGGCAGCAGCGCTGCACCACCTGTCCGTCGCAGGCCGGGGCGATCTGCCCTCGGTGTTTCCGGTCACGGACCTGGCCGCCGCCTCGGTGGGTGTGGCGGGGCTGGCCGTGGCAGAGTTCATCGCACAGGTTGCCAGCGATGGGCCTGCCGTACAGGTGGACCGGCGCCTGGCCTCCTTCTGGTTCGGGATGTCGCTGCGCCCGCAGGGCTGGTCTCTGCCGCCGGTATGGGACGCCGTGGCCGGGGACTACCGCGCGGCCGATGGCTGGGTGCGGCTGCACACGAATGCGCCGCACCACCGCGATGCGGCCTTGGCCGTGCTGGGTGTGGAGGCCGACAGAGAGGTCGTTGCGCGCGCCGTGGCGGGCTGGAATGCCGACGCACTGGAGGCCGCAGTGGTGGAGCGGGGCGGTTGCGCTGCCTCCATGCGCGGCGTGGCGGACTGGAATGCCCACCCACAGGGCCTGGCGGTGCAGGCCGAACCCCTGGTGCATTGGAGTATTGGAAACCCGGTGGCCAAGCCCGACTGGCGCATCGATCCCGCGCGGCCCCTGCGCGGTGTGCGGGTGCTCGATCTCACGCGCATCCTTGCCGGCCCCACGGCCACCCGCTTCCTGGCGGGCTTCGGCGCGGATGTGCTGCGCATCGACCCGCCCGGTTGGGATGAGCCCGTCACCGTGCCCGAGGTGGTGCTGGGCAAGCGCTGTGCGCGGCTGGACCTGCGGGTCGCCTCCGACTTGTTGGTGTTCGAAGGTTTGTTGCGCCAGGCCGATGTGCTGGTGCATGGCCTGCGGCCCGGCGCGCTGGAGCGGCTGGGGCTGGGCGAGCAAAGGCGGCGCGAACTCAATCCGGGCCTGGTGGACGTGTCGCTCACCGCCTACGGGTGGAGCGGCCCCTGGCAGGGCCGGCGCGGCTTCGACAGCCTGGTGCAGATGAGCACCGGCATCGCCGAGACGGGCATGCGTCTCTCGGGCCAGGACCTGCCCGTGCCGCTGCCCGTGCAGGCCATCGACCACGCCACGGGCTACCTGATGGCGGCGGCTGCCGTGCGCGGCCTGGTGCGCCGCGTGGCCATCGGTGCGGGCTGCACGGCGCGGCTGTCCCTGGCGCGCACGGCGCACTGGTTGGTGTCCGCCGAGAGGGGCCCCGTGGAGCCTCTGGCGCCCGAGCAGCAAGATGATTGGAATGACGCGCTGGAGCCCACCTCATGGGGCTCGGCCCGGCGGGTGCGCGCACCACTGAAAGTGCAGGGCGCTGTCATGCATTGGGACTGGCCGGCACTGGCTCTGGGCTCTGCGCAGGCGCGCTGGTAAATGGCCCTCAAGCAACAACGCCCCGCAGGCTTTTGGGCCTGCGGGGCGTTGTATCCGTGGTGGCAAAAGGCAGCCTTGTACGGGTTGGCATTCGGCCGGATAACTAGGCGGGGAGCCGCAGACAGTGCTTTGGCACGGCAAGGCGACCCAACGACGTTAGCCGGTCGAAGGTCAATCCGTATCAGCCGCCGCGGCGCATCATGTCGAAGAAGTCGACGTTGGTTTTCGTGGCCTTCATGTTCTTGATCATGAGCTCCATCGACTCGATCTCGTCCATGTTGTACATGAACTGGCGCAGGATGCGGGTCTTCTGCAGGATCTCGGGCACCAGGAGCAGCTCTTCGCGGCGCGTGCCGCTCTTGTTGAGCTCGATGGCAGGGAACACGCGCTTTTCGTACAGGCGGCGGTTCAGGTGGATTTCGCAGTTGCCCGTGCCCTTGAATTCTTCAAAGATCACTTCGTCCATGCGGCTGCCGGTGTCGACCAGCGCGGTGGCGATGATAGTCAGCGAGCCGCCTTCCTCGACCTTGCGGGCGGCGCCGAAGAAGCGCTTGGGGCGCTGCAGCGCGGCCGCGTCCACACCGCCCGACAGCACCTTGCCGCTGGAGGGTACGACGTTGTTGTAGGCGCGGGCCAGGCGGGTGATGGAGTCAAGCAGAATGACCACGTCCTTCTTGAGCTCGACCAGGCGCTTGGCGCGCTCGATCACCATCTCGGCCACGTGCACGTGGCGCGCTGCGGGCTCGTCGAAAGTGGAGGCGATGATCTCGCCCTTGACCGTGCGTTGCATTTCGGTCACTTCTTCAGGGCGCTCGTCCACCAGCAGCACCATCAGGTGCACGTCGGGGTTGTTGGCCGTGATGGCGTGGGCGATGTGCTGCATCATCACCGTCTTGCCGCTCTTGGGCGGGGCCACGATCAGGGCGCGCTGGCCACGGCCGATGGGCGCGATGATGTCGATGATGCGGCCGGTGATGTTCTCTTCGCTCTTGACGTCGCGTTCCAGGCGCATCTGTTCCTTGGGGAACAGGGGCGTCAGGTTCTCGAACATCACCTTGTGCTTGTTCTGCTCCGGCGGGCCGTCGTTGACCTTGTCGAGCTTGGTCAGGGCAAAGTAGCGCTCACCGTCCTTCGGGGTGCGCACTTCGCCTTCGATCATGTCGCCGGTGTGCAGGTTGAAGCGGCGCACCTGGCTGGGGGAGATGTAGATGTCGTCCGTGCTGGCGGTGAAGCTCGTGTCCGGGCTGCGCAGGAAGCCGAAGCCGTCGGGCAGGATTTCCAGCACCCCATCCGCAAACACCTGCTCTCCGGCCTTGGCGCGCTTCTTGATGATGGCAAACATCAGCTCCTGCTTGCGCATCCGGCCCGTGTTTTCGATTTCGAGTTCTTCGGCCTGCTTCAGGACTTCAGACACGTGCAGTGCCTTGAGTTCGTTTAAGTGCATGGAATGACTCCTTGGCGGAGTAGGTAGGTGTCTCGGGGGAGGTGGGCTGTTCGCCGGTGGTCTGCTGATGGCAGTCACGGCGTGCCTGGGGATCTCTCGAACCGGTTGCCAATGCGTGCAAGCCGGTGATCTGCTGGAATTATGACAGGAAAAAATCCGGGAAGGCCAGGCCGCTGCCCTCGGGCATGTGAAGAGATGCAAGCGGCGGTGAAATGCAAGGCGGTGGCACCCCGGCCCGGAGTGCCACCACCAGCAGTGGCGTTATGCCAATTGCTGGTCGACGAAGGCCGTCAACTGCTCCTTGCGCATGGAGCCGATCTTGGTGGCCGACAACTGGCCGTCCTTGAAGAACATCAGCGTGGGGATGCCGCGGATGCCGAACTTGGCAGGCGTCTCGCGGTTCTCGTCGATGTTCAGCTTGGCGATCTGCAGCTTGCCTTCATAGGCCTTGGCCAGGTCGTCGAGGTGGGGGGCGATGTCCTTGCAGGGGCCGCACCATTCGGCCCAGTAGTCCACCAGCACGGGGGTGGTGGACTGCAGTACGTCGGCTTCAAAGCTGGCGTCGGTGAGGTGCTTGATGAGTTCGCTGGCCATGGCGTATTCCTTGTAGCTGGGCGGGTTGGGACCGGGGTACGTATAAAGTTGGGTCATTGTGACAGAAACCAATCCCACGTTCACCGGTGTGGCCGGGCCCTCCGATGCTATGACTGTCATAGCTAAAACCGATCATGCAGCCCCTTGCTGGGCGCGGGTGCTGGGCGAGGTCGCCCGGCACCTCGCCGGGCACGGCGCGCACCCGGCCCGCACCGTGGTGCTGGTGCCCTATGCGCAGCTCATGCCCTGGGGCCAGCGCCTGTGGGCGCGCCGGCACCCGGACAGCTTCGTGCCGCGCTTCGAGACCACGCGCAACTGGGCGCACCAGCTCGCGGTTTTCGTGCCAGAGGGGCAGGACCTGGCGGGCGACGTGGCGCGCGACACGCTCACCGCGCGCACATTGCTGGACCAGGCCGGCCTGTCGGCCCAGCGCGACGTGCTGGCCACGCCGCTGCAGGAGGCCGCCGCGCAACTGGCCCTGGCTGTGGCGGCCGTACCGCCCGCACAGCGCGATGCCTGGGGAGTGCAGGCGCGCAGCCTGCTGCCGCCGGCGGACGAAGGCAGCGCGCTGCGCTTCGAGGCCGTGGTGGCGCGCATTGCGCTGGAATGGGCGCTGGCCTCGCGTTACGCGACCGATGTGCTGTTCGAGCCCGGCGTGCGGGCCGCCACCGATGCGCTGGTGGTGTTCGAAGGCTTCCAGGCCGAGCCCATGGCGGCCGCGCTGCTGGCCCACTGGGGCGAGCGAGCGCTGCTGCTGCCCCTGTATGCGCCCGAAGGGGATGGCGCGGTGCAAGGGCAGATCGCCCTGCATGCCGCAACGGATGCCGAGGACGAAGCGCAGCGCGCCGCCGCCTGCGTGCTGGCCCACCTGGCCGCAGGCCGCGTGCCCGTGGTGCTGGCCGCCACCGACCGAGCGCTGACCCGCCGCGTGCGCGCCCACCTGGGCAGCAGCGGCGTGGACGTGCGCGACGAAAGCGGCTGGACGCTGTCGACCACGCGCGCGGCCGCGCAGCTCATGGCCGCCTTGAAAGCCTGCGCCTGGGATGCCGATGCCGACACCGTGCTTGCCTGGCTCAAGCAGGTGCCGGCGTGGGAGGCAGGCACGCTCAACCCGCTGGAGAAAGCACTGCGCAAAGCATCGCTGGCGCGCTGGGGTGCGGTGGCCGAGCGCGACTGGAGCACCCACCCGGCACTGGCCGCGACCGTGGCGCAGACCGAGGCCTGGCGCGCCGGCCTGCGTGCGGCGCGCCCACTGGTGCAGTGGCTTGCCGCCCTGCGCGGCCTGCTCGAAGCCACGGGCCAGTGGGCCGTGCTTGAGGCCGATGAGGCGGGCGAGCGCGTGCTCGCTGTGTTGCGCCTGCCCGAGGGCCTGCAGGCCGAACTCGAAGCCTGGGACGGCGTGGGCCGGCGCATGGCGCTGGCCGAGTTCACCCGCTGGGCCGACGAGGTGCTGGAGGCCGCGCGCTTCGTGCCGCCACCGCCGCCCGGCGCGCCGGTCGTGATCCTGCCACTGCCGCAGCTGCTGGCCCGGCCTTTTGCTGCGCTGGTGTTGCCGGGCTGCGATGAAAAGCGCCTGCAGCCCGCCCCGGAGCCGCCGGGCGAATGGACGCAGGCCCAGCGCGAGGCCTGGGGCCTGCCCACCCGCGATTCGCTGGAAGCCGCGCAACGCCTGGCCTGGCGCAGCGCACTGCAGACCCCCTTGGTGGACGTGCTGTGGCGCACCGGCGACGAGGGCGGCGAGCCGCTGCTGGCCAGCACCCTGGTGCTGGCGCTGCACCTCGACGGCGCAGCGCACGCGGGCGAGGACCTGCGCCTCGCGCGCAGCGTGGCCAGTGCGCCCACGGCCCGGCCATTGCCCAGCGGCCAGGCGTTGCCGGTGCACAAGCTGTCGTCCACCGCGTATTCGGACCTGCGCCATTGCCCCTACCGCTTCTTCGCGCTGCGCCAGTTGGGCCTGCAGGATGCGGAGGAACTGGGCAGCGAGGTGGACAAGCGCGATTTCGGCAACTGGCTGCACGAGGTGCTGCAGCATTTTCACGAAGGCCTGTTGCAGGCACCGCTCGATGCGGGCCCTGGGCGCACGCACCGGCTCGACGCATCGGCCCAGGCCGTCACGGCGCGCCAGGGCCTCACCGGTGGCGACTTTCTGCCCTTTGCCGCGGGTTGGCCGCAGGTGCGCGATGGCTACCTGCGCTGGCTGGCACAGCACGAGCACCTGGGTGCCAGCTTTCGCCAGGCCGAGCTCAGGACCACGCAGCCCTTGGGGGGCATGGAGCTCGTGGGCACCATCGACCGCATCGATGGGGTGTCGGGCGCCGGCGAGGTGACCACCCTGGTGATCGACTACAAGACCGAGAGCGACTCCGTCACGCGCCAGCGCATCGGTGCCGGGGCTGAAGATACACAGCTGGCCTTCTACGCTGCGCTGCTGAGCCACGACACCCTGCGCGCCGCCTATGTGAACGTGGGCGAGCGCGGCGAGACGCAGATGCACGAGCAGGAGGAGGTGGTGGCCCTGCGCGACCTGCTGGTGGAGGGCATACAGCACGACTTCGAACGCATCGCCGCGGGCGACCCCATGCCCGCACTGGGCGAGGGCATGGTGTGCGAATACTGCGCGGCGCGCGGCCTGTGCCGCAAGGATTTCTGGGCATGACGAACGCTGCGTACGAACACAACGGCC
Source organism: Acidovorax sp. Root217 (assembly GCF_001428645.1). Classification (NCBI taxonomy): domain Bacteria; kingdom Pseudomonadati; phylum Pseudomonadota; class Betaproteobacteria; order Burkholderiales; family Comamonadaceae; genus Acidovorax; species Acidovorax sp. Root217. The sequence goes on from NZ_LMIH01000041.1 coordinate 125,173, forward strand.
AGGGCGTTTCGCGCGAGGCCTTCTATGCCATTGCCTGCGACCCAGCGCGCAGCGTGGCGGTCGAGGCCTGTGCCGGTGCGGGCAAGACCTGGATGCTGGTCTCGCGCATGCTGCGCGCGCTGCTCGACGGCGCTGCGCCGCACGAGATCCTGGCCATCACCTTCACCAAGAAGGCCGCAGGCGAAATGCGCCAGCGCCTGCAGGAATGGCTGGAGCAGTTTGCCGATGCGCCTCTGGACCAGCTCACGGGTGAACTGGTGGCCCGCGGCATCCGCCCCGAGCGGGCCCTGGAGCAGCGCGAGGCGCTGAGCGGGCTGTACCGGCAGGTCCTGGCCAGCGGCCGGCCGGTGCAGATCCGTACCTTCCACAGCTGGTTTGCCGCGCTGTTGGGCACGGCGCCGCTGGCGCTGCTGCAGGCGCAGGGCCTGCCCGCCAATTTCGAGCTGCTGGAGGACGATGCCGAGGCCGTGCGCGAGGTGTGGCAGCCCTTTTTGCACGCGGTGGACAGCCACGCCGGCCTGCGCGCCGACTACGAGGCGGCGGTGTTCCGCCACGGGCGTTCGCAGACGCACAAGGCGCTCGCGGCAGCCTTGTCCAAGCGCGTGGAATTCGATCTGGCCGACGAGGCCGGGGTGGTCGATGCCTCGGTGCCCCCGTTCGCGGAGCACTGCCCCGAGCTGGCCGGCATGGACAACCCTGCCGATGCGCTGCGCGGCGACCTCGTGCGCCGCCGCTGGCTCGACCGGGCCCAGGCCCTGGGGGTGGAGTCTGCCAAGACCCCGCAGAAGGCAGCCGATTCCATCGTCGATGCCTTCGCCTGCGACGACCTCGACCTGCGCCTGGACCTGTTGCGCAAGGCCCTGTTCGTGGCCAAGGAAGACCGGCTGTCGAAAAACCTGGAGAAATTCGCCGCCGCGCAGGAGGCCGAGCCCGAGCTGCAGCGCCTGCTGCTGGCGCGCCGCCAGCATGACGCCTGGCTGCACCAGCAGCGCATGGCGCGGCTGGCGCGTTGCCTGATCAAAGAGTTCGCGGCCGTCAAGAACCAGCACGGCTGGGTGGACATGAACGACGTGGAGCGCACGGCCCTGGTGATGCTGGCCGACCCGGTGCTCAGCGGCTGGGTGCAGGAGCGGCTCGATGCACGCATCCGCCACCTGCTGGTCGATGAGTTCCAGGACACCAACCCGCTGCAGTGGCAGGCGCTGCACGCCTGGCTCTCGGGCTACGCGGGCTCGGGCGGCGGTTCCGCCGCGCCCAGCGTGTTCATCGTGGGCGACCCCAAGCAAAGCATCTACCGCTTTCGCCGGGCCGAGCCGCAGGTGTTCCTGGCGGCGCAGGCCTTCGTGCGCAACGGCCTCTCGGGCGACCTGCTCAGCTGCGACCACACACGCCGCAATGCCACGGGTGTGATCGCCGCCGTGAACGATGCCCTGGGCACGGCGCAGGCGCAGGGCGAGACCAGTGGTTTTCGCAACCACACGACCGAATCGACCGACCCTGGCGAACTGCTGCGCCTGCCGGCCATCGAGCCTCTGGAAGCCAGTGGCCCTGCGGGCGGCGGTCTGCTGGCCTGGCGCGACAGCCTGACCGAGCCGCGCCACGAGGCCGAGGAAACCCAGCGCATGCGCGAATGCGAGCAGGCCGCGCGCTGGGTGGCGGCGCAGATCGCGGGCGGTGTGCCGCCCAAGGAGGTGCTGGTGCTGGCGCGCAAGCGTGATCGCCTCGCCTCCATGCAGGACGCGCTGCGTGCCCTGCACCTGCCCTGCGTGCAGCCCGAGAAGGCCGACCTGTTCGACGCGCCCGAGGTGCAGGACATGGTGGCCCTGCTCGATGCCCTGGTCTCCACCGGGCACGACCTGTCGCTGGCGCGCGCGCTCAGGTCGCCGCTGTTCGGGTTGGGTGACGATGCGCTGGTGGCCCTGGCCCTGCTGCGCCGCCAGCCCGAGCATTCCGGCCTGAGCTGGTTCGAACTGCTGCAGCGGCCTGAACTGGTGGACGCCACGCCCTGCGCTGCTGCCGGCCCCGTGCTCGCGCAGTACAAGGCCTGGGTCGACACCTTGCCCCCGCACGATGCGCTGCACGCCATCTATGCCCATGGCGACGTGCTGGCCCGCTTTGCGGCGGCGGCCCCGGCCACCCAGCGCGCAGCGGTGCAGGCCAACCTGCGCGCGCTGCTGGCCGCCGCGCTGCAGCACGATGGCGGGCGCTACCTCACGCCCTATGCCTTCGTGCGCGCCATGAAGAAGGGCGGCGTGCGTGCGCCCGGCCGGGTGGATGCGCAGGCCATCCGCCTGCTCACGGTGCACGGCGCCAAGGGGCTGGAGGCGCAGTGCGTGCTGCTGCTCGACACCGACACCCGCCCCCAGAAGGCCGAGACCATGGGCGTGCTGGTGGACTGGCCTGGCGAGCAGCCGGTGCCCACGGGCTTTGTCTTCCTGGCCAGCGAATCGAGCCCGCCGCCCAGCGCGGTCGATGCCCTCGCCGTGGAGCAGCAGGCGCGCCAGCGTGAAGAACTCAACATGCTCTACGTGGCCATGACGCGGGCCAAGCACTGCCTGGCCCTGTCGTCGGTGCAGCCCGCCAGCTCATCTCCTGGCAGCTGGTGGAACCGGCTGGCCATGCTGGTGGACGATGCGGTCTTGCCAGAGGAGGAAGGGGTCGATGCCCCGGCAGTGGCGGCCGGCGGCGAAGCGGCTGCCCACTTTGTGGTGCCTGAGTTGCCCGTGCTGCCGCCCGAACTGGGGCAGGGCCGCAAGGGTGAGTCGGGTGCGGGCCTGGTCGAAGGGTTCGGCGCGGCCCAAGGCGCCGCCAGCCCCGGCGCCTTGGCGCCTGCGCAGTCCACCCCCGAATCCCGCCTCGGCGATGCCATGCACCAGTTGCTCGAGCAGGCCGGCGTGGCGGGCATGTCGCTGGCCGCTCTGCGCGCCCACGGCTGGCCGCCGGCGCGCCTGGCCCGCCTGGCGCAGGACCACGAGATCACCGCTGCCGCCGCCGCGCGCGCCGCGCAACTGGCCCAGCGCATCCTGGCGGGCGAGGGCGCCTGGGCCTGGGACCCTGCCGAGATGGACAGCGCCATGAACGAGGCACCCCTGAACCACCAGGGCCAGAGCCTGCGGCTCGACCGGCTGGTGCGCCGGCCGGTGGGGCGCCAAGGCCCAGGCCCTGCGCCGGGCTGGTGGGTGCTGGATTACAAGAGCGCCGCCCAGCCCGAGCGCCAGCCCGGCCTGATGGCGCAACTGCAGCGCTACCGCGAGGCCGTGCACGCCCTGATGCCGGGCGAGGCCGTGCACGCGGCCTTCCTGACCGGGGACGGGCGCATGGTGGTGCTGGCTGCGGATTCCAGCGCAGTGGATGGGGCCGTCGCCGTGGTGGGGCATACTCTCGCCCCCGCTGTGCCTGTGGCCATGGCCGCGGCAACCCCCGCTTCTTCTCCTTCTTCTTCGTCCCGCAAGCCGCGCCAGGCACCGCCCGGCACGGACGATTCCCCGCAGGGCTCGCTGTTCTGATCCCCGCTGTTGTTGTTCTCCCGATTTCCGAAAGCCCCTCACCATGAATGCAAGCACCCCCATCGCGCAGGACGCTGCCACCCCTGGCCTGGCCTGTGACGTCGCCATCGTCGGCGGCGGCCCGGCGGGCCTCATGGCGGCCGAGGTGCTCGCGCAGGCCGGTGTGGCCGTGCACCTGTTCGATGCCATGCCCTCGGTGGGCCGCAAGTTCCTGCTGGCGGGCAAGGGTGGGCTCAACCTCACGCACTCCGAGCCGCACGAGAGCTTTGCCACCCGCTTCGTGGGCCGCGAGAAGCAGGTCGAGCCGCTGATCACCGCCTTCGGCGGGCCGGCGGTGCGCGACTGGGCGCAGGGACTGGGTGTGGAAACCTTCGTCGGCACCTCGGGTAGGGTCTTCCCGGCCGACATGAAGGCCGCGCCGCTGCTGCGCGCCTGGCTGCAGCGCCTGCGCAGCCAGGGCGTGCAGTTCCATATGCGCCACCGCTGGCTGGGTTGGGCCAATGAGGGGCAGGGCGGTGCACTGCGCTTTGCCACGCCCGCTGGGGAGCTGGCCGTGACCGCGCGCACCACCGTGCTGGCCCTGGGCGGTGGCAGTTGGGCACGCCTGGGGTCCGATGGCGCCTGGGTGCCGCTGCTGGCTGCACGCGGCGTGGCCGTGGCACCGCTGCGCCCGGCCAACTGCGGTTTCGACGTGGTGCGTGGCGATGTGCCCGCTGGCGAGACGCGGCGTGATTTCTTTCGCGAGCTGATCGGCCGCGCGCCCACCCCCGCCGTAGGCTGGACCCCGCACTTCACCGAGCGCTTCGGCGGCCAGCCGTTCAAGACGGTGGCCATCAGCTTCACCGACAGCGAAGGGCGTAGCTTCAGCCGCCGCGGCGAATTCGTGGCCACGGCCACGGGCGTGGAGGGTAGCTTGGTCTACGCTGTCTCGCAGCTGCTGCGCGACGAGATCGAGGCCCATGGCCACGCCACCTTCCACCTCGACCTGCTGCCCGACCACACGCCCGAGCGCGTGCTGGTGGAGGTGCGCCACCCGCGTGGCTCACGCTCGCTGTCCAGCCACCTCAAAAGTCGCCTGGGGCTCGATGGCATCAAGGCCGGCATCCTCTACGAGCACCTGGGCAAGGATGGCATGGCCGATCCTGTGGCACTGGCCCATGCCATCAAGGCGCTGCCCGTGACGGTGGTGGCCACCCGGCCGCTGGACGAAGCCATCAGCACCGCCGGTGGCGTCGCTTTCGAGGCACTCGACGGCGACCTCATGGCCACCCGCGCGCCGGGTGTGTTCTGCGCCGGCGAAATGCTGGACTGGGAGGCCCCGACGGGGGGCTACCTGCTTACGGCCAGCATGGCCAGCGGCAGACTTGCGGGGCAGGGCGTGCTGAAGTTCCTGCGCGCTGGCGCTTGAAGGGCTTGCCAGGGAGCACAGGGCCCGGCGCCACTGCAAAGATGCGGGTTCTCAGAATCTGGACCGGTAATACAGCATCGGCCCGCCCTTCCTGGCGCGCAGCAGCAGGCGCGATCCGCCCTGCAATTGCACGCCGACCGCGCCGAATTCGGGCACGAGACCCCGGGTCTTTGACGATTCCCATTGCATTTCGAGGCGCGTGCCATACAGGGGTTGCTGTGCGTCCCGGATCATGGTCAATGCGTCGGATGAAGGCGCCAGCTGCGAAGTCCGTGCCCAGGCCGATACGTCGAACTGTGGCCCGCTCTCACGCTGCGAACGCCAGCGCACGCCGAAGTCCACGCTTGCAGGGCTGGGTGCATCCGATGCCAGCGGCACGGCACTGGCCGTTGGCGCGCTCATGCCCAATGACAGCCCGAACTTGCCGTAAGACTCGCGTGTGATGAGCCAGCCGGTGAGGTCAATGGACTGGGTGCTGTTGAACTGGTATCCCGGGCTGCCGGGTAGCGCATTGATGCGTGCGGAATAGTCGCCAAAGTCCGGCAGCACCACGCTGTTGATCTCATAGAACGAGGATGCCCTGGTGGTCTTTTCGCGCAGGCTGGCCATGGCTTCGTCGGCGAAGTTCACACCCGCCGCCGTGGCCACTCCGGTGGTGAGCCAAAACAGCCCTGCGGTGCAAAGATCCCTGCTTCTGCGGTGGGCCGCATGCCCTGTTGCCATTGCAATGGCGTAGCCATCGGGATGCCCGGTTGCTTGGCTGCGGGCGGTGAATACTTGCACGGTCATGGCGGTAGACATGGCAGCACCCGATAGAAAAAAGATGGACTAGGCGATGCTGCAAAGTGTGCGCCTCTCCATCGGCGAGGGGAAGCTCCGAATGCCGCGAAACTGTGTCGGACATCACCGACAAGGTCTGCGCGCCTGTTCAAAAGAACCTTGGGCGGAACCTCAGGAGGGATGGCAATCGGTTGTGGCGCGTCGCGCGCCAATGCGTGCGCGACCAAAAAGGCATTTTTGCGCAGGGCGCAAAAAAGAAGAAAGAAGTTGACGAGCCTTACCCCCGGCACTGACTCCACAGTTAGGGCTGCTTGGTTCCCCACCTGACCCGTTTGGCCGCTTTACCATGCGGGGAGGCCCGTCACTGGCTATTGTAGCGGGTGCGCGGCAGGTGGCCGGCTTCGATGGCCAGTTTGTCCTTGCCGCGACGGGTTATTTGGATGCTCGTGCCACACGGCGCTGCCAAGCAATGAAGGTTGGGGCCCCACCAGCCCCCAGATGGTGACGCCGATGCATGGCACAGATGGCAATCCCTGCAAGGCCATGGACATTGCCCGGCCTACCCCGGACACACCGGCACCCAGGGCATCGCGAACAGTCGCCCCCTTGCTCTGCAGCACCATCGACAGCAGGGCCTCCCCAGATCCGTTTTCCCCGGGTTGCCAGCGGCGCCTTTTGGGGGGGTGAAAGCCGTCTCCGGTGGTGGCGAGCGCTGTGCAGGGGCATCCGCAGACCCCCTTAGAATCAAGCCATGTCCTATCTCGTGCTCGCCCGCAAGTACCGCCCCCGCAATTTCACCGAAATGGTGGGGCAGGAGCACGTGGTACAGGCGCTCACCAATGCGCTCACCCAGCAGCGCCTGCACCATGCCTACCTGTTCACGGGCACGCGGGGGGTGGGCAAGACCACGGTGTCGCGCATCCTGGCCAAGTCGCTCAACTGCCAGGGGCCGGACGGTACGGGCGGCATCACCGCCACGCCCTGCGGCGTGTGCCAGGCCTGCACCGACATCGACAGCGGCCGGTTCGTGGACTACACCGAACTCGACGCTGCCTCCAACCGCGGCGTGGACGAGGTGCAGAGCCTGCTCGAGCAGGCCGTGTACAAGCCGGTGCAGGGGCGCTTCAAGGTCTTCATGATCGACGAAGTGCACATGCTCACCAACACCGCCTTCAATGCGATGCTCAAGACGCTGGAGGAGCCGCCCGAGTACCTGAAGTTCGTGCTCGCCACGACCGACCCGCAGAAGGTGCCGGTCACCGTGCTCAGCCGCTGCCTGCAGTTCAACCTGCGCCCCATGGCGCCCGAGACGGTGCTCAGCCACCTCACACAGGTGCTCGCGGCCGAGAACGTGCCCGCCGAGCCCCAGGCGCTGCGCCTGCTCTCGCGCGCCGCGCGCGGCTCCATGCGCGACGCGCTTTCGCTCACCGACCAGGCGATTGCCTTCGGCAGCGGCCAGTTGCAGGAAGCCGGCGTGCGCCAGATGCTGGGCGCGGTGGACCGCTCCTACGTGTTCCGCCTCATCGACGCCCTGGCTTTGGGCGACGGCAAGACGGTGGTGGAAACCGCCGATGTGCTGCGCCTGAACGGCCTGTCTGCCGCCTCCACGCTCGAAGAGATGAGTGCCGTGCTGCAGCGCATGGCCGTGTTCCAGGCCGTGCCGCAGATGGTGGGCGCCGTCGATGCCGACGACCCCGAGGCTGCCGAGACCGCGCGCCTGTCGGCTGCCATGCCGCCTGATGAGACGCAACTGCTGTACAGCATGTGCCTGCACGGCCGCAGCGAGCTGGGCCTGGCGCCCGACGAATACGCAGCCCTGACCATGGTGCTGCTGCGCCTGTTGGCCTTCAAACCCCCGGCCGGCGACGGCCCGGCAGAAAAAAAAACTCTGACGCGGCCTGAACCGGCGGCTTCGGCCCCCGTTCACACCCCGGTTGCTGCACCTTTGCCGGCGGCTCCGGCTCCGGTCGTGGCTGCCGTGCGGCCACCCGCGGTTGTTGCAGTTGCGCCGGCCGTGGTACCCGCAGCCGCGCCGGTGGTTACGCAGGCGCCGGCCGCCAAGGTCGTCGCTGTACCGGAGGCCCCTGCTCCAGCACCTGTGGCCGCAGCGCCCCAGGCCACCACCGCCTTGCCGGTGCGCACGCTCGACGATTTCGACCGGCAACATGGTGGGCCTGGTGACGAGCACGATGGCGGCGAGCCCGCCCGGCCACCATCATCATCACCATCATCGTTACCTTCGTCTGGCGCATCCGCCACGGCCGTGGCCGAGCGCCCGGCGGCCGAGGTGATGTCCATCCCCGTGCGCAGCATGTCCGCCGAGCCCGGCGTGCGCCTGCAGCCCACGGCGCATTCGCCTTCGGCGGCATCGCTGCCTGCCTCGGCCCGCTATACGCCGACCGAAGAGGGCGAGGTCTGGTACGCCACCGTGCAGTCCCTGGTGGCCGCCGAAGTGATCACCGCGCTGGTGCGCGAACTGGCGCTGCAGTCGCAGCTGGTGGCGCGCGACGGCGGCCATTGGTTGCTGCGCGTGGAGCGCGAGTCGCTCAACCAGCCCACGGCACGCGAGCGCCTGCGCACCGCACTGGAAAATGCCGGCCATGCCACCCAGATCACCGTCGAGGTGGGCGTGGTGATCGACAGCCCCGCACGCCGCAACGCCGCTGCCGCTGCCGAGCGCCAGCGCGTGGCCGAAGAGATCGTGATGAACGACCCCTATGTGCAGACGCTGCTGCGCGACCATGGCGCGAAAATCGTGCCCGGCAGCATCAAGCCTGCGTGAGGCGTTTGCGGCAACCGATACCGATAGATCGATAGACAGACAGACAACCTCCAACCTCCAACCCAAGGACCACCACCATGTTCAACAAAGGACAACTCGCCGGCCTGATGAAGCAAGCCCAGGCCATGCAGGACAACCTGAAGAAGGCCCAGGACGAACTGGCCTTCATCGAGGTGGAAGGCGAATCCGGCGCCGGCCTCGTCAAGGTGCTCATGACCTGCAAGCACGACGTCAAGCGCATCACCATCGATCCGAGCCTGCTGGCCGAAGACAAGGACATGCTCGAAGACCTGGTGGCGGCTGCGTTCAATGCGGCCGTGCGCAAGGCGGAAGAGACTTCCAATGAGAAGATGGGCAAGCTCACGGCAGGAATGCCAGGACTCCCCGGCGGCATGAAACTCCCTTTCTGAGGGTTGGCTACCGAGCGGGCAATCTGCGTCGTTGGGCGGTGCTCGGAATCCTCACGTACTTCAAGTACGTTCCGGTTCCTGTGCTCCGTCCGCCTAGCAGCTTATCCCGCTCGCTACGCCCTGGAGGGCGGGGTGTGAAGCCCTGGGGCGGCGCGTTGCTTGCTTCGCTCGCTTGCGCTTGGTGGCATAGACAAACACTTTCTTAAACCGGCTTTTCGCTGCGTAAACTGGCCCTATGGCTTCTTCTTCTACCAATTCCCTTGACGTTTTGATCCAGGCGCTCAAGCGGTTGCCGGGGGTGGGGGTGAAGTCGGCTTCGCGCATGGCGTTTCATCTGCTGCAGCATGACCGGGAGGGGGCCGAGGCCTTGTCACGGGCGCTGCACGATGCGGCTGTGTCGGTTCACCACTGCAGCCGCTGCCATACCTTCACCGAGGCCGATGTGTGCAGCACCTGCCTGGACCCGGAGCGCGATGCCACGCGGCTGTGCGTGGTGGAGACGCCGGCGGACCAGTCGGCGCTGGAGCGCACGGGGGCCTTCAAGGGGCTGTACTTCGTGCTGATGGGGCGGCTCAGTCCGCTCGATGGCATCGGCCCCAAGGAGATCGGCCTGCACAAGCTCATGGACCGCGCCAGCGACGGCACGGTGCAGGAGGTGATCCTGGCGACCAATTTCAATGCCGAGGGCGAGGCGACCGCGCATGTGATCAGCGAGGCGCTCAAGGCCCGGGGCGTGCACGTCACGCGGCTGGCACGCGGCGTGCCGGTGGGCAGCGAGCTGGAATACGTGGACCTGGGCACCATTGCCCATGCGCTCGTGGACCGGCGCTGAGGGCAGGGCCGCTTAGAATCTGCCCCCTCCTATCGATTCAATGGCTTTCCAGGCAAGGCTGGCAGGCAATAGCAAGAAGAAAGTGCAACAAGAATGAACTCCTCCATGCACATGGCCCGTTTCACGGCGGCCTACTGGTGTGTGCTGGTGGCTGCGCTGCTGCCCATGGTGTGCTCCTACCTGGCCAAGAGCGGGGGGCTGGGGAAATCGCGCGGGCAGGGCGGTTTCGACAACAGCGACCCACGGGCCTGGCTGGCCCGGCAGACGGGCTGGCAGGCACGCGCCAATGCGGCGCAGACCAACAGCTTCGAGGCGCTGCCGTTCTTCATTGGCGCGGTGATCATTGCGCACCAGCTCGGCGCAGGCCAGACACTGCTGGACCTGGCAGCCCTGCTGTGGGTGTTTCTGCGCATTTTTTACATCATGATGTATGTGGCGGACATGCCCACCGTGCGCAGTGCGCTGTGGTCGGGTGCCTTGCTCGTCAACATCGGCATCCTGTTCATGGGATACCGCTGATCGCCAGGGCTGGCGGGCGTTTTCCGCCTGCGGCAGGGCTCTCGCGGCCCCGCATTTTGGCCCCTCGCGGGGCCCACGCCACTGTCACCTACGTATTAGTCCTCAGGGGTAGTCCCTGATGCCTGCCGGGCTATGCTGAGGCACGATTGTTGCAGTGCAACAATGGCCTCTTCGCCTTTCTTTTTTCCATGCCCAGTCCCTTGCTCAGCCGCCGCGCATTTGGTGCCGTATCCGCCCTCTCGGCGGCTGCGGTGTTTGCGCCTGCCGTGCTGTCGCAACAGGCAGCCGCGCCGGGGCTGGGTCGCGTCACGGTGGCTGTCGGGGGGCAAAGCGTGCTTTACCACCTGCCGCTGGCGCTGGCCGACCTGCTGGGCTATTTTGAGAGCGAAGGGCTGCAGGTGGTGGTCTCCGACTTTGCCGGTGGCGCCATGGCACTGCAGGCCGTCTTGCAAGGGGCGGCCGACGTGGGCTCGGGGGCTTACGAATACACCATCCGCCAGCAGGTGCGTGGCAGCTACCTGCGCGCCATGGCGGTGCATGGCCGCGCGCCGCAGATCGCCATGGGCGTTTCGCGCAAGGCCTTGCCGCGCTACGAGGCACTCGCCGACCTCGCGGGCCGGCGCATCGGTGTCTCGGCCCTGGGGTCGTCCACGCACCTCATGGCCATCCACCTGCTGGCACGCGCCGGCATGCGCGAGCGCGACGTGAGCTTCGTGGGCGTGGGCTCGGGCGCCCCGGCCGTGGCGGCGCTGCGCACGGGCCAGGTGCAGGCGCTGTGCCATGCCGATCCCATCATGACGCTGCTGGAGCAGAAGATGGACGTGCACATCGTGGGCGACATGCGCACCCTGAAGGGCGCTCAGGAGCTGTTCGGCGGCAACATGCCGGCCGGTTGCCTGTATGCCCCGCAGGCCTTCGTGCAAAAGCAGCCCGCACAGGTGCAGGCGCTGACCAATGGCATCGTGCACGCACTCAAGTGGCTGCAGACGGCCGCGCCGGCCGACCTGATCAAGGTGGTGCCGCCCAGTTACCTGCTGGGCGACCGCGGCCTGTACCTGGCCGCCTTCAGCCGTGTGCGCGAGACCTTCTCGCCCAACGGCCTGATGCCCGACGACGGGCCCGCCACCGCGCTGCGCGTGCTGGGCCGCACCGGCCCCGAGGTGGCCGACGTGAAGGTCGACCTGGCCCGCACCTTCAGCAACGAGTGGGTGCGCAAGGCGCGGCAGAAGTACAACGTCTGATACGGATTTGCCTTCAACCGTCTAACTTCGTTGGTCCGCCTTGCCGTGCTACAGCACTG
>NZ_LMIH01000041.1:136733-185008 GCF_001428645.1 Acidovorax sp. Root217
GACTGCCTGCGCATCAAGCGCCTTCTGCGCTTTCGGGACGGGAAGATGGCTTACATTGGCCGGCGTCCGGTTTGCCGTAGGCTCGGCACACCAACTTCCTACCTACCCACCAAGGATTTCTCCATGGCATTCTCCCTCAGCATCGGCCCGCTCGTCTCCCTGATCGCGGGCATCCTCATCCTCGTCATGCCGCGCCTGCTCAGCACTATCGTGGCCATCTACCTCATCGTCATGGGCGTACTGGGACTGATGGGCATGCATTCCCTCAAGCTCTGAGGGGGGTGAGCCGCTGAGAAAACCTCCCTGGCGTCGTTGCTCCGTCTTGCCGTACTTTCAGTACTGTCTGCGACGGAGCGCCTAGCCAGGAAGCTTTTTCAGCAGCTCTTGAGAGTGGGGTCTGAGCTGCTGCTCAAAGCGCAGTAGACCCTTGGGGCTCAACGCTTCTTGACCTTCGATGGCGTGCCGCCGCGCTTGGCGGGGGCTGAGGCCGGGGCCTTGGCTGCGCTTTGCTTGCCGCGGGCCTGGACCACGTTGCGCACGTTCGAGGATCGCACCTGGGTGGCAGCTGCCACCGCGGCGCGCACCGGCAGGTAGACCACGATCTGCTGGCCCAGCTTGAAGGCGGCGCTGGCCTTGACGTCGTTCCAGTCGGCCACGTTGCTGGTGCTCAGGTTGTAGCGCTTGGCCACGCTGGCCACGGTTTCGCCCTTGCGGGCGCGCACCGTGGTGCGGCGGGTGACGATTTCGGGGGCGAATGCCAGTTGGCCGTTGTCCGCCAGGTGCGATGAGACGTCCTCGCGCGTGGTCACCGAGCGCGGCACCATCAGTGCCGAGCCGGCCTTGATCAGCATGCGCGGCGGGATGTTGTTCATGGCGCGCAGGTCGGCCTCGCTCATGCCGGTGCGTTGGGCGGCGTCGGCCACCGTCATGGTGGTGGGCACGGACCATACCGTCCAGCTGGCGTACTGGCCTTCGCGGCGCGCTTCCAGGTTGCGCTGGAAGACCTTGGCATTGTCCCAGGGCAACAGGATCTGGGGTGTGCCGGCCGCCAGGATCACGGGGCGCTTGTACGAGGGGTTGAGCGCGCGGAAATCGTCCTCGCGGATGCCCGAGAGCGTGGCCACCAGCGCCACGTCGATGTCGTGGGTGATGTCCACCGTCTGGAAGTAGGGGTGGTTCTCGATCAGCGGCAGCTCGGCCTTGAAGGCATCGGGGTTGGCCACGATGTTCTTCACCGCCTGCAGCTTGGGCACATACAGCCGGGTCTCGGCCGGCATGTTCAGGTCGGTGTAACTGGTGCCCAGGCCCGCCTTCTGGTTGCGCGCAATGGCGCGGCCCACGCTGCCCTCGCCCCAGTTGTAGGCGGCCAGGGCCAGGTGCCAGTCGCCGAACATGCCGTGCAGCTTCTGCAGGTAGTCGAGCGCCGCGCGGGTCGATGCCAGCACGTCGCGCCGGTCATCGCGAAAGGCGTTCTGCTTGAGGTCGAAATAGTTGCCCGTGGCCGGCATGAACTGCCACATGCCCGCCGCCTTGGCGCTCGACACCGCCTGCGGGTTGAACGCGCTCTCGATGTAGGGCAGCAGCGCCAGCTCGGTCGGCATACCCCGGCGTTCCAGTTCTTCGACGATGTGGAACAGGTACTTGCTCGAGCGCTCCGTCATGCGCTGGATGTAGTCGGGCCGCGTGGCATACCACTGCTCGCGGTCCTGCACCAGCTCGTGCTGCAGGTCGGGCATGGCAAAGCCGCGCCGTATGCGGTCCCACAGGTCGGCCGGGGCCGAGAGCGATGCCACGCCGCCGCCGTTGAAGGTGTTCACCGCCATGATGGGCTGCAGCGGCCCGTTCGGGATGAGCGGCGTGTGCGCGGGGCGCGCAGGCGCCTTGTTGTTGGTGGGGGTGGCAGGGCCGTCGGACGCGCCGCCCGCCACGGTGGTGTCGGTTCCGGTGGTGGCGCAGCCGGTCAGCCAGAGCATGCCGGCCAGGCACGCGATGTGCACAATTTTCATCGAAACTCGTTTTTCCATTGGCGCAGTGCCGCCAGGACGGCCACTGCGTCGTGTTGATCTGCCTGCAGGTCGAACCGCTGTGCTGCTTCGCGCACCTCGGCTTCGCGCACGCGCAGGAAGGGGTTGATACCGCGCTCTTGCGCAATGTTCGATGGCAGGGTGGGCAGGCCTTGCGCCCGCTGTGCTTCGCACCAGCCGAGGTAGTGGACCAGATCCTGGTTGCCGGGTTCCACGGCACGCGCGAATTTAAGGTTCGAGAGTGTGTATTCGTGCGCACAACACACCCTGGTGTTGCCGGGCAGGGCCGCCAGCTGGTCGAGCGAGTCGAGCATCTGCGCCGGTGTGCCCTCGAACAGGCGCCCGCAACCGCCCGAAAACAGCGTGTCGCCGCAGAACAGTACCGGCGTGCCCCCCATGTCCGCACCGTAGTAGGCGATGTGCCCGGCCGTGTGGCCCGGCACGTCCAGCACCGTGAAGTGCAGGCCGGCCACGTCCACCTTGTCGCCAGCGGCCAGGCGCACCAGCGGCTCGGGGACTTTCTCGCGGGCCGGGCCGTAAACGGTGGCACCCGTGGCCTCGCGCAGCACGTCCACCCCGCCGACGTGATCGTTGTGGTGGTGCGTGACTAGAATGGCCTGCAATCGCAGTCCCAGGTCGTGCAAAGCCTTCTGTACCGGTGCGGGATCTCCCGGGTCGACCACAATGGCCTGGCGTGCGTCGTGCAGCATCCAGATGTAGTTGTCGGCAAAGGCGGGCAGCGGTAGCAGGTTCATGAGCGATCAAATTATAGGTTTGCACCACTGGTTCGATTCCCCGCCCGGCCGTTACCTGCTGGCCTGGGAGCAAGCCCGCCTGGATGAGGCGGTTGCGGACCTCTTCGGCTACCACGCCGTGCAGCTGGGTATGCCCCTGCTGGACGGCCTGCGTGCCAACCGCATGCCGTACCAATGGCTGGCGCTGGGGCAGGAGGCCGTGGGCGAGGGTGGCCTGGCCGCCGAGCCCGGCCTGCGCGAGGATGGTACGCCCCGCCAGGCCATCGCGCTGCTGGCTGAGCCGGTGGCCCTGCCATTTGCCGAGGCCAGCCTCGACCTGGTGGTGCTGCCCCACACGCTGGAGCTGAGCATCGACCCCCACGCCGCCCTGCGCGAGGTGGCGCGCGTGCTCGTGCCCGAAGGGCGCGTGGTCATCAGCGGCCTGAACCCCATGAGCCTGTGGGGCCTGCGCCAGCGGCGTGCGCGGCTGTACGGCCGCTTTGGCCGCGGCTCGCTCTACCTGCCCGACGTGGGCGAGTTCATCGGCTACCGCCGCCTGCGCGACTGGTTGCGGTTGTTGAGCTTCGAGGTCGAATCGGCCCGGTTTGGCTGTTATTGTCCTGCGGTGCGCAGCAGCCAGTGGATCGAGCGCTTTGGCTGGCTGGACCCGCTGGGCGAGAAGTGGTGGCCGATTTTCGGCGCCGGGTACTTTCTGGTGGCCGTCAAGCGCGTGCACGGCATGCGCCTGCTGGAGCCCGCGTGGCGCACCGCGCGCCAGCGCAACGCAGCCGCCGTGCCCGTGGCGCACCGCACCCCCTCGCCACCGGGCGCTACGCACCGGCGCTGATGACCATGAACATGAAGAAGAACAGGAATCCATTTTGAACGAGGTCGTGATTTACACCGACGGTGCCTGCAAGGGCAACCCCGGCCCTGGTGGCTGGGGCGTGCTGCTGCGCGCAGGCACATCGGAGAAGGAGCTGTTTGGCGGCGAGCTGGGCACTACCAACAACCGCATGGAGCTGCTGGCCGTGATCGAGGCGCTTGCTGCCTTGAAGCGCCCCTGCGCCGTCACCCTGTACCTGGACAGCGAGTACGTGCGCAAGGGCATCACCGAGTGGATCCACGGCTGGAAGGCCCGCGGCTGGCGCACCGCCAGCAAGGCCCCGGTGAAGAACGTGGAGCTGTGGCAGCGCCTGGACGCCCTGGTCGCCAGCGGCGGGCACCGCATCGACTGGCGCTGGGTCAAGGGCCACTCGGGCGATCCGGGCAATGAGCGCGCCGACCAGTTGGCCAACAAGGGCGTGGACAAGGCCCTGGGCCGCGGCTGAAACAAGGCCAAGGGGGGCGGACTGTCTCCAATCTCCCACCCCTGAAATAGCCCGGGGCTGCAGATTTGGATACACACTGATACATTGGCAGATTGCCCGCGCCCGGGCTTCACCGATCTCACTGCTGCTGATCCATGGCGTCCAAAACCCGTTACATCGTTGTTGCTGTCGTCGGCATCGCTGCCGCATCGGGGGCCGCATGGTGGCTTCAGCGCCCTGCCGCGCCGCCCAAGACGGACAGCGCGTCTGCACCTGCGGGGGGCAATGGCCCCTCGGCTGGCGCGCGGGGGCCGGGCGGGCAGGGCGGCGCGGGCCGGGTGGTGGCGGTGGAGGCCGCGCCCGTGCGCCAGATGGCGCTGCGCGACGATGCCGAGGCCGTGGGCAGCCTGCGCTCGCGCCGCAGCGTGGTGCTGCGCCCCGAGGTCAGCGGGCGCATCACCCAGCTCAATTTCACCGACGGCCAGCGCGTGCGCCAGGGCCAGGTGCTGGTGCAGTTTGACGACCAGTTGCCCCGAGCCCAGGTGCAGCAAAGCCAGGCCGAGCTGTCCATCGCCCAGGCCAACCACAAGCGCAACCAGGAGCTGGTGGCGCAGGGCTTCATCAGCCAGCGCTCGGTCGACGAGAGCGCCGCCAACCTCGAAGTCGCCCAGGCCAAGCTCTCGCTGTCGCAGGCCACGGCCTCGCGGCTGCGCATCCTGGCGCCGTTCGACGGCATTGCCGGCATCCGCGGCGTGAACGTGGGCGACTACCTCAAGGACGGCGCCGACATCGTCAACGTGGAAGACCTGGACGCGGTGTACGTGGACTTCCGCCTGCCCGAGCGCCTGCAGGGCAAGGTGCGCACCGGCCAGACGGCGCGCGTGGTGTTCGACGCGCTGCCCGGCGTGCGTTACGCCGCCGTGGTCCAGGCCATCAACCCGCAGATCGACGCCGATGGCCGTGCCGTGGCCGTGCGTGGCTGCATCGACAACCGCCGCCTGCAGTTGCGCCCCGGCATGTTCGCGCGCGTGACCACGGTGTTCTCCGAACGTGCCAACGCCCGCGTGGTCCCTGAGGAGGCCATCGTGCCCGAGGGCAGTAACGCCTTCGTCTACAAGGTGATCGAAGGCAAGGAGCCCGGCACCCGCGTGGCCCAGCGCACCGCCGTGACGCTGGGGGCGCGCGCCCCTGGCCTGGTGGAGGTGGTGGACGGCCTGGCCGCCGACGACCTGGTCGTCACCGCAGGGCAGCAGCGTATCCAGCGCGACGGTACCGCCGTGCGCGTGGTGGTGCTGGGCCAGCCGGAGGCTGGCAAAGGCAAAGGCGCTGCCGCCGGGCCGGCACGCGCAACGTCGAGTGCGGCTTCGGAGGCTGCCCCCATGGCCGATGCGCCGGCGTCCGCCGCACTTTCCGTGGGCAAGCCCGCAACTGCGGCCCCCGTCACTGCACCGGCACCCGCTGCGGCGCCGGTCGCCGCCCTGGTGGAGCCACTGCCCGGCCCCAACCCCTGCCAGGTGGCAGGCACCTCTTCGGGCCGCTCGGCACCCATGGTGCCGGGCAAGCCCGCCTGAGCGGCCTGCAGCCCCCTTCACCGCACCCTGCTGACGTACTGCCATGCAACTCGCTGAACTCTCGATCCGCCGGCCGGTGCTGGCCACCGTGCTGTCGCTTTTGGTGTTGCTGGTCGGGGCGGTGAGCTTCACACGCCTGTCGGTGCGTGAATACCCCAAGATCGACGAGCCTGTGGTCACGGTCAGCGTGCGCTACGCGGGGGCCTCGGCCGAGGTGATCGAATCGCAGGTCACCAAGCCGCTCGAAGACTCGATCGCCGGCATCGACGCGGTGGACGTCATCACCTCCATCAGCCGCGCCGAGCAAAGCCAGATCAGCGTGCGCTTTCGCCTGGAGAAAGACGCCGACAACGCCGCTGCCGAGGTGCGCGACCGCACCGCCCGCGTGCGCAACCGCTTGCCTGACGCGGTGGACGAGCCCGTGATCGCCAAGGTCGAGGCCGACGCCTCGCCCGTGATGTGGCTGGCCTTCAGCAGCGACACGCGCACGCCGCTGGAGATCAACGACCTGCTCAACCGCATCGTCAAGCCGCGCCTGCAGACCGTGACCGGCGTGGCCGACGTGCCCATCTACGGCGAGCGCCGCTACGCCATGCGTGTGTGGCTGGACCCCGAGCGCATGGCCGGCTACCGCCTGACCACGCAGGACGTGGAAGACGCCATCCGCCGCAACAACCTGGAGCTGCCCGCCGGCCGCATCGAGTCGCAGCAGCGCGAGTTCAGCGTCACCTCGCAGACCGACCTGGCCAGCCCGGCGCAGTTCGCAAGCGTGGTGATCCGCACCGTCAACGGCTTTCCGGTGCGCATCCGCGACGTGGCGCGGGTGGAGGAGGGCGCCGCCAGCGACCGCAGCCGCGTGCGCCTGAACGGGCGCGAGGCCATCTCCCTGGGCGTGATCCGCCAGGCCACGGCCAACCCGCTGGAGCTGTCGGCCGGCGTGCGCGCCATGCTGCCCACGCTCAAGGCCGACCTGCCGCCGGACATCGCCATCGACATCGCCAACGACAACTCGCTGTTCATCGACCGCTCGGTGAAGAGCGTCTACACCACCATCGCCGAGGCCGTGGTGCTGGTGGCGCTGGTGATCTTCGTCTTCCTGCGCACGGCGCGCGCCTCCATCATCCCCATCGTCACCATCCCGGTTAGCCTGGTGGGCAGCTTTGCGCTGATGTCGCTGGCGGGCTTCTCGATCAACACCCTCACCCTGCTGGCCCTGGTGCTGGCCATCGGCCTGGTGGTGGACGACGCCATCGTGATGCTGGAGAACATCTACCGGCACATCGAGGAGGGGCTCGATCCGTTCTCGGCCGCGATCAAGGGCGCACGCGAAATCGGCTTTGCCATCGTCGCAATGACGCTGACCCTGGTGGCCGTGTATGCGCCGCTGGCCTTCACGCCCGGCCGCACGGGTCGGCTGTTCGTCGAGTTCGCGCTGGCGCTGGCCGGCGCCGTGGTGGTCTCGGGCTTCGTGGCGCTCACGCTGTCGCCCATGATGTGCTCGCTGCTGCTCAAGCACAACCCGAAGCCCAACTGGTTCGACCGCTCCATGGAGCGCTTGCTCACGGCCCTCTCGGACGCCTATGGCCGCTTGCTGCGCTGGATCGTCACCGCGCGCTGGGGTGGGCGGGCGGGTGGCGTGCGCGGTGTTCTGTTCCAGGCGCGCTGGCTGGTGATCATTGCCATGGCGGTCAGCGGCGCCGCGCTGGTGCTGGTCTACCCGAGCATGCGCCAGGAGCTCTCGCCGCTCGAAGACCGCGGCACCATCCTGGTCAACGTCACCGCGCCCGATGGCGCCACCCTGGATTACACCAACCGCTATGCGCTGGAGCTCGAAAAGGTGGGCCGCGACTACCCCGAGTTCGACCGCATCTTCGCCAACATCGGCAACCCCACGGTGGCGCAAGGCAGTGTGATCTACCGCACGGTGGACTGGGAAAACCGCTCGCGCAGCACGCTCAACCTGGTGCGCGACCTGCAGCCCAAGGTGGTCGGCCTGCCGGGCGTCAATGCCTTTTTGATCACGCCGCCCTCGCTGGGCCAGCCGTTCCGTGCGCGCCCGCTCACCTACGTGATCCAGACCTCCGACAGCTACGAGAACCTCAACGCCGTGGCCAACGCCGTGATGGCCGAGATCGCCAAGAACCCCGGCATCGTTTCCCCCGATGTGGACCTGCGCCTGAACAAGCCCGAGCTGCGCATCGCCGTCAACCGCGACCGCGCCGCCGACCTGGGCGTGAGCGTGGACGTGGTGGCCAAGGCCATCGAGACCATGCTGGGCGGGCGCACCGTCACGCGCTACAAGCGCGACTCCGAGCAGTACGACGTGATCGTGCAGACCCAGGCCAGCGGCCGCACCACGCCCGAGAACATCGACAGCATCTACGTGCGCGGCCGCAACGACGCGATGATTCCGCTCTCGAGCCTGGTCAACGTCAAGGAGAGCGTGAGTCCGCGCGAGCTCAACCACTTCGGCCAGCGGCGCTCGGTCACCATCACAGCCAACCTGTCGCCCGAGTATTCGCTGGGCGAGGCCCTGACCTTCATGGACAGCACCGCCGCCAAGGTGCTCAAGCCCGGCTACACCACCGATCTCAACGGCACCTCGCGCGAGTTCCGCAGCTCGCAGGGCGCGCTGGGCATCGTCTTCCTGCTGGCGCTGGTGTTCATCTTCCTGGTGCTGGCCGCGCAGTTCGAGAGCTTCATCGACCCGCTGGTGATCATGGTCTCGGTGCCGCTGTCCATGATCGGTGCGCTGCTGGCGCTCAAGTGGAGCGGGGGCTCGCTCAACGTGTATTCGCAGATCGGCCTGATCACGCTGGTAGGGCTGATCACCAAGCACGGGATTTTGATCGTGGAGTTCACCAACCAGCTGCGCGAGCAGGGCCTGGAGATGGTGGACGCGCTCGTCAAGGCCTCGGCCCAGCGCCTGCGCCCCATCCTCATGACCACGGGCGCCATGGTGCTCGGCGCCATCCCCCTGGCCCTGGCCTCGGGCGCCGGTGCCGAAACGCGCTCGCAGATCGGCTGGGTGATCGTGGGCGGCATGTCGCTGGGCACGCTGCTCACCATCTTCGTCGTGCCCACCATGTACACGCTGTTCGCCCGCAAGGCCGTGCCCGGTGCCAACACGGCCGTGGCAGCCGAAGAACCTGCTGAGCCGCTGCACCCTCCGCACGATTATGTGGCGAAGTAGCCCGGGCGCTGACTACGACAGCGGCCGCTCCAGTGGGATGCCGTGCAGGCGCAGCTTGGCATACAGCGTGGGTTTGGCA
Organism: Acidovorax sp. Root217; assembly: GCF_001428645.1. Taxonomy (NCBI): domain Bacteria; kingdom Pseudomonadati; phylum Pseudomonadota; class Betaproteobacteria; order Burkholderiales; family Comamonadaceae; genus Acidovorax; species Acidovorax sp. Root217. Next base: position 145,645 of record NZ_LMIH01000041.1, read on the forward strand.
ATGCCCAGGGCCTGGGCCGCACGGGTCACGTTGAAGCGGTGGGCCTTGAGCGCGTGCACGATGGTCTCGCGCTCCGCCGCGCGCAGGCTGCGCACCTCGGTGTTGGGGCCTGGATCCGCAGGGGTCTGCGCGACCGGTGGCGCCGGCACCAGGCCCAGCACGCTGGCATCGAGCGTGCCGCCCTCGCTCAGGTTCACCAGCCGCTCCATCGCGTTCTCCAGCTCGCGCACATTGCCCGGCCAGGGGTGCTGCAGCAGCGCGGCCAGCACGGCGGGTGGCAGCGCATGCACGGGCTTGCCCAGCGCCGCGCCGTAGCGCGCCAGGAAATGTGTGGCCAGCAGCGCCACGTCGGCCGGGCGCTCGCGCAGCGGGGGCAGGGTCAGCGCAATCACATGGCAGCGGTAGTACAGGTCTTCGCGAAACTCCTTGCGCGCCACCATGGCATGCAGGTCGCGGTTGCTGGCCGTGACCACGCGCGCATCCACGCGCACGGCGCGCGTGCTGCCCAGGCGCACCACCTCGCGCTCTTGCAGCACACGCAAGAGCTTGGCCTGCACGTCGAGCGGCAACTCCGACACCTCGTCCAGAAAAATCGTGCCGCCACTGGCCGCCTCGAACTTGCCCGGCCGCCCCTCGCGCTGCGCCCCGGTGAAGGCACCCGGCGCATGGCCAAACAATTCGCTCTCGATCAGGTCGCGCGGCAGCGCCGCGGAGTTCACCGCGATGAAGGGGCCCTCGCGCCGCGCGCTGGCGTTGTGGATGGCCTGGGCCAGCACCTCCTTGCCCGTGCCGCTCTCGCCGCACAGCAGCACATTGGCCTGGCCGGCCGCAGCCTTGCGTGCCGCGGCGATGGTGGCCCGCAGCGCCGGGCTCTGCCCGATCATGCTGTCGAAGGTATGGCGCGCCTGGCTGCCTGCCAGCCGGTCGGCCAGGCGGTGCACGCCACTGATCTCGCGAAAGGTGTTCACCACCGACAGCACGCGCCCGTCCGCCGCCTTCACGGGCACCGCCGTGTCCAGCACATGCAGCTGAAAGCGCGGGGTGGAGATCACGCGCTCGCGGTCGGTGTAGCCCTCACCCGTCAGGAACACCTGCTCCACCATGGTGTCGAAGTCCAGCAGCGAGCCCAGCGTGCGCCCCTGTGCCAGGTGGCGCGGCAGCCGCAGTTGGCGCGCCGCCTCGGCATTGAGGTGGCGCACCACGCCGCCGGGTTCCAGCACCATCAGCCCATAGGGCACATGGTTCACCAGGGTCTGCAGCTCTTCGATGAGTTGGCCCTGGCGTTCCAGCAGGTCGTCGGGGCTGGTGGCGGCAGGGACGGGGGCAGGCGGTCGCTTGGTGGGCATGGCGTTGCAATATGAAACGTTCAACTATTGAACGGTCGTTGCAAATCATATCGCTCGCCGCCACGTCGATGCGAGGCGCTTGCAGGCAAACCCAGGCTGCAGCGTGTGGCACGGAGCTTGCCCTGTGAGCAGGGCCTTTCTATCCTGCAACAGCCATGGTCAACGCCCCTTCCTCCGCTACCCACGATCCCTTCGCCCCATCGCTTGGCGCCGAGCTGCGCCGCGCGGCTGCTGAGGTGCCACACCAGCCCTTCATCCGCATGGCGTCGGGTGAATGGACCTACCGCCAGATCGACGAGGAGAGCGATCGCCTGGCAGCCGGCCTGCATGCCCAGGGCGTACGCGCGGGCCACCATGTCAGCCTCATGCTGCCCAACTGCATCGAGATGGCCGTGCTCTGGTTCGCCCTGACCAAGCTGGGCTCGGTGGCCGCGCCGGTCAACACCTCGTTTCGCGGCCCGGTGCTGGCCGATGCGGTCAACCTGGTGGAAAGCCGCATGGCGGTGGTGCACGCCACGCTGCATGCCCAGTGGGCCGAGGTGCAGGGCCAGCTGGCCACGGCCACCCAGGTCTTCGTGGTGGGGACCACCGATGGTGCCGGTGCCGCAGGCTGCCTACCCTACAGCCTGCTGCGCAGCGTGGAGCCCACAGAGCACAGCCTGCCGCGCCCCGAAGTCGCTTGCGACGCACTGTGCCTGCTGCTCTACACCTCAGGCACCACGGGCCGATCCAAGGCGGCCATGATTGGGCATCGCTTCGTGCTCGCGCAGGCGCAGCTGTTCATAGAGGGGCTCGAGCTGCGCGCCGACGACGTGCTGTATTGCCCCTATCCGATGTTCCACCTGGATGCCACCGTCATGACCATCGTGCCCGCACTGCTGCTGCGCGGCGTGGCCGCCGTCGGCGAGCGTTTCAGCGTATCGCGCTACTGGGACGAGGTGCGTGCCTTGCAGGCCACCGTGTTCGACTTCATGGGCGCCACGGTCACCATGCTGTGGAAGCAACCTCCGTCCCCGCGCGACCGCGACCACCGCGCCCGCCTGGGCTGGGGCGTGCCGCTGCCCACGTTCGCACCGCAGTTCGAAGAGCGCTTTGGCTGCCGCCTGGTGGAGCTGTACGGGTCCACCGAGGCCGGTGGGGTCATGTACACGCCGCTGCACGAACCACGCCGCATGGGTTCGTGCGGCAAGGTGGACCCTGCTTTCCGTGCACGGCTCGCAGACCCGCAGGGCTTCGAAGTTCCCGTGGGCCAGCCCGGCGAACTGCTCCTGCGCCCCGAGCAGCCCGGCCTGCTCATGCAGGGCTACTACGGCATGCCCGAGGCCACGCTCGCCGCCTTCAAGGACCTGTGGTTCCAAACCGGCGACCTGCTGCGCCAGGACGAAGAGGGGTACATGTACTTCGTGGGCCGCACCAAGGACATCGTGCGCCGCCGCGGCGAAAACATCTCCGCAGCCGAGGTCGAGATGGGCATCGAGACCCACCCCGACGTGCTCGAATGCGCCGTGTTCGGCGTGCCCAGCGACATGACCGAAGAGGAGGTCATGGCCTGCGTGGTGCTGCGCCCCGGCGCACGCCTGGCCCCCGCCGCGCTGGCCGCGCATTGCAGCCAGCACATGGCCCGCTTCATGGTGCCGCGCTACCTGCGCCTGCTGCCCGCCCTGCCCAAGACCCCCACCGACAAGGTCGAGAAATTCCGCCTGCAGGCCGAAGGCATTGCGCCGGGGACTTGGGACCGCGAAGCACAGCCCACCAACGGATGAACCCTGCAACATCACCAGAGAAAGAGAGACGACTTCCATGACTTTTGCCACCCACACCATCGAAGGCGCCGTCAGTGTCGTCACCCTGCAGCGCCCCGAGCGCCTGAACGCCATCAGCGGCACCCTGCTGGTGGACCTGCACACCGCCCTGCAGATTGCGCAGAACGAGCCCGCCACGCAATGCATCGTCTTCACCGGTACCGGCCGCGCCTTCTGCGCGGGCGACGACCTCAAGGAATTCGCCGAACAGTCCGAGAGCCCCGCCGCCATCGCCGAGCACTGCGAGCGCATCCAGCAGATCACGCGCGACATCATGTTCGGCCCCAAGCTCGTCATCGGCGCCGTGCACGGTTATGCCGTGGGCGGCGGCTTTGAATGGGTGCTCAACTGCGACTTGGTCGTGGCTGCTGACACCCTGGTCTGCTTCTTCCCCGAAATGGCGCTGGGACACTTCGTCACCGGCGGCGTCACCCACCTGCTGCCCCAGATCCTTGGCCACCAGCGCACCATGGAACTCATCGTGCTGGGCGAGCGCCAGAGCGCCGCGGACCTCAAGGCCCTGGGCCTCGTCAACCGCGTGGTGCCGGCCGACCAGATGCTCCCCACCGCCATGGCCCTCGCCGCAGAAGTGGCCACCCGCTCGGCCGGTGCCACTGCACGGCTCAAGCGCGTGCTGACATCGGGCCTGGGGCCGCGGATCGAAGAGGCGCTGGTGGCGGAGAGCAAGGCGGCGAATGCCTGCTTTGCGGATCCGGATACGGCACAGCGGATCGACGTGTTTGCGAAGGGGCGGTTGTGACGTTGCGCAAGCGCCGTTGAACCGCGCTGTCAGCCCAGCAACGGCACCAGATCCGGATCCCCCTTGGCCATCGCGCGTTGGTACGCCGGCCGCGCCCCGATGCGCTGCAGGTAGGCGCGGATGTTCGGGTACGGCGTTAGGTCCAGTGGCTGGAACAGCCTCATGGTGGTGAGCGAGAACACGCTCATCACATCCGCAGCCGTGAACTCCTGGCCTGCAAGGTAGGGCGCCTCGCCCAGGCGCGCTTCCACCAGCGCCAGCACCCGGTCCAGGCGCACCTGTGCGTTCTGCTGCACCGGGTGGTCCGCCGGCAACTGGGCTCGGTTGACCACCATCATGCGGCCCAGCACGGGCATCAGGTTGCCGTTGGAGAAGTGGAACCAGTACAGGAACGCCGCGTAGTCGGCATGCTCCGGCGAGAGCTTGAGGCGGCCGCCGCCGTGCGTGGCGATGATGTATTCGACGATGGCGGCCGACTCTGCCAGCAGCAGGTCGCCGTCTTCGATGACCGGCGCGGCGCCCAGTGGGTGCAAGGCCTTGAGTTCGGGCGGCGAAAGGCGCGTGACGGCATCGCGCGTGTAGTGCACCAGTTCGTAGGGCAGGCCCAGCTCTTCGCAGAGCCAGACGATGCGTTCGGATTGGGAGTGGCCGAGGTGGTGGATCTTGAGCATGGGGTAGTGGTTGGTTAAGGGTTTGGGAAAAGGGATCAGTGAGCCCCGCGCTCATGGCCGCGCACGGCCGTGGGTGCAAAGCCAAAGCGCTGGCGAAACCGCACGGCAAAGCGCGAGGGTGATTCATAGCCCACCGACAGCGCGATGGACGATACCGGTTGCGCCGTGGCCTGCAGCAGCGTGAGCGCGGTAGCCATCCGCGCGTCCACGAGCAATTGGGTGAGCGATGCGCCTTCGGCGACCAGGCGGCGGCGCAGCGTGGCTTCGGACACGGCCAGTTCGCTGGCGATGCGGCCGGCGGTCCAGTCGGCGTTGAGCCGGCTCGCGATCAGCGCGCGCACCTTGACCGATACGCCGGGATTCGCTGGTGGGGCGTGCACGGCGATGCCGTGCTGCTCCAGCAGCCAGTGCAGCACCTCCAGCACCCGCTGGCGCGCGACGGAGGCGGGCAGGGCTTGGTCCGGCGCCAAGGATTGGGCGGCGCGTTCGAACGCGTTGGCCAGCGTTGGTGCCACCTGGGGCACCCGGCGCACCGATGCGCTCGCTGTGCCGGAGCGCTCGGCCTGCGCAGCACGGGCCAGGTAGTAGGGGTCGTCGAGCAGGGCGGTGTCGAACACCAGCCAGCGGGCCTCGTAGTGGTCCACCCCGCGGGGCACGGCGTTGGTGAAGTCCACCGTCTGCTGGCCGTCGATGACGATGGCCTGCCCGGGCGTGGCGCGTGCCGTGGCGCCGCGCTCGGCGCGCACGGTCTTGGTGCCTTGGTCGACCAGGATCAGCGCGGGTTGGTCCATGCGCATGCGCAGTATCTCCAGCCCGCGCCCCTGCAGCACGTGGGCCGCCATGCCCACGCCGGGCAAGGCGTGGATGCTGCGGGCCGGGGCTGCGCCGTCGGGTGCAGCGGGGCGTGTGCGCATGGGGCTGTGGTTCATCGATACCGCGATCAGCGTGCGCCCATGGCGGTGAAGCTGGCCTTGCCCACCGTGTGGGCGCCGGCCATGAAGGCCAGCAGCGCCGGGGTTGCCGTGGGCGGCAGGTCCAGCTGCGGCACGTCGAGCGCGGTCACGGTGATCACGTAGCGGTGCGCTTCGCCGGGCGGGGGCAGGGGCCCCACATAGCCGGGCACGCCCATATCGGTGTTGATTTCCACGGCGCCTGGGGGCAGGGCGCCGGTGCCTGCCACCCCGGCGCCGCGCGGCAAGGCGCGGGTGCTGGCCGGCAGGTTGGCCACGGCCCAGTGCCACCAGCCCGAGCCGGTGGGTGCGTCGGGGTCGTACAGGGTGACGATGAAGCTCTGCGCGCTGGCCGGCGCGCCCTGCCATTCGATCTGCGGCGACAGGTTGTCTCCCGGGCCGCCCATGGCGCTGGCGAACTGCGCGCGGGCCACGCGGCCATCGGCCATGTCGGGGCTGTGCACGGTGAATGGGGTGGCGGTGTTGAAAGGCATGTCGATTCCCGGTGGTTGGTGTGCGCAAAGTCTAGGTTCCGGGGTACTTTCAAAGGGTGCGGCGCCAATCGCATTCTGTGCCAATCCGATCAAATGCAAAGACGCGCAGTGTCGCGGTGGCGTCCTACAGGCACTGCCTTGCGGGTTGGCACCGAACGCGACACACTGGCCGGCGTTCGATCCGCGCAGGGGCTGCTTTGCTTCGTGTTCCTGCTTACACCCATCCATCTCAGGAGACACCGCATGCCCATGCCCAAGAACACCGTCTGCATCTGGTACGACAGCGAAGCCGAGGCCGCTGCCAACTTCTACGCCCAGACCTTCCCGGACAGCAAGGTGACCGCTGTGCACCAGGCACCATCGGATTTCCCGGGCGGCGGCAAGAAGGGCAATGTGCTGACGGTGGAATTCACCGTCGCCGGCATCCCCTGCATCGGCCTGAACGGCGGCCCGCAGTTCAAGCACAGCGAGGCCTTCTCGTTCCAGATCGCCACCGACGACCAGGCCGAGACCGACCGCCTGTGGAACGCCATCGTCGGCAACGGCGGGCAGGAGAGCCAGTGCGGCTGGTGCAAGGACCGCTGGGGCATCAACTGGCAGATCACCCCGCGTGTGCTGACCGATGCCATGGCCCAGGGTGGGGAGGTGGCCAAGCGTGCCTTCCAGGCCATGATGCCCATGAGAAAGATCGATGTCGCAGCGATAGAAAAGGCCGTTCGCGGCTGAGCCTGGCCGCGTGCAGGTCCGCCGGAGCATCGGGAAATATTTTTCTCCGGTGCGGTTGACGGGCAGCGAAACACCACGCCATAATCCGCCCCGCAGCTGCCAGCCAGCCTGTCGTAAGCGTTACCGTCATCCAACGCGTCCTTTGTCGAGAGGAGCCCAGTAAGGGCGTGTCTCGGCGTTTTAAAGGCGCGCTCTCCATGACGTCACGCATTTCGCATTCTTCTTCTCCATCCCCCTCCGCTTCTTCCGTAGTTCGCCCGCTCGGGTCCGTTTCTGCACCTGCGCCTGCCTTGTTCGCGGCGCTGGCACCGGTGGTGCTGGCGGTCTTCCTCGGTTTTCTGTCCATCAGCATTCCGCTCGGCGCCCTGGCGCTGGAGGTGCGCGACCACTTGGGCTTTGGCGCGGCCACCGTGGGCTGGGCCATCGGCCTGCAGTCGCTGGCCACCTTGCTCACGCGCCACCAGGCGGGCACGCTGTGCGACCAGCGCGGGCCGCGTTTTGCCGTGTTGCTGGGCCTGCCGCTCACGGCCTGCTCGGGGCTGGCGTATGTGCTGGCCAGTGTGCTGCCCCTGGGTGCTGCAACCAGCCTGGCCATGCTGATCCTCGGCCGCCTGGTGGCGGGCCTCGGTGAAAGCCTGTTCCTCACCGGCCTCATGAGCTGGGGCATTGCGCGGGTGGGGCCTGCACGCACGGGTTCTGTCATGTCCTGGGTGGGCATTGCCATCTATGCCGCGCTCGGCCTGGGCGCGCCGCTCGGGCTGGCGGTGCAGCCATCCTTCGCCTTTGCCGGCGTGGGCGTGCTCGCGCTGATCACACCGCTGCTGGCCTGGGTCATTGCGCTGCGGCTGCCGGCCGTGCCGGCCTCAGGTGGGCAGCAGCGCGTGCCGTTCCACCGCGTGCTGGGCCTGATCTGGCGGCCGGGGCTTGTGCTGGCGCTGGCCACTGTGCCGTATGCGGCGATGGCTGCGTTCCTCACCCTCAACTACGCGGCCCACGGCTGGGCCCATGCGGGCATGGCGCTGCTGGGTTTCAGCGCGGCCTACATCCTCGTGCGCCTGGTGGGCTCGGGCCTGCCGGACCGCCTGGGTGCCACGGCCGTGGCCGTGGGCTCGCTCGCCTTCGAGGCCGTGGGCCAACTGCTGGTCTGGCAGGCGGGCAGCCCCACCATGGCCGTGCTGGGTGCCACGCTCACAGGCCTGGGCTTTTCGCTGGTGTTCCCAGCCATGGGTGTGCTGGCCACGCGCTCCGTGCCGCCCGAGCAGCGCGGCCGCGCGGTGGGCAACTTCATCGCCTTTGCCGACATTGCGCTGTGCGTGACGGGGCCGGTGGTGGGCATGGCGACGCACTGGTTCGGCATCGGCGCGGCCTTCCTTGTGGGGGCGGGTGCCACATGCGTCGCATTGGCGCTGCTGGCTACCGTGCGCCTGGGGCGCAACGCATAGCGGTGTGGACCAGGCGGCTACGTCGCATCCACCGACGTGGAGCGCCGCTCGATCAGCCGAAACCCCAGGTCCACGATGGGCTGCGCTACCGCCTCGCCATTGCAGCGGGCCATGATGAGCTGCGCGGCCAGGCGGCCGATCTCGGGGCCATCCACATGCACGGTGCTGATCGACGGCAGCATGTGCGCGCCGAACTCGGCGTTGCCGAAGCCGACCACGGCCAGGTCCTCGGGCACGCGCAGGCCGCGTGCCTGGGCCTCCACCAGCACGCCGTGGGCCAGGGTGTCTGAGCTGCAGCACACGGCCTCAAGGCCCGGTTCCTTGGCCAGCAGCTCGGCCAGCGCGCGGCGGCCCAGGGCCAGGCTGCTCGGGGCGGGTACCACAGCGGTGGGCACGTCGTCGCGGCCCAGCGTGGCCAGAAAGCCTTCGCGCCGCAGCATGGCGCGGTGGTCGCTGCCGGTAGCGATGCCCACCTTTTTCCAGCCGCGCGCAAGGAAGTAGCCGGCCACGGCACCACCCACCTTGAGGTGCGAAAAACCGATCACCATGTCCACCGGCCGGTCGCTCAGGTCCCAGGTTTCCACCACCGGGATGCCGGATCGCCTGAGCCGGTCGCGCGCCTTTTGCGACTGCACCAGGCCGGTCATCACGATGCCGTCGGGCTGGCGGCTGATCATGGTGTTGAGCACGGCCTCCTCGCGCTCGGCGTCGTAGTTGGTCTGCCCCACGATGACCTGGTAGCCGCCCGCAGCCAGCGCCGAGGTGAGAGTCTGCACGGTGGGCAGGAACTGCGACACCGACAGCGCCGGCACGATGGCCGCCACCATGCGGCTGCGCTTGGACTTGAGGCCGCCCGCCAGCAGGTTGGGGATGTAGCCCGTGGCCTCCACGGCCTCGCGCACCCTGGCGATGGTCTTGTCCGACACCACGCCCGGGTTGCTCAGCGCGCGCGACGCGGTGATGAGCGACACGCCCGCGACCTTGGCCACGTCGTGCAGGGTGACGGGCTTGTGAGGGGAGGGGGTGTTCATGGGGCGGGCGATGACAAGGGAGCGGTGAGTGGGGCCATACCCTACCAAAAATCCGGGGATGCCCGGCACTGGCAAGGTGGCGCGTAGTGCGATGACGACGGGTAGGGGCTCTCGCTGGCCGAGCCGATGGGGCGCGCGGGCAGTGGTTTGTGGCCCTGGCAGGCTTGTCTTCTTCGGGCAAACCCTGGTCTGAATCGGGTTGACGGCTCAAAATGACAACGATATCATTTGCGCCGGACTGCGGCAATCAGCAGCTGGTGGGTGCGACAAACCAACATACAGAAATCGCTAACCATGCTGCTCTGGCAGTGAAATGACAACGTTGTCATTTTGGACTGCGCCGTCAGACCGTTCCACCCAAGGCCGCAGCAACTGCGCGGGCAGGCCATCGGGACCATTTTCATAAAGAAGGAGACAACGCATGAAGAAGACACTCACCGCCCTGTGCATCGGCCTGGCGGCCCTGGCATCACACGCGCAGACCTGGCCCGACAAGTCGGTGACGCTGGTCGTGCCGTTCCCGCCCGGTGGCTCCACCGACCAAGTGGCACGCGCCGTGGGCCCGCTGCTCACCAACAAGTTCAAGCAGTCCTTCCTGGTGGAGAACAAGGCCGGGGCCACGGGCACCATCGGCGCCACCTTCGTCAAGCGTGCTCCGGCCGATGGGTACACCTTCCTGGTCACGTCGCTCGGTCCGCTGGTCATCACGCCGCACCTGCTCAAGGGCATGCAATACGACGCGCTCAAGGATTTCGACCTGATCACCGTGGCCGTGCAGTCGCCCAATGTGCTGGTCGTGCCCACCAATTCGCCGTTCAAGACGGTGGCCGATGTGATCGCCAGCCTCAAGGCCAACCCCGGCAAGCTGACCTTTGCCTCGGCGGGCAACGGCTCCAGCGACCACCTGACGGCCGAGCTGTTCTGGCAGCAGACGGGTACGACCGCCATCCATGTGCCCTACAAAGGTGGTGCGCCTGCGCACACCGACATCATGGGCGGGCAGGTCGATGCCTCGTTCCAGAACGTCAACTCGGTGGTGCAGTACATCAAGGGCGGCAAGATGCGCGCCCTGGCCGTTACCAGCGCCGCGCGCTCGCCCGTGCTGCCCGATGTGCCCACCCTGACCGAAGCCGGCGTGAAGAACGTCGAGGTCACCTCCTGGCAGGCCATCGTCGCCCCCAAGGGCCTGTCGCCCGCCGTGCGCGAAAAGGCCCACGCCGCGTTTGCCGAGGCGCTGAACGACCCGAAGGTGAAGGACCAGTTCGTCGGCATCGGCTTTGAGATGGTGGTCAACACGCCGGCCCAGTTCGCCGACTTCCAGAAGAAGGAGTACGCGCGCTGGAAGACGGTGATCGAGACCGGAAAGATCTCCATCGACTGATGCGTCACAGCCCCAAGGCGCAGCCTTGGGGCTCCTGTTTTCCTGTTATCCCCCAGTTCCTGCCCATGACTGCCTCCACCCCGTCCGCCGCCGGCGACTCCATCGCCTGGGTCCGTGTTTCCTCGTGCTACCTGCCGCTGGCCAACCCGATCAGCGACGCCAAGGTGCTCACCGGCCGCCAAAAGCCCATGACCGAGATCGCGATGCTGTTTGCCGAGATCGAAACCCGGGACGGCCACAAGGGCCTGGGGCTGAGCTATTCCAAGCGCGCTGGCGGGCCCGGGCAGTTTGCACACGCCAAGGAAATCGCGCCCGCGCTGATTGGCGAGGACCCGAGCGACATCTCGCGCCTGTGGACCAAGCTGTGCTGGGCCGGGGCCTCGGTGGGGCGCAGCGGCATGTCCACCCAGGCCATCGGTGCCTTTGATGTGGCGCTGTACGACCTCAAGGCCCGCCGTGCGGGGTTGTCGCTGTCCAAGCTCCTGGGCTCGCAGCGCGACTCGGTGCAGTGCTACAACACCTCGGGCGGTTTTCTGCACACACCCATCGACCAGTTGGTGGTGAACGCGGGCGCCTCCATCGAGCGCGGCATCGGCGGCATCAAGCTCAAGGTCGGCCAGCCCGACCGGGCGCTGGACATCACGCGCGTGGAGACCGTGCGCAAGCACCTGGGCGAGCACGTGCCGCTGATGGTGGACGCCAACCAGCAGTGGGACCGCCCCACGGCGCAGCGCATGTGCCGCATCTTCGAAGAGTTCAACCTGGTGTGGATCGAGGAGCCGCTTGACGCCTACGACTTCGAAGGCCACGCCGCGCTGGCCGCCACCTTCGACACGCCCATCGCCACGGGCGAGATGCTGACCAGCGCCGCCGAGCATGGCGAGCTGATCCGCCACCGCGCGGCCGACTACCTGATGCCCGATGCCCCGCGCGTGGGCGGCATCACGCCCTTCCTCAAGATCGCATCGCAGGCCGAGCACGCGGGCCTGAGCCTGGGCCCGCATTTCGCGATGGAACTGCACGTGCACCTGGCCGCCGTGTATGCCACCGAGCCCTGGGTGGAGCATTTCGACTGGCTGGAGCCGCTGTTCAACGAGCGCCTGGAGATCAAGGACGGCCGCATGCTGGTGCCCACGCGCCCCGGCCTGGGCCTGAGCCTGAGCGAGCAGGCGCGTGCCTGGACGCGCGAGACGGCAGAAGTCGGACAGCGCCCCTGATGCGCCTGCGGTAGATTGAGAAAAACAGCACCGAGAAAACCCCATGACCGATAGCACCGCATCCTCCACGACCCCGGCGCGGCCGCCCCTGCACATCAAGATGGACGAGCGCGACAACGTCGCCATCGTCGCCAACGACGGGGGGTTGCCCGCGGGCACCGTATTCCCCTCGGGCCTGACCCTGGTGGACAAGGTGCCGCAGGCGCACAAGGTGGCGCTGGTGGACATTGCCGAAGGCGGCGAGGTGCGCCGCTACAACGTGCCCATCGGCTATGCCCTGAAACCCATCCCCGCGGGCACCTGGGTACACGAGCGCCTGCTGCGCATGCCCGAGGCGCGCGAGCTCGAAGGCCTGCCCATCGCCACGGTCAAGCCCGATCCGCAGCCACCCCTGGAAGGCTATACCTTCGAGGGCTACCGCAATGCCGATGGCTCGGTGGGCACGCGCAACATCCTGGCCATCACGCAGACCGTGCAATGCGTGGCCGGTGTGACCGACTTCGCCGTGCAGCGCATCAAGGCCGAGCTGCTGCCGCGCTTTCCCAACGTGGACGACGTGGTGGCGCTGGAGCACACCTACGGCTGCGGCGTGGCCATCGACGCGCCCGACGCCATCATCCCCATTCGCACGCTGCGCAACATCTCGCTTAACCCCAACTTCGGCGGCGAGGTGATGGTGGTCAGCCTGGGCTGCGAGAAGCTGCAGCCCGAGCGCCTGCTGCCGCCCGGCAGCATTCCGCTGGTGGACGAGCGCAACGTGGCCGACACGGGTACGAGCGCCGAGACGCCGCTCGACGTGGTCTGCCTGCAGGACGACGCGCACGTGGGCTTCATGTCCATGGTCGATTCCATCCTGCGCCAGGCCGAACTGCACCTGGAGCGCCTGAACGCGCGCCGGCGCGAGACCGTGCCCGCCAGCGAACTCGTGGTGGGCGTGCAGTGCGGTGGCAGCGACGCGTTCTCGGGCGTCACGGCCAACCCGGCCGTGGGCTACTGCACCGACCTGCTGGTTCGCGCGGGCGCCACGGTGATGTTCTCGGAAACGACCGAGGTGCGCGACGGCATCGACCAGCTCACCTCCCGTGCCTCTACACCCGAGGTGGCCGAGGCCATGATCCGCGAGATGGCCTGGTACGACGCCTACCTGCAGCGCGGGCGCGTGGACCGCAGCGCCAACACCACGCCAGGCAACAAGAAGGGCGGCCTGTCCAACATCGTGGAAAAGGCCATGGGCTCCATCGTCAAGTCGGGCAGCTCGCCGATCTCGGGCGTGATCGCGCCGGGTGAGAAGCTCAAGCAGCGCGGCCTGATCTACGCGGCCACGCCCGCCAGCGACTTCATTTGCGGCACCCTGCAACTGGCTGCGGGCATGAACCTGCACGTGTTCACCACCGGCCGTGGAACGCCCTATGGCCTGGCCCAGGTGCCCGTGATCAAGGTGGCCACGCGCGACGACCTGGCGCGGCGCTGGCACGACCTGATGGACATCAACGCCGGAACGATTGCCACCGGCGAGAAGACGATTGCCGACGTGGGCTGGGAGATGTTCCAGCTCATGCTCGACGTGGCCAGCGGCCGCAAGAAGACCTGGGCCGAGCATTGGAAGCTTCACAACGCGCTGGTGCTGTTCAACCCCGCACCGGTCACCTGATTCCGCGGCCGAGGATCGGCCGCGTTCCGCTTTCTTTCATTCAAAACCACAACAGGAGACAAGAGAGATGACGACCCATCCACAAGGCATGCTGCCCGCTCGCCGCAAATTTCTGAAAACGGCGGCCGGCACTGGTGTAGCCGCCCTGAGCGGCCTGGCCGGCGCGCAGGCCTTCGACTTCAAACCCAACCAGCGCTACCCCGACCCCTCGGTGTTCATCCTGGACCCGAGCTTTGCCAAGTACCGCATCTACAGCAGCACTGTGGAGCAGCTGGGCACGGGCATGCGCTGGGCCGAGGGGCCGGCCTACTTCCCCGAGGGCGGCTACCTGCTGCTCAGCGACATCCCGAACAACCGGCTGATGAAGTACGACGAGAAGTCCGGGCAGTTCTCGGTGCACAAGACCAACGTCAACTACGCCAACGGCAATGTGTGTGACCGCCAGGGCCGGCTCATCAGCTGCGAGCATTCTGTGACTCGCCGGGTGACACGCACCGAGAAGGATGGCCGCACCACCGTGCTGGCCGACCGCTTCGAGGGCAAGCGCCTGAATGCGCCCAACGACATCGTCGTCAAGTCGGACGACAGCGTCTGGTTCACCGACCCCACCTTCGGCATCGGCGGCGAATGGGAGGGCTCGCGCGCCACGCCCGAGCAGGCCACGACCAACGTCTACCGCATAGCGCCCGACGGCAAGCTCACGGCCGTGATCATCGACCTGGTGAACCCCAACGGCCTGGCGTTCTCGCCCGACGAGAAGAAGCTCTACGTGGTGGAGTGGAAGGGCACGCCCAACCGCAGCATCTGGGCCTACGACGTGTCGGCCGATGGCGCCAGCGTCTCCAACAAGACCAAGCTGATCGATGCCGCCGGCCCTGGTGCCTTCGACGGCTTCAAGGTGGACCGCGACGGCAACCTGTGGTGCGGCTGGGGCTACACCGGCGCGCTGGCGGCCGAGCCTACCGACATCGGCGGCGGCATGAAGGCGCACCTGCCCACGGCCCGCTCCGACGAGATGGACGGTGTGAAGGTCTTCAACCCCGAGGGCAAGCCCATCGGCTTCATACGCCTGCCCGAGCGCTGCGCCAACCTGGCCTTCGGCGGGCCCAAGCGCAACCGGCTGTACATGACCAGCAGCCATTCGCTGTACGCCCTGTACGTGGAGTCGCACGGCGCGGTGTAAGGTCGTACTGTCGCCATCGTTTCTATCTCACCAGGAGTATTTGCGTGTCCTCTCTTCCCGCCCAGAAAGTCGCTCTCGTCACCGGCGCCGGCAGCGGCATCGGCCGTGCCGTTGCCAAGGCGCTCGCGCACGACGGTTTCTTCGTCGTGGCCACCGGTCGCCGTGCCGAGTTGCTCGATTCGCTTGTTTCGGAAGTGCATGCCCTGGGCGGCAAGGCCCTGGCCGTCACGTCCGACGTGCGCGACCCCGCCAGCGTCGATGCGCTGTTCCAGGCGGTCGAGAAGGAAGGCGGCCGGCTCGATGTGCTGTTCAACAATGCCGGCATCGGCGCGCCCGCCGTGCCCATGGACGAGCTGCCCGTGGAGAAGTGGCTGGATGTGGTGGACACCAACATCACCGGCGTGTTCCTGTGCGCGCGGGCGGCCTTCGGCCTCATGCGCCGCCAGTCGCCCCAGGGTGGGCGCATTATCAACAACGGCTCGATCTCGGCGCACACGCCGCGGCCTTTCAGCAGCCCCTACACGGCCAGCAAGCATGCCGTGCTGGGCCTCACCAAGTGCCTGGCGCTCGATGGGCGCCCGTTCAACATCGTGGGTTGCCAGATCGACATCGGCAATGCGCTGACCGACCTGTCGGCCCGCATGACCAAGGGCGAGGGCGTGCGCCAGGCCAACGGCACCATGGCCACCGAGCCCATGATGGACGTCAAGCACGTGGCCGAGGCTGTGAGCTACATGGCCGGCCTGCCGCTCTCCGCCAACGTGCTCAACATGACCGTGATGGCATCGAACATGCCTTTCGCAGGGCGCGGTTGAGGCCTTATTCGGCCGCCGGCTTGGGCTTGGCGCCCGCTGCCTTGGCCTTGCTCTGGGCCAGGGCGCGGCTTTCCTTCTTGAGCCCCGTGGACACGGGGCACACGCTCTGCATGAAGCCCGTGAGGGTGTGGGCCAGGTTGTCGCGCTGCAGGCTGTAGAAGACGAACTGGCCGCGCTTTTCCGACGTGACGAGGCCGGCATTCTCCAGCACCTTGAGGTGCTGCGACAGCGAGGGCTTGCTCATCTCGAAGCGCGTGGCGATCTCGCCCGCCGACAGCTCGGTCTCGGACAGGTAGGCCAGGATCTTGCGCCGGGGGGTGGACGCAAGCGCTTCGAAGATTTTTTCCATCTGCGCATTCTAGCGAAGCTGTGTCGTGACTTATTTAATTAAATATTTAGGTATTTAACTAAATATTGCTATGATGACTGCAAAGGAAATGGCCATGCGCAACACCCCGAACCCCACTGCCACCGTGTACTACAACAGCGCCTGCCCCGTGTGCGATGCCGGCATCTGTGCCATGCGGGAGCGACTGGCCGCCGATGGGGGTGTGCAATGGGTGGACGTGCACCAGCACCCCGAGGTGCTCGGTGCCCTGGGCCTGGACCTCGAAGCCGTGCGCGAACGCCTGCACGTGGCCGACGGGCAGGGGCGCATGCAGGTGGGCGCCGACGCCCTGGCCGCCACCCTGCGGCGCGTGCCGCGCTGGGGCTGGCTGGCCGCGCCGCTGCGCTGGTGGGGCCTGCGCCGCATCACCGACCTTTTCTACAACGCCTTTGCCCGCCGGCTCTACCGTTGGAACCGAGCCCAGGGCCACTGGTAAGCCAGTCGATCTTTCCGATTTTCAAAGGAGCAACACCATGGTCCACACCAATTTCGACGCCGCCGAACTCGCCAAATTCCAGCAACTGGCCGACCGCTGGTGGGATCCCGAGTCGGAATTCCGCCCGCTGCACGAGATCAACCCACTGCGCCTGCAGTGGATCGACGACGCCGTATCGCTCCCACGCAAGCGTGTGCTCGACGTGGGCTGCGGCGGTGGCATCCTGGCCGAGTCCATGGCCCGGCGCGGGGCCGATGTGCTGGGCATCGACCTGGCGGACAAGCCGCTCAAGGTGGCCACGCTGCATGCCCGCAAGACCGGGTCGAGTGTTGCCTACCGCGCCGTGTCTGCCGAGGAGCTAGCGGCCGAGCAGCCCTGCAGCTACGACGTGGTGACCTGCATGGAGATGCTGGAGCATGTGCCCGACCCGAGCCTGGTGATCGAGGCCTGTGCGCGGCTGGTCAAGCCCGGTGGCTGGGTGTTCTTCTCCACCATCAACCGCACGCCGTTCGCCTGGTTGATCGCGGTGTTCGGTGCGGAGCGCGTGCTGCGGCTGTTGCCCGTGGGCACGCACGACTGGCGCAAGTTCATCCGCCCGCACGAGCTGGTGGCCGACGCGAAGGCCGCGGGCCTCACGCTCAAGGACTCGCGCGGGCTGGGCTACAACCCGTTCACCAAGGCGTTCAGGCTGCACCGCGCGCTGCGCGTGGGCTATCTGCTGGCGATGAAGAAGGAGGGCTGAAGGGGGTCAGCCGGCAACGGCCTGCAGCGCCTTTTGCACATCGGCGGCCTGCTGCGGACGCACCAGGCGGTCCACTTCCTTGCCGTCCTTGAGGAAGACCAGGGTGGGCCAGAGCTTCACGCCGAAGGTGCGGCCCAGGCGCTGGCCGGGGCCGTCCTCGACCTTGACGTGGGCCACATCGGCACGGTCCTTCAAGGCCCCTTCGATCAGGGGCTGGGCGCGCTGGCAGTGGCCGCACCAGGGCGTGCCGAACTCGACGACAGTGGCGCCGGCCAATTGGTCCACTTCATCGCGCGAAGGGGGCTGTGAAAGGTGTTGGGCTGCGTAAGGCATGGCGATCTCGTTTCCATGAGAGGGGGGTGTTCAGTGCAGCGTAGTCCGCGTTGCCGCAGGCGTTGGGAAGTCCATGCCGCACCTGCGTGTCAGATCACGCCGTCAAATACCATGACGTCCACGGGTTCGCCCACGGCCACGTCACCCTGGCCATGGTGCAGCACGATGAGGCCGTTGGCCTGCACCATGGAGCTGAGCACACCCGAGCCCTGGTTGCCGGTGGTGCAGACCTGCAGGCTGCCATCGGGGGCGGTGCTCACGGTGCCGCGCTGGTACTCGGTGCGGCCGGGTTTCTTGCGCAGGGCCTCGGTGCTGGTGGCGCGCATGAGGGGGGCGGGCGCATGGGTGCTGCCCATCATGCGCAGCAGGGCCGGGCGCACGAAGGCCAGGAAGGTGACCATCACCGCCACCGGGTTGCCGGGCAGGCCGAACAGCACGGCGCCGCGGCCATCGGGCGTGTCGCTCGCCAAACGCCCCACGGCCATGGGGCGGCCGGGGCGCATGGCGATGCGCCAAAAGGCCACGTCGCCCAGTTGTTTCATCATGGTGCGCGTGTGGTCGGCCTCGCCCACGCTCACGCCGCCGCTGGTGATGATGGCATCGGCCTGCTGCGCCGCCTGCCGGAAGGCCGCCTCCAGCAGGGCGGGCTCGTCGCGCACCACGCCCAGGTCGATCACCTCCACGCCCAGGCGCGTGAGCAGGCCGAACACGGTATAGCGGTTGCTGTCGTACACCGCCCCTTCGCGTGGGGGCTCGCCCAGGCTCAGGATCTCGTCGCCGGTGGAAAAGTAGGCTACGCGCAGGCGGCGGTGCACCGTGACGGTGGGCAGGCCCAGGCTGGCCACCAGGCCCAGTGCGGCCGGCGTGAGCAGCTCGCCCTGCGCCAATGCCACGCTGCCCTGCACCAGGTCCTCACCTTTGAAGCGGCGGTTGTCGCCCAGGCGCAGCACGTCGGCGGCGATGGTTATGGAGCCGTCGGCGCCGGTGGTGGTGAACTCCTGCGGCACCACCGTATCGAGGCCCGGCGGCATGATGGCCCCGGTCATGATCTTCACGCACTCGCCCGTGGCCACCGTGCCTGCCCAGGCCTTGCCGGCCAGGGCCGTGCCCACGGGGCGCAGCGTGAGCGGCTGGCCCGGCACCAGTTGGGTGCCGGCCAGCGCATAGCCATCCATGGCCGAGTTGTCGTGCGGCGGCACGCTCACAGGCGAGACGACGTCGCTGGCCAGCACGCGCCCCAGCGCATCGAAGATGCCAATGGTTTCGGTGCCCTGCACCGGCTGCACCAGGCGCGCGAGGAAGGCATTGGCATCGGCAACGCTCAGGGCCTTGGGATCGTAGCCCTGCAGTTCGGCGGCAATCTGGGCAAGGGTCTTCATGGGCGGTCGGATGGTGTGCCGGCCTCCAGCGCGTGCAGCTCGGCCAGGGTGTTGGCGTTGAAGAAGGCCTGCGGGTCGTCGCCAGGGGCGTTGAAGGGCACGATGGCGCAGGCGTGCTGGCCTGTCCAGGCATCGATCTTGCGGCCGCCGGCCTGGGTGAAGGCCACCAGGCTCTCCAGCAGGTCCACGCGCAGCAGGCAGAACACGGGCTGGGGGCGCACGGCCACTTGGCCGCTGCCATCGTCCTCGGGGGCGGCGGCCATGGCGATGTCGGCACCCGCTTCGTCGGCCGCTGCGGCCAGGCGCGCCGCCAGGTCCAGCGGGAACAGGGGGGTGTCGCAGGGCACGGTCAGCATCCACGGGGTTTCGCAGCGCTCCAGCCCGGTCATGAAGCCGGCCAGCGGGCCGGCGTAGTCAGCCAGCACGTCGGGCCACACCGGCGCGCCGAATGATTCGTAGGCTGCCAGGTTGCGGTTGGCGTTGACCATGGTGGCGCCGGTCTGCATCTGCAGCCGCATCAGCGTGTGCAGCGCCAGCGGCATGCCGCGAAAGCCCTGCAGGCCCTTGTCGACCCCGCCCATGCGGGAGCCGCGGCCCCCGGCCAGCACGAGGCCGGTGATGTCCTGGATGTCGATCATGGAGAGGGGTGGCCCGGTGTGCGTTGAAGAAAAAGAAAGGGCAGCAGCGCCTGCATCACCCGCCGATATAGCTCATCTCCACCCGGCGCGGCCCAGGCGTGGCATCCGCAGGCAGGCTGCTGCGCAGCTCCGAGTAGCGGTCGCTGCGGTTTTGCCAGATGGGGGCGATGGCCGAGGCGATGGCCTCGTCGCTCGCGCCGCCGCGCAGCAAGCTGCGCAGGTCATGGCCCTGGGTGGCGAACAGGCACAGGTACAGTTGGCCTTCGGTGGACAGGCGGGCGCGGTTGCAGTCGTGGCAGAAGGCCTGGGTCACGCTGCTGATCACGCCGACCTCGCCCAGCGCCGGGTCGTGCAGGCCGCTGGCGTCGGCATAGCCCCAGCGCTCGGCGGTCTCGCCCGGGCTGGCGGGATCGAGCGGCACCAGCGGCAGGTGGGCGCGCAGGCGCTCGATGAGCTCGGCCGAGGGCAGCACCTCGTCCATGCGCCAGCCGTTGGTGGCCCCCACATCCATGTACTCGATGAAGCGCAGCGTGGTGCCCGTGCCGCGAAAGTGCCGCGCCATGGGCAGGATCTCGTGGTCATTGGTGCCGCGCTTGACCACCATGTTGACCTTGATCTGCGACAGGCCCGCTGCATGCGCGGCCTCGATGCCCGCGAGCACGTCGGCCACCGGGAAGTCCACGTCGTTCATGCGCCGGAACACCGTGTCGTCCAGGCCGTCGAGGCTCACCGTCACGCGGTTCAGGCCCGCATCCTTGAGCGCGCGGGCCTTGCGCACCAGCAGCGACCCGTTGGTGGTCAGCGTGAGGTCGGGCGCCGTGCCGTCCACCGTGCGCAGCGCGGCCAGTTGCGCCACCAGGGCTTCGAGATTCTTGCGCAGCAGGGGCTCGCCACCCGTGAGGCGGATCTTGCGCACGCCATGGGCCAGAAAGAGCTTTGCCAGCCGCGTGATCTCCTCGAAGCTGAGTAGCGCGCTGTGCGGCAGGTAGGGGTAGTCCTTGTCGAACACTTCCTTGGGCATGCAGTAGCTGCAGCGGAAGTTGCAGCGGTCCGTCACGCTGATGCGCAGGTCGCGCAAGGGGCGTCCGCGCGTGTCCACCAAGTGGCCCGTGGGCGCCTGGCCATGCAGCGGCACCACCGCCCGGAGTGCGGCGCTGCGCTGGTCCACCAGGGGGATCACACGTTCGGCCATGGGGGCATTTTGCCGCAGTTGCTGCATTGGGGATGCGGCCTCCCAACTTGCCCTTGTGGGGGCTTAGACGCAGCGGCCGCCGTCTACCTCGATGCACACGCCATTGATGAAGGACGCTTCATCACTGGCAAGGTAGAGCGCGGCGTTGGCCACGTCGAGCGCGGTGGAAAAGCGCCCCAGCGGGATGGTGGCCAGGAACTTGGCGCGGCGCGCATCGTCCACCGGGCCGCCGGCAAATTCGGCGGCCAGGCCGGTGTCGGGGTTGAACACGGGGTTGATGCAGTTCACGCGGATGTTGTCGGGGCCGAGCTCGGCCGCCATGGACTTGCTGGTGATGATCACGGCGCCCTTGGAACCGTTGTACCAGGTCAGGCCTGGGCGTGGGCGCAGGCCGGCCGTGGAGGCGATGTTGATGATGATGCCGCCTCCCACCTTGCGCAGCACCGGCACGGCGTGGATGGCCGAGAGGTAGATGCTCTTCATGTTGATGGCATAGACCTTGTCGAACTCGTCCTCGCTCACCTCCAGCATGGGGCGGTTGCGGTGCGTCCAGCCGGCGTTGTTGACCATCACGTCGAGCTGGCCGTACAGGCGCACGGCCTCATCGACCAGGGCCTTGACCTGGGCCGAATTCGTCACGTCGGCCTTGAAGAAGGCGGCCGTGCCGCCGGCCGCGGTGATCTCGGCCACCACGCGCTGGCCGCCGGCTTCGTTGATGTCGTTGACGATGACCTTGGCGCCCTCGGCCGCCAGGCGCTTGGCGATGCCTTCGCCAATGCCGTTGCCGGCGCCGGTGACGATGACGGACTTGTTCTGTGCACGCATGGAGTGTCTCCCTGTCTTTGGAAAATGGGGCGGTAAAAAAAAAGGTGTGGAACTGCTGTGGTCAGCGTTCGGCGGGCGGTGCCGCCGTGTCGGGTTTGCTGATTGCAGCGGGCACGCGGCCGTAGAACTGCGGAAAGTGCTCCTTCACGCCGTTGCCGTCGAAGGCCCAGCCCGTGCACTGGTTCAGGTGGCGCGGCGGGTCGCCATTGGCAGGCGGTGCGAACACGGCGGTGACGGACTGGAAGGCGGCGGTGGCCAGGTTGAACAGCAGCTCGCGCAGGTGGGTGCAGCTGGCCACGCCACCCAGGTGCTTCTGGATGGCCTGGCGCCAGCCGCGGGTCATGCTGCAGCCCACCATCTGCTGCAGCGCGGCCTGGGCCAGCGGGCAGTCCTTGAGCGGGTGGGCATCCATCGCCACGTCGATGGCCTGCACCACGAGCTGGCGGTCCACCGTGACGCGCAGCAGCATGTGGTGGATGGGCTCGCCCGCGCGGCGCACGCCCTCGCCACGGTGCACGGGGGCATCGTAGGCCTTGCTATCGTGCAGCTCGCCTTCGATGTCCCACAGGCCGTCGTCGCGTTCATAGCCCTGGTAGGTCACGCGCCGGACATGGCGGGCGGTGCGGGGGGCGGGGGGGCTCAGGGGCATGGAAAGAGGTCTTGCGCAAATCGGTGCCCGCCAGGTCGGCGAGCGCCGCAATCAACCGTGCTTGATCGCCACGGTCTTGAGGGTGGTGAAGCCGTACAGCGCCTCGAAGCCCTTTTCGCGCCCGTAGCCGCTGGACTTCACGCCGCCGAAGGGCAGCTCCACGCCGCCGCCGGCGCCGTAGTTGTTGATGAACACCTGGCCGCTGTGCACGCGCTTGGCCATGCGGAACTGGCGCGAGCCGTCGCGCGTCCAGATGCCGGCCACCAGGCCGAACTGCGTGGCATTGGCCAGCTCCACCGCATGGTCCTCGTCCTGGAAGGCCATGGCCGAGAGCACCGGGCCGAAGACTTCCTCCTGCGCCAGGCGGTGCTGCACCGGCACATCCCGCAGCAGCGTGGGGGCCTGGTAGAAGCCGCCTTCGGGCGACTCGTCCACCACCACGCCCTGGGCCACCATGGGGATGCCAGCGACTTGCGCGTCAGACAGAAAGTCCCACACGCGCTGCTGCTGGGTCTGGCGGATCAGCGGGCCCACATCGAGGTCCATGGCCGCGGGGCCCACGCGCAGCTGTTCAAAGGCCTTGCCCAGGCGTTCGAGCAGCGGTTCGTAGATCAGCGAGTCGATCAGCACGCGCGAGCCGGCGCTGCAGGTCTGGCCCGCGTTCTGCACGATGGCGTTGATCACCACGGGCACGGCGGCATCCAGGTCGGCATCGGCAAAGATGATCTGCGGGCTCTTGCCGCCGAGCTCCAGCGTCACCGGGCAGTGGCGCTCGGCCGCCACCTGCTGGATCAGCGTGCCGATCTTGGGGCTGCCGGTGAAGCTGATGTGGTCGATGCCCGGGTGGCGCGCCAGCGCGTCGCCCACCTCGTGGCCGTAGCCCGTGACGATGTTCAGCGCGCCGGACGGAAAGCCCACCTCGGCCGCCAGCTGCGCCACGCGGATCAGCGACAGGCAGGCGTCTTCGGCCGGCTTGACCACGCAGACGTTGCCGGCCGCCAGGGCACCGCCCACGCTGCGGCCAAAGATCTGCATCGGGTAGTTCCAGGGGATCACATGGCCCGTCACCCCATGCGGCTCGCGCCAGGTGAGCACGCTGTAGCCGTCCAGGTAGGGCAGGGTCTCGCCATGCAGCTTGTCGCAGGCACCGGCATAGAACTCGAAGTAGCGCGCCAGCGCCAGCGTGTCGGCGCGGGCCTGCTTGGTGGGCTTGCCGCAGTCGCGCTGCTCCAGCGCCGTGAGCTCGTCGGCATGCTCGAGCACCTTGGCCGACAGGCGCTGCAGCAGGCGGCCCCGGTCGGCCGGTGCCATGCGCTGCCACACTGCGTTGTAGCACTGGCGCGCCGCATGCACCGCCGCGTCGATGTCATCGGCGTTGCTGCGCTGGATCTCGTCGAAGGGCTGGCCGTCGGACGGGTCGATCACGGCAAGCGTGCGGCCCGACGAGGACGGAACAGAGGCGTTGGCGATGTAGTTCAGTTGCATGCCGCCATTTTGCCCGGAAATGCAAAGTGTTCTTAGTATTTTGCTCCCAAATGCACTTGGGTGATAACCCGTGTGTGCTGGGCGCTATTGATTCAGTAGCAAGTGGCGCGCAGGGCCGCCAGGTCCAGGATCTCCACCTCGCCGCGGTGCACGCGCACCAGGGCGCGGCCCTCCAGGTCCTTGAGGATCTGATTGGTGGTCTGGCGCGAAATGGCCAGCATCAGCGACAGCTGCTCCTGGGATATGCCGATCACCCGGCGCGACTGGCCCTCGGCCGTCCACTGGCCGTAGCCCTCGGCCATCATCACCAGGCGGCGCGCCAGGCGCTGGCCGGCAGGCAGCAGGGCCAGTTCCTCGATGGCCACGAAGGCGGTGCGCAGCTTGTCGGTGAGCAAGAGGGCCAGCGCATGCCAGTGCTGAGGGTGGGCGGTGAGCCAGGCCTGCAGAGGGTCGTGCGGTATCTGCAGCAGGGTGCTGGCTTCGGCCGCGTGGGCATCGTGCGTGCGGGCCGAATTGTCGAACACCGAGATCTCGCCGAACCAGTGCGGGGGCTCCAGCCGCGTGAGCATGGCGGCGCGCGCTTCGTCGGCCCGCCCGCCCGTGCCCGAAATGCTGATCGCGCCGCGCACCACGGCATACAGCCCGCAGGGCGCATCGCCGCGCAGAAAGAGCACCTCGCCCGGCGCCAGCTGGCGCAGGTGGGCCATGGCCAGCAGGGGCTGGGCGAAGTCGGGCGGCAGGTGGGCAAACCAGCGGCCGGACTGGAGCACGGGAAGGTAGGCGGCGGGGTCGGTCATGCAGTCGGGTAAGGCTGGGTTTGTGTCGGCTCCCCGACAGACGGGGGGCGGGCGCCGCACGAGTATGGATGCTGCTTACAACAACAACCAGGAGACACCCATGAAAACCCTGATCGACCACCTGGCCCAGTACGCCGACTACCACCGCGACCCGCGCAACATCCACACCCATTTCGTGGGGGTGCCGATGATCATGTTCGCCGTGGTGATCCTGCTCTCGCGCCCCGTCTGGCTGCTGGGTGGTGTGCCTGTGGGGCCGGCGCTGGTGGCAGCCATCGCGGCCAGTGTCTTCTACTTCCGGCTCGATACGCGCTTTGGCCTGGTGATGGCAGCGCTGCAGGCCGCCATGCTGGCCGGCGGCCAATGGCTGGCGCTGCAAGGCACCACGCTGTGGCTGGCCACGGGCCTGGGCCTGTTCGCCGTGGGCTGGGTGATCCAGTTCGTGGGCCACTACTACGAGGGCCGCAAGCCCGCCTTCGTGGACGACCTGGCAGGCCTGATCGTGGGGCCGCTCTTCGTGGTGGCCGAGTTGGGCTTTCTGATGGGCCTGCGCAAGGAAGTGCAGCACGCCATCGAGCAGCGCAGCGGCCCGGTGCGCCTGCGCACGGGCCCGACTGCAGCGGCCTGAACCGGCGCATCTCCCCCTCTCTCCTCGTTCATCGACTTTTGCCCACGGCACCGCATGGCGGTGCCGTGGGCTTTGCCACAGGAGCGCGGCCAGCCCCTGGCCGCGTGAGCGCACCATGAGTTTCATTTCCATCCTGCCCACGCTGCTGTTCATTGCGCTGGGCCTCGTCATGTTCGGCCTGGGCCTGTCGCTCACCGTGGCGGACTTCAAGCGCCTGCTGCAGTACCCGCGCGCTGTGCTGCTGGCCCTGGTGCTGCAGGTGCTGGTGCTGCCGGCGGCCTGCTACGGCCTCATCGTGCTGCTGGGCGTGCCGCCGCTGTATGCCGTGGGGCTGATGCTGCTGGCGGCATCGCCGGGCGGCGTGTCGGCCAATCTGTTCAGCCACCTGTTCGGCGGCAACGTGGCGATGAACATCTCGCTCACGGCCATCAACACGGTGCTGTCCATCGTGAGCCTGCCGCTCATCACCAACTGGGCCATCGCCACCTTCGCCAAAACGGGCCAGGTGGTGCCGCTGCAGTTCGGCAAGGTGCTGGAGGTGATCGTGATCGTGCTCATCCCTGTGGTCGTGGGCATGTGGGTGCACCGGCGCGCCCCGGCCTTCAGCGCGCGCATGGAAAAGCCGATGAAGATCTTCAGCGCCGTGGTGCTCGCGTCGTTCGCGCTGATTGCCATTGCCAAGGAATGGGCGGCGCTGTCGGCATCGTTTGCCGACATCGGCCCGGCCGTGCTGCTGTTCAATGCGCTGAGCCTGGGTGCCGGCTACTTCCTGCCGCGCGCGGTGGGCATGGACAAGTCCATGGCCACGGCCATCGGCTTCGAGATCGGCATCCACAACTCCACGCTGGCGATCTTCATCGCGCTGTCGGTGCTCAACAACTTCCAGCTCGCGCTGCCAGCCGCCATCTACTCGGTCAGCATGTACATCATGGCGCCGCTGTTCGGCATGCTGGTGCTGCGCAGGCCGGGGCAGAACACCCCGGGCTCATAACCTGCTTTCCACGCTGTTGCGCATGGCGGCCTGCGCCACGGCGTCCAGAGCGACATCCACCACGGGCTGCTGGCTGAGCACCTGCAGGCTGCCTTGCTGGATGCACCGGTCGAGCAGCCGCAGCGTCATCGATTGGGTGCGCCCGGAGGCGTTGGTAAAGAGGAAGAAGGTGCCCTGCGAGCCGACCCAGGACAGCTGGGTGCGCTCCCACTGGCCTGCCACCAGCAGGTTCACCCAACTGCCGACGGCCAGTGCAGGTCGGGTGGGTCCATCCACCGGGGTGGGCTCGGGCGGGGGCTCCAGGGTCCCGGGCTGGGAAGGCTGCAAGTCGTCCATGAAGCCGGAATCCTGGGCTTCCGATGGCGCAAGCCAGGGTTCCTCGTCCTCTTGCGTGAGCAGGGTTGGCGCCGGCTGCCCTGCAGGCTTGGGCCCGCCGTGGAAGGCCTGCTGGTGCAATTGCATCAACTGCGCGAAGACGGCTTCGGTCCTGTCAGCGGGGTAGTCGATCAATGCGAGGCCTTCGCGCAGGCGAGGCAGCAGTTGGGGGATCAGGCGCGCGAGCTCACCGGTGTTCGTGCGGGTCAGTTCGGGCTGCGCGCTCCAGACCAAGGCGCCCACCAGCTCCTGGTAGCGGCCCGGATCGGCGCTGCCGGTCCTGTCGGTCAGGCGCGCCTGGGCCATGACCTGGGCCCAGGGGCCGAGCAGGAAGTGGGCAATCTCGCCGGGGATGTTGTCGATCTGGGGCAGCAACCGGATCTCGCCGGACAACCTGGCCGCCAGAAGGTGGCGCTGCTCCGCGTGCTCCAGCGCCTCGATGGCGCGCAGGCGCTCCTGTTCGCGCACCTGCTCGCCGTCTGCCCATTGCGCGTGCAACTGCTGGCGGACCTGCTCGAAGTCGTCGGCCCCTTCGATGGTGGCCGAGGCCAGCGGGCCGGCAATGTCCATGAGGGAGCGCATGAAGCGCTTGAAGCCGGGTGCCTCGGCCCCGTTGAAAGCCATGCTGTGGTCGGTGATGTCCTGCAGCAGGCGGCGCGCGGGGTGCTCCTTGTTGCTGAAGAACCGAGGGTCGGCCAACGCCAACTGCATCAGGGCGGGTTCCAGGGCGCGCACGAACTGCTGCACAGGCCACAGCAGCCGGCTGTCGCGCGCGATGTTGTCCACCATCAGCGCGACCACCTCCATGCCCAGGGCGTCTCCCAGCCCCGCGGCGCGCCGCTGCCCTGGGCCGTCGCCCGGCTGGGCGCGCTGGCTGCCCAGGCGCTCCATCATCTGGCCGACCTGGTTCATCTCCTGCAGCGCCTCGAAGGCGGCGGGCACGGTCATGGCGAAATCCGTGGCGGGCGGGTCGATCTGCGGAAGCTGTACCGGGCTGTCGAACTCGCGTGCAAAACGTTCGGCGAAGGGTTCATCGTCCGGCGCGGCCGCCGGGGACTGCTGCGGCACGGGTTGCTCACTGAACTCGCCGAGCAGCAGGCGGCGCAGCCGGTCGAGCGTGAGCAGCGGGTCGCCGGAGCCTGCGGGTACGGACATGTCTGTTTCGTCACCGAACCCGGGGGCTGCTGCGCCGTTGCCCGGCGCGACGTACACATACTCGCCGTCGGCCTGGCGCATGGCGTAGCCCACGGGCCGCACACCGCCTTGCTTGAGCAGATCGATCTGCGCGAGGTAGAGGCCCTTGAGCTCCGTGCCCAGGGCCTTGGCCATGTGCGCCATCCAGTCGTTTCGCACCTGCGCGGTGGCCTGCATCTGCGACACCACGGCCTGCAGTGCCTGCAGGAAGACTTCCGGGCGCAGGGGGTTGTGCTCGGGCTGCACCCTCGGCAGTCCCTGTGCTGCGCACACCAGGGCGTCGAGGTCGGCCAGCGGCCCCTCCACGGCAGAAGCCAGCACCTGCCTGGCGCGGGCGCGCTCGACGCTTTCGGTGATCTGCGACTCGTCCATCAGTTCGAGCTGGTCGAAATGGATGGTGAACAGGGAGCGCGAGGGCTTTTCCTCCCCTGGCGCGGTGGTCTGCTGTTCAAGCGCCTTGCGCAGCGCGCCAGGGTAGCGCTCGCCCATCACGGAGGTGAGCCGCATCAGCTGCTGCTGCGCTTCGAGCATGCCCTGGTGCTCGCCCGGGGTGCGGGCCTGGTCCTGGCGCAGTTGCAAAGACATGCGCGTCGCCTCGGCAACGCGCTCCATCAGCTGCCTGGAATCCGCCAGCACGCCATCGACGATGCGCTGGTAGTGCGGGGCGTTGCCGCCGAAAGAGGCAGGGTCAGGCGGTGCGGAGTGTTTCAAGGCCATCTTCTCTGGAAATACCGGAATGGCTGTGATGGTACGCGGGGTTGCTGCCCAGGTGCTGAAGATCGTCAGCCAGATTGAACAGGCCCAGGCCGCCCCGGTCGTGTCCAGGCCAGCAGCGCCACCGTGCACGCGGTGCACAGCGCCACCAGGGCGCACAGCTGGGGCAATGCCGCCGACAGCGGCGCGCCCAGCTGGTTGAGCCGCAGCGAGGCCTGCACGCCCGAGGTGCTGGGCAGCAGCCAGCGCAGCCACTGCAGCGGCTCGGGCAGGGCCTCCACGGGCCACGAGAAGCCGGCCATGAAGGCGATCGGCAGGGTGGTGAACAGCAGTACTTGCAGCGCGCGCTCGCGGTTGCCCACCCACAGGCCGATCAGCGCGCCCAGGGCCGCGATGGCGGGCACGTAGCAGGCCAGCAGCACCAGGGCACCCAGCGGGTTGCCGCCGCGCGGGTAGTCGTGCAGCACAAAGATCCAGCCGAAGTAGAACAGGCCGCTGACCCAGCCCAGCGTGCACAGCGCCAGCAGCCGGCCCAGCCAGGTGCTGGGCCGCGCCCGGTGCCGGCCGGCCTCCACCCAGGTGCCGGTGAGCATGGCCGCACCCATGAGCAGCGTCTGCTGCAGGATCAGCAGGGCCACGGCGGGCACGACGAAGCTGCCGTAGCCCTCGGTCGGGTTGAACAGCGCCACCATCTGCAACTGCACCGGGTTGCGGCTGGCCGCGGCCTGCTGCGCGCTCTGGCCCGCAGCCTGCAGCTTGCGGATCTCGATGCCGGCGGACACGGTGCCCACGGCCTCGGCAAAGCCGTACTGCACGGCCTTATTGAGCAGCGCATAGGCGCCATTGCCTTCGACGCGGACCAGGGCCTCCTCGCCGCGCACCACGCTGCGCTTGAGGTTGGCGGGGATCAGCGCATAGCCCTCCACCTCGCCGCGCCACAGCGCTTCTTGCGCCTCGCGTTCGCTGGCGGTCACCAGGCGCACCTCGATGCGCGGGTCGGCCTCGGCAAAGCGCGTGATCTGTCGCGACAGGCTGCTGCGGTCCATGTCCACCACGGCCACGGGCACACGGGTGAGCACCTCGTCGGCATAGAACCAGGGGTAGAAGAAGCCATAGAGCACGGGCGCGGCCACGAGCAGCAGCAGCACGCCCTTGTCGCGGCTGATGGTGGCCAGGGCCTGCAGCCAGGCGCTCCAGAGGGTCGAGGGTTCGGCAGAGGTTTCGTACCGTTTGTCCATCACCGTCCTCCCCAGCTCTCTGGCTTCTTGCGTGCCAGTTGCAAGGCCAGCGTGCACGCCAGCAGCAGCACGGCAGTGGCCGCCATCAGCGCCGCCACGGTGGAAACACTGGTGCGCAGCGGTGCGCCCATCTGCAACTGCTCGATTTGCAGGCGGATGTAGTGGGTGTAGGGCATGGCCTCGGCCCAGGCGCGTGCGCTGGCCGGCATGCCCGCCAGCGGAAAGGCCACGCCGCTGAAAGCAAACGCCGGTGCCGCGAAGAAGCCGGCGCCCGACAGTGCCGTGCGCAGCGAGCGCGTGATGCCCGCCAGCGCCGCACCGGCGGCCAGCGACACGGCCATCAACAGCGCCAGCCCCGCAGCCACCCATGCCAGGTTGCCCGGCGGGTGCCAGCCGCGCCCCCAGGTGATGCCCGTCAGCGCCAGCAGCGCCACCAGCGTCAGCGAGGCCCAGGGCAGGGCGAGCTTGCCCACCAGGGCCGCACCCGTGCGCAGCACCCCACCGCCCGCACCCAGCCATTCGCCCAGCGTGCGGTCGCGCAACTCGCGGCCCACGGCCCAGGCGCCGGCCGTCATGGCCAGGATGTGCAGCAGCGCCGGGATCAGCGCCGCGCCCAGAAACTGCTCGTAGTTGGTGGACACGTTGAACAGCGCCAGCAATTGCGTGTGGATGGGCTCCATGTTCACGCGCACGGCTTGCGCCGGTTCGCCGCGCTTGTTGCGCGCCGCCATCTCGATGCCGGCCGACAGCGTGCCCACCACGGCGCGCACGTCGCGTTGCAGCACGCCCGAATGCGTGCCCAGCTGCGCGTTGTGCAGCAGCGTGACCTGGGCCGTGCGGCCCTCCTTCACGGTGCGCGCGAAGTCGCGCGGGAGGGTGACCACGGCATACACCTCCACGCTGCGCAGCGCGCGCTCGGCCTCGGCCGAGTTGGCGTAGTGCTGCACCACCTGCAGGCCGGGCGTGGCGTCGAGCATGCGCACCACCTGGCGCGACAGGGCCGAGTGGTCGTCGTCCAGCACGCCCACGGGCAAGTGGCGTGGCAGGCCGGCCGAGAAGATCCAGCCCATGAGCAGCACGGCCAGCAGCGGCACCCAGGTGACCATGGCCAGGTCCCAGGGGCTGGCAAGCAGGCGCCGCGCCTCGCGGCGAAAGCTGTGGACCAGGGGATTCATGGCGTGGTCAAGGGGCAGGGCGTTGCGCGCCAGCTCATTGCACCAGCACCGTCATGCCGGGGCGGGCGCCTTCGATGGGAGAGGCCGGGCGGGCGCGCACTTCGAAGGTGCGCACGTCGAATCCCTGGCCGGCGCGCGTGGCGCGCCAGGTGGCGAAGTCGGGCAGGGCGGCTGTGTGGCAGACCTTGAAGCGCACGGGCTTGCCGGCGCTGCCTGCACGACCCAGGGCGGGCAGCGTGGCCTCGAACTCCTGGCCGATGGCAAAGCGCTGCAGGCGGTCTTCCCGCACGTTCAGCACCACCCACTGGTCGGCCAGGTCCACCACCGTGACCACGGCCACGCCCTGGGGCGACAGCTCGCCCGTGCGGGCCAGCACCTTGGCCACTTCGCCTGCCACGGGGCTCTTGAGCTCGGTCTCTGCCTGGGCGGCCTTGACCTCGGCGACCACGCCGGCCACCTGGCGCGCCTGGGCGCTGGCGGCGGATCGGTCCTCGGGCCGGGCGCCGGCACGGGCCAGCTCGTACTGGGCCTTGGCGGCCAGGGCCTGGTCGCGCGCGGCCTTGTGGTTGGCCTCGGCCTCGTCGCGCTTCTGTGCGGCCACCAGGCCTTCGCGGGCCAGGCCGTCCACGCGGCGGTAGGACGATTCGGCCAGGTCGGCCGCCGTCACGGCGCGCTGCCAGGCCAGGCGGGCCATCTCCACCTCCTGCGGGCGGGCGCCGTGCGCGGCCTTGTCGGCCACGGCCTGGGCCGCTTCCTGCGCGGCGGTGGCTTGCGCCAGCTTGGCCTGCACCTCAGGGCTGTCCATGCGGATCAGCGGGGCGCCCACGGCGATCTGGTCGCCTTCCTTGACCAGGATCTGCGCGATGCGCGCCGTGACCTTGGGCGCGATGTCGGCCTCGCGGGCCTCCATCTGCCCCTGGAACACCTCGGGTGCCGGCTGCGAGGCCTTCCACAGCCCGAAACCGACGAAGCCGCCCACGGCCACCAGGGCCACGGCGCCCAGCACCGCAGCTTTCTTGCTGCCCTTGCCGTTGTTCTTGTTGCTGTCGCTCATGTTCATTCCACCTTCACATCGGCACGTGCCATGTATTTGCCAAATTCATCGGAGAGGCCGGAGCTTTCGAGCAGCTCGGCCAGGGCCTTCACGTAGTCGTGGGCGGCCTGGGCCCGTTCGGTCTGCGCCTTGGCCTGGTTGACCTGGGCGTCGATCAGGTCCAGCGTGGTGCTGGTGCCTGCCCGCAGGCCCGAGGTGCGCAGGCGCAGCACCTCGTCGGCCACCTCCAGTCCTGGCTGCATGCCGAAATAGGCGCGCCGCGCCTGCTCCAGCGCCTGCCAGCGCTTTTCCACCAACAGGGCAATGTCGTTCTGCGCCTGGGCGCCGCTGCGCTCTGCCTGCTCGATCTGGCGCGAGGACGACGCGGCCAGCGCATCGCGGTCGATGGAGTCCCACAGCGTGAAGCGCACGCCGATGCCGGCCACCCAGTCGGCATCCCTGCCGCTCTTGAGCTGACGCTGGCCGAAGGCGAAGACCTGCGGCTTGCGCAAAGCCTCCTGCGCCGCATGCAGTTGCTCGGCCTGGCCCTTCTTGGCGGCCACCTTGGCCAGGCCCGGGTGGCGCTGTAGCGCGGCATCGACGAAGTGGGGCAGGGGCTCCACCGGCTGGCCGAGCACGAAGAGCGGGCTGGTGGGGGTCACGCGCTCGCTGGCCTTCACCGTGCGGGTCAGGGCGGTGGCGGCCAGATCGGCATCGTCGCGGGCCTTGCGCGCGTTGCGGCGCGCCTCCTCCAGCGCGGCACGGGCCTGCAGGCGCTCCACGCGGGCGATCACGCCGGCGTCCAGCATCTTCTGCGCGGCGGCGTCGTGCTGCTCTATGGTGGCCAGGGCCGATTCGCGCAGCCGGGCGGCATGCTCGGCGAGCTGGGCCCCGAAATAGCGCTGCACCAGCACGGTGGCGACCTCGTGGCCGGTCTTGTCGGCATCGGCCTGTACCTCGGCGGCCTGCGCCTCCACCAGCCCGCGCGCGGCATCGCCGGCACCGCCCATGTAGATCGGCCAGATGCCCGAGACCGAGGTGCTGGTGTCCGTCTTGTGGCGGTTCAAGGTGTAGCTGGCCGGCAGGTGCGGCAACTGGGCCAGCGAGCCCGCCAGTTGCGGCGGCAGCTGCTGCAGCACGCCGGGCAGGGCCTGGTTCACGGGGTTGAGGTCCAGGTCCAGGTTGGCGTTGTAGGCGTACGCGGCGCCGCTGAGCGAGACCACCGGGCCGCCCAGCCGTGCCAGGGCCTGGCGGCGCAGTTGGGCGCTTTCCACCGCGTTGCGCGATGCGGCGAGCTGGTCGGAGCGTGCCGTGAGCTGCTCCAGTGCGGCCTGGAAGGCCATGGGTTCGGCCTGGGCCGGCAGCTGCATGGCGAGTGCGGCCAGCAGGGCGGCGGCCCGCAGTGTGGAAATACGCAGGAAAGGGAGGGGCTGGCCGGCCGCCGCATGCGGCCGGTGAGAGGGGCTCTGGGTCATGGTCTAAGGGGTGTTCGTGCTCAGCGTGCGCCCACGGGGATGTAGGCCTCGCGGTGGTCTGCCAGCCAGCGCTCGGAGAGGTCGCTGCCCTGCTGGCTGGGGTGGAAATCGCGCCGCAGGTAGTCGCGCCAGGGACGCCAGGTCTCGCGCACCAGGCCTCCTTGGCCGAACAGGGTGCGCGCCGCGCTGGCCCAGGTGCGCCAGCGCCACAGCGTGCCATCGCGGCGCAGGTTGCCCACGGTCTGGCGCAGCACGTCGCCCAGGAACACCAGGGTGATGCGCCGGAACCAGGTGATGCGCCAGGCATGGTCGCCGTCCAGCGCCTGGTAGATGTCGAAAGCCGTGCTCTTGTGCTCGGCCTCTTCGGCGCAGTGCCATTGCCACATCGTGGCCAGGCGCGGGTCGGCGCCCGCGAGGACCTCTGGGTGGCCCAGCAGCCACTCGGCCAGCAGGGCGGTGAAATGCTCGTTGGCCGCGGTCACCGCCAGCGGATGGCGTGGGTCGGCGCCCTCGAAGAGCTTCATGCGCTCGGCCGCGCGCGGGGCCCAGGTGTTGACCAGGCCCTGCGTGTCGAGGTGGCCGTTGAACAGCGCGTGGATGCGCCGGTGCGTGGCCTCCTGCCCGATGAAGCCGCGCACCTCTTCTGCGTACAGCGCCTGCCGGTCGGCGGGCAGGGCCTTGTGGCCATTGCGCACCGCGTCGATGAAGAACTGCTCGCCCACGGGAAAGCTCATGGACAGCGCATTGAAGAGCGCCGTGCGAAAGGCATCGCCGCCGCACCAGTGGCGCGCAAAAGGCGCTTCCAGGTCGATGAGCAGGCGGCGTACGACGAGTTCGGTCATGGCAGGCTCCAAGGGATGAAAGGTTTTGGTACTGTTTGGTACCAGTTGTGTATCATGCGTGGTGAGTGTGGTACTGTCAAGTACCTTCTCGGAATCTCACCGCGCCATGACCATGACCGCCGCCAGCCCATCCACATCCACCGTGCACCGCTCCCGCCTGCTGGAGGGCATGGCACGCGCCGTGGCCGTGCGCGGCTATGCCGACACCACCATCGCCGACATCGTGCGCGAGGCCAGCGTCTCGCGCCGCACCTTCTACGAGAACTTCGCCGACAAGGCCGAATGCCTGATAGCGCTGTACGAGGTCGCCAGCGGCAACGCCATCACGGTGCTGCGCAACGCCATCGATCCGCACAGCGACTGGCAGGCCCAGGTGGAGCAGGCCATGGGTGCCTACTTCGGCGTGCTCGAGCGCAACCCGGTGCTGCTGCGCACGCTGTTCTTGGAGATGCTGGGCCTGGGCGCGCCGGGCCTGGCCGCACGCCGCCGCGCCAACCAGCAACTGGCCGACCTGATGCTCGACGTGGTGAACAACCGCCCGGGCGAGCGCCTGCGCAAGGCCCCGCTCCAGCCCATGATGGCCATGGCCGTGGTGGGCGGCATCAACGAGATGGTGCTGCAGTCCATCGAGCAGGGGCGCGCCAACGACCTGCAGGAGCTGGTGGAGCCGGCCGCGATGCTGCTGCGCGCGGCGATCTCGGCGGAGTTCTGAGCGCTTCTCAGACCTCGTTGGCGATCTCGACCAGGTTCTCGTCCGGATCGTAGATATAGACCGAGCGCAGGCGGTGCTGTGCGCCCGTGGCGCCCACGGGCCCCTGCACCACGGCCACGCCCTCGGCGGCCAGATGCACAAGGACTTCGTCGAGCGGAGTGCGCGTGAGAAAACACAGGTCGCCCGAGCCTGCCGTGGCGTGGCGGACATTCGGGTCCACCACCGCGCCCACCTCGTGCAAGTTGATCTTCTGTTGGCCGAAATGCAGTGCGTAGCGCCCGGGCTTGAACTCGCGCGCCACCATGCCCAGCACGCGTTCGTAGAAGGCGATGGTGGCCGGGATGCTGGCGACGGTCAGGACCACATGGTCCAGCGATTGCACGGTGATGGGCATGGCAGTGCGGTGGGATGGCATGGAAAAAGAAAAGGCCCGCCGAAGCGGGCCGTGGCTGCAAGGCGGATGCCGCAGCGTATCAGCTCCCGTGGAATCGCACCACCAGCGGCACGATCAGCAGCGCCACGATGTTGATGATCTTGATCAGCGGGTTGATGGCCGGGCCGGCTGTGTCCTTGTAGGGGTCGCCCACGGTGTCGCCGGTCACGGCGGCCTTGTGCGCCTCGCTGCCCTTGCCGCCGTGGTGGCCGTCCTCGATGTACTTCTTGGCATTGTCCCAGGCGCCGCCGCCCGTGCACATGGAGATGGCCACGAACAGCCCGGTGACGATGGTGCCCATGAGCAGGCCGCCGAGCGCCTTGGGCCCCAGGAGCAGGCCCACCACGATGGGCACCACCACGGGCAGCAGGCTGGGGATCACCATTTCCTTGATGGCGGCGGTGGTCAGCATGTCAACCGCCTTGCCGTACTCGGGCTTGCCGGTGCCGTCCATGATGCCGGGGATGGTGCTGAACTGGCGGCGCACCTCTACCACCACGGCACCGGCCGCGCGGCCCACGGCCTCCATGGCCATGGCGCCGAACAGGTAAGGGATCAGCCCGCCGATGAACAGGCCGACGATGACCAGCGGGTCCGACAGGTCGAAGCTGATGGCTTTGCCATAGCTCTCCAGCTTGTGCGTGTAGTCGGCAAACAGAACCAACGCCGCCAGGCCCGCCGAGCCGATGGCATAGCCCTTGGTCACTGCCTTGGTGGTGTTGCCCACGGCGTCCAGCGGGTCGGTGACGTCGCGCACGCTGCTGGGCAACTCGGCCATCTCGGCAATGCCGCCGGCGTTGTCGGTGATGGGACCGTAGGCGTCCAGGGCCACCACGATGCCCGCCATGCTGAGCATGGACGTGGCCGCCACGGCAATGCCGTAGAGCCCGGCGAGCTGGTAGGACGCCAGGATGGCCAGGCACACGAAGAGCACCGGCCAGGCCGTGGAGCGCATCGAGACCCCCAGGCCGGCGATGATGTTCGTGCCGTGGCCGGTGGTGGAGGCCTGTGCGATGTGCTGAACGGGCGAATACTGCGTGCCGGTGTAGAACTCGGTGATCCAGACCAGCGCGGCCGTGAGCACCAGCCCCGTGGCGCAGGCGCCGAACAGGCGCATCTGGCTGCCGCTGGCGCGGATGGCGTTGTCCGGCATGATCCACATGGTGACGAAGTAGAACGCGATCAGCGACAGAATGCCCGCGATCGCCAGGCCCTTGTACAGGGCGGGCATCACGTTCTTCATGCCCGGCGATGCCTTCACAAAGAAGCATCCGATGATCGATGCCACGATGGACACGGCGCCCAGCGCCAGCGGGTACACCGCGGCATTGACCGGCGCGGCCACCACCATCAGCGCGCCCAGCACCATGGTGGCGATCAGCGTCACGGCATAGGTCTCGAACAGGTCGGCCGCCATGCCGGCGCAGTCACCCACGTTGTCGCCCACGTTGTCGGCGATCACGGCGGGGTTGCGCGGGTCGTCTTCAGGGATGCCGGCCTCCACCTTGCCCACCAGGTCGGCGCCCACGTCGGCGCCCTTGGTGAAGATGCCGCCACCCAGGCGCGCAAAGATCGAGATCAGCGAGGAGCCGAAGGCAAAGCCGATCAGCGGGTTGAGGGCCTCGGCCAGCATGGGACCCGAGGTGATGCCCCGCGACAGCGCCCAGAAAAAGCCCGTCACGCCCAGCAGGCCCAGGCCCACGACCAGCATGCCGGTGATGGCACCGCCGCGAAACGCGACGTCCAGCGCGGGGCCGATGCCTTGCGTGGCCGCCTGCGCGGTGCGCACGTTGGCGCGCACCGAGACGTTCATGCCGATGAAACCGCAGGCGCCCGAGAGAAAGGCCCCCAGCACGAAGCCGAGCGCGGAGGTCAGGTCCAGAAAGGCACCGATGAGAATCGCCAGCACCACGCCGACGATGGCGATGGTCTTGTACTGGCGGGCCAGGTACGCCGCAGCACCTGCCTGTATGGCGGCGGCAATCTCCTGCATGCGCGCGTTGCCCGCATCCTTGGCAAGAATCCACCCACGGGCCCAGATGCCGTAGGCCACCGCAATCAATCCGCAAACCACTGCCAGTATCAGAGGGGACGTCAGCGCTGAGTTGTCAGCCATGCATTTCTCCTTGGTTTTTTCAGTTGCACGGAAGGAAACACAACGCAGGTCGGTGGTGCTTCCGCTGCGTTGCTTCCTCGTGCTCCTGTGGGAAGAACCTGCTCAAAATCGGGAGCAGCTTCTCAAGGAGTCGATTGGCCAACAGGCCCAATTTACAGGCAAACGCCGGTTTGCAAGCGGGCAGAAAGGGGCATGCGCCTAAAATCAGGGTTAATCCCGACGCTCTTGGTCCTGACCGGGCTCGCGGGTTATCGTTTCAAACCACACTCCACAGACATGTCCCTGAACCACGTACCCCCTGGCAAGAACGCCCCTGACGCTTTCAACGTCGTCATCGAGATCCCGATGAACGCCGACCCGATCAAGTACGAAGTGGACAAGGAATCGGGCGCGATCTTCGTGGACCGCTTCATGACCACGGCCATGCACTACCCCACCAACTACGGCTATGTGCCGCAGACGCTGTCGGGCGACGGCGACCCGGTGGACGTGCTGGTGATCACCCCCTACCCGCTGTTCCCCGGCGTGGTCGTGCCTTGCCGCCCCATCGGCATCCTGATGATGGAAGACGAAGCCGGCGTGGACGGCAAGGTGCTGGCCGTGCCCACCGACAAGGTGCTGCCCATCTACACCCACTGGCAGAAGGTGGAAGACGTGAACCCGATGCGCCTGAAGGCCATCAGCCATTTCTTTGAGCACTACAAGGACCTGGAAGCCGGCAAGTGGGTCAAGGTGCTGGGCTGGGAAGGCCTGGACGCCGCCAAGAAGGAAATCATGGACGGCATCGCCAGCTTCAAGGCCAAGAACAGCCAGGCCTGAGCACCGGCTGCCTTGCCGGCGCCCCGCTGACCAAAGAGCATGCATGCCCTCGCGGGCTGCATGCTTTTTTCATGGAAACCCCGCACTGTGCAGTGCCCCGGCCGTTGCTAGACTGCGCAAAGCCAGGGTGTCGGTGCGCAATCCTGCGCCCGCCCTGGCACGAATGGCCGTGGCCAAGGGGTGCTATGAAGATTTCCGACGTGCGTATCGGGCTCAAGCTGGGGATCGGGTTCTTTGCGCTGGTGCTGCTCACGGCCCTGCTGGGCGCGGTCTCGCTGTTCCAGCTCTCACGCATCCACCACAACGCGCAGGAGATCGCCAGCAACCTGCTGCCCAGCGTGGGCTACACGGGCGAGCTCAGGGTGTTGATGAACCGCATGCGGCGCTCCGAGGCCGGCCTGACCACCGCACGCAGCAAGGCTGAAGTCCAGGCCTTCGCCGAGCAGATGAACGCGCGCGCCAAGGACCTGGAGCGTGTGGAGGCGCAGTACGAACCGTTGGTCAGTGCGGGCGAGGAGCGTGAGGCCTTCCAGACCTTTCGCACGCGCAAGGTCGCTTACTACAAGCTCCAGGCCAACCTGGTGGAGGTCGCCAAGGGGGTGGACTTCAGCTCCAGTGAAACCATGGAACTGAGCTCCGACGCCCTGTCCGGGCTGTTTGCCGGTGAATCCGAAACCGCCTTCGTGGCCGCCGCTGAAACCCTGGGCCAGTTGCAGAAGATCAACTCCGCCATGGCCGACAAGGAGCAGGAGGAGGTGCAATCGGTCTTCCAGGCTGCCCGGGTCTGGGTGCTGGGCACGCTGGCCGCCTGCGTGGCGCTTGCGGTCGTGCTGGGCGTGTCCATCACGCGCTCGGTCACGCGCCCCGCGGGCCAGGCCGTGGGCGCTGCGCGCGCCATTGCCGAAGGTGATCTCACGGCGGCCATGCCGGCCCATGGCAAGGATGAAATGGGCCAGTTGCTGTCGGCGTTGGAGGACATGCGCGCCAACCTGGCCCGCGTGGTTACCGGCGTGCGCGGCAACGCCGAAAGCGTGGCCTCGGCCAGCGCGCAGATTGCCTCGGGCAACAACGACCTGTCGGCGCGCACCGAGCAGCAGGCCTCGGCACTGGAAGAGACGGCCGCCTCGATGGAAGAGCTTGGCTCCACCGTGCGCCAGAACGCAGACAACGCACGCCAGGCCAACCAGCTCGCGCTGAGCGCCTCCACCGTGGCCGTACAGGGTGGCGACGTGGTGGCCGAAGTGGTCGAGACCATGAAAGGCATCAACGCCAGCAGCAGCAAGATC
>NZ_LMIH01000041.1:185039-185358 GCF_001428645.1 Acidovorax sp. Root217
AGACATCATCAGCGTCATCGACGGCATCGCCTTCCAGACCAACATCCTGGCGCTCAATGCAGCGGTGGAAGCCGCCCGGGCGGGCGAACAAGGCCGGGGCTTTGCCGTGGTGGCCAGCGAAGTGCGCAGCCTGGCCGGGCGCAGCGCCGAAGCGGCCAAGGAAATCAAGAGCCTGATCACCGCCAGCGTGGAGCGCGTGGAGCAAGGTACGCAACTGGTGGACAAGGCCGGAGCCACCATGACCGAAGTGGTGGCCGCCATCCGGCGCGTCACGGACATCATGGGCGAGATCAGCGCCGCCAGCAGCGAGCAAAGCGCA
>NZ_LMIH01000041.1:185442-188541 GCF_001428645.1 Acidovorax sp. Root217
TGCCGCCAACCAGCGCAGCGCGGCAACTGCACCGGCCCCAGCGGTGCGCAAGCCGGTGGCCATGGCGGCACCGGCAGCGCGCGCGGCCGTAACCTCCAGGCCAGCGACCAAGGCCCCGGTGGCCAGCCGGCTGGCGGCGCCCAAGGCCGCAGCGGCGGCAAGCCCTGCAGCGGCAGCGGCACCCAAGGCGCCGGCCAAGGCGGCCGGGGGTGGGGATGATGAGTGGGAAAGCTTCTGATTGAAGGCCGCAGGCTGTCCCTGGGCCGTCCTCTCTTTCAACCCGCCGTCGGCGGGTTTTTCACGCCTGGACCGGTGCGGGCCGCGTTCAGCGTGGCCGGTGCGGATCCGGAAACACCAGCTGCAGCCCCGGCAGTGCAGGGCGTTTGAAGGCCTGCCATGCGGCTCCCGGCCCCTGCGGCTGGGCCAGCCGGTCGGCCACCACCCACCAGGCGCTCGGGTTCAGGCCGATGCCGAAATGGCTGGCCACCACCTCGATGTTCTCGGTGTGCGGGTTGTGCGCTGCGGGCGCCTGCAGGCTGCCACGCCAGGCCACCACACCATCGCTGCGCGAGTAGATGCTGGTGGTGGGCACGGGCGGGGCCTCGGGCAGGTTGTAGTTCTCGGTCTCGCGCTCGATGCTGCGGCCGCTGGCGAACTGGTAGATGCGCCAGGCATTGGTGGAGGTGTGGGGCCCGGCAAAGGGCGTGCCCAGTGTCACCACGCAGCGCACCAGGTCGGGCAGTTCCTTGGCCAGCTCGCGCGCATAGATGCCGCCCAGGCTCCAGCCCACCAGGCTCACCTTGCCGCCACTGCGCTGTGCGGCCTGCTGCAACTGCTGCTTGGCGTTGTCCAGCACGCCTTCGCGCGGGCCCAGGTTCAGCCCCTGTCCCCAGCCCTGGGTGTCATAGCTGCGCGATTCCAGGTAGCGGCGCAGCGGGGCCGTGGTGGCGTCGCCGGCCGTAAGCCCGGGGAAGACGATGACGGTATGCCCATCGCCCCTGGGCGCGCGCTGCAGTACCGGCCAGGCAGGCAGCACCGCCCCGAATTCCCAGGGCGCGCGCAGCTCCAGCGCCAGCAAGGGCAGGCCGGGGGCAGGCATGTGGTGGGGGTTCTTCTCTTTTTTGGTGAACAGCGTCATCAGGTCATTCCATGGGGCACAAGGCAACTGCCCGGCGGCGTCAGGGGCGGTGCGGCGGCGGGGGCGCCAGCTGTGCAGCGGCTTGCCATTCGACAGCCCGGGTAACGGTAACATTTTTTTGCGCCGGAACCCTCTTCGGGAGTGGAGGTAGCTCTCCAATGAGGCGGGGGCCGGGCTTGCAGCAGTCGGCATCGGGCCGTGTTTTGTTATGAAATGTAAATTTTGCTGCTATGCTTTTGGGAGTGCCTGCAATCCCTCAACCGGGGGCATGCTTTTCCATCCCGAAGACACCCGCCATGAACCAACCCCTTGCTGAAGCCTCGCCTGAAATCACTTCCCGCAATGCCCCGCCTGCCGGGTGTGCGCGGGAGTACCTCAGCTTTCGCCTCGGTGCGGAGGAGTACGGCATCGACATCCTTCGGGTGCAGGAAATCCGCTCCTACGAGCAGCCCACCCGCCTGGCCCATTCGCCGGATTTCATCAAGGGGGTGATCGACCTGCGCGGGCGCATCGTGCCCATCCTGGACCTGCGCATGAAGCTGCATTGTCCCGAGGCGAGCTACACCGACTTCACGGTGGTCATCATCCTGGACCTGGGGTCCTTGCTGGTCGGGGCGGTGGTCGATGCCGTGGCCGACGTGGTCACCCTGGCCCCGGAGTTCATCAAGCCCGTGCCGCAGTTCGAGCCCCAAGGCAACCTGGACCCTGCCTTTGTCACCGGCATTGCCAGCGTGGGTGAGCGCATGCTGATCCTGATGGACATCGAGGCGCTGCTGTGCAGTGCCGACATCGGGCTGGTGAAGGCTGCGGCGACCTGATACAAAGCCAGGCGGCGCAGAAGTCGGCAGTGGACTGGTGCGCTGTGGACCAGTCAGGTATTTTCTGGAAACGACACCATGAACAATCTCAAGATATCGACTCGCATGGCGGGCACCTTTGGCGCCCTTGTACTGCTGTTGCTCGCAGTCATCGCCACAGCGCTGTCGCAACTGACCGCGATTTATGGCAGTACGTCGGACATCACCGAAAATTGGCTGCCCAGTGTCGAGTTGGTGAATCGCCTCGACGCCCAACTGGCAGAAGCGCGGCTCAATGAATTCCGGCATCTGACCACCCAGGACCCTTCGGCCAAGGGTCAGGTGGAAAAAGCGATGGAGGGTATGCGCGCCGAGATCAAGGCGACAGAGGCCACCTACGAAGGCTTGATCGCCAGCGATGCGGAACGCAAGCTGTATGAAACCTATGTCCAGGCGCGCAAGGGTTATGGCGAGTCTGCCGTGAAGCTGCTGGAGCTGTCGCGCAAGAACGAGAGCGAGCAGGCTTTTGCGTTTTTGCAGGGCGAATCGCGCAAGTGGTACATGGAGTCGATTGATACCCTGAAGAAACTCGCGGCATTGAACGGCGCTGGTGCCAGGGCCGCTAGCGCCAGCGCCGCTTCGATCTACCTCAATGCGCGTTTCGTGATGTGGGCTGCAGCCGCGTTCGCGATCCTGCTGGCAGTCTTGGCGGCGGTGTGGCTCATCCGCTCCATCACCCGCCCCCTGGCCCAGGCGGTGCAGGCTGCCGACCGCGTCGCCGCCGGCGACCTCAGTGGCGACATCGTCGTGCAATCCCGCGATGAAACCGGCCACTTGCTCAGCGCCCTGCAGCGCATGCAGCAAAGCCTGGCGAATACCGTGACCACGGTGCGCGGCAACGCCGAAAGCGTGGCCTCGGCCAGCGCCCAGATTGCCTCGGGCAACAACGACCTGTCGGCGCGCACCGAGCAGCAGGCCTCGGCACTGGAAGAGACGGCCGCCTCGATGGAAGAGCTCGGCTCCACCGTGCGCCAGAACGCCGACAACGCACGCCAGGCCAACCAGTTGGCCCTGAGCGCCTCCACCGTGGCCGTACAGGGCGGCGACGTGGTGGCCGAAGTGGTCGAGACCATGAAAGGCATCAACGCCAGCAGCAGCAAGATC
>NZ_LMIH01000041.1:188593-188861 GCF_001428645.1 Acidovorax sp. Root217
CCTGAATGCCGCGGTGGAAGCCGCCCGGGCGGGCGAACAAGGCCGGGGCTTTGCCGTGGTGGCCAGCGAAGTGCGCAGCTTGGCCGGGCGCAGCGCCGAAGCGGCCAAGGAAATCAAGAGCCTGATCACCGCCAGCGTCGAACGCGTGGAGCAAGGCACGCTGCTGGTGGACAAGGCCGGGGCCACCATGACCGAGGTGGTGGCAGCCATCCGGCGCGTCACGGACATCATGGGCGAGATCAGCGCCGCCAGCAGCGAGCAAAGCGCA
>NZ_LMIH01000041.1:188937-259738 GCF_001428645.1 Acidovorax sp. Root217
GCTGGTGAACGCGGTGGCGGTGTTCAGGCTGGCGGGCGATGGCAGCGGTGCCGCCAACCAGCGCAGCGCGGCAACTGCACCGGCCCCAGCGGTACGCAAGCCAGTGGCCATGCCGGCACCGGCAGCGCGCGCGGCCGTAACCTCCAGGCCAGCGGCCAAGGCCCCGGTGGCCAGCCGGCTGGCGGCGCCCAAGGCCGCAGCGGCGGCAAGCCCTGCGCCAGCGCCAAAGGCGCCGGCGAAGGCGGCCGGGGGTGGGGATGATGAGTGGGAGAGCTTCTGATTCCCCGTTGCTGTTGGCGTAAGGCACCTCTCATGCGGTGACACGCCGGGAGGGCAAAGAGGCCTTGAACGAGGAGGTGTGCTGGCCTGGATCTTGCGATTCTGTGTTTACAGATCGTTACCTCAGGAGACTGGCCATGAATCGGTTCAAGATTTCCACCCGCCTGGCGGGGCTTCTGGCTGTGTTGTGCTGCCTTGTGCTGCTGGTCGGCGGTGCCGGTCTGCTGGGCATGGGGCAGTCCAACGCCGGGCTCAAATCGGTGTATGACGACCGGGTGGTGCCCCTCAAGCAGATCAAGATCGTGGCCGACATGTACGCGGTCAACGTGGTCGATGCAGCGCACAAGGTGCGCGACGGCGGCATGACCGCCGCGCAGGGCCTGCAGTCGGTGGCCGATGCGCGCAAGGCCATCGACACCAACTGGAGCGCCTACCTGGCGACGAAGCTGGCGCCCGAGGAAAAGACCCTGGTGGACCGCTTCAAGCCCTTGCAGGCCAAGGCGGATGCCGCCACCGAGGCCCTGGCGGGTCTGTTCCGTGCGGGCGACGTACCGGCCCTCACCACCTTTGCCGCCAAGGACCTGTACCCGGCGATGGACCCGCTGCAGGAGGTGCTGGGCCTGCTCATGCAGGTGCAGCTCGACCAGGCCAAGATGGAGTACGACCGTGCCGCAGCCAGCTACCAGACCATCCGCGCCCTGGCCGTGGGCGCCGTGGTGCTGGGCGTGCTGCTGGCGGTGCTGGTGGGCGGCTCGATGATCCGCCAGATCTCGCGTTCGCTGGGCAATGCGGTGGACATCACCGATGCCGTGTCCCGCGGCGATCTCACGGTGGCCATCCCGGTAAAGGGGCGTGATGAGATCGCGCGCCTGCTCACCGGCCTGACCGCCATGCGTGACAACCTGGCCCAGGTGGTATCGGGGGTGCGTGGCAATGCGCAGGGCGTGGCCTCGGCCAGCGCCGAAATCGCCTCGAGCAACCACGACCTGTCCATCCGCACCGAGGAGCAGGCCAGTGCCCTGCAGCAAACGGCCGCCTCCATGGAGGAACTGAGCTCCACCGTGCGCCAGAACGCCGACAACGCGCGCCAGGCCAACCAGTTGGCCATGAGCGCCTCCACCGTGGCCGTGCAGGGTGGCGACGTGGT
This sequence comes from Acidovorax sp. Root217, assembly GCF_001428645.1. Taxonomy (NCBI): domain Bacteria; kingdom Pseudomonadati; phylum Pseudomonadota; class Betaproteobacteria; order Burkholderiales; family Comamonadaceae; genus Acidovorax; species Acidovorax sp. Root217. The sequence goes on from NZ_LMIH01000041.1 coordinate 190,364, forward strand.
GTCCGAAGTGGTGGAGACCATGAAAGGCATCAACGACAGCAGCAAGAAGATTTCCGACATCATCGGCGTAATCGACGGCATTGCCTTCCAGACCAACATCCTGGCGCTCAATGCGGCCGTGGAAGCCGCCCGTGCGGGCGAGCAGGGCCGGGGCTTTGCCGTGGTAGCCAGCGAGGTGCGCAGCCTGGCCGGGCGCAGCGCAGACGCGGCCAAGGAGATCAAGAGCCTGATCCACGCCAGCGTGGAGCGGGTCGAGCAGGGCACCGCGCTGGTCGACAAGGCGGGCGCCACCATGACCGAGGTGGTGGCTTCGATCCGCCGCGTGACCGACATCATGGGCGAGATCAGCGCTGCCAGCACCGAGCAGAGTCAGGGTGTCTCCCAGGTCGGCGATGCCGTCACGCAGATGGACCAGGTCACGCAGCAGAACGCCGCCCTGGTCGAAGAAATGGCCGCCGCCGCCGGTAGCCTGAGCCACCAGGCCCAGGCCCTGGTGGGCGCGGTAGAGGTGTTCAAGCTGTCGGCGGATGCGCCAGCGGCCCAGGCCGCCACCGCGCCTCGCCCGCGCCCTTCTCCCCCGGTGTCGCCACCTGCCGCTCGCAAACCGGTCGCCAGCGTGGCGCCGCGCAAGCTTGCGGCACCGGCACCCAGCGTGGCAAAAACCACTGCCAAACCGACTGCACCTGCAGCGGGGGCGACCGCCAAGGCGGCGTCCGATGATGAGTGGGAAAGCTTCTGAGACGGCGTGCAGGTTCTGCGCTTGGCAGGAGCGGCGATTGCACCAAAGTGATGCGTTTTTGGCGCGCGATAGCAAAATGGTTGTGAGATGCCCTTGTTTGGTGCTTTTTGGGTGGCTGGTTGAATCGTTGTGGTGCATTTGATGGGGCTCAAGCCCCATCGTGCTCAAGAATCAACGGCTGATTCAGTGCACTGGTGTGGTGTCCGGCTGTTCCAGGGTGTTCAGCCGTGCCACTGCCTCGGGAGGCAATTGCAGTTGCGCCGCCGCCAGGTTCTGCTCCAGGTGGGCGACGGACGAGGTACCCGGAATCAGCAGAATATTGGGTGAGCGCTGCAGCAGCCAGGCCAGCGCCACCTGCATGGGCGTGGCGCCGAGGTCAGCGGCCACGTCTGACAGCACGCCCGACTGCAGCGGCGTGAAACCGCCTAGCGGGAAGAAGGGCACATAGGCCGTGCCTGCGGCGGCCAGTTGTGTGAGCAGGGCCTCGTCTTCGCGATGGGCCAGGTTGTACATGTTCTGCACGCAGGCAATCGGGGTGATCCTGCGCCCGTCCTGCACCTGGCACGCCGTCACGTTGCTCAGGCCAATGTGGCGTATCAAGCCCTGGCGCTGCAGCTCGGCCAGCGCAGTCAATGGTTCCTCCAGCGAACCCTCGGCCGGGCCGTGCACGCTGAACATGGCACGCAGGTTCACCACGTCCAGCACGTCGAGGCCCAGGTTGCGCAGGTTGTCGTGCACCGCCTGGTTGAGTTCCGCGGCCGAGAACGCGGGCAGCCACGAGGCATCGTCGCCGCGCCTTGCGCCCACCTTGGTCACGATGGTCAGGCCGTCCCGGTAGGGGTGCAGCGCCTCCTTGATGATCTGGTTGGTCACGTGCGGGCCGTAGAAGTCGCTGGTGTCGATGTGGTCCACGCCGCTTTCCACGGCAGCGCGCAGCACGGCTACGGCGGCTGCACGGTCCTTGGGCGGGCCGAACACGCCGGGGCCGGCCAGTTGCATGGCGCCATAGCCCAGGCGCTTCACATCACGGTGGCCGAGCCGGTAGCTGCCGGCCTTGTCGATTGCTGTCATGGGAGAGTCCTTTCAATGGGGATGCATCGACTGTAGGCAAGCAGCCTGTGTACGATAAGCCGGTTGAGTGCGCACGGGTTGTGCGGCACAGCGAACAATCCATCAAGGGATCCTTCCATGGCCGAGCAGTTGGGTGATCTGGCCGCCTTTGTCGCGGTGGCACGCGGCGGCGGTTTCCGCGAGGCGGCGCGCCTGGGCGGCGTCAGCGCGTCGAGCCTGAGCGAGGCGGTGCGCCGGCTCGAAGCACGGCTGGGCGTGCGCCTGCTGCACCGCACGACGCGCAGCGTGGCGCCCACCGAGGCCGGGGCGCGCCTGCTCGAACGCCTGGGTCCGGCGCTCGGCGAGGTGGAGGCCGCGCTCGACGTGGTCAACGGCTTTCGCGACCGGCCCGCCGGCACCCTGCGCCTCAACGTGCCCGCCAGCGCCGCGCGCCTGGTGCTGCCCGCCATCGTGCCGCCGTTCCTGGCGGCCTACCCCGACATCCGCCTGGACGTGGTGGTGGAAGAGGGCTTTGTCGACATCCTCGCCGAGGGCTGCGACGCCGGCATCCGCTACGACGAGCGGCTGGAGCAGGACATGATCGCCCTGCCCATCGGCCCGCGCTGGCAGCGCATGGCCACCGCCGCCTCGCCCGCGTACCTGGCCGCACGCGGCCGGCCCGAACACCCGCGCGAGCTCATGCAGCACGCCTGCCTGCGCGGCCGCTTTGCCAGCGGCACCATGCCCGCCTGGGAGTTCGAGCGCGGTGGCGAGGTGGTCGTTGTGGATCCGTCCGGCCCCTTGATCGTGCGCATATCGGGCGGTGTGGACCTGGCGGTGGAGGCGGCGCTTGCGGGCTGCGGCATCATCCACATGTTCGAAGGCTGGCTGCAGCCCCATCTCGACAGCGGGGCGATGGTGCCGGTGCTGAGCGATTGGGCGCGGCCTTTTTCGGGGCCGTTTCTCTACTATTCGGGGCGGCGGTACCTGCCGGCGCCGCTGAGGGCGTTTGTGGATTTTGTGCGGGAGCGGGGTGAGCAATGAGACTGATCACGGAGTCGGAATACCCTTTGATCTCCTATTTGTTTGAATCGGTAGGGTTGACGGTCGACCTCAACGTCCTGAAAGTGCAGCCGATGGATGATGGAAGGATGGGGAGCCTTCAGATTGAGCGCGCGGATGTTGCGCCTTCATTCGGGCGGTGTGTGGCCGACTGCGAGTTTCGGGATGCAGATGGGGTGACGGTTTTGGCTGCATTAAATGCCGATGCTTGCGGACAGCCGATGGAGATCGATATCTGGAAGGTCGATTTTTCTGCTTTGAAGCAATGGCCAGATCGGTTTCAGATCCTTCAGAGGGCTTGAATTTCCATTTCTGCTTGCACTTCACCCCTTCCTGAACGGACTGCGCCCCTGCAGTTCCTCCAGATAGCCTTCCACCCCCTGGCCTTCACGCTCCAGAAAGCGCTCCACCGCTTCGGCAAACGCCGGGTGCGCGATCCAGTGGGCACTGCTGGCTTGCACGGGCAGCAGGGCGCGGGCCATCTTGTGCTCGCCCTGGGCGCCGCCCTCGAAGCGCTGGGCGCCGTGTTCAATGCACCACTGCAGCGGCTGGTAGTAGCAGGCCTCGAAGTGCAGGCAGTCCACACGCTCTAGCGCACCCCAATAGCGGCCATAGGCCACGAGCCCATCCGTGCCGTAGTCACCCAGCGCGATCAGGCTGCTGGCGATCGGATGGCCATCCTTCTCGGCGATGAACAGCAGCCAGGCCTCGGGCATGGTCTGCGCCATGCGCGCGAAGAAGTCGCGCGTGAGGTAGGGCGGGTTGCCGTGCTCCAGGTAGGTGCGCTCGTAGCAGCGATAGAAGAAATCCCAGTCAGCGGGGCTGATGTCGGCGCCGCGTGACCAGCGGAACGTCACGCCCGCCTCGGCCACGCGGCGGCGCTCCTGGCGGATCTTCTTGCGCTTGTCCTGGGCCAGGCTGGCGAGGAAATCGTCGAAGCTGGCGTAGCGGGCCGGTGGCGGGTTGTTGCCATCCGGGGATGCGGGTGACATGGTTGCCGTCGGCGATTCATTCTTCCAATGGAATTGGACCGTATGGCGCAGCATCAGGCCCTCGTCGGCGCTGGTCTTGATGTCGTCATTGCTGGCGAACAGCACATGCATCGACGATACGCCCTGGCTCTCGCACCACTGGCAGACGGCCTGCACGAGCAGGGCGCGGCGCTCTTCGTCGCGTGCCATCAGGCGGGTGCCGGGCACGGGCGTGAAGGGCACGGCGATGGTGGCCTTGGGGTAGTAGGGCACGCCGTGCTGTTCGTAGGCGCTGGCCCAGGCCCAGTCGAAGACGTACTCGCCATACGAGTGGCTCTTGAGGTACAGCGGGCAGGCGGCCAGCAGCGTGTCGCCATCCCACAGCGTCATGAAGCGCGGCGTCCAGCCGCGTTTGGGCGTGGCGCTGCCGCTCTCGTGCAGGGCCATGAGGTACTCGTGGCGCAAAAAGGGCGTGGGATGGCTCTGCAATGCCAGCAAGCCGTTCCAGGCATTGGCGTCCACCTCCTGCGGGGAGGCCAGCACGCGGGCGATAATGTGCAATTGCTCAGCCATGTGTGCCCAGCAGCCTGCAATGCACTGCCAGATGGCGGTCTGCGGCGGGTTGCGGGCCTGCATTGGCGGTTGTCTTCAACCTGGCCCCAAGGGCCTTCTCCAGTTCCATGACGCTCTCCATTTGCACAGCGCAACTCAATTTCGTGGTGGGCGACATGCCCGGCAATGCACTAAAGATCATTGCCGCGGCGCGGGATGCCCATGCCCAGGGTGCGCAGTTGCTGCTCACGCCCGAGCTGGCGATCTGCGGCTACGCGGCGGAGGATTTGTTCCTGCGCCCGGCCTTCATCGCCGCCTGCGATGATGCCGTGAAAACCGTGGCCCGTGAGACTGCGGGGTTGAAAGGCCTGGCCATCGTGCTCGGGCATCCGCAAGCCGTGCGTGCCGATGCCCCGGCTTTCAGTGCCTGTTTCAACGCCGCCAGCGTGCTGCGCGATGGCGTGGTGGAGCAGACCTATGCCAAGCGCGAGCTGCCCAACTACCAGGTGTTCGACGAGCGGCGCTACTTCGTTGCAGGCCAGGCGCCCTGCGTGTTCGAGGTGGCTGGCGTGCGCGTGGGCCTGCTGGTCTGCGAGGACGCCTGGTTCGCCGCGCCCGCGCGCGATGCAGCCGCCGCCGGTGCACAGCTGCTGGCGGTGATCAATGCCTCGCCCTTCCACCTGGGCAAGAGCGCGGAGCGCGAGGACACCATGCGCGAGCGCGTGCGCGAGACGGGGCTGCCCCTGGTATACGCCCATTTGGTAGGCGGGCAGGACGAGGTGGTGTTCGAGGGCCGGTCCTTCGCCCTCGGCGCCGATGGTGCCGTGGTGGCGCGGGCCCCGGGCTTCGAGGAAGAGCTTTTCACTGTGCGGGTGGAAGCTGGCAGCGGCGCCGTGCAACTGGCACTCCAGGGTGAAATCGCCCCGCTGCGCAGTGCCGAGGCCGATCTGTGGGATGCGCTGGTGATGGGCGTGCGCGACTATGTGGGCAAGAACCGCTTCCCCGGCGTGCTGCTGGGCCTGTCGGGCGGCATCGACTCGGCCCTGGTGCTGGCGATCGCCGTGGATGCGCTGGGCGCAGACAAGGTGCGTGCGGTGATGATGCCCTCGCCCTACACCGCCGACATCAGCTGGATCGATGCACGCGACATGGCCTCCCGCATGGGCGTGCGCTATGACGAGATTTCCATCCAACCCCAGTTCGAGGCCTTCAAGGCCGCGCTGGCCAGCGACTTCGCGGGCCTGGCCGAAGATACGACCGAGGAGAACCTGCAGGCGCGCATCCGCGGCACGCTGCTCATGGCGCTCTCCAACAAATTCGGCTCCATCGTGCTGACCACGGGCAACAAGAGCGAAATGTCCACTGGCTACTGCACGCTCTACGGTGACATGGCCGGCGGTTTCGCCGTGATCAAGGACGTGGCCAAGACCACCGTGTTCGCGCTGTGCCGCTGGCGCAATGCCCACGACCCGTATGGCACGGGCGCCAGCCCCATCCCCGAGCGCATCATCACCCGCCCGCCGAGTGCTGAGTTGCGCCCCGACCAGAAGGACCAGGACAGCCTGCCGCCCTACGACGTGCTGGACGCCATCGTCTCGCGCTACATGGAGAACGACGAGCCCATCGAGTCCATCATCGCCGCCGGCTTTGCGCGCGCCGACGTGGAGCGCGTGACCCGGCTCATCAAGATCAACGAATACAAGCGCCAGCAGGCGCCCGTAGGGATTCGCGTCACGCGCCGCAGCTTCGGCAAGGATTGGCGTTACCCTATCACCAACAGCTTTCGCGCTTGATGCAGTCTGACGGCCTGAGCCCAGGCCACGAGCAGCCCGTTCCCTTTTTTTCATCTCCAGGAGACCCGCCATGAAAATGATCACCGCCGTCATCAAGCCTTTCAAGCTCGAAGAAGTCCGCGAAGCCCTGGCCGAATGCGGCGTGACGGGCCTGACCGTCACCGAGGTCAAGGGCTTCGGCCGCCAGAAGGGCCACACCGAGCTGTACCGCGGTGCCGAGTACGTGGTGGACTTTCTGCCCAAGGTGAAGGTCGAGGTCGTCGTCAAGTCCGAGGACGTGGACCGCTGCGTGGACGCCATCGTCAACGTCGCGCGCACCGGCAAGATCGGTGACGGCAAAATCTTTGTGACCGCTGTGGAGCGCACGGTACGCATCCGCACCGGCGACCTGGACGACGCTGCGGTGTGATGCCGATTTGCGGGCCGTGCACCACCCGCAAATCGGCTGGCCACGCGCAATGCGCGGCCGCATGGCTTAGATCACTGATCGCAGCGGAATCTGGCGAGCGTTGTTGCCGGCCTGTTCCACCAAGGTCTGCAGCAGGGTGGGGGTGTCGCTGGCGGCGTGCAGCAGCCCCATCTGCCATTCGCCCATGAAGCCGCTGGCCACGCTGTGGTTCAAAAAGGCCAGCAGGCCGTCGTAGTAGCCGGCCACGTTGAGCAGGCCCAGGGGCTTGTCGTGGTAGCCGAGCTGGCGCCAGGTCCAGACCTCGAACAGCTCCTCGAAGGTGCCGATGCCGCCGGGCATGGCGATGAAGGCATCGCTGCGCTCGGCCATCATGGCCTTGCGCTCGTGCATGGTCTGCACGATGTGCAATTCGTCGCACTGGCGGTTGGCCAGTTCCTTGTCCACCAGCGCCTGGGGAATGACGCCCACCACGCGGCCACCGGCCTGGCGCGTGGCCTCTGCCACCGTGCCCATGAGGCCGCTGCGCCCGCCGCCATAGACCAGTTGCCCGCCATGCGCGCCGATCCATGTGCCCACGGCCGCGGCCGCTTCGGCATAGGCTTCGTTCTCGCCGGGGCGCGAACCGCAGTACACGCAGATGGAAAAAGCCGGTTCAGCCATGCGCGATCCTTTGAAAAATGGCCCCTGCCCAGATGCCCGCGCACAGCAGCAGCGCCAGCAGCACGGCGGCACTGCCCATGTCCTTGGCGCGCTTGGACAGGTCGTGCCATTCTGGCCCGATGCGGTCGATGGCGGTCTCGATGCCGGTGTTGAGCAGCTCGACGATCATCACGATCACCACCGAGCCGGCCAGGAGGGCCACTTCCACCCAGCTGCGCCCCAGCCACAGCGAAGCCGGCAGCAGCACGATGGCGGCGATGGCTTCCTGGCGAAAGGCCTTTTCACCCCAGCCGGCGCGCAGGCCTTCGAACGAGTAGCCGGCGGCATGCCAGATGCGGTTCAGGCCCGTGCGGGCTTTCTGGGGATTGGCGGGGGCGGTGGGCTGGGGTGTGGACATAAGGAAAAACCGGGATTCTCGCGCAGTGTTATGACGGTGGGCTTAAGAACCTGCTCAAAGAAGCCCGCACCGAGGTGCTTACTTCTTGCTGTGCTCGAAATGCACCAGCCGGGTGCCGGCCAGTGCATCGTGCCAGAACTGCTGCTGTGGATGGAAGCGCGCCAGAATGGCCCAGACAGCCACCCAGCCGATGACCAGGACCGTGGTTTCGCCGCCCGAGAGCGCGAAGGGAGACACGGCAGCCAGCGGCGGCAAGAACCACAGCCAGCTGAGCACGTAGCGCAGCAGGGCGCGCGGCTGGCTGATGGGGCGGCCGGCACGGTCCACCACGCGGATGTTCCAGGTCTTCATGGCCAGGGTCTGGCCCTTGGCCCAGAACCAGGTGAAGTAGATGCCGAACACCACGAACAGAAAGGCCTGCAGCGCATGGCGGTTGTCCATGGCATTGCGGGTCTGGCTCAAGGTGCCGAACAGGTAGCCGGCGATGAAGACCACGCCGAACATCAGCATGCCCTCGTACAGCCAGCAGGCCATGCGGCGCATGAGGCTTGGGGTGGTGGCGGGTGCCGTGGCCTGGGGGGCCATGTCTGCCTGCGGCGTGCTGGGGGTGGGGGAGGCGGGCATTCCGGGCTGCGCGATCGGCACGGCTGACGCCGTCAGTTGTTGGGGTACAGGCCGGAATTGTCGGCGCTGGGCGGTGCTGAAGGGGCTGCCGGGTCGGAGCCCGCAGGCGCCAGCGGTGGCAGCGCGGCCGGCACGGCGGTGGGCACGGCCACAGGGGCTGTTTCCACCACCACGGGGCTGGCGGGGCCAGAGGCCGAGGCCTCCGAAGCGGGCATTGCGGCGGGGACCGGCATGGCCAGGCGCGGGCCATGGTCGGTCACCGGCGGGATCTTGGGTGCATTGGGGCGCAGGGGGTTGGCCTGCGTGGCGGCGGGCACCTGCACCAGTTTGCGTGGGGATACCGGGTGCAGCGCGGTCGCTGCGCCCCGGGGCTTGGGTGGGGCCGTGGCGGCCAGCAGGTCGCGCTCCTCGGCGGTCAGGGCCTGGTAGGCCTCCCACTGGGCGAGCTTGTTGTCCCCGGCCAGGCGGTTGGTGCTGGCGTAGTTCAGGCGGGCCTGGCTGCGCTGCTGCGCGCTCAGGCTGGCCCATTCGGTCATGCGGCTGTGCAGCTTGGCCTGCTCCTCTCCGGGCAGCTCGGGGAAATTCACTGCCAACGCCAGCCAGCGGCGCTTTTGCACCTCGCTGATCAGCGACCAGCGTTCGGCCAAGGGGTAGAGCGCAAGCTTTTGCCGGGTGTTCAGTGTTTCCCAGCCCGGGCCTGCAGACACTTCGGCCAGGCCTTCGGAAGGCAGGGCGGTGGCTCCGCCTGCGGGGCGCAGGGCCGTTGCCGCTGCAGGGGTGGGGCGCGTGGCGGCCGACGGCAGCAGGGTGGCGGGTGCCATGCCCACCTGCTGCACGACCGTCACGGCGAAGGCGGTCAGCGCGCCCAGAAGCGCCAAAGCCAGCACGATGGCTGGCAGTGGTGGGGGGGCGTCGGGAAGTCCTTTATGCATGCATCGGGCAGTGGGCCAAATCAGTGATTCTGCGCTGCCGTCTTGAGGAACTGGACAAATCCCGGGTCGGAGTAGGCTTCTGGAGGCAGTTCGTCGGTCAGCAGGGCGGCATCGACCTCGGCGATCTCGTTGGCGCCAAACTCGTCCTGCACCGTGCTGATGAAGAACAGGCCCACCACCAATGCGATCAGCGGCACGGCGGACACCAGGGCGTTCCACCAGCTGTTGCCTTCGCTGCCGCCACCGCCGAGGGCGGCCGAGGCGCCGCCGGCCAGCACCACCGGAGCGGCTGCCCTGGCGGGTGCGCGCACGGGGGCCAGCACCTTGCGCCGGGCCAGTGCCTGCATGCGCGATGCGCGCAGGCGCTCCGAGATGTCATAGGGCAGATCCTGCGAGCCATCCGTCAGCCGCGCCGATACGCGGCGGGCAAAACGTTCTGCTGCAGCTTCCTGGGAGAGTGTCGGGGCGGTGTTCACAGTTCTATTCCTTTGGCTTTCAGTGCCTTGCTCAGGGTTTGTATGGCACGAAAACAGTGCGTTTTCACACTGCCTTCCGAACAACCCATGGCGGCTGCCGTTTCTGATACATCCATTTCTTCCCAGTAACGCATGAGGAAGGCTTCCCGTTGACGTGCTGGCAATTCTTCTATCTCGGCCTCTATCTGGTGGAAGGTCTGGGCCCTTCGGGTCAGGTCTTCGGCACTTTCGGCCTTGTCTCCGTCGTCGGGGCCGGAGTACGCCTCCAGCAGATCAAAATCCATGCCATCTTCGCCGGGCCCTTCGAAGTCGCTCATGCTCGAAAACAGTGCATTGCGTGTCTTCTGGCGCCGAAACCAGTCCAGTGTGCAGTTGGAGAGGATGCGCTGAAAGAGCATGGGCAGCTCGGCCGCCGGCTTGTCTCCATAGTGTTCGGCCAGCTTGAGCATGCTGTCCTGCACGATGTCCAGGGCCGCTTCCTCATTGCGGACGTGGTAGACCGAGCGCTTGAAGGCACGCTTTTCTACGCTTTTGAGGAAATCGGAGAGTTCTTGTTCGGTTGCCAAGACGGGTCAGCCCGGGAATGGGATGCTGCAGGGTATGCGCCAGCGCGGCGCCCCAACAACAGGTGCAGAGCCCCTCCTGAGAGGAGCCCAGCCGCCGATTATCGCATCCTCTGGTGTTTTTTTAGACGCAGCATGCATTTGCACGTGTTGCAGTGCGATAATCGCGGCTGCAATTCAAAAGGCAAACGGGTCACGGTCCGGCGCGGCAATCATCCCGCCCATGTCCTTGGCCTCAAGTTCCAAGCTGGCTCCACAAGAGTCCATGCAAGGGGCACCCAAGGTTTTTCGTCAGAGAAATTCACAAAGGTTGATCATGGAAATCTCCAAGGCCGAGCTCACTTCGGCAGCCGCTGCTTCGCAGGGCAACAACACCCCCTCCGCTTCCGGCTCTCAGGACCTCATGGGTGCCGAGATCCTCATCAAGTCGCTCCAGGCAGAGAACGTCCAGTTCATCTGGGGTTACCCCGGCGGCGCGGTTCTGTACATCTACGACGCGCTGTACAAGCAGGACACCATCCAGCACGTTCTGGTGCGCCACGAGCAGGCGGCTGTGCACGCCGCCGACGGCTACGCCCGCGCCACGGGTGAAGTCGGCGTCGCCCTGGTCACTTCGGGCCCCGGCCTGACCAATGCCGTCACCGGCATCGCCACGGCGTACATGGATTCGATCCCCATGGTGATCATCTCCGGCCAGGTGCCCACGCCCGCCATCGGACTCGACGCCTTCCAGGAATGCGACACCGTCGGCATCACGCGCCCCATCGTCAAGCACAACTTCCTGGTCAAGGACCCGCGCGACCTGGCCATCACGCTCAAGAAAGCCTTCCACATCGCCCGCACCGGCCGCCCCGGCCCGGTGGTGGTCGATATCCCGAAGGACGTGTCCTTCAAGAAGGCGGCCTACACCGGCTACCCCCAGAGCGTGGAAATGCGCTCGTACAACCCCGTGCGCAAGGGCCACAGCGGCCAGATCCGCAAGGCGCTGCAACTGCTGCTGGCCGCCAAGCGCCCCTACATCTACACCGGCGGCGGCGTGCTGCTGGGCAATGCCACCAACGAGCTGCGCACGCTGGTGGACATGCTGGGCTACCCGGTCACCAACACGCTGATGGGCCTCGGTGCCTACCCCGCGTCGGACCGCAAGTTCCTGGGCATGCTGGGCATGCACGGCACCATCGAAGCCAACAACGCCATGCAGAACTGCGACGTGCTGCTGGCCGTGGGCGCGCGCTTCGACGACCGCGTGATCGGCAACCCCAAGCACTTCGCGCAGAACGACCGCAAGATCATCCACGTCGACATCGACCCGTCGAGCATCTCCAAGCGCGTGAAGGTCGACATCCCGATCGTCGGCGACGTGAAGGACGTGCTCACCGAGCTGATCTCCATGGTCCGCGAAAGCAGCACCCGCCCCGATGCCGGCGCCCTGGCCGCCTGGTGGGACACCATCGAAGGCTGGCGCAAGCGCGACTGCCTGAAGTACAGCATGGGCAGTCCCGACGTCATCAAGCCCCAGTACGTGGTGGAAACGCTGTGGAACATGACCAAGGACGTGGACACCTACATCACGTCCGACGTGGGCCAGCACCAGATGTGGGCAGCCCAGTACTACCGCTTCGACGAGCCGCGCCGCTGGATCAATTCCGGCGGCCTGGGCACCATGGGCGTGGGCATTCCCTACGCCATGGGCATCAAGCTGGCCAAGCCGCAAGCCGAGGTGTTCTGCATCACCGGCGAAGGCTCGGTGCAGATGAACATCCAGGAGCTGTCGACCTGCCTGCAGTACAACACGCCGATCAAGATCTGCTCGTTGAACAACCGCTACCTGGGCATGGTGCGCCAGTGGCAGGAGATCGAGTACTCCGGCCGCTACAGCCACAGCTACATGGACGCGCTGCCCAACTTCGTGAAGCTGGCCGAGGCCTATGGCCATGTCGGCATGCTGATCGAGCACCCCAAGGACGTCGAGCCCGCGCTGCGCGAAGCGCGCAAGCTCAAGGACCGCACGGTGTTCATGGACTTCCGTACCGACCCCACCGAGAACGTGTTCCCGATGGTGCAGGCCGGCAAGGGCATCACCGAAATGCTGCTGGGCTCCGAAGACCTGTAAACGCAGGCCTTCGGCTCCCGCTGCGGCCTGCAGCAGGCGGCAATTGCGATTGCGATTGCTGCAGGCCAATCTCCTGCTATCAACCTGATAGCTTCACTTCGACGAATCTATTGCCTGCCGAGCCTGCGCATTACCGTGCGCAGGGGAGGGCAGCGAAAAGAGGAATGTCTTCACCATGAAACACATCATTGCCGTTTTGCTGGAGAACGAACCCGGTGCGCTGTCGCGCGTCGTGGGCCTGTTCTCTGCCCGTGGCTACAACATCGAATCGCTCACCGTGGCGCCTACCGAGGATCCATCGCTGTCGCGCATGACGATCCAGACCACGGGCTCCGACGACGTGATCGAGCAGATCACCAAGCACCTGAACCGCCTCATCGAAGTGGTCAAGGTGGTCGACCTCACCGAGGGTGCCTATACCGAGCGCGAGCTCATGATGGTGAAGGTGCGCGCCGTGGGCAAGGAGCGCGAGGAGATGAAGCGCATGGCCGACATCTTCCGCGGCCGCATCATCGACGTGACCGAGAAGAGCTACACCATCGAGCTCACCGGTGACCAGTCCAAGAACGACGCCTTCCTGCAGGCCATCGACCGCACCGCCATCCTGGAAACCGTGCGAACCGGCGCCAGCGGCATCGGCCGCGGCGAGCGAATCCTGCGCGTGTAACGGATTTGCCTTCGACCGGCTAGCGTCGTTGGGCAGCCTTGCCGTGCCAAAGCACTGTCTGCGGCTCCCCGCCTAGCCATCCGGTCGAATCCAAATCCGATGTAAGACAATCGACTGTTTATTTTTCAACCCAAACAACGTATTTCAACCGGAGCGACCCATGAAAGTTTTCTACGACAAAGACTGTGACCTGAGCCTGATCAAGGGCAAGACCGTTGCCATCATCGGCTACGGCTCGCAGGGCCACGCCCACGCACAGAACCTGAACGACAGCGGCGTGAAGGTCGTGGTCGGCCTGCGCAAGGGCGGTGCCTCGTGGGACAAGGTCGGCAAGGCCGGCCTGAACGTGATGGAAGTCAACGACGCGGTCAAGGCCGCCGACGTGGTCATGATCCTGCTGCCCGACGAGCAGATCGGCGAGGTCTACACCAACAACGTGGCCCCCAACATCAAGCAAGGCGCTTCGCTGGCCTTCGCCCACGGCTTCAACGTGCACTACAACCAGGTCGTGCCCCGCGCCGACCTCGATGTGTGGATGGTCGCCCCCAAGGCCCCTGGCCACACCGTGCGCAACACCTACACCCAGGGCGGCGGCGTGCCCCACCTGGTGGCCGTGCACCAGGACAAGTCCGGCAAGGCCCGTGACCTGGCTCTGTCGTACGCCATGGCCAATGGTGGCGGCAAGGCCGGCATCATCGAGACCAACTTCAAGGAAGAAACCGAGACCGACCTGTTCGGCGAACAGGCCGTGCTGTGCGGCGGTGCCGTCGAGCTGATCAAGATGGGTTACGAAACCCTGGTCGAAGCCGGCTACGCCCCTGAAATGGCCTACTTCGAATGCCTGCACGAGCTCAAGCTCATCGTGGACCTGATCTACGAAGGCGGCATTGCCAACATGAACTACTCGATCTCGAACAACGCCGAGTACGGCGAGTACGTGACCGGCCCTGAAGTCATCAACGAGCAGTCGCGCCTTGCCATGCGCAATGCCCTGAAGCGCATCCAGAGCGGCGAATACGCCAAGATGTTCATCCAGGAAGGCCGCCTGAACTACCCCAGCATGACGGCCCGCCGCCGCAACACCGCCGACCACAGCATCGAAGTGGTGGGTGGCAAGCTGCGCGCCATGATGCCCTGGATCGCCAAGAACAAGCTGGTCGACCAGACCCGCAACTGATCTCGCGATCCACTGCGCCCTGCGTACACGATCCCAAAGGCCACTTCGGTGGCCTTTTTCGTTGCCGGGTGGGGCTGGGCATGTTGCCTGCGGCGGGCCGCATGGCCTTGCGTAATCAATTGTTAACAGGTACATGGCCCGGGTGCCTGCCGGTGCAGCTACACTGCGCCTTCGGTTCTCTCGGAGGGGGTGCCATGCGCCGTGCGGCGCAGGTGCCGAATACTATAAATTGGGTAGCTGTTCACGCCGGCCGGTCTGGCGATGGAGATTTGTTCGATGCATGACGGCAAGGATTCCGCCGACGGTTCTGGTGTGATGGTGCGCAAGCGGCGCAAGGGCATCTACATCCTGCCCAACCTGTTCACGCTGGCGGCGTTGTTCGGGGGCTTCTATTCCGTCGTGATGGCCATGAACGGGCGCTTCGACCTGGCGGCCGTGGGCGTGTTCTGCGCCATGGTGCTCGATAGCCTGGATGGGCGCGTGGCCCGCATGACCAACACGCAAAGCGCCTTCGGTGAGCAGATGGATTCGCTGTCGGACATGGTGTCCTTTGGCGCCGCACCCGCGCTCATCGCCTACGAATGGTCGCTCAAGGGTCTGGGCCGCTGGGGCTGGATCGCGGCCTTCGTCTACTGCGCCTGCGCCGCGCTGCGCCTGGCACGCTTCAACGTGAACACGGGCGTGGTGGACAAGCGCTACTTCCAGGGCCTGCCGTCGCCTGCAGCCGCTGCGCTGGTGGCTGGCTTCATCTGGCTCATGACCGAGCTCGGGGTGCAACGCGGCATGGACACCTGGCTCACCTGGAACCAGGTCACCTGGATCATGTTCGCCTTCACGCTGTACGCCGGCCTCACCATGGTGACCAACGTGCCGTTCTACAGCTTCAAGGACATCCAGGTGAAAAAGAGCGTGCCCTTCGTCGTGATCGTGCTGATCGCGCTGGGCATCGCCGTCATCAACATCTCGCCGCCCATCATGCTGTTCAGCGTGTTCGTGCTGTATGGCCTGAGCGGCTACGGCGTGTACGCCTGGCGCAAGGCCAAGGGGCAGCACAGCAGCGTGATCAGCACCTCCACCGACGAACCCGACGAGCGCGGCCTGCACAAATGACGGCAGCGCGCCGCATTGGCTGCACTTGTGCTACATTGCACGGCATGAACACGTTGGCCATTGCAATCCTACTGCTAGCTCCCCACGGGCGGAGACGGTAGGCGCACGCGCACACGTTTTCCACAAAGGCCCGTATGCACCCGCAACGGGCCTTTTGCTTTGGGCGCCAGAATTCAGCGTTGCGGACCACCCCACCATCAATACCAGGAGAACCCCATGGCCGACAAACTCATCATTTTCGACACCACCTTGCGCGACGGCGAGCAATCGCCCGGCGCCTCCATGACCAAGGACGAAAAGCTGCGCATCGCACGCCAGCTCGAGCGCCTGAAGGTGGACGTGATCGAAGCGGGTTTTGCGGCCAGCTCCAACGGCGACTTCGAGGCCGTGCAGGCCATTGCCCACGCCATCAAGGACTCGACCATCTGCTCGCTCTCGCGCGCCAACGACCGCGACATCTCGCGCGCGGCCGAAGCGCTCAAGGGTGCCAACAGCGCTCGCATCCACACCTTCATCGCCACCTCGGCGCTGCACATGGAAAAGAAGCTGCGCATGACGCCTGAGCAGGTGCTCGAGCAGGCGCGCCAGTCGGTGCGCTTTGCCCGCAACCTGGTGGCCGACATCGAGTTCAGCCCTGAAGACGGCTACCGCAGCGACCCGGACTTCCTGTGCCGCGTGCTCGAAGCGGTGATCGCCGAGGGTGCCACCACCATCAACGTGCCCGACACCGTGGGCTACGCCATCCCCGAGCTGTACGGCAACTTCATCAAGACGCTGCGCGAGCGCATTCCCAACAGCGACAAGGCCATCTGGTCCGTGCACTGCCACAACGACCTGGGGATGGCCGTGGCCAACTCCCTGGCCGGCGTGAAGATCGGCGGCGCCCGCCAGGTCGAGTGCACCATCAACGGCCTGGGTGAGCGCGCCGGCAACTGCTCGCTCGAAGAAGTCGTCATGGCCATCAAGACGCGCCGCGACTACTTCGACCTGGACCTGAACATCGACGCCAAGCACATCGTGGCCGCCAGCCGCATGGTCAGCCAGACCACCGGCTTCGTGGTGCAGCCCAACAAGGCTGTGGTCGGCGCCAACGCCTTCGCCCACGCCAGTGGCATCCACCAGGACGGCGTGCTCAAGGCGCGCGATACCTACGAGATCATGCGCGCCGAAGACGTGGGCTGGAGCGCCAACAAGATCGTGCTGGGCAAGCTCAGCGGCCGCAACGCCTTCAAGCAGCGCCTGCAGGAGCTGGGCGTGAGCCTGGAGAGCGAGACCGAGGTCAACAGCGCCTTCACCCGCTTCAAGGAGCTGGCCGACCGCAAGAGCGAGATCTTCGACGAGGACATCCTGGCCCTGGTCAGCGACGAGAGCGTGACCGCCGAGAAGGAGCAGTACGGCTTTGTCTCGCTGTTCCAGCAGAGCGAAACCGGCGAGCACCCCCGTGCGCGCATTGTCTTCACGGTGGACGGCCACGAAGTGCGCGGCGAGTCCGAAGGCAATGGCCCGGTGGATGCATCCTTGAAGGCCATCGAGTCCCACGTCAAGAGCGGTGCCGAGATGGTGTTGTATTCCGTCAACGCCATCAGCGGCTCCACCGAGAGCCAGGGCGAGGTCACCGTGCGCCTGCAGAACAGCGGCCGCGTGGTCAACGGAGTGGGCGCTGACCCCGATATCGTGGTCGCGTCAGCCAAGGCCTACCTCAGCGCGTTGAACAAATTACAAAGTAAAGCTGACCGGGTGGCTGCACAGGGATAAGTGTTGAATTTATAATTCATTCACTTTCTTGGAAAGTCGCGCAAGGTCTTGATCTTGCGCGACTTTTTTTGATTCTGTACACTGGCCCACACTTCTTACCCTTTGGAGCACTTTGATGCACCATGGCCGCAGCACCGCAATGAACCGTTTTTTCCAGCTTCTGGGCTTTGTTGTTGTGAGTGCGGCGCTTGCGTCGCCCATGGCACATGCCAACGAGCGCAAGAAGGCGCCCGCCAAGAAGCAGGTGGCATCCGCCACCGCCAAGAAGTCCGCCGGCCCGCGCAAGGCCGCCGTTGCCGCCAAGCCGGTGCGCGTCTCGGCCAAGACCTCCAGGGCCGCCACCCGCGTGGCCTTCATCCCCGCCAAGCCTTCCTTTGGCCAGCTGGCTGGCCTGCACGAAGTCAATGACCCCCTGGACCTCAAGTCCAGCGTGGCCCTGGTGATCGACCAGGACACCCATGAAGTGCTGCTCAGCAAGAACGATCACGCCGTTCTGCCGATCGCATCGCTCACCAAGCTCATGACCGGCCTGATCATCTCCCAGGCCAAGCTGCCCATGGATGAGCAGTTGACCATCACCCAGGACGATGTGGACACCGAAAAAGGCAGCCGCTCGCGCCTGACCGTCGGTTCCACCATGACCCGTGGCGAAATGCTGCACCTGGCCCTGATGTCCAGCGAGAACCGCGCCGCCCACGCCCTGGGCCGCACCTTCCCCGGTGGGCTGGACGTGTTCGTGGCGCAGATGAACGCGAAGGCGCGCCTGCTGGGCATGACCGACACCAAGTACGTCGAGCCCACGGGCCTGTCCAGCCGCAACCAGAGCAGCGCCCGCGATCTGGCCACGCTGGTCAACGTGGCCCATGGCGACCCTGTCATGCGCGAGCTGTCCACCTCGCCCGGCTACGAGCTGGCCCTGGGCGCGCGCACCCTGCAGTTCAACAACACCAACGGCCTGGTGAAGAACCCCACCTGGGACATCGGCCTGCAAAAGACCGGCTACATCTCCGAAGCCGGGCGCTGCCTGGTGATGCAGGCCCAATTCGCCGGCCGCAAGGTCATCATGGTGTTCCTGGACTCGGCCGGCAAGTTCAGCCGCCTGGGTGACGCCGAGCGCGTGCGCCACTGGGTCGAATCCATGCCCGCCGCCATCAGCCCCGTGAAGACTGTCGTCCACGGCAACACCAACGGCTGATACGGCTTTGCCTTCAACCGGCTAACGTCGTTGGGGAGCCTTGCCGTGCTACAGCACTGTCTGCGGCTCCCCGCCTGGTTATCCGGTCGAATGCAAATCCGCAGGAAGGCTTTTGCCAACCCTGCGGGCGTGTAGGTAGTAGACAAAAACAAAACCCCGGTGGCGCGAGCCCCGGGGTTTTGTTTTTTGTACCTGATGGTCGGCCTTGCCGGCCGCACCTTTCAGTCGGCGGGCGTGTGCGCCATGTCGCTGCCGTGCAGCGATGAGGACAGGGCGGGCGTAGGCGCCTTGGCCTGCACGTAACCCAGCGCCAGCGAGATCTCCTGCGCCGTGGCCTGCAGCTTGGCCATCCAGCCCTCGTCCAGCCGGTCGGCCGGGGCCGAGATGGACAGGCCGGCCACCAGCTTGGCCTGGTCGTCGTACACGCCGGCAGCCATGCAGCGCACGCCCAGTTCCAGCTCCTCGTTGTCGCGGGCAATCCCGTACTGGCGCGCCTTGGCCAGCTCGCGCTCAAGCACGGGCAACTGGGTGATGCTGTTGCGGGTGTGGCCGGCCAGCCCGGTGCGGGTGGCATAGGCGCGCACGCGCTGCGGGTCGTCCAGCGCCAGGAAGAGCTTGCCGGTGGAGGTCAGGTGCAGCGGCGCACGGCCGCCGATGGCGCGCACCACCTGCATGCCCGAGCGCTCGCTGTAGGCGCGCTCCACATACACGATCTCGTCGCCCTGGCGCATGCTCAGGTTCACCGGCTGCTGGATCAGCTTGTGCAGGTTGCGCATGGGGGCTAGCGCCGCATCGCGCACGCTCAGGCGCGCCTTCACCAGGTTGCCGAGCTCCAGCAGGCGCATGCCCAGCCGGTAGCTGCCCGACTCGGGCCGGTCCACAAAGCGGCCGATGGTCAGGTCGTTGAGGATGCGGTGCGTGGTGGAGGGGTGCAGCCCCGTCTTCTCGCTGATTTCCTTGAGCGAGATGGCGTCCTCGCGCGATGCGAGCACGTCGATCAGCGTGAACATGCGCTCCAGTACCTGGACGCTGGGTTTGATCGGGATGCCAGGGTCGATTTTTTTCATGGGCTGCAGGAATGCGGGAACGGTGTGGAGTAAGGGATATCCACAACATCCTCTGATCGCTGCATCTTACCTTGTGAAATGCAATGGCACCATCAGGTGCCCTGGGCGGCCCCACCCGGGGTGCCGCCTGCGTGACTGCGGTCAACGCAGTGCCACACATTGTCCTGGCGGATCTCGTGCGGCAGAAAGCGCGCCTTGTAGTTCATCTTCGGGCTCGCGGCGATCCAGTAGCCCAGGTACACATAGGGCAGGCCCATTGCGCGCGCCTGCTCGATCTGCCAGACCACGTTATAGGTGCCGTAGCTGGCGCGCGCCTCGGGTTCGTAGAAGGTGTACACGGCCGACAGGCCATCGTTGAGCACGTCGAGTATGGACACCATCTTCAGCGCGCCGGGTTCGCCGGTAGCGGCATCCACCTCGCGGAACTCCACCAGCCGCGAGTTGACGCGGCTTTGCAGCAAAAACTGGGTGTACTGGTCGATGCTGTCCTGGTCCATGCCGCCGCCCGCGTGGCGGCCGTTCTGGTAGCGCAGGTACAGCTGGTAATGTTCGGGCACGAAGCACAGGCGCAGCACACGGGCCTGCAGCGCACCGTGCTGCACCGCCGAGCGGCGCTGGCTGCGGTCGGGGCGAAACTCGCTGGCGCGCACGCGCAGCGGGGTGCAGGCCTGGCAGCCATCGCAATAGGGGCGGTAGGTGAACATGCCGCTGCGCCGGAAACCCGTGGCCACCAGGCCCGAGTACACATCGCTCTGGATCAGGTGGCTGGGCGTGGCGACCTGCGAGCGCGCCTGCCTGTCCGGCAGGTAGCTGCACGGATAGGGCGCTGTCGCATAGAACTGCAGGGTCTGCAGCGGCAGGTCGTTGAGTTGCGTCATGCCATGGGCGTGGGGTGGGCCAGCAGTTGATTCCAGTATACGGGCTCGAAAGTCCACGTGCCGCCCGGCAGGTCTTGCGCCACGGCGATCTTGCGCAAGAACTCGTTGCGCGGGATCTCGCGCGCCCCCAGCGACGCCAGGTGGCGCGTGTTCTGCTGGCAGTCGATCAGCGCCACGCCCTGCACGCGGCAAAGTGCCACCAGCGCCGCCAGCGCGATCTTGGAGGCATCGGTCGCGTGCGCAAACATCGACTCGCCAAACACCGCGCGCCCGAGCGCCACGCAGTACAGCCCGCCCACCAGCTGGCCATCGACCCAAGTCTCCACGCTGTGGGCCGAGCCCGCTGCGTGCAGCGCCTCGTAGGCACGCACCATGTCCGGCACGATCCAGGTGCCCGCCTGCCCCTCGCGCGGGGTGGACGAGCAGGCGCGTATCACCTGGCCAAAGGCCGTGTCCACGCGCACCTCGCAGTGGCTGCTGGCGGCGGCAAATTTCTGCAGCGTCTTGCGCAGCGAGCGGTGCAGCCGGAACTCGGCCACCGGCAGCACCATGCGCGGGTCGGGCGCCCACCACAGAATGGGCTGGCCCTCGCTGAACCAGGGGAAGGTGCCCTGCCCATAGGCCGCCCGCAGGTGCTCCACGTCCAGCGCTCCACCGGCGGCCAGCAGGCCCGGCGCCGGATCGCGGGGGCCCCAGGCACTGGCCGGGTGGGGGAAGGGGTCATGGGGTTCCAGCCAGGGGAGTTGGGCGGGCATGGGGGCAGGGGTTGCGAAGGGTGGTTTGTTGGATTGTGCGGCAACATCCCGTTCCACCGTGGCGCGGGCCGTGTGCGCTATGTCGGCTACAGGCGACAGATTTCCTGCTGCATCGCCATGGCATGCGCCATCCGGTGCCAGCGGCCTGCACAATGCCGCGATCACAAGACAGGAGAGGGATCCCATGCGCCGTGGATATGGATTGGCATTGCTGCTCACCGTGCTCGCAGGCTGCCAGAAGCAGGAAGCACCCGATGCTTTATATGAGCGCTACTACCAGAAGTCGGCCAGCGGCATTGCCACCCTGGAGGAAGAAGCCCATTTCTATTCCGCCAGGAAGCGCGCCGATGTAGAGCAGAAGATTCCTGCGATGATGAAGATGATGGGAAAGACGCGCGACGATGTAGCACGCGTCTATCTGGACATGTCCCAGACACTCGCGCGGTGCAAGAAAATCGAGCTGGCTGGGCAGAGCGTGTCTGGCAATGTGGCCGAGCTCACCTACCGACAGACGGATGTGTGCGGCAGCACGTCCACATCGCCAGAGAGCCAAAAGGTGCGCCTGGTAAACGAGGGCGGGTGGAAGATCGACCACGTGGAAATAAGCCTGTAGACCGGCTGGCCGCCACGGCGCTACTTGCGCCGGTACTCGCCCACAAAGGTCACGTGCATGCCGCCGCAGCCGTCATCTTCCTTTACGGCCAGTCCACCGCGCTGCAATGCCAGCGTGGCCGTGCAGCCATCACCGTCGTACGCCAGCAGCCCGTTGCGCAGGGTGCCCACGCCGCGTATCTCGCCCACATTCACTTGCCCGTTGGCGGCGTTGGGGCCGTACCAGACGGCATCGCCCGCCAGGTAGACCTTGCCGTCCTGCAGGCCAACGATGGCCAGGCTGGCGCTGTCCTTGTCGGGCTTGCCCTGGTGGTAGCGGGTGTAGGTGCCATTCCACTTGGCGCTTGCTGCGGTGGCGGGCGCAACGCTCTGCAGCAGGGCAATGCGGCCCGCGAACTCCTGGCCCAGGCAGCGGGCGTCTTTGCACTGCGTGACCTCATAGGATTGGAGCCATTCGCGCTGCCACTGCACCAACTGCGGCCGGGCTTTGGAGCGCGTGATGGCCTCCTTGAAGGCGGTGTTGAGCTGGTCATCCAGCGCGGAGAGCGGGGCATCCGAGCAGATCAGCTTTTCCATGGCCGAGCGGGCCTTGGCGCAATCGAAACTGGCAGCGCTGGCCAAGGGGGCCAGGGCTGCGAACAGTGCCGCCAGGGCAAGGCGCAACAAGGGCTGGACAAGGGTGGTCGGCATGGCGGGGTTCCTGCTCGGTGAGAATTTGCGCGCGAATCGTGCGGCTGGCAGAAATCATAAGACCCCGCCAGGCCAATTGCCGCTTGACACAAGCGCATGCCAAACGCACGCTACGGCCCCGCACCAGCGATCCATACCAACAACCAACCACTCGGAGAAAACCATCATGATCAACAAGCGTGATTTTGTCGCCAGCGTCGGCCTGGCAGGGGTGATGCTGCCGGCTGCCAATGCCATCGCGGCCCCCGGCAACAAAGCCGGCAATGCGCAACCCGTTCTGCTGACGGTGAGCGGCACCGTCGGCAAGACCAACCGCGGCGCGCTCGACCCCGTTATCGACCAGATGATGGGCAAGCACAGCATCCAGTTCAGCAAGGCCTTCGCGTTCGACGCAGCCGCGCTGCAGCGCCTGCCTGCGGTGACCATCAAGCCCACGCTCGAATACGACAGCAAGCCCCACACGCTGGAAGGCCCGCTGCTGGTCACCGTGCTCGAAGCCGCAGGCGTGCCGCGCAACAGCAACGTGCAACTGGGCCTGCGCGCGGTGGATGGCTACAACGTTGCCATCAGCCTGGCCGATGCGGCGCAGTACCGCATGATCGTCGCCACCCGCATCGACGGCCAGCCCATGGCGCTCGGCGGCCTGGGGCCGCAGTGGGCCGTGTACGATGCGGACAACGTGGCCCCCTTCAAGGACAAGCCCGTGAAGGAACGCTTCGCGCTGTGCCCCTGGGGCCTGTACCACATCGACGTGAAAGCCTGAGCCCCCGAGACCTCGATAAAGTCCTCTATAGGTGTCATCGCATCCCTTCTCAGCGGCAACTGGTGCAGGCAGGCAGTAGGAGTCGTCCGGCCAGACTCAGCAACGACGCCAGAAGAGTTTTGTCAGCCGTTTCTTAGCGCGTCTTGTCGTCGGTCTCACCTGTCACGCCGGTGCCCTGCCGCGATGCCGGTTTGGGGTTCGGATGCTCTTCAATGGCGCCCAGCCGGTGTCCCGATGGGTCTACCGCATCTACCGGCCCCACCCCTGGCTGCTCTCCGCCGGGCCGGTTGGCGTACGCTGGGCCGGGCGTGCCACTTTCGTCTTTCAAACCATACTGGTTGTAGCCGGGCTTGGGGGTGTTGCTGGGCATGGCGTGCTCCTGGGGATTGAAGCCTTCATGCTAGGCGCGCTGCTTATGGCGGCTTGTAGGACCCTGTCGGCTGCACCGGTGCTCGCTGTCCTGCCAACGCTTTGGCAGTAGGTGGTTCAGTTGCTGTGCAACAGCACCACGGCGTAGGTGCAGTCCGCCGCCGTCTCGTTGCTGAACACGCAGTCCGCAGGCGGCCCCAGCTCCAGGCAATCACCCGCGTCCATCGCATGCCGGGTGTCGCCCTCCATGAACACCAGCGAGCCGGCCAGCACCCAGATGAGCTGCCGCTTGGCCGTATAGGCCGCTGCAGGCATCGGCACCCGCGCGCCCGCAGGCAGCACCACCTGCACCAGGTCCAGCGGCAGGTCGGAAGGGGGCGACACATGCGTGCGCACATAGCGGGTCTGCGGGTCCGTCCACACCGGTTGGTCGGCCCGGCGCAGCAGCCGGCCTTCCTTGGCCTCGGCGCGCGCGATCAGCTGCGACATGCTGAGCCCGAACGCGCCCGACAGCCGCGCCAGCAACGTCGCCGTGGGGCTCGATTCGCCCCGCTCCAGCTTGTGCACCATGGCCCGCGACACGCCCGAGTGCGCCGCCAGGTCGGTCAGCGACCAACCCCGGCCCTCGCGCTCGATGCGCACGCGCGCGCCAATGCGCTGGCTCAGGCTATCGACTGCAGCATCTACTTTGGTGGACATGTGTTTTATCATCGTGGACAATAATCCACCAAAATACGTTATTCGTCCATCATAGTGGATGGCGAAACCTGCAACCCCTGACAGCCATGACCACCCTACAGATACGCGATGCCCATGCGGGCGACATCGAAGGCATCCTCGCCATCTACAACGACGCCGTGGCCAACACCACCGCCATCTGGAACGAAACCCTGGTGGACGCCGCCAACCGCGCCGCCTGGCTGGCCGACCGCCAGCGCCTGGGCTACCCCGTGCTCGTCGCCGTTGACGACCAGGGCGCCGTGGCGGGCTACGCCTCGTTTGGCGACTGGCGCGCCTTCGACGGCTACCGCCACACCGTCGAGCATTCGGTCTACGTGCACCAGAACGCCCGCGGCGCAGGCCTGGGCAAGTTGCTGATGCAGGCCCTCATCGAGCGTGCCCGCGCCATCGGCAAGCACGTCATGGTGGCCGGCATCGAGGCCGGCAACACCGCATCGATCCAATTGCACGAGCGCCTGGGCTTCACCCAGGTGGGCCTGCTGCCCGAAGTGGGCACCAAGTTCGGCCAATGGCTGGACCTGGCCTTTCTGCAACTCAAGCTCGATGCGCGAACGGATCCTGATGGAGCAGGGCGAGGTGGTGCCTAAGTCGGTGTTTTGAGCCGGCTTCTCCCTCTTTTTGAAGAAGGAGAGCGGCTGGAAAAACTCAGCGAAGCGGTTCTGGCTAGGCGCTGCGTCGCAGGCAGTACGACTAGTACGACAAGACGCAGCAACAACGCCAGAAGAGTTTTCTCCAGACGCTCAATCGTCTTCTTGGGCGCTGATTTCGGGGAAGAGAATCTCCGTATACCCGAATTGGGTAAAGTCCCGCACCCGCATCGGGTACAGCTTGCCGATCAGGTGGTCGCACTCGTGCTGCACCACGCGGGCATGGAAGCCGTCCACCGTGCGGTCAATCGGGTCACCATACAGGTCGAACCCCGTGTAGCGAATGCGCGCCCAGCGCGGCACCTTGCCCCGCAGGCCCGGCACCGACAGGCAGCCCTCCCAGTCCTCTTCTTCCTCATCGCCCAGCGGCGTGATCACCGGGTTGATCAGCACCGTGGGTGGCACGATGGGCCGGCTCGGGTAGCGCGGGTTGCGCTCGTTGGAGCCAAAGATCACCAGTTGCAGGTCCACCCCGATCTGCGGCGCCGCCAGCCCCGCGCCGTTCACGGACTGCATCGTCTCCAGCATGTCGCGCACCAGCAGGTGCAGCTCGTCCGTGTCGAACGCGGCCACGGGCTGGGCCACGCGCAGCAGGCGCGGGTCGCCCATCTTCAGGATGGTGTGTATGGTCATGGGGCTGGAAGCAATGAGTGGATGAATGCGTGCTGTCATCAGGGTCGGCCACATCATGCCGCAAGGCCGCCAACCCCGCAGCGACAGGGCCCGCGAGCCCCTTGCCACCCGTGCATGTTCCGCGCGGAACACAGCCCGATGGCCAAGATCATCGCGCCGAGTGGAAAACGCCCAAGTTTTGTGTATATAATCTAAGTCTTGATGTTCCTCGATAGCTCAGTTGGTAGAGCGCCGGACTGTTAATCCGTAGGTCCCTGGTTCGAGCCCAGGTCGAGGAGCCAAAAATTCAGTGCCAGGCCCTGCATGTGTACGCGGGGCCTTTCACTTAGTCAGCCGATGAGCAGGCTGGCTTGAATTAGTACCAATCATTCCTCAATAGCTCAGTTGGTAGAGCGCCGGACTGTTAATCCGTAGGTCCCTGGTTCGAGCCCAGGTTGAGGAGCCATTCATTGGCAGTAAAAGGCTACCCTTTGCGGGGTGGCCTTTTTGCTTTGGGGCGGCCGGTCATGCTTGTCATAGGACGCTGCGATGAGGTGTACATCATCGGTTGATGGCGAAGGGCATCGCGGGTCGGTGCGGTTCGGTGGGTTCGGCGGCGAGGTTGTTGCGTGACGAGGCTCAGCGGACTGCTCTGATCTGCGAACTCTCGGCTATGGGTTGATGATGGCCGGCATCGGCGGGCGCTATGTGTAGGTCTCGCAGGGGCCTCGATGCCAGGTCACCTGGGCAGGGCTCATTGAGGCGATTGATGGCGCGCGGATTGATGCCGGGTGCATTGATGGCGGCTATGACTGTGGGCCAGCCTGGGCCAGCTTGGGCTCACCCGAACAGCCGATCAATCGGGTCGCGCTCAAACTCCATGAACTTTGCAAAGCGCTGATCAACCTCTGGCTTCATGGCCATCAGCTCTTTCCTGCGTTCGCCCTTCGCTTTTCCGAGCTGGGCACGAAGTTCTTGAGGTGCATGTTCGTCATAGCTGTTCTGTGCCGCTACATAGTCCACCATCTTGTGCCACAGGTCTCCCTCCAAGAATTCCTGCATGTCCTTGCCGAACACCCATCTTGAACTGACGATGCCAGCCCAATAATTGTCCTCAAGCTCTTTGGCCAAGCTTCCTGAAATGCCGAAGTCGGCGAACATGGCGATGACCGAGTTGTAGACCTTCAGTCGCTCTTGGTACATGTCCATTCGTAACTTGTTCCTGGCCGTGAGGGCCGCGTCTCGTGCGGTGTCAGCCTGCCTGCGGGCGATGTCGGCTTGAATGTTGCCGAAGCGAAAGGCTACATAGGCGCCCACACACGCGGCAAGAGGCGTCCCGAAGGCCCGCATGAATTCAAGAATGTTGTCGTACATAGCGTTGTGAAGTGTGTTTGCTGAGGTGCGGCAATCGCACCAGCCCACTCAGTTCTAGCGGCCGAAGCTAGGGTTGTGTAGCTCCTTCGCTTGGCCGCAGATGGGAGCCCAAGTGACCATTCCGTGGGGCGAATGTCTACGTCGCAGTGGACCTTGTGGGTTCATAGACCAGAGCGTCCAAAAGCGCTGCGCGCCCCTCCCAAGCTTCGGCTTGCAGGCTGTCCACGGGACGATTTGAACTCCACCAAGGCGACATCCTCATGGGTGCCACAACCTGTTCCCAGTAGTGCTTTGCATCCATGAGGTGTGATGGCTTCTTGTCTAAAATTCTTGCCAGCTTCTGCGCGTTCTTGTTGTTCAGTGGCACAAAGACGTCCGGTCGTTTGACGCATGCGAGGCGGGTGGCGACGCCTCGTCCAATCCCTCCCTCATCGCCGACGGCGGCCCTGAGTGCGTTCCAGTAGGCGTTCCAATCTTCTTCAATGACGGGGCGGTCCAAGGGAATTAGATCGAGTGCGTCGGAGATGCCTTGTGGCTCCTCCAAGGCAAGGTGTCCGAAGGCCTGGTCGAAGCGCAATGTGTTCGACATCGCTCCGAAGTAGTTCCAGTCGACGCCATCCGTTCGGACCATTTCGGCAGTGGCGAGGCCTGCTACACGTCGCCGATCAGACACGTCCATTGCTGCAAAGCTGCTGCTATCGCCGAAGATTTTTTTGATGCGGCTCAGGACTTCTAGCCGGGGCTCAAGGCCATGAGTGTCCTGCTTGCGGATCATTTCAAACCAAGTGTCCCACCCAATGTGGATTGGAGCCTTCTTTCGGGCCTCCTCGGTTCTCCTGTCGGGCAGGGTCTGGTAGAGGCTGTCGAGATCCCTCTTCTGGCGCTTGGCGAGTCGGTGGAGATCCTCGTAGCGGTCCAAGAATGCGTTGCTGACGATGATCTTTTCTTTTTCCTGCTCCTCAATGAACGACAGAAGTTCGCGCGCTGCCGGGTCGTCCTTGGCGAAGTCAGTCAGGGTGCTCAGCTCGATGTTCATTTCGAAGGCGCCCCGTGTAAGGTTGTGGCTGCCGATGATGGCTGTGTACTTATCCTCGTGTTCGAAGAGGTAGAGCTTTGGGTGGAATAAAGGGCCTGCATTGCCCTTCACTGAAACTGCGGAGTGCGACCTCAGTTCACGCAAGCACTCAGGCGCTGTGTGGAAGCTGTGTGTGCCAACTACGAGGTGCCGAAATTTGGCGATGTTTGCGATCGCAGCATCGTAGGCCTTGTTGGGCGTAACCCAAGCGATAGCCCAGGCGGCGCTCTGGCAGTTGTTCAGTTGCTCGACTACTGCGGCCGTAGCTGCAGCTCTGTTGGTCAATACTTTTGTTGGCATATTGCTGAGTTCTGGATGTTTTGGATTTGCGGCACAGGTCAACAGCCACCGTAGTTCTTCCGACCACTTGCGGTGATGGTGTAGGTGCCCCCACGTGGCCCGACATGGCATGTTGCCCCATTGCTGGTAGTGGTGGGCCTGGCTGGTGCGGCGCGGTTGGGCTGAGGCGCGTATGCGGACCGTGGCGCGGTGCCGCTGGAGGTGACCTCGCCTGTTGAGGAGCTGCCGGTCTGGTTGGCTGCACGCAGGCACTCCATACGCTTGCTCGCGGGCTCCATGGCGTTGCAGGCCTCAAGCAGGATCGCCGGGACTTCCGCACTGCATGAGATCGACCACAGCGCCATTCCTGCACAGATGAACCCCCGTCTCATGCGCTGTCTCCTCATGTTGTGTCGCTCTTGTTGAAGGGGCGGGTGAAGGGCGATCATGCCGGCACAACGATGATGCGCCAAGAAGAGTTTGCTATGGTGGTCGCCATTAGCCCGACCGCGCTGCGCCTACCATCTGGGCTCGTTCACAAAAAGCAGGCGGATCTATGTCCTTGCAAATGCTCGTTCGCGAAGGGGGCTCCACTTCGGTCTCTCAGCAGTTTTTCGACTACTCCATTGCGTATCTCAACGCCGCAAAAGTCTTGAATGCGAGAGCGCTGGAAATCGAAATCAAGTGGGCAGACGCCACGGTAGTGTTGTGGAATGCCTGCCATGCTGTGGAGCTCTTCTTGAAGGCAACGATCTTGTTGAAAGAGCCGAGCATCAAACACTCAAAGCTGCAGGACCATAACATCGCTCGGCTAGCTCAACGGCACCGACTGCTATACGATCAAAAGCGCTTTCACTGGGAGATCCCTTTCATGGTCACAACAGAGAGCATGATTGGTGCAAATGGCTATTCAATCAAGTTATCTGAAGAGGACCGCAAGCGGATCGAGGGGCGCATTCCTTTTAGTATCGAGCATCGCTATCCAGTGGATCGAGAGGGCAAGCCTTGGGATGGGTTACAAGGAATGTCTCCTGCGGGATTTGCCCAAGCACTAGATAGGCTGCACAACGACTTCAACAGGATTTGGAACGCGGGCCAGCCTTAAGCATCTAGGTTGTAGTGCTCAGATGGCAAAAGCAGAGCGATCCTTGTCCGCAATCCACACCGGAGCACGTCC
The DNA here is from genome assembly GCF_001428645.1 of Acidovorax sp. Root217. Classification (NCBI taxonomy): domain Bacteria; kingdom Pseudomonadati; phylum Pseudomonadota; class Betaproteobacteria; order Burkholderiales; family Comamonadaceae; genus Acidovorax; species Acidovorax sp. Root217. Next base: position 219,648 of record NZ_LMIH01000041.1, read on the forward strand.
CCGACCCGTCCAGGTCGCTCCCGTCGCGGGATCGCGGTATTTCGCCTCAACCTTTGTGCCCTTGGCGCTGGAAGCTTTCCTGGCCTTGGAACCGCCGAACACATCCTCGGAAGTCAGTCCGAACTCAGCGATGAGGGCCCGTGCTTCGGCGACAGCGCCTGAGACTTCTGCCTTGCGGGTCTCCTCGATGAGCCGGTCGAGTTCGGCTTTGCGGGCGATGAGTGCTTTATAGTTGGACATAGGAGTTTGCCTGTTGCGATGGCATCCATGCTAACTCAAAGCAGGGTATTTTTTGGATAGAAGCTTTATAAACGGTGCAAGTAGCAGGCGTGTCGCCCTTTTCAATATGGGGCGCGTAGCTATGAAGTTTGCAATGGGAGGGCTGGTGAAGTAATAGATGGCTACAAATCGTTTTCCCCATGCAGAATTTATCAAGCGCTCATCTCGCCATGCTCTTAGAATATTAATTTCAAGGGAAAGAGGTGTTCCGAATGCGGCGGTTGCTATAAAGCAAGGTGAAGATTTTAAAACTTTGAGATTGTTCTGAATATTAATATCGCGTGGTGCGAGTGTGGCCGCTTTTTCTAGGAGGGCTGCAGCTTGCTCTTTTGAGCCTTTGCCTTCCCATAATAGAAGAGCTTTAAGGTTGAGGTACACCGGGCTATCTGGAAATAATTCAAGTGATCGATTGATGTATTGCAATGCTAAATCAATGTTTGCTGGGGTGGCACCTGTAAGTGCTGAGTTTGATCCATAAACTTTTTTGTTTGCTTGCAGCTCATTTAAAATAAACTGAGCTTGTAGCTGATATTGATCGGCTTCCGCACGATTTTCTCTTTGTGCCGACTCTTCCTTGCTTAGATTGGTCAGCATCGATGCCAAGCCAGCAAGCCCTTCTCTCGCCTTTACTTCCAATGAGAGCAAGTCCTTGTTGCCTGGCTCGATGGAGAGGCCTTGCTCGATAAATTGCATCGCTTTCCCATACTCGGCACTGGCAATGGCTCTTTCAGCCATAATTTTCAGGGAGCTAGGGGTTGGTGTGGAGATATTTAATTGTTCGCGCTCATACTTCGTCAGGCAGTACTTGCAGGTATACGTCGATGCCTCATCGTCGATATTTAGCTGTGCTGAGCATTTTTCACAGGTGAGCGCAATCAATCCCATTTAATTATCCTAATTTGGTGAGTTGGTTCAGAGTTATCCATTCAAGATGTCGATCTGGCAATGGTGTCATCTGTATCAATATGCTACACGGAATGCTCGGTGCTGCAAGTTTTATTCGCCAATTTCACCCGTTTGGGCCGGTCAAAACGGCGCCCGAGACACCACCACTTCAGCGCGCCCTTCGCCCTGGAACACTACCTCGCCGGTCGCTATGACCATCACCGTGCACCATTCCCCGTGGCGCAGTACCTCGTAGTGATCAATGGGCAACGGCAGTACGCGGTCATCCAGAACGGCGCCGTTCTTGGCGGGAACCCGGAGGAGGGTAGGGTGGCCCCTGGGGATGTTCTCGTCAGCCCCGCCGACCCACAGGTGCCTATTTGGATCGGTCGATTTCACAGTACCACTCCTGCATGTACCAAACGCGGTCGATCCGCTCGTACCCAATGAACCGGATCATCCCTGCGGTGATGTACGTCAACCGGGGCTCATACAGCTTCGGGAAGCCTGATCCCAGGGCTTCCAGCACCTCATAGGTCTTGTCCTCGCCCACCGACTTCTCGTGCTTCAGCCACAGGTCTCCATAGCCCCGCCGGCGCACCGGGACCTGCAGCTGACCCTCTTCCCGCACCAACATGACCTTCACTCGCATGGGGATGACTGTATCGGAAAATACTGTAAATATGTACAGTGTTACACCATGTGCACCCGGTACATCCCTCCCCACGACCGCGACATTGAGCGTGACTGGCACATAGGTAACCGCAACCCGAATCGCTGGTGGGAGGAGGTGCTGCACCCCCAATACGCGGGCCCGTTTGTGAGGAGAGCACCCGGTGGTGGCGCTAGCCCCGTTGAGCTGGTCATTGGCCAATGGGGACTCATCCCGGGCTTCTGCGCGACGCACCAGGTGGCCTTCACCACCAGCAACGCCAGGTCAGAGGAACTGCTGTCCAAGCCGAGCTACCGCGATCCGTGGCTGCGCGGTCAGAGGTGCCTGATACCCGCTTTGAGCTTCGATGAGCCGTGCTGGGAGACCGGCGCCAATGTGTGGTGGCGGTTCCATCGGGTTGACGGTAGGCCGTGGGCGCTGGCGGGCCTGTGGAATACGTGGGTTGATCTAGCGACGGGACAGCCCTTCGAGAGCTATTCGATGCTCACGGTCAACGCCGACGACCACCCGGTGATGTCCCGCATGCACAAGCCCAAGTTGGACCCGACGACCCGACGACCTCGCGCTCACCAGGACAAGCGCAGTGTCATATCCATCGAGGCCCGTGACGTGGGCGCATGGCTATTCGGCACTGTTCAGCAAGCACAGCGACTGCTCACACCACCGCCAGTCGAACACCTCAATGGAGAGCCTCACCATGACATACACGATCACGATCTACGCACCACACCTCAACTGTTCGCCTGAGACCCTGGAGCGAGCGAAGGCAGCCGCCATGGCCACGCTGGAGAGAATGGGCGTGACCCTTGAGCAGGCCATGGACGCGCGCTTTGAAATGGAGTGCTGGGACGACCTGGGCTGCCCCGATGACCACAACTTTGCGGATGTGGACGGCAAACGCTTCGATGCCTTTCACGCGGCACATAAAGCAGCCATGGAGGCCTGCGGAGTGAGGTTCGATGACGGTGTGTTTGACATTGGAATAGATGAGGTGTCCCCGACTCCGCAATGGGACAGCCAAGTACCGGCCCGCGTGTTGTCTGGCCTTTTGGCGTGATCTGCCGCTCCGTCGTCCCGATGCGTCGTGTCTGATCGTCAGGTCGTCGGGCGAACCAAAGAGTTTTCGAGCAGGTGCTGCCGGGCTTTGCGACAGACAGACCGCAATCCGGTCAGTTGTTGTCGATGACCGAAAAGCTCGCCGTCTGCCGCGTGATCAAGCCATCGGCCACGATGAACGTGTCCGTTCCGAACTCCACCTTCGACACGGCAGACTCGCACGCCCATTCCACATAGGCCAGGTCTTCGTGGACCACAGCCACGTTGGTGCGCCAGGCTGCGTCGGGCAGTGCATGGATCAACTTGGCATACATCGATGCAATTGCTTCGGGGCCATGGTAGGTGTTGCCGTTGGCGATGACCACGGCGTCCGGTGCGTAGTGGGTTGATACCTTGGCGGCGTTCTGCTCGCCCAGAGCGGCTTCGTGGCTGTCAAGAACTTGTGCGGTGGTCGACATGAAGCGGTTTCCTTGTATGCAGATAGATGGGTTGGTCGATTGGGTTGAGCCCTGGCAGGGTGGGCCTGCCAGGGCATACCTGCCTGGATCAGGCAACCGAAATCACTACTTTTCCGCGGATGGGTTGGCCATCGACCTCGCCTCGCTCCAGGGCGGTGTGGGCTTGCGGGATTTGCGCCAGCGAGAACCTGGCGCCAATGACCGGGCGGATGCGCCCGCTTTCCAGCAGCGTCTTCAATGCCTGCAGCTTGCCCCGGTTCTGGCGGGTGAAGACAAAGTGGTACTCGGCGTTCACGCCCCATGCGGCGACAAGGTTCTGGGGCGTGGCCAGGTCCACCAGGGTCACGACCCGGCCGCCATCGGCGAGCACGTGGGGCGACTGGCTCAGGGTCAGCCCGCCAATGGTGTCGAGCACCACGTTCACCCCCTGGCGCCCCGTCAGTGCGGCGATCTCTTCGGTGTAGTTCTTGCCGGTGAAGTCGATGGCATGGTCCGCGCCCAGTTGGCGAACAAACTCCAGGTCATGGCCCCTGCTGGTCGTGTACACGGTGGCCCCCATCGCCTTGGCCAGCTGTATTGCGATGGAGCCAACGCCACCCGCTCCGCCGTGGATCAGCACGGACTCGGCCGGGTGCAACTTGGCGCGCGTGACCAGTGCCTCCCAGGCGGTGCCGCCGACGAGGGTGGTCGAGGCGGCTTCCTCGTGCGACAGGTTCGCCGGCTTGTGGGTCACCAGCGCTTCGGGAACCACGTTGTACTGGGCATACGAGCCCCCTTTGGGGCCAAAGATCTTGGGGGTGTAGAACACCTCGTCACCCACTGCAAAGCCTGTCACCCCAGGGCCCACCTTTTCGACCACGCCCGATACGTCGTGGCCGATGATGGCGGGCAGGGGCACATGGTCGGGGTAGTCGCCCCGGCGAATCTGGTAGTCGAGCGGGTTGATGGCGGTGGCCATCACGCGCACCAGCAGCTCGCCGATGCCCACTTCGGGAACCGGCACATCCTGCAGCTCAAAGCTGTCGGGGCCGCCAAATTTTGTCAGAACGATTGCTTTCATTTCACTGTCCTTCAGTAACGGTTGGGCTGGGGCAGGTGGCGTGCGACGGCCATCTGCTGCACGCTGGTGAGCGCCTGAACGGCTTCATCAGCAGCGCGCAGGCTCTATTGTCATATCGATGTTTTGCGAAATGACGTTGCGTTGAAATTGCCCACGCTGCATTCAGGGCCTACGTGTGCGCGGGGGCGTGGTGGGTGCCTTCTCTGGTAAGGCGGCCGGTTTCAGAACCCTCGGCACCGCACTGGCCTCAGCAAGCTGCTAGAGTCGTTTCCATCTTCGGCATGGCAGCACATGGCATGCGAAGCAGCCCTGAACCCGCAGCCGAGTGATGAACGAAGAACAGCTACCCCTCATACAGATTCTGGATGTCCTGGCCAACGAGCAGCGCATGGAGATCCTGCGCAAGCTCAAGTCGCCCCGCACCAGCTTTCCGCCGCAGGACGAGGGTGATCCTGTGCAGGATGGCGTGTGCGTGTCGTCCATCCAGGCGGGCCAGGGCCTGGCTTTTTCCACCACATCCAAATACCTGGCAGACCTTGCGCGCATCGGTCTGGTCACCGTCAAGCGCAGCGGCAAGTGGTCCTACTACAAACGCAACGAGAACGCGATCAAGGCGGTGGTTGCCCGGTTGAAGGCCGAGCTGTGAGCTTGGGGGCGGCCGTGGGCGGCGGCGGCGCGCTGCAGCCGCTACGATTTGGTCCGGCTGGCGATGCACAGGAGAACATCCATGATCCATCAAGGATTTGCAGCTTGGAGGCGGGCCGCATGGCAGGCGGGCTGCTGCATCGCCTTGGGGGGCAGCGTCTGCACAGCCGCATCCGCCGCTGTGACCGATGGCGACCTGTTCGGCCACCGCCTGGGTGCCCGCCTCGCGACGACCCCGACCACCATGGGCTACTGGAGCCAGGGGCGGGCCATCATCATTGTCGACAAGCCCGAGATCCCGCCCGAGTTCGAGAAGCTCGAACTGCTCACCACCCCCAAGACCTACACCATCGGCAACATCTACGCGACCAAGAGCCTGCCGGAGCGAACCGCCGCCTTCACCCTGGCCGAAAAGTACAGAGACCTGTTGCCCACGCTCTACCGTGGGCCGTGCGTGCGTGAGCGGGACGGCTTTGGCGGGGTGGTGCTGGACATGCGCTGCGGCCAGTACCAGTTGACCATCCAGATCTACTCACCGGACCGGCAGAACCCCAATGGCCTGTACACAGTGCAGATCGGTTTGACGATGGCGAAGGAGACGCGGGTTGGCTACGACTGGCAGGTGCTGCTGGACGAGGAGATGGACGCCGTGGACAAAGAGGGGCGCCAGCGCCGACTGGAACAGGCCAGAAAGGACCGCAGCCTGCGCGGCTTTCCTTGAGCTGGCCTTGCGGATGCCGATGGGACTATGGGTAACCCAGGTGTCAGCGCTGCTGATTTGCTCCTCGCCGAATCAAGCGCGGCACGGGAGGCAGATGCACTGCTCGGAGGCTTTGGGGGCCTGCAGCAATGCTTTTCGCTTTGCCGATGATGGCTTGCGTCACGCCGTGGGGTCGGCAGCCAGGTCGCTGCCGCAGTGCTTGCATTTGATGGCTTCCTTGCGCACCGATTCTGCGCAGAAGGGGCATTTCTTGAAGTCTCCATGTTCGCCGGTGGCCACTGCCTTTTGCTGGCTGGTGTTGCTTGACAGTGCCACGAACAGCGCTGCAATGGGCACCAGGAAGGCGGCGAGGCCTGCTGTGGTTCCCGAGCCGCTCACCCCATACGTAAGCCGTGCAACCACGGGTGCAGCGACGATGCAGATAAGACCATAAAGCCAAACTTTCTGACCTCTCTTGTGGGCGATGACGACCACGGTGACGACTGCGACGAAGTAGAGAATAAATCCGAAAATTGGCTCCATGGCACCCTCCTTGTGTTTTCGTTTGCAAACCGATTCCCGTTACGGACCGGGTGCGAGGCCGGGCGGCCGCGCACCACGGGTATTCCAGGCGCACGGACTTTAGCGCAAACGGAGCAATGGGGTGCACGGTCCGTACAGGAAGCAGGTTCGGTGGGTGACCCGGGCCGCCACCTAGCAGGCTGAAGAAATACTGTTCTCGGATCGGAAATTTGTTCGATTCGAGGGTGCCTTACCCCTTGCCAGCGTCAGAAAAGTCGCTTGTAGCGCGTTCTACGAGGTCGAAGATTTCTGGGAAACGCCGGTCGGGAGGTATTTCTTCAGCCTGCTAGGACTGCAGCAGTTTCGTGGCCTGGGAGCGCTTGTGCGCGGTGCGGGGCGACCCCAGCGCCTGCAAGGCCGCCACCGTCTCCCTCAACCCCCGGTGCAGCCGCTTGTCCTTGCGCACCACCACGGCCAGGGTTCGGGCCAGGGGTGGTGACAGCGGGCGCACCTCCACGGCGTTGCCATGGCTGCCCTGCACGGCCATGCCGGGCAGCACGGCGCAGCCCAGGCCGGCGGCCACCAGCTCCTTGATCGCTTCCACGCTGCCCAGCGACATGGCGGGCTGCAGGGCCACGCCTGCCTTGGCGAACCAGGCGTCGGCAATACGGCGCGTCTGGCCGCCGGGCTCGAACAGCAGCACGGGGTGGCGGGCCAGGTCGGCGGCGGTCACCTTCCTGGGCAGGGCGGTGCCCTTGGGCGCGATGGCGACGAAGGCGTCCTGCAGCACGGGCGTCACGTCGAGCATCCGCCCACTGGCGGGCAGGGTCACCAGGCCCAGGTCCAGCGTGTTGTCTTCCACGGCCTGCACGATGTCGGTGGTGTTGCCAGTGCGCACGGTGATCTCCAGGCCCGCAAAGCGCTGGCGCAGCGCGCCCAGCACCGGCGGCAGCAAGAAGATGCAGGCCGTGGCGCCGGTGCCCAGGCGCACGCGGCCTGTGGTGCCGCTGGCGTGGTGGGCCACGGCGGCCAGAGCGTCGGCCACGGCAGCATCGATGCGGGCCACGTGCACCATCAACTCCGCGCCCGCCGCAGTGGGGCGCAGCACGCGCCCAACGCGCTCCACCAGCGGCGTGCCCAAGCGCTTTTCGAGCTGGCGCACCTGCAGGCTCACGGCGGGTTGGGTCAGGTCCAGCCGCTGGGCGGCGGCCGAAAAGCTGCCCAGTTCGATGGCGGTGGCAAAGCCGTGCAGTTGGTCGAGGTTGATGCGTTCCATGCCAAAGAATTTCTCATACTTTGCATAAGGTGTGAAAGCTTCTTTTATGGGCTGTGGCGCGCCACACTGGCGCCATGCATTCTTCTTCTGCGCTTACTTCGCCCCTTTCCTCCTCTTTCGCGGCGCCGCACGTGCGCGATGCCGCCGACGCCGATCTGCCCGCCATCCAGGCGATATATGCCCACCACGTGCTCCATGGCCTGGCCTCGTTCGAGGAGGTGCCACCCGGCGTGGACGAGCTGCGCGCACGCCTTGCCGCTGTGCGCACCGCGGGCCTGCCCTACCTGGTGGCCGAGCTTGATGGCGTGGTGGCCGGCTATGCCTATGCCACGCTGTACCGCCCGCGCTCGGCCTACCGCCACACGGTGGAGGACTCGGTCTATGTGGCGCAGGGCATGGCGGGGCAGGGCCTTGGCGCCGCGCTGCTGGCCGCGATCATCGCGCGCTGCGAGGCCGGGCCCTGGCGCCAGATGCTGGCAACCATAGGGCAGGGCGATGGCAATGCGGGCTCCATCGCGCTGCATGCGCGCATGGGTTTTGCGCGCATCGGGGCCCTGCGGTCGGTGGGGTTCAAGCACGGGCAGTGGCTCGATACGGTGCTGATGCAGCGGCCCCTGGGCGTGGGTGACGGCGCATTGCCCGCGACGGTGGCTGCGGACGGTGCGTGACGGTGGCGCCTGGGCAGGCTCCGTAAACGACAACGCCCCGGCACAGGCCAGGGCGTTGTCGGTTGCTTCAGGGCGCTTACTTCGGTGCGAGGCGGATCGCGCCGTCCAGGCGGATCACTTCGCCGTTGAGCATGTCATTTTCGAGGATGTGCTTGACCAGCTTGGAATAGTCCTGCGGGGTACCCAGGCGGCTGGGGAAGGGCACGCCGGCGGCCAGTGCGTCCTGCACTTCCTGGGGCATGCCGAACAGCATGGGGGTGCCGAAGATGCCGGGGGCGATGGTCATGTTGCGGATGCCGTTGCGCGCGAGGTCGCGAGCGATGGGCAGGGTCATGCCGACCACGCCGCCCTTGGATGCGGCGTAGGCGGCCTGGCCGATCTGGCCGTCGTACGCGGCGACGCTGGCAGTGGAGATCAGCACGCCGCGCTCGCCGGTGGCTTCGGGCTCGTTCTTGCTCATGGCTTCGGCGGCCAGGCGGATCATGTTGAAGCTGCCGATCAGGTTCACCGTGATGGTCTTGCTGAACACGGCCAGCGCGTGCGCGCCGTTCTTGCCCACGGTCTTTTCCGCGGGGGCGATGCCGGCGCAGTTCACCAGGCCGGCCAGCTTGCCCAGTGACACGGCCTTGGCCACCACGGCCTGGCCGTCGGCCTCGTTGCTCACGTCGCACTTCACGAAGGCGCCGCCGATGTCCTTGGCCACGGCTTCGCCCTTGTCGGCCTGCATGTCGGCAATGACCACGGTGCCGCCCTGGGCGGCCAGCATGCGCGCCGTGCCTTCGCCCAGGCCCGATGCGCCGCCGGTCACGATGAATACCTTGCCCTTGATGTCCATGTGCTGTCTCCTGAAAAGTAAGTGACGTTAACGTAAACGTCAATTATGGCCCAGCTCCATGCGGGCGCAAAAAAGCCCGGGCGCTGCCGGGCTTGATCGGGGTGCCGCCGGCCGGGGCCGGGGCAGGGTGGTGGGCTTATTGGAAGCCCACGCGGTCCAGCATCTGCTGCACCTTGGTCACATTGGCGCCTACGGCGCTGATCGGGATGGTCTCGCTCTTGAAGGGCGCATTGCCCGTCATGGCCTTGAGCGCCGGGTTGTCGATGTGCAGGCCCTTGGCGGCGGGCCACTCGTTGTTGCCGTTGGCAAAGTAGTTCTGCGCTTCGGCGCTGGCCAGGTACTCGAGGAACTTGATGGCGTTGTCGCGGTTCTTGGCGTTCTTGGCCACGGCGCCGCCGGCGATGTTCAGGTGCGTGCCCCACGATTGCTGGTTGGGGAACACCACGCCCACCTTGTTGACCACGGCCACGTCTTCGGGCTTGCCCGAGCGCATCATGCGCGCCAGGTAGTAGCTGTTGGTGACGGCGATATCGCATTCACCCGATGCCACGGCCTTGATCTGGTCGGTGTCGCCACCCTTGGGGGCGCGGGCCAGGTTGCCCACCATGCCCTTGAGCCAGGCCTCGGCCTTTTGCTCGCCCATGTGCTCGGTCACGGCGCCGAACAGGCTCAGGTTGTAGGGGTGCGAGCCCGAGCGGATGCACAGCTTGCCCTTGTTCTTGGGGTCGCCCAGTTCCTCGTAGGTGTCCACATCTTCCTTTTGCACCTTGACCTTGTTGTAGACGATCACGCGGGCGCGGGTGGACAGGCCGAACCAGGCAATGCCGCCATCGGCCGCAGGCATGCTGCGCAGGTTGGCGGGGATGGCGTCGCTCAGCACCTTGGACTGGATGGGCTGGAACAGGCCATCGACCTCGCCCTTGTACAGGCGCGCTGCGTCCACCAGCAGGATCACGTCGGCGGGGGAGGCGGTGCCCTCGGCCTTCAGGCGCGCCAGGATGCCGGCATCGTCCGCGTCCACGCGGTTGATCTTGATGCCCGTGGCCTTGGTGAAGCCGGTGTACAGCGCTTCGTCCGTGGAGTAGTGGCGCGCCGAGTACAGGTTCACCACCTGCTCCTGGGCAGATACGGCGCCAGCGGCTGCGGCCAGTGCGCAGGCGGTCAGCAGGGCTTTCACGGTCTTCGACATGGAATGCATCTTTCGAGGTGTAACGACGGTGCGATGATAAAACAAACGCGAATTATTCTTAATAAAAACCAAGGGGGGAGGGATGGATTTGATGCCGTGCTCCAAGGGCGTGGATCCATCCATGGCAAGCGAAATCGCAGGCCGCCTGAATGCTATTAAATGAGGAGCAAACCGGACAAAAAAAAGCCCGGGGGTAACCGGGCTTTGAATTGGATCCAGGAAACGGGGGTTTCGAGAGGATCCAAGGAGACAACTGGGGGCCCCGAACTGCGTTCCGGGCCATGGGTTGAATTATCAGGGTAATCCCTGCGTTGCGCCTAGAGTCTGCACTCCAGACGCAGTAGATGGCTTAGCGCTTGCGGGGAGCAGCGGTCTTGGCGGCGTTGGCAGCGGTGCTGGCCACGGCGTTGAAGTTGGCTTCGGCCACGTCCGACGCTTGCTTGACGGCCTTTTGCACCGATTCAAACGCGTTGTTGGCAGCAGAGACGGCGCTCTTCATCACGGCCACGGCGGTTTCGGAACCGGCTGGGGCGTTCTTGGCAGCGCTGTCGACCAGGTTGGTGAAGCTCTTTTGAGCGTCAGCAGCTTGCGATTCGATAGCCTTGCCGAATTCGGCTGCGGTGCCCGAAGAGATGTCGTACAGGTGACGGCTGTAGGCAGCGGTCTTTTCAGCCAGGGGCTGGAACAGGCCGGCTTGCAGGGCCAGCAGTTCTTGTGCGTCCTTCACGCCCAGGAAAGCCTGGGTGTGGGTGGAGGCTTCCGACAGGGCAGCGCGCGAAGCGGTCACGTTCAGCTCGACCAGCTTTTCGACGCCTTCGAAAGCCTTGGTGGTCAGACCAAACAGGGTTTCGATGTTGGCCTTGTGGGATGCCAGAATTTGTTCAGCGGTCAGCGACATGTCATATCTCCTAAAAGTAAGGCCCGGGGGGCCGAGGTGGTTTACAGACAATCTGCGCTGTCGTTGACCTGGTGAGTCATGTTGCAGTGCAGCATGGGTTGAATTTTAGGGACTTGGTGGATGATTGCAAGTGCTTTTTGTTGCGCTGCAGCAATTTAGAGGTGACACCCCAACAGCGCTGCCGTTGCCACAATGGCGTCATGCATGCCTATTACGCAGACCAATTTGTGCTGCCGCTGCCCGAGGGGCACCGTTTTCCCATGGCCAAGTACCGCCTGTTGCGCGACGCCGTGGCTGCGCACCTGCCGGGCGTGGCGCTGCAGGTGGCGCCGCCCGCGACCGACAGCGAGCTGGCCCTGGCCCACACGCCGGGCTATATCGACGCCATCGCCACCGGCACCTTGCCGGCGCCCGCGCAGCGCGAGATCGGCTTTCCGTGGAGCCCGGCCATGGCCGAGCGCGCGCGCCGCTCGGTGGGCGCCACCATCGCGGCCTGCCGCGTGGCCATGGCGGCTGGCGAGGGGGGCGGCATCGCGGGCAATCTGGCTGGCGGCACGCACCACGCCTATGCCGACAAGGGCAGCGGCTTTTGCGTGTTCAACGACATGGCCGTGGCCGCGCGGCTGATGCAGGACGAGCATGCGCGCGCCGCCTCGGCCATGGGCGCCAACCCGCTGCCGCTGCGGGTGGCCGTGATCGACCTCGATGTGCACCAGGGCAACGGCACGGCGCGCATCTTCCAGGGCGACGACTCGGTGTTCACCCTCTCGCTGCACGGCGCGCGCAACTTCCCGTTCCGCAAGGAAGCGGGCGACCTGGACGTGGAGCTGCCCGACGGCTGTGGCGACGACGACTACCTGCAGGCCCTGGAGCAGGCGCTCGACACGCTGGACCAGCGCTTCGCTCCCGGCCTGGTGCTCTACCTGGCCGGGGCCGACCCGCATGTGGGCGACCGCCTGGGGCGCCTGCACATCAGCCACGACGGGCTGGAGGCGCGTGACCGGCGCGTGTTCGACTGGGCCTGGCAGCGGCGCGTGCCCGTGGCCTTTGCCATGGGCGGCGGTTACGGCACGGACATTGCCGACACCGTGCAGGCCCAGCTCACCACCTGGCGCGTGGCCCACCAGTACCAGCAGCGCTGGCAGAATTTCTTGCAACCCTCTGTTTGACCATGACCGATACCGCTTCTTGCGCAGCCTCCGCGCGGCCAGCCCCGCAGCCGCGCAGCGCCTACCGCGCCTTCCGCTCCATCAGCACCCGCTGGGCCGACAACGATGTCTATGGCCACGTGAACAACGTCGTGTACTACAGCTGGTTCGACACGGCCGTGAACGCGCACCTGATCGAGCAGGGCGTGCTCGACATCCACGCCGGCACCACCATCGGCCTGGTGATCGAGACGCAGTGCAACTACTTCGCGCCGCTGGCCTTCCCGCAGATGGTGGAGGCCGGCATCCGCGTGGCGCGGCTGGGGGGCTCCAGCGTGCGCTACGAGGTGGGGCTGTTCGCCGAAGGCGAGCCGCTCTGCGCTGCGGCCGGGCACTTCATCCACGTGTATGTGGACCGCGCAACGCGCCGCCCGGTGCCGGTGCCCCAAGCGCTGCGCCAGGTATTGCAGGCACTGCAGGTGGCTGGCTGATCCAGGCCGTCCGTCCATAGGCGCAAACCCCGGGCGGACATGCTCTGCAGCAAGGCGCCCGATGGCCTACACTTTGCGGCTTTGCTGCCCCTGACTGGCGGCGCTCCTTGGGCCATCTGCCGCGGCCCGCTTCGACAATGATCATCACCAGCCTGCTCGACACCGACCTGTACAAGTTCACGATGATGCAGGTGGTGCTGCACCAATTCCCCGGGGCGCAGGTCGAGTACCGCTTCAAGTGCCGCAACCCCGGCGTGCAGCTGGCGCCGTACGCCAACGAGATCCGCGACGAGATCCGCTCGCTGTGCAGCCTGCATTTCCAGGACGCCGAGCTGGCCTACCTGCGCTCCATGCGCTTCATCAAGAGCGACTTCGTGGACTTTCTCGGGCTGTTCCGCCTGAATGAGAAGTACATCACCATCACGCCGCAGCACAACGGCGAGATCGAGATCACCATCCGCGGGCCCTGGCTGCACACCATCCTGTTCGAGATCCCGGTGCTGGCCATCGTCAACGAGGTCTACTTTCGCAACACGCAGAAGGTGCCCAATTTCCCCGAGGGCCGCCGCCGGCTGGACACCAAGATCGCCCAACTGCAGGCCGATGGCCTGTCGGAGCTCAAGATCGCCGATTACGGCACGCGCCGGCGTTTCAGCCGCGCCTGGCACGAGGAAGTGCTGCGCGTGCTGTGCGCGCGCCTGGGCACGGGCGACCGCCGGCCCGGCGCGCCCGTGGGGCCCGGCCAGTTCGCCGGCACCAGCAATGTGCTGTATGCGATGAAGCTGGGCGTGACGCCGCTGGGCACCATGGCGCATGAGTACCTGCAGGCCTGCCAGGCGCTGGGCCCACGCTTGCGCGACAGCCAGGTCTTCGGCTTCGAGGTGTGGGCCAAGGAGTACCGGGGCGACCTGGGCATCGCCCTGTCCGACGTGTACGGCATGAGCGCCTTCCTGCGCGACTTCGACCTGTATTTCTGCAAGCTGTTCGATGGCGCACGCCACGACAGCGGCGACCCGTTCGCCTGGGGCGAGCGCCTCTTGGACCACTACCGCAAGAACCGTGTGGACCCGCTGACCAAGACGCTGATCTTCAGCGACGCCCTCACCGTGCCGCGCACCATCGAGCTGTACCAGCAGTTCCGTGGCCGCTGCCAGCTGGCCTTCGGCATCGGCACCAACCTGACCAACGACCTGGGCAGCCCGCCCGAGCACGAGCCGCTGCAGGTGGTGATCAAGATGACGCAGTGCAACGGCCAGCCCGTGGCCAAGCTGTCGGACACCCCCGGCAAGGGCATGTGCGACGACGAGAAGTACCTGGCCTACCTGCGCCAGGTGTTCGACATTCCCGCCAGCGCCTGACCGCTCTGCGCCAGCGGCGCACCCCGATTTTTGAGTTGATGGAGTTATGCGTATGAAGATTTCACGCTGGCTGGCCCTTGCGGGCCTTGCCGCGCTGCCGGGCATGGCCATGGCGGCGGACATCGATGGCAGCGCCTTGTCCGTGCTGTGGGGTGTTCCGTTTGCCGGCCTGCTGCTGTCCATCGCCCTCATGCCTTTGCTGGTGCCCAGTTTCTGGCACCACCACTTCGGCAAGGTGGCGGCTGCCTGGGGCCTGGCCTTTCTGGCGCCGTTTGCCGTGATGTTCGGTGCCCCGGCCGCAGGCATCAGCCTGGTGCATGCGCTGGTGGCCGAGTACATCCCGTTCGTGATCCTGCTGACGGCGCTGTACACGGTGTCCGGCGGCATCTACATCCGTGGCAACCTGCATGGCAGCCCGGGGCTGAACACCGCCATCCTGGCGATCGGCGCGGTCCTGGCCAGCTTCATGGGCACCACGGGCGCATCGATGCTGCTGATCCGCCCGCTGATCCGCGCCAACGACAACCGCAAGCACGTGGCGCATGTGGTGGTGTTCTTCATCTTCATCGTTTCCAACGCGGGCGGATCGCTCACGCCGCTGGGGGACCCGCCGCTGTTCCTGGGCTTCCTCAAGGGCGTGGACTTCTTCTGGACGGTCAGCCACATCTTCCCGGAGACCCTGTTCCTGGTGGGCGCGCTGCTGGCCATCTTCTACGCCCTGGACTCCTGGTACTACCACCGGCGCGAAGAGACGTTGCCGGTGGACCCCACGCCCGACAGCCGGGCCATCGGATTCGACGGCAAGCTCAACTTCGTGCTGCTCGGCGTGGTGGTGGCGCTGGTGCTGGCGAGCGGCTTCTGGAAGTCGTCGGTGTCCTGGACCATAGCTGGCGCCGAGGTCGGCCTGCCCGGGCTGATGCGCGATGTCGGCCTGATCGTCGTGGCGCTGGTATCGTTCAAGCTCACCCCCGCCCAGGTACATGCGGACAACCAGTTCGGCTGGGGCCCGATGCAGGAGGTGGCCAAGCTGTTCGCGGGCATCTTCCTGACCATCATCCCGGTGATCGCCATGCTCAAGGCCGGCGTCAACGGCCCGTTCGGTGCCATCGTCTCGGCTGTCACGCGGGCCGACGGCTCGCCCGACCCGGCCATGTACTTCTGGGCTGCGGGGGCGCTCAGCTCCTTTTTGGACAACGCGCCCACCTACCTGGTGTTCTTCAACACCGCCGGGGGCGACCCGGCCGTGCTCATGACCACGCTGGCACCCACGCTGGCCGCCATCTCGGCAGGGGCGGTGTTCATGGGTGCCAACACCTACATCGGCAATGCGCCCAACATGATGGTCAAGGCGATTGCCGAAGACCGGGGCGTGAAGATGCCCAGCTTCTTCGGCTACATGCTGTGGTCGGGCGGCATTCTGGTGCCGCTGTTCATTCTGATGACCTTCATCTGGTTTCGCTGATCTGGAGATCGAACTTTCATGAGCAAGCCCCGCATCCTGGTCGCCCGCGCGATCTTCCCCGACATCGTCGAGCGCCTGCGCCAGCACTTCGAGGTGCAGGACAATCCCGAGGACGTGATCTGGACCCCGGCCGAGCTGGCCCAGCGCCTGGCCGACAAGGACGGCGCCTTCACCACCGGCAGCCAGCGCATCGACGCGGGACTGCTGGCGGCCACGCCGCGCCTGCGCATCGTGGCCAACATGGCCGTGGGCTACAACAACTTCGACGTGGACGCCATGACCGCCGCAGGCGTGCAGGGCACCAACACGCCCGACGTGCTGACCGAGACCACGGCCGACTTCGGCTTTGCGCTCTTGATGGCAACCGCGCGCCGCATGACCGAGAGCGAGCACTACCTGCGCGCCGGGCAGTGGACCAAGTGGAGCTACGACATGTTCTCGGGCTCGGACATCCACGGCAGCACGCTCGGCATCATCGGCATGGGCCGCATCGGCCAGGGCATTGCGCGCCGGGGCGCGCACGGCTTTGGCATGAACGTGGTCTACCACAACCGATCGCGCCTGTCGGATGAACTCGAGGCCGAATGCAGGGCCCGCTACTTGGGCAAGGAAGAGCTGCTGCGCACGGCCGACCACGTGGTGCTGGTGGTGCCCTACACGCCGGCATCGCACCACACCATCGGCGCGGCCGAGCTGGCGCTGATGAAGCCCACGGCCACGCTGATCAACATTGCGCGCGGCGGCATCGTCGACGACGCGGCCCTGGCCGTGGCCCTGCGCGAGCAGCGCATCGCGGCGGCGGGGCTCGACGTCTTCGAGGGTGAGCCCGGCGTGCACCCCGATCTGCTCACCGTGCCCAACGTGGTGCTCACCCCGCACATCGCCAGCGCCACCGTGCCCACGCGCCGTGCCATGGCCAATCTGGCGGCGGACAACCTGATCGCCTTCTTCGAAGCTGGGGCACCGCTGACCCCTGTCAACACCCCTGTGCCACGCGCACGCTGATCCGTTTTTGCATACACAATAGCCGCCTGCCACCGCGCACCGCATCGGTGCGCAATCTCCTAGCCAGGCTTCTTTTTTGACTACCGACACCCTCATCCTGCTGGCCGCGCTGGCCCTTGTCCTGTTGCTGCTGGTGCTCGTGCTGCTGCGCCGCCCGCGCATCGATCTGCCGCCCGAGCTGGCCGCCCGCCTGCAGGCGCTGGAGCAGACGGCCCAGGCCACGCAACTGGCCGTGGCCCGCAACGATGGGGCCATGGAAGCCCTGGCCCAGCAGATGCGCGGCTTCACGCAGACCACGCAGGCCACGCTCGAAACCGTGCGCCACGCGGTGGACGAGCGCCTGGCCCAGGCCGTGACCGAGTCGCGCAATGGCCGGGCCGAGCTGCTGGCGGCATTCGGCGTGTTCGAGGGACAACTGGCCAAGCGCTTCGACGGGCTGCAGCAGTCCGTGGCGGGCCGGCTGGAGGAAAGCAGCAAGGCCCTGCTGGCCAACCTGGCGCAGGGCCAGGCCGATTCGGCCGTGGCGCGCAAGGAGCTGTCGGACACTCTGACGGGTTTTCGCACCGAGCTCACCACCACCACGGCGGGGCTGGCGGCCGAGAGCGTCAAGTCGCGCGAGGCCATGGCCGAGAGCGGGGTGCTGTTCGAAAAACGCATCCAGGAGCGCTTCGAGGCGCTGACCCTGGCCACGCGCACCACGCTCGACTCGCTCAAGGGCGACATCCAGAGCCAGCTGGGCACCATGTCCGGCGCGCTCAAGGACCAGCTCGAAGCCAACGGCAACCAGATCCGCCACCAGTTCTCGGTGCTGCAGGACGCCGTCTCGCAGCAGCTCACGGGCATGCTGCAAGGCAGCCAGACCAATGCCGAGCAGCTGCGCAATGCGCTCAACGAGCGCCTGGCCGCCATCCAGGCCGACAACTCCACCAAGCTCGAAGAGATGCGCCGCACGGTGGACGAAAAACTGCACGCCACGCTGGAGCAGCGCCTGGGCGAGTCCTTCAAGCTGGTGAGCGACCGCCTGGAGCAGGTGCACAAGGGCCTGGGCGAGATGCAGACCCTGGCCGGCAGTGTGGGCGACCTGAAGCGCGTGATGACCAACGTGAAGTCGCGCGGTACCTGGGGCGAAATGCAGCTCGGCGCCATCATCGAGAACGTGCTCACGCCCGACCAGTTCGCGCGCAACGTGAAGACCGTGCCAGGCAGCGACGACCTGGTGGAATTCGCCATCCGCCTGCCGGGCAAGAGCGACGAGCACCCCGTGTGGCTGCCCATCGACTCCAAGTACCCGGTGGAACAATACCAGCGCCTCATGGACGCGCAGGACGCGGCGGACAAGGGGCTCATCGCCTCGACCGGCAACGCCTTCGAGACCTCGATCAAGCTTGAGGCGAAGAAGATCTTTGCCAAGTACGTCTCGCCCCCGCATACCACTGATTTCGCCGTGCTCTACCTGCCGACCGAGGGCCTGTTCGCAGAGGTGATCCGCCGCCCCGGCCTGGTGGAGGCGCTGCAGAACGACTGCCGCGTGATGATCACCGGCCCCGCCAACCTGGCGGCCATGCTCAACAGCCTGCAGATGGGCTTCAAGACCCTGGCCATCGAAAAGCGCTCGTCCGAGGTCTGGAGCCTGCTGGGCATGGTCAAGACCGAGTTCGCCAAGTTCGGCGACGTGGTCGAGGCCACCAAGAAGTCCATCGACTCGGCCGCCAAGCGCTTTGAAGAAGTCGGCGTGCGCACCCGCGCCATCCAGAAGCGCCTGCGCGACGTGCAGGACCTGCCCGCACCCGACGTGGCCGGCGCCGTGCCCAAGCTGCGGCCCCCGATGTCGGCCGCCGACGCGCAGGACGAGCTGCTGTGAACGCGGCCCTGGCCCGCCTGATCGCCGGCCAGATCTGCGTGCACGCCTGCATGGCGGGCATGCGCCTGGCCGCCCCCCTGCTGGCCCTGCGCGAAGGCTACAGCGCCGCCGCCGTGGGGGTGCTGCTGGCGCTGTTCGCGCTCACCCAGGTGTTCCTGGCCTTGCCCGCCGGGCGCTATGCCGACCGCCATGGCCTCAAGCGCCCGGTGGGCTATGCGGTGGCCGTGGCCACCGCAGGCGCTGCCGCCGCGCTGGTGTTCCCGGTGTTCCCTGTGCTGTGCCTGGCGGCGCTGGCCACGGGGGGCGCCACGGGCGCGGCCACCATTGCGCTGCAGCGCCATGTGGGGCGCGCCGCGCACGATGCCACGGCGCTAAAGCAGGTGTTCAGCTGGCTGGCCATCGGGCCGGCGGTGTCCAACTTCATCGGGCCGTTCTGCGCCGGGCTCATGATCGACCATGCCGGCGTCATCGCCGGCGACACCCAGGGCTACCGCGCTGCGTTCGCGCTCATGGCGCTGCTGCCGCTGGCCACCTGGTTCTGGGTGCGCGACACGGTGGAGCTGCCCCCGGTGATCGCTGCGGCCGGCGGTCCGCCCCAGCGCGCCTGGGACCTGATGAACGAGGTGCCGTTCCGGCGCCTGCTCATCGTCAACTGGATCCTCTCCTCGTGCTGGGATGTGCACACCTTCGTGGTGCCGCTGATCGGGCATGAGCGCGGGCTGTCGGCATCGGTCATTGGCTCCATCCTGGGGGCGTTTGCGATTGCCGCTGCGGTCATCCGCGTGCTGATGCCCCTGGTGGCCGAGCACCTGCGCGAGCGCGTGGTGGTGGCCGCGGCCATGGTCGCCACGGCGGCGCTGTTTGCGGTTTACCCGGTGATGCCCACCGCGCTCACCATGGGCGTGTGCTCGGTGCTGCTGGGCTTTGCGCTGGGTTCGGTGCAGCCCATGGTGATGAGCCTGCTGCACCAGATCACGCCCTCCCACCGCCATGGCGAGGCGCTGGGCTTGCGCCTGATGGCCATCAACGCATCGAGCGTGCTCATGCCCATGCTGTTCGGCACCGCCGGTGCCGTGATCGGCGTGGGCGGGGTGTTCTGGGTGGTAGGCGCCGCCGTGGGGGCCGGTGCGCGCCTGGCCTGGAACATGGGCAAGCCGCAGGCCGTGCACTGATGGCGGCCCTTTTGTAAAAAAACGCCTCTGCTGCTGAAATCGGAGTAGATTTCGGTAGCGTCTGCTCACATCGTTTGCAAAAAGCTGCATGGCCGGCCCGGCTTTGGGGTGCCGGCTTGGTGGCCTTGCGGCTCTCTCGGGGCAAGACGCCCAACCCGCATGAGGAGACTTCCCATGGGTGTTTTTCGTCTCGCCCGCTGTGGCGCAGGGCCGCTGGCCCTCTCATCCCTGCTGTGGCTGGCGCCCGTGGTGGCGGCGCAGGCCGACGCGCTGATCGACCAGGCGTCAGCCCTGGTGCAACGTGGGTCTGCCCGCGAGGCCTTTGACCTGCTCGATGCCCAGGAAGCGGCCCGCGCGGGCGACCCCGCCTTCGACGCCGCCATGGGCAGCGCCGCCCATGCCGCAGGCCAGTACAGCCGCGCCGTGATGGCCTGGGAGCGCGTGGTGGCCGCACAGCCGGACAACATGGCCGCGCAGGTGGCACTGGCCCGCGCCCTGTATGCCGTGGGGGACCAGCGCGGCGCGCTGGCCCTGTCCGACCTGGCCCGGGCACAGGGCATCCCGGTGGATGCCGCACTCAGCATTGACCAGTTCCTGGTCTCTTACGACCGGGCCGCAAGCGATGGCGGCTCCAGCCTCAAGGGCTATGCCGAGCTGGCGCTGGGCCACGATTCGAACGTGAACGCCGGGCCGGCATCGATGCTGCTCCCGTCCCCGGTGCCGGGCACGCCGGCATGGACGCTGGCGCCTTCGGCCCTGGCGCGGTCGACCGATTTCCTGGCGGCGCTGGTGGCGGTGCGCGGGCGCTACGTGATGGACGCGCGCTGGTCCCTGGTCGGCGCGGCGGCGGGTACGCCACGCCGCAACGAGGGCGGGGCTGGCGCATTCGATTCCGACCAGTTCGATGCCAGCGCCGGTGTGTCCTGGCGCTCGGAACGCCACGAATTGATCGTGCAGGGGCAGGGCGCCTACTATGCGCTGGATGGCACGCGGCTGCGCAGCATCGGCGGGGTGCTGGGCGAGTGGATCTACCGGCTCGATGGCTTTCGCCAGTGGGGCAGTTTTGTGCAGTCGGCGCGCCTGCACTACCCCACGCAGCCGCTGCGCGACGTGCAGCGTACGGTGCTGGGTACCACGTATGCCCACGTGTTCCGCGAAGGCAGCGTGGCCTATGCGGGCGTGCACGGCGGGCGCGAGGAGCCCGACGCGGCCGGCGTGGACTACCTGGGCCACCGGCTGGTGGGCCTGCGTGCGGGTGGACAACTGGCGCTGGCCCGCAACTGGGCGCTGTTCGCCAACCTCGACTGGGAGCGGCGCCGCTATGGCGCGGCCGACCCGTTCTTCGCTGTGGTGCGGCGTGACCGGCAGGTGAATGCCTCGCTGGGGGTGTCATGGGTTCCCACCACGGCCTGGCGCATCACGCCGCAGTGGACCGGCACGCACAACGATTCCACGCTGCCCGTGTCGGAGTACCGGCGGCGCATCTGGTCCGTCACCGTTCGGCGCGAGTTCTAGATGGCCCCCCTGAGTCGCTTCGCGCCTTCCCCCCAGGGGGACGCCGCCCCTGCGGCGGGGCGGCCCTTGCACGGCGGCACTGGCCTATGGCTCGCCAGTTTCATGGGTCGGGTAAAGCAGAAAGAAAAAGGAGGTGCTTCATGAAAACCGAACCTCGCCTGTCCCGTATCGCCCTGCTCATGGCCATGGTGGCCGCCTGGCCGGCATCGGGCCTGGCTGCGGCCGGCCTGGTGCAGTTTGCCACCGGCGAGGTCAGCCTGCGCCGGGGCGATGCCACCAGCGGCGTGGCCAAGGGCGCCGAAGTGGACGCTGGCGATGTGCTCCTCACCGGCAGTGCGGGGCGGGCCCAGATCCGCTTCAGCGACGGCGGCCTGGTGGCGCTGTACCCGGACTCGCAGTTCACCGTGACCCGGTATTCCGACAGTGGCGACGTGGCGCAGGACGGCTTTGCGGTGACCTTGCTGCGCGGCGGCATGCGAGCGATCACGGGCCTGATCGGCAAGCGCAACCCGGGCAGTTACAAGGTCATCACGCCCACGGCCGTGGTGGGCATTCGGGGCTCGGCCTTCCTGGTGGGCTTCAATGCGCAGGGCCAGCTCACGGTGGCCGGCGAGCAGGACGAAATCGAGGTCTGTACCGAGGCTGGTTGCGTCGGCGTGAAGGCCGGCGAGGCGGTGCTGGTGCTGTCCAGCCAGAAGCTGCCGGTGTACACGAACACGCGCGCACTGCTGCCCTTGCCCGCGCTGCCCCTGCCGCAGATGGCCGGCGATCAGTTGGGTGGCGATGGCCACCGCACCAGCGTGTTCGTGATTCCGCCGCCGCCAGTGCCTCCGCCACCACCAGCGCCGCCGATTGTGCCACCTCCGGTCGATCCGGTGGTGCCACTACCGCCACCACCCCCACCAACTCCTGCACCACCACCGGCCCCCGTTCCAGTGCCGCCCCCTGCACCGGTGCCCGTGCCGGTTCCTGCTCCCATGCCTGTGCCGGTTCCGATACCACCTCCCGAGGTGGTGCCGCCACCGCCGCCGCCTACTACGCAGGTCTCCACGCCGCCGCCCGCCACGGGAGGGACCACGACGCCAGGAACCACCACGCCCCCGACGACCACGCCCCCCAGGCCGGTGCCGCCACCGCCGACGACCACCATCCCCATCTTCGTGCTGCCGCCCGGCGTGATCCTGCTGCCTCCGGCTCCACCCGCCCCGACACCGATACGCTGATGGATACCGTTTCGGTGGTGAGAGGGGGAGGTCAGATCTTGTAGAACGCCTTGATCAGGTCCCAGGCTTCCTGGGGATCATCGGTGTAGTGAAAGAGCTTCAGGTCCTGCTTCGAGATCGTGCCTTCTTCCACCAGCACGTCGAAGTTGACCAGCCGCTTCCAGTAGTCGGTGCCAAAGAGCACGATGGGCACGGGCTTGGCCTTGCCGGTCTGCACCAGGGTCAGCACCTCGAACAGCTCGTCCAGCGTGCCGAAGCCGCCAGGGAAGGCCACCAGCGCCTTGGCACGCATCATGAAATGCATCTTGCGCAGTGCGAAGTAGTGGAACTTGTAGCACAGCGAGGGCGAGATGAAGCGGTTGCCGCTTTGCTCGTGGGGCAGGGCGATGTTCAGTCCCACGTTGAGCGCACCCACGTCGTGGGCGCCGCGGTTGGCTGCCTCCATGATGCCGGGGCCGCCGCCGGTGCACACGTAGATGCGGTCGGCCGGCGCATTGCGTTCGCTGTGTTCGGCCACCAGGCGGGCGAACTGGCGCGCCAGGTCGTAGTAGCGCGCATTGCGCACGGCCTGCCGGGCCTTGGCAATGAGGGCCTCGTCGCCGCTGGCCTCGGCTGCGGTCAGCTGTTCGGCCGCCTCATCGGGGGCAACGAAGCGGGCGCTGCCATAGACCACCACGGTGCTCTCGATGCCCTGTGCGGCCTGGCCCAGGTCGGGCTTGAGCATCTCCAGTTGGAAGCGGATGCCGCGCGTCTCGCGGCGGAACAAAAATTCGGGGTCGGCGAACGCCAGGCGGTAGGCATCGGCATGCAGCGGATTGCCTTGGGAGGCATGGGTCTGCAGTTCGGCCCAGGCATCGGCCAGGCGGCTCTCGTTGAGTTGGGTATTGGCGTCCATGGGGCCATTGTGCCGAGGTTCCATGGCAGTTTCCGGTGCGGGGTCGCTCTTTTGTGAGGAAATCCGACCCGCCTGCAAGGCAGACCTGGCGGATCAGGCGCGCTGGGCCAGAAACCAGGTGGCGCTCTGGATGCCCAGCACCGTGAGTGCCAGGGAGCCCGCGACATGCAGGCCTGTTGTGCCCAGTGCCAGCAGATAGCGCTGCTGCATCAGCATGGCCACCACCTCGGCCGAAAAGCTGGAGAACGTGGTGAGCCCGCCCAGGAAGCCCGTGACCAGCGCCAGGCGCCATGCCGGATCAAGCTGCGGCAGGGCCTGGAGCACCGCCACGGCCACGCCGATGAGGTAGCCGCCCACCAGGTTGGCGGCCAGCGTGCCCCAGGGCAGAAGGGAGGTGCCTGTGGTGAGCCACAGGCCCAGGCGCCAGCGGGCCAGCGCGCCCAGGCTGGCACCGATACAGATGGCAAGAATGGGCAGCATGGCGCCAATGTACCAGCGGCAGCGGCACGTCTGTGCCGCTGCCGCTGCGCGTCGTTCAGCGCGTCGTCGCCATCTGCTGCGGCAGCCAGGTGACGATGCCCGGGAAGATGTAGATCAGCGCCACGGCGCCGCACATTAGCAGGAACATCGGTGCTGCCACCTTGGCGATCCAGGGCAGTTCGCGTCCCGTCATGCCCTGGAGCACGAAGAGGTTGAAGCCCACGGGGGGCGTGATCTGTGCCATCTCCACCACCAGCACGATGAAGATGCCGAACCAGATGGGGTCGATGCCGGCAGCCTGTACCGTGGGCATGAGCACGCCCATGGTCAGCACCACCATCGAGATGCCGTCCAGGAAGCAGCCCAGGATGATGAAGAACACGGCCAGCGCGAAGATCAGCTGCGCCTGGTTCAGCCCCAGGGACGCGATCCACTCGGCCAGGTGCCGAGGCAGCCCGATGTAGCCCATGGACAGCGTGAGGAACGCAGCACCCGCCAGTATCAGCGCGATCATGCAGTACAGGCGCGTGGCGCCCATCAGCGATTCCTTGAAGGTGCCCCAGCTCATCGAACCCTGCAGGGTCGACAGGATGAGCGAACCGACCACGCCCACGGCCGCGGCTTCGGTGGCTGTGGCAAAGCCGGTGTAGATGGAGCCCAGTACGGCCACGATCAGCAGCACCACGGGGATCAGGCTGCGCGACTCCGAGAGCTTCTCCATGAAGGTCATCTTGGTGTCGGCGGCGGGAACCTGGTCGGGGTTGCGCAGCGCCCAGACCATGATGTAGCCCGAGAACAGCGCCGCCAGCAGAATGCCCGGGAGCACTCCGGCGATGAAGAGCTGCGAGATCGAGACCTCGGCCGACACGCCGTAGACGATCATGATGATCGATGGCGGGATCAGCAACCCCAGAGTGCTGGCACCGGCCAGTGTGCCGACGACCATCTTCTCGGGGTAGCCCCGTCGCGTGAGCTCGGGCAGCGTCATCTTGCCGATGGTGGCGCAGGTAGCGGCGCTGGAGCCAGACACGGCGGCAAAGATGGTGCAGCCGACCACGTTGGTGTGCAGCAGGCGGCCGGGCAGGCCTTGCACCCAGGGGGCCAGGCCCTTGAACATGTCCTGCGAGAGCCGGGTGCGGAACAGGATTTCTCCCATCCAGATGAACAGCGGCAGGGCGGTGAGCGTCCAGCTCGATGCCGACCCCCAGATGGTCACAGCCATCGCATCGCCTGCGGGGCGCGACGAGAACAACTGCATGCCGATCCACGCAACACCGGACAGCGTGAGGCCGATCCACACGCCGCTGCCCAGTATCAGGAACAGCGACAACACCAGCAGGCCGGTAATGGCAATATCACTCATGTCTTGGCACCAGGGTTATTCGTTGCGCAGCATTTCGCTGCTGGATGCCTGGCTGCGCTTGCCCATGAGCTCCAGCACCAGTTCGTCGATGAAGGCGATGGCCAGGATCACGGTGCCCAGCGCCATGGCGATCTGGGGTATCCACAGCGGAGTGGCATCGCTGCTGGTGGAGATGTCGTGGAAGTCGTATGACTGCCAGGCGAGCTTGCAGCTGTAGGCTGCAAACAGCACGGCCAGCAGGCAGGCAGCGGCCAGGGCCCAGACCTCCAGAGCCTTCTTGCTCTTGCCCTTGAGCGCATTGAGCAGCAGGGTCACCCGGATATGCTCGCCGCGCTTGAGCGTGTGCGCCAGCGCCAGGAAGCCTGCGGCAGCCATCATGTAGCCGGCGTAGGCATCCGTGCCCGGCACGTGGAAACTGAGCTGGCGGCTGACGATGGACAGCAGCACCATGCCGAGCAGGACGACCATGAAAAGCGCCGCCAGTGCGGCGGCGCTGTCGTACAGAAAATCAAGCAGACGACGCATGGTGCGTGACTACTTGCGGTAGGCGTCGATCAACGCCTTGCCGTCAGGTCCGGCCTTTTCCAGCCATTCCTTGAGCATGGTGTCGCCCACCTTGGTCATGTCCGCTTTCAGTGCGGCGGGGGGCGGCAGCACTTCCATGCCGTTGGCCTTGAGCTTGGCCAGGGTGTCTGCGTTGACCTTGGCGCTGGCCGCCCAGCCGCGTGCCTCGGCATCGGCGCCGGCCTTGCGCAGGGCGTCCTGCAGGGGTTTTTCGAGGGCGTCGAAGGCCTTCTTGTTCACCAGCACGGCGTTCTTGGGCAACCAGGCCTGGGTGTCGTAGTAGTACTTGAGGTGTTCGTAGAGCTTGCTGTCCACGCCGGTGGCACCGGAGGTCATGGTCGATTCGACCACACCCGTGGCCAGCGCCTGCGAGAACTCAGCAGCCTGCACGGTGACGGGCTGCGCACCCACCAGTTCGGCAATGCGTGCAGTGGCCGGGCTGTAGGCGCGCCACTTGATGCCCTTGAGGTCGGCTGCGGTCGCCAGGGACTTCTTGGTGTAGATGCCTTGCGGTGGCCATGCCACTGCGTACAGCAGCGTCATGCCCTGCTCGCCCAGTTTCTTTTCAAGGAAGGGTTTTTGCGCGGCGTAGAGCTTCTTGGATTCGTCGTAGCTGTCGGCCAGGAAGGGCAGACCATCGACACCGAAGAGTTGCCATTCGTTCTGGAAGTTGGCCAGCAGAATCTCGCCCATCTGTGCCTGGCCGCCTTGCACGGCGCGCTTGATTTCAGGGGCCTTGAACAGCGCTGCGTTGGCATGCACGGTGATCTTGAGCTTGCCGCCTGTGGCCTTGTCCACATCGCTGGCCAACTGCATCATGTTCTCTGTGTGGAAGTTGGTGGCCGGGTAGGCGGCAGCCAGGTCCCACTTGGTCTGTGCGAAAGCCGCAGGCACGAACAGGGAACAGGCCATGGCCAGCGCGGTGAGGGGAAGGATTCGACGCTTCATTGATAGCTCCGCAAGGTAGAAAACGGGGGGTATGCCACTGTATAGGAAGCAATTCGTTACGGCATAGGTGTTTGCCTGAACGTTGACAAATTGCCAACAAATCATTGGTGACTTGCCTACAATGAGTGCATGCACATCCCGTGCCAGTTTCGACTTCTGCAAAGGCGCTTTCCATGAAACCTGCGGCCCGGGCCAAGGGCGATTCCGGCCCCATCGTCTCGTCAGCGCACCTGGTGTCTGCGCAGAGCGCGGAAATGAGCGAGTTCGAGTTCGGGCTCATCGTCGCGGGCAACGCGTTCCACCGCTGGGTGGTGCACTGCATGTCGGCAGCGGGCCTCAAGGACCTGACACCGCTGGATGTGGTGGTGCTGCACCATGTGACGCACCGGGCGCGTGACAAGCGCCTGGCCGACATCTGCTTCATCATGAACGTGGAAGACACACACCTGGTGAACTACGCTTTGAAAAAGCTGCAGAACCTGGGCGTGGTGGCCTCGCAGAAGAACGGCAAGGAGGTGACCTATGCGGCCACCGATGTGGGCCGGGCTTACGTGCAGCGCTACCGCGAGATCCGCGAGCGCTGCCTGATCGATGCGCTGCATGCCGACGATGCCCTGAACCGCGACATCGGCGAGCTGGCCCGTTTGCTGCGTGTGCTCTCGGGCATGTACGACCAGGCAGCACGTTCGGCGGCATCCCTGTGATGGCCGTGTGCGCTGTGGTGGTGCATGTTCATCCACTTCAAGGGAGCATGTATGTCTGTGCAGCGACGTGATTGGCTGGGTGGCGCAGGTGCCACCGTATTGGGCGGTTGTCTGGGTCTGGTGGGCGTGGGGGCGCGCGCCGCGGTGCAATGGAAGCTGGCCACCGGCTACAAGCCGGAAACCTTCCACACCCAGAATGCGGAACTTTTCGCACAGGACGTGGGCAAGGCCTCGGGCGGGGAACTGGCCATCGCCGTGCATTCCAACAACAGCCTGGTCAAGCTGCCCGAGATCTTCGGGGCGGTGCAGTCGGGCAAGGCCGAGGCAGGCGAAGTGCTGATGGCTGGCATCGTCAAGGACGTGCCCCTGGCCGGGGCCGACTCGGTGCCCTTCGTGCTGTCTACCTACAAGGATGCGCGGCGCCTGTGGCAGTACCAGGCGCCGCTGATCGAGACGGCTCTGGCCGCCAAGGGGCTGGTGCCGCTGTATGCCGTGGCCTGGCCGCCGCAGGGCCTGTTCTCGGTCAAGCCGGTGCGCACCAAATCAGACTTTCAGGGCCTGAAGATGCGCACCTACAACGCCACGACGGTGCGCATTGCCGAGCTGCTCGGCGCCACACCGGTGGATGTGGCCACGGCCGACATTCCCAAGGCCCTGGCCTCGGGCCAAATCGAAGCCATGATCACGTCGTCGGCCACCGGGGCCGAAAGCCAGGTGTGGACGCACGCCAAGTTCTACTACGAGCTCAATGCCTGGATTCCGAAGAACATGGTGTTTGCCAGCAAGAAGGCCATGGATGCGCTGTCTCCCGCGGCGCGCAAGGGGCTGCTGGACTCGGCCAAGGTGGCCGAGGACCGGGGCTGGACCATGAGCGAGGCGGCGCTGCGCAATGCCGTGGGCGACCTCAAGTCCCATGGCATGGCCGTCGAGCGCCTGTCGCTGGACCTGGGCCGCGAGATCGGCCGCCTGGGCGAACGTTTTTCACGCGAATGGGTGCGCACCGTCGGTAACGACGCCACCCGATTGTTCATTCCTTTCTACACACAGACTTCATGACGATGGCATCTTCCGCCTCCACCCACCCCGCACGCTGGCAGTTCTGGATCGACCGCGGGGGCACTTTCACCGATGTGGTCGGCAAGCGGCCCGACGGCAGTCTGGTCACGCACAAGCTGCTGTCCGAGAACCCCGAGCAGTACAAGGACGCGGCCGTGGCCGGCATCCGCCACCTGCTGGGCCTGAAGGCGGGCGAGCCGGTGACGCCCGAGGTGGTGGAGTGCGTGAAGATGGGCACCACGGTGGCCACCAATGCGCTGCTCGAACGCAAGGGCGAGCCCACGCTCCTGATCACGACCAAGGGCTTTCGCGATGCGCTGCGCATCGCCTACCAGAACCGCCCGCGCCTGTTCGACCGCCACATCGTGCTGCCCGAGCTTCTGTACACCCGCGTGATCGAGGCGCAGGAGCGCATGGGCGCGCATGGCGAGGTGATCGAGGCGCTGGACGAGGCGCACCTGAAGGAGCGCCTGTGGGCCGCCTACGACGCCGGCCTGCGCAGCGCGGCCGTGGTCTTCATGCACGGCTACCGCTACACCGCGCACGAAGAAGCCGCCGCCCGCCTGGCGCGCGAAGCCGGCTTCACGCAGGTGAGCGCATCGCACGCTACCAGCCCCATGATGAAGCTGGTGAGCCGCGGCGACACCACGGTGGTCGATGCTTACCTCTCGCCCATCCTGCGCCGCTATGTGGAGCAGGTGGCCAGCGAGATGCCGGGCGTGCCGTTGTTCTTCATGCAGTCTTCGGGCGGCCTGACCGACGCGCATGCCTTCCAGGGCAAGGACGCCATCCTCTCGGGCCCGGCTGGCGGCATCGTGGGCATGGCACGCACGGCCGGCCTGGCCGGGCACCAGCGCGTGATCGGCTTCGACATGGGTGGCACCTCCACCGACGTGAGCCACTATGCCGGGGAGTTCGAGCGCGAGTTCGAGACCCAGGTGGCCGGCGTGCGCATGCGCGCCCCAATGATGAGCATCCACACCGTGGCGGCGGGCGGCGGCTCCATCCTCGGCTTCGATGGCGCACGCTTTCGCGTGGGCCCCGAGAGTGCCGGTGCCAACCCCGGCCCGGCCAGTTACCGCCGTGGTGGCCCGCTGGCCGTGACCGATGCCAACGTGATGGTCGGCAAGATCCAGCCGGCGCACTTTCCGCGCGTGTTCGGCCATGGGGCCAATGAGGCGCTCGATGGCGACGCGGTCGTGCAGAAGTTCGCCGACCTGTCTGGCCAGACGGGCCGTGCCGCAGAAGATGTGGCCCACGGCTTCATCCAGATCGCCGTGCAGCAGATGGCCAATGCGATCAAGAAAATCTCGGTGGCGCGCGGCTACGATGTGACGCGCTACACCCTGCAGTGCTTTGGCGGCGCGGGTGGGCAACACGCCTGCCTGGTGGCCGATGCGCTGGGCATGACGCGTGTGTTCGTGCACCCGTTGGCGGGCGTGCTCAGCGCGTACGGCATGGGTCTTGCGGACCAGAACGTGATCCGCGAGCAGGCAGTGGAGTGCAAGCTGGCACCCGAGGCCCTGGCGCGCATCGAGTCCACGCTGGAGCGCCTGGCCACGGCCGCGCGCTCCGAACTGGAGCAGCAGGCCGGCGACGGCACTGCCACGGTGCATCGGCGCGTGCATGTGCGCTATGAGGGCAGCGACTCTGCTTTGATTGTTCCATTTGGCAGCATCGAGGCCATCACGGTCAGCTTCGAGGCTGCCTACCGCCAGCGCTTTGCTTTCCTGATGCAAGGCAAGGGCCTGGTGGTGGAGGCCGTGTCGGTCGAGGCCGTGGTGCCGGGCGATGCGCCAGAGGAGCCGCGCCACGCCCTGCAGCCCGCGCGCGAGGTGCCGCGCCGCAGCACGGTGCGCATGTACACCGGCGGCACCGATGGCGTGGCTACCTGGCATGACGCGGCCCTGGTGGTGCGCGAGGACCTGCGCCCCGGCGACGTGATCCCCGGCCCGGCCATCATTGCCGAGAAGAACGCCACCACCATCGTCGAGCCCGGCTGGGAGGCGCAGCTCACCGACCTGGACCACCTGCTGCTGGAGCGCCGCGTGGCGCGTGCCGTGCAGCACGCCGTAGGCACCACGGTGGACCCGGTGCTGCTCGAAGTGTTCAACAACCTGTTCATGAACATCGCCGAGCAGATGGGCCTGCAGCTGCAGAACACGGCCTACTCGGTCAACATCAAGGAGCGCCTGGACTTCAGCTGCGCGCTGTTCGACACGGCGGGCAACCTGATCGCCAATGCGCCGCACATGCCGGTGCACCTCGGCTCCATGGGCGAGAGCATCAAGACCGTGATCCGCGACAACGCGGGCCGCATGCAGCCGGGCGACGTGTACGTGCTCAACGACCCCTACCACGGCGGTACGCACCTGCCCGACATCACGGTGATCACGCCGGTCTATATCGGTGAAGAAGCCGAGCCCACCTTCTACGTGGGCAGCCGTGGCCACCATGCGGACGTGGGCGGCATCACGCCGGGCTCCATGCCTCCGTTCTCCACGCGCATCGAAGAAGAGGGCGTGCAGATCAACAATGTGAAGCTGGTCGAGCGCGGCGTGCTGCGCGAGGCCGAGATGATCGCCTTGCTGGAAAGCGGCGAATACCCCTCGCGCAACCCGCAGCAGAACATGGCCGACCTGCGCGCGCAGATCGCCGCCAACGAAAAGGGCCAGCAGGAGCTGCGCCGCATGGTGAGCGAGTTCGGCCTCGATGTCGTGCAGGCCTACATGCGCCATGTGCAGGACAACGCCGAGGAATCGGTGCGCCGCGTGATCACGCGCCTGAAGGATGGCCAGTTCACCTTGCCGCTGGACAATGGCTCGCAAATCACCGTTGCCGTGCGTGTGGATGCCAAGAACCGCAGCGCCGAGATCGACTTCACGGGCACCAGCGCGCAGCAGACGCACAACTTCAATGCGCCCACGGCGGTGTGCATGGCGGCCGTGCTCTACGTGTTCCGCACCCTGGTGCAGGACGACATTCCGCTCAACGCAGGGTGTCTGAAGCCGCTCAAGGTCATCATCCCGCAGGGCTCCATGCTCAACCCCAATCCGCCGGCGTCGGTGGTCGCAGGCAACGTGGAGACCTCCACCTGCATCACCAACGCCCTTTATGGCGCGCTGGGCCTGATGGCGGCGGGGCAGTGCACCATGAACAACTTCACCTTCGGCAGCGAGCGCTACCAGTATTACGAGACCATCTCGGGCGGCAGCGGTGCCGGCGGCGTGTGGGATGCCTCGGGTGCGCTGGTGGACGGCTTTGCCGGCACGAGCGTGGTGCAGTGCCACATGACCAACTCGCGCCTGACGGACCCCGAGGTGCTGGAGTTCCGCTTCCCCGTGCGCCTGGAAGGCTACGAGATCCGCAAGGGCTCGGGCGGCGCGGGGCGCTGGGCGGGCGGTGACGGCGGTGTGCGCCGCGTGCGCTTCCTGGAGCCCATGACGGCCAGCATCCTCTCCAATGGCCGCCACCGCGGTGCTTTCGGCATGGCCGGCGGCTCGCCGGGGGCCGTGGGCGTCAACAAGGTGGTGCGGGCCAATGGCAAGGTGGAGGCGCTCGACCACATCGGCCAGGCGCAGATGCAGCCCGGCGATGTGTTCGAAATCCACACCCCCGGGGGTGGAGGCTTCGGAACCCCGGGCTGACCGCCGGGGCCTACAGGTCCTTGCGGCCGGCAGGCGTGACGCTGCTCAGGCTGGGCGGCACGTCCTGCCCGGCCTGGCGGGCCCGGAACAGGGCTGCACGCATCAGGAAGATCGAGGTCACCGGCACGGTGACCGCCACGAAGCCCGCGATCAGCAGCGCATGCAGCGCCAGGCTGCCATCTGCGACGGAGAAGTAGATCACGGTGGCATGCATGATGCACCAGCAACCCATGGTGGCGGCGATGGACGGCGCATGCAGGCGCTCGAAGAAGGTCGGCAGGCGCAGCAGGCCGGTGGCGCCGAGCAGGGCCATGCCCGCGCCCAACAGCACCAGCGCGGCGATCACGATCTCCAGCCACAGGGGCAGCAGGGCGGCGGTATTCGTCATTCGATCACCTCGCCGCGCAGCAGGAACTTGGCCATGGCCATGGACCCGACGAAGCTGAACAGTGCCAGCAGCAGTGCCGCCTCGAAGTAGTTTTTGCTGCCATACAAGAGGCCCAGCACCAGCATGAGCAGCATGCCGTTGAGGTACATGCAGTCCAGCGCCAGCACCCGGTCCTGCGCCGAGGGGCCCTTGAGCAGGCGGGCCAGCGCGCAACCCATGGCCAGCACCAGCATGAAGAGGGCGGCGGGGAGCGCCCAGTCGAGGATGGGGGTCATGATTCGAATATCTCCATGAGGGGGTGCTCGTAGCGCCGCTTGATCTGGGCAATGAACGCCGCTTCATCGTCCACCTCCAGCACGTGCAGCATCAGCATGCTGCGGTCCACCGAGAGTTCGGCCCAGGCCGTACCCGGGGCGATGCTGACGATGACGGCCAGCACCGCGAGGGCGTTGGCATCGCGCAGCTCCAGGGGGATCTGCACGAAGCCCGAGGGGTGGCGCCTGCGGCCGGGCGACAGCAGCAGCCGAGAGACGGCGATGTTCGATTGCACGGTGTCGGCCATGACGGCCAGCGCCAGGCGCAGCACCGCTCCCGGCGCGCGGATGCGCACGGGCAGAGGGCGCAGCCCCGCCGTGAGCAGCGGGATGGCGAGAGCGAGGACGCCGCCCAGCACGATGTGGCCAGCGCTGACCGAGCGGTTGAGCAGCAGCCACAGGGCGAGCAGCGCCAGCGACAGCACAGGTGCGGGGAGGATGCGCTTGATCATCACTGCGGCCTTCCGTTGGCGCCCGGTGCCGTGCCGGGCGGGTTGGGGATGGGCCTGGCGGACATCACGGCCTGCACATAGGTGCTGGGCGCGTGCAGGGCATCGGCCGTGGCCTGGGTGTAGCGCATCACCGCGCCGGCCTGCCAGGTCAGCAGCGCGCAGCCTGTGAGCAGCAGGGCAATGGGCAGGCCTTCGAGCACCAGCAGTTGGGGAGACGCACGCCCGTGCGATGCCCAGAAATGCCGTATGCCGGCACGGGTGAGTGCGATCAGCGCCAGCAGGCCCGTGCCCACCATCAGTGCCAGCAGCGCCCAGCCCGCAGACCCGAGCACGAGCCCGCCCGATGGTCCCAGGCCCAGCGGGTTGAGCAGGGCATGGATCATTGCGAACTTGCCCACGAAGCCGGGCAGCGGCGGCAACCCGGCGATCACCAGGGTGCAGGCCATGAAGGCCAGGCCCAGGAAGGCCACGGCGGCGGGGATGACCCGTCCGATCAGCACCTCCTCCTTGTCGTCCAGGTTCAGGCCCTGCGCGGGCACCAGGTCGGGGGTGAGGAAGGGGGCGTCGTCCGTCTGCTCGTAGGGCGCGAGGTTGGAGCCATCGTTGCGCCAGCGGTCGATCAGGTCGGTCAGCAAGAAGAGGGCGCTCACGGCCAGCGTGGAGCCCAGCAGGTAGTACAGCAGCCCGGCCGTGAGCAGGGTCTGCCCGAAGCCCAGAGCCGCCAGCAGCGTGCCCGACGAGAGGATGGCCGCGTAGCCCGCAAGGTGCCCCAGGCGCTGCGAGCCCAGCATGCCGACGGCGCCAAAGGCCATGGTCACCAGGCCCGCGCCGATGATCCACTGGCTGCCGAACTGGGCCGAGTCGCCCGCATCGCTGCTGAACATCAGCGTCCACAGCCTGAGGATGCTGTACACGCCCACCTTGGTCATGAGCGCGAACAGAGCGCCCACCGGCGCGGTGGCCGCGCTGTAGGCCGGCACCAGCCAGAAGTTGAGCGGCCACACGGCCGCCTTGATGAGGAAGGCCACTGCCAGGATGCCGGCCGCTGCATGCAGCAGCCCCCGGTCGGACGGGTCGATGCCCGCGATGCCGCGCGCCAGGTCGGCCATGTTCAGCGTGCCGGTGATGCCGTAGAGCATGGACACGCCGATCAGGAACAGCGACGAGGCAGCGAGGTTGATGGCGATGTAGTGCAGCCCGGCCGACACGCGTGGCCGGCCCGACCCGTGCAGCAGCAGCCCGTAGGAGGCCGCCAGCATGATCTCGAAGAACACGAACAGGTTGAACAGGTCGGCCGTGAGGAAGGCACCCGCCAGCCCCATGAGCTGGAACTGGAACAGCGGGTGGAAGTGCACCCCCGCCTTGTGCCAGCGTGCGACCGAGAACAGCACCGTGGCCAGCGCCACCGTGCTGGCCAGCACCAGCATCATGGCCGACAGGCGGTCCAGCGCGAGCACGATGCCGAAGGGCGCCGGCCAGTTGCCGGGCAGGTACACCCCCAGGCTGGTCTGCACGCCGGGCTGCTTGGCCTGCACCAGCAGCAGCACGGCGATGACCAGGCCGAGGAAGGTGGAGCCCACGTTCATCACGACCTTGGTGCGCTGGCGCTCCTCGCGCAGCAGCAGCATGAGCCCGGCCGTGAGCAGCGGCAGCGCAATAGGCGCCAGGATCAGGTGCGGCATCAGCAGCGCCGTGACATGTGCGGTCAGCTCGCCCGTCATGGCATCTCCTGCGCGTCTTTGGCGCGCGTGCCGTCCACATGGTCGGTGCCCGACATGCCGCGCGAGGCCAGCAGCACCACCAGGAACAGTGCCGTCATGGCAAAGCCGATGACGATGGCCGTGAGCGTGAGCGCCTGGGGCATGGGGTCGGCGTAGTGGGCCAGGTCCTGCGGCAGGCCGGCCCGCAGGACCGGCTCCTTGTTGATCGCCAGGCCCAGGCGGCCCATGCTGAAGATGAACAGGTTCACGGCGTACGACAGCAGCGCCAGCCCCATGATGACCTGGAAGGTGCGCGGGCGCAGCAGCAGCCACACGCCCGAGCCGGTGAGTATGCCGATGGCCAGGGCCAGAATCAGTTCCATCAGTGGGCTCCTTGGACGTTGTTGTGGGGGGCGGTGGCGACCGATGCGGCGGCCATGGCGGCGGCCTGCTCCTCCAGCGCTTCCTCGGCAGCGCGGGCGTTGTAGCGGTGGCTGCGCACCGACTGGTGGGCAATGGCCGTGAGGATCAGCAAGGTGGAGCCCACCACCAGCGTGAACACGCCGATGTCGAAGAACAGGGCGCTGGCCACGTGCACCTCGCCCACCACTGGCAGGTGCAGGTGCGCCGTGTGGCTGGTGAGGAAGGGGTAGCCCCAGAACAGCGCGCCCAGGCCTGTGGCCAGGGCGATCAGCAGGCCGGTGCCGATCCAGCGGCGCGGGTACAGCGGCAGGTGGGCTTCGACCCACGAGGTGCCGGACACCATGTACTGCAACACCAGCGCTACCGAGAAGACCAGCCCGGCCACGAAGCCGCCGCCGGGCTCGTTGTGCCCGCGCATGAAGAGGTACACGGCCACCAGGGCCGCAAATGGCAGCAGCAGGCGCACCAGCACGGCGGGCACCATGAGGTAGCCCACGGCGGTGTCCATGGTCTGGCGCGGGTTGGCCAGGTCGGTGGCCACGTCGGCGGGTACGGCGCGCTGCTGGGGCGGCAGGTCCATCACCTCGCGCGCCGGGCGAAAGCGCCGCAGCAGCGCATACACCGTGAGGGCCACGATGCCCAGCACCACGATCTCGCCGAAGGTGTCGAAGCCGCGGAAGTCCACCAGCATCACGTTGACCACGTTGGTGCCGCCGCCATCGGTGAGCGCACGCTCCAGGAAGAAGGTGGAGGTGCTCTCGGGGAAGGGCCGGCTCATCATGGCAAACGACAGCAGCGCCATGCCGCCGCCGGCGAGCAGGGCCAGGGTCATGTCGCGGTAGCGGCGCAGCTGGGTGCGGCGCTCCTGCGCCAGCGTGGGCACGCGCAGGCTCTCGTCGCGCCGGGGCAGCCAGCGCAGGCCCAGCAGGATGAGGATGGTGGTCACCACCTCCACCACGATCTGCGTGAGCGCCAGGTCCGGTGCCGAGAACCACAGGAAGGTCAGGCAGGTGCACAGGCCCGCGCCGCCCAGCAGTGTGAGCGCAGCCAACCGGTGGTACTTGGCTTGCCAGGCAGCGGCCACCGCGCACATGGAGCCCAGGAACCAGAGCACGGCGAACGCGGGCGACAGGGGAAGTTGCTCGCGCGCACCGATGGGCAGGCCACGCACCCACAGCGGCAGTGTGCCGGCCACCAGGGCCGCTGCCACCAGCCACAGCATCTGCCACTGCAGGCGCCCGGTGCCCAGCAGGCGCCGGCCGTTGCGCCCGGCCAGCGAAAGCCGCGCCAGGGTGCCGTCAAACAACTGCTGACCGCTGATGTGGCGCATCAGCGGTGGTGCGTCGAGCGCGCCGCGCGCACGCAGCCAGCGCAGCAGCAGGTACAGCGCAATGCCGCCCGCCAGCGCCACCAGGCTCATCACGAACGGGGTGTTGAAGCCATGCCAGACCGCCAGGCTGTAGGTGGGCAGCTCGCCCCCCACCACGGGGCGTGCAGCGGCCTGCAGCACGGCGCTCATGGACCAGGCAGGCAGGGTGCCAACCACCAGGCAGGCCAGTACCAGCAACTCGACCGGCACGCGCATCCAGTGCGGGGGCTCGTGCGGGGTGCGGGGCAGGTCGGTAGCGGGGGGGCCGCAGAACACGTCGACCGTGAAGCGCAGCGAGTACGCCACGCTGAAGATGCCGGCCACGGTGGCTGCCACGGGCAGCAGAACTTCGAGCCAGGGAACGGTGTTCACGAACACCGTCTCGGCGAAGAACATCTCCTTGGACAGAAAGCCGTTGAGCAGTGGCACGCCCGCCATGGCGGCACTGGCTACCATGGCCAGCGTGCCGGTGATGGGCATCATGCGCACCAGGCCCGACAGGCGGCGGATGTCGCGCGTGCCGCTTTCATGGTCGACGATGCCGGCCGCCATGAACAGCGAGGCCTTGAAGGTCGCGTGGTTCATGATGTGGAACACCGCCGCCACGGCGGCCAGCGGGCTGTTCAGGCCCAAGAGCAGCGTGATGAGCCCCAGGTGCGAGATGGTGGAATAGGCCAACAGCCCCTTGAGGTCGTTCTGGAACATGGCCGCATAGCCGCCCACCAGCAGCGTGCACAAGCCCGCACCGCCGACCAGCCAGAACCACTGCTCCGTGCCTGCCAGGGCCGGCCACAGCCGTGCCAGCAGGAACACGCCGGCCTTGACCATGGTGGCGGAGTGCAGGTAGGCCGATACCGGCGTGGGCGCCGCCATGGCGTTCGGCAACCAGAAGTGGAAGGGGAACTGGGCGCTCTTGGTGAAGGCGCCCAGCAGGATCAGCACCAGCGCCGTGAGGTACAGCGGGTGCGCCTTGATCAGTGCGCCTGCGGCCAGCACGTGGTCCAAGTCGTAGCTGCCCACGATGTGGCCCAGCACCAGCATGCCGGCCAGCATGCACAGCCCGCCCGTACCGGTGACGGTGAGCGCCATGCGCGCGCCGCGCCGCGCATCCTTGCGGTGGTGCCAGTAGCCGATCAGCAAAAAGGAGAACAGGCTGGTCAGCTCCCAGAACAGCGCGATCTGGATGATGTTGCCCGAAAGCACCACGCCCACCATGGCGCCCATGAAGGCCAGGAAGAACGAGAAGAAGCGCGGCACCGGGTCGGCCGCCGACATGTAGTAGCGCGCATACAGCACCACCAGCGACCCCACCCCTAGCACCAGCATGCAGAACATCCAGGCAAAGCCGTCGAGCCGTATCGCCAGGTTCAGGCCCAGCGCGGGCAGCCAGGTGATCTCCTGGCGCAGCACCTCGCCGCCCGCGATCTGCGGAAAGTACAGCGCCGCCTGCACCGTGCAGAACAGGGCGATGAGCCCGGCCAGGGTGGACTCGGTGTTGCGGGCGTTGGCGGGCAGGATGGCCGCCAGAAGACTGCCGATGAAGGGGAGAAGGATGAGGGTGATCAGGGGCATGCCCGAATGATTTTAGGGCGTGCCTCGAAAGTCCCTTTGTGAAGTCTGGAGAGGCGGCGCCTTCGGGGGCTGGCGACGCCCATGAAAAAGCCCGCCGAAGCGGGCCTGTAACTGGGTGCCAAGTGGGCGCTGCCTGTTACTTGGCTGTACTGGCTGCAGGGGCTGCGGGCTCGGCGGCCTTGTCCTTCTTGGCCTTGGGCTCCTTCTTGTCCTTGGCGGAGGATTTTTCCTTGGCCTTGGCATCTTCCTTCTTCTTGTCGGCCTTGGCCTGTGCGGCGGCGTTGAAGCGCTTGCCGTTGACGGTCAGGCCGTCGGCCGAGAACTTGGCCGCCGTCTTCTCGCCCACGCCGCCGACGCGGCCGATGAAGTCGTTCCAGTCCTTGAACTCGCTGGCCTTGCGCTCGTTGATGATCTTCTCGGACATTGCCGGGCCGATGCCCTTGATGCCGTCCAGTTCGGCCGCGCTGGCCTTGTTCAGGTCCACGGCGGCAAATGCGGTGCCCGCAAACAGCAGGGCGATGATGAGCAGGAATTTCTTGAACATGGATACGACTCCCTCGGTATTGTGGTGCCGATCATCATATCGGTCGGCGCCCGGGGATCAAGTCGCTTGTGCCACCGCTACAGTTCTTCCACGCGCCGAGCCGGGTAGCTGTCCCAGGTCTGGCAGCCCGGGCATTGCCAGAAGTGCTGGCGCGCCTCGAAGCCGCAGGCCGCGCAGCGGTAGCGCGTGAGCGGCTTGACGGCGTGGTCCAGCGCGCGCTGGACCTGCGGGTGGAAGGACTCGTGCTCCAGCTTTTCGCCGGCCAGCCACTTGGCGGCGGCCACCAGGGATTTTTCCTTGTCCAGGTGGTCCACATAGCGCTGGCGGGCGCCTTCGCCTGCGCCCTGCGCCGTGTCGATGGCGACCAGACTTTCCAGCACGTCGAGCGATGGCGCGCTGTCGTAGTGCTCCTGCAGCAGTGCCTGGGCTTCCGTGCTGCGCCCGGTGCTGGCTGCGGCCTCGACCATCAGCGGTGCGGCCAGGGGCAGGGCGGCAGGGTTGTGTTCGCCCAGCGCCTTCAGGGTGGCCAGCGCGGCCGCAGGCTGGCCCATCAGGTGCTGCAGGCGCGCCATGTCGATGCGGGCGCGCGCGGCGCCGGGGGCGGCGGCCACGGCCTGCTCCAGCAGGGCCAGGGCGCCGGCATGGTCGGCCTGGCCGCTGAGGGTGGCCGCCTGCTCGCACAGGTAATGCGCCTGGCGGGTGCTGAAGTCGCCCTGGTCGGCATCGTGCATCTTGCGCGCGATGGTGGTGGCATGCGGCCAGTCGCGCGAGCGCTCGTAGATGGCCAGCAGGGCCAGGCGGGCCTGGGCCTCGAAGGGCGTGCCCTCCAGGCGGTTCAGTGCGTCTTCGGCCCGGTCGAGCAGGCCGGCCTTGAGGAAGTCGAGCGCCAGCGCATGCTGGGCGCGCTCACGGTCGGTGCGGCTGAGGTCGCCGCGCGAGAGCAGGTGCTCGTGCACGCGCACGGCCCGGTCGTACTCGCCGCGGCGGCGAAACAGGTTGCCGAGGGCAAAGTGCAGCTCCGAGGTGTCGGGGTCGTTCTGCACCGCCTCGATGAAGGCATCGATGGCCTGGTCCTGCTGCTCGTTGAGCAGGAAGTTCAGGCCCTTGAAGTAGGCCTTGGGTGCGCGCCGGTTCTCGGCACGCAGTTGGCGCAGGTCGAAACGCGATGCCAGCCAGCCGAGCACGAAGGCCAGCGGCAGGCCCAGCAAAATCCAGCTGAGGTCAAATTCCATGGATCGGTGGCATCTCGGCAGGTGCGGCTTCGGCGGGGACGGCGGCCTTGGCGGGGGTGGC
>NZ_LMIH01000041.1:259759-312346 GCF_001428645.1 Acidovorax sp. Root217
GGCTACGCTGCGGTGCTTCCACCAGCGCGGCACCATGCCCAGCACGCCCACGATGAGGCCGGCAGAGAAGGCCGTGAGCACGACCAGCACCAGCGGCGCGCGCCACTGCGTGCCGAAGAAGAAGTGCACGGTGGCGTCCTGCTGGTTGTTCAGCGCGAAAGCGAAGAGGGTAAAAAAAATGGCTGCCTTGAGCAGCCACAGGAGGTATTTCATGGGGCTCCCCGGTGGTGGGGAGATTCTAAGGCGGCGGTGAAGCCGTCCCTGGGATGGTGCGCACCCGTGTGGGGAATGCGCGTCCCTGTGGGCGATCCGTTCGCCCGGCGTGTCAACCCGAGGTGCCCGTGGCCTTGGCCGCGGCTGCCGGGGCGGGCGCACCGTCGTCTTCCATCTCCGCTGTGCGCTTGTCCACGGCTTCGCGCAGGGCCTTGCCTGGCTTGAAATGGGGCACGCGCTTTTCCGGGATCGCCACGGCTTCGCCGCTGCGTGGGTTGCGGCCCATGCGCGGTGGACGGTGG
The DNA here is from genome assembly GCF_001428645.1 of Acidovorax sp. Root217. Classification (NCBI taxonomy): domain Bacteria; kingdom Pseudomonadati; phylum Pseudomonadota; class Betaproteobacteria; order Burkholderiales; family Comamonadaceae; genus Acidovorax; species Acidovorax sp. Root217. Next base: position 260,275 of record NZ_LMIH01000041.1, read on the forward strand.
TTCACCGAGAAGCTGCCAAAACCCCGGATCTCGATGCGATGGCCACGCACCAGCGCGTCGCCCACCGCGTCAAGAATGGTCTTGACGGCGTATTCGGCATCGCGGTGGGTGAGCTGGCCAAAGCGGGCGGCCAGTTCTTCAACAAGGTCAGAGCGGGTCATGGCGTCAATGTAGGGGTGAATGAGCAGCGGGCGCACTAGGCGCCCGCTGACTGACCTTCAAGGGGTCAGATTATCACTTGTCGGAGTTGTCCAGCTTGGCGCGCAGCAGGGCGCCCAGGCTGGTCGTACCGGCGCTTTCGCGGCTCGATTGCTGGCTCAGGTTGGCCATGGCGCCTTGCTCGTCGGCCATGTCCTTTTGCTTGATCGACAGCTGGATGTTGCGGGTCTTGCGATCCACATTGACCACCACAGCGGTGACTTCGTCGCCTTCCTTGAGCACGTTGCGGGCATCTTCCACGCGGTCGCGGGAGATTTCCGACGCGCGCAGGTAGCCCACGATGTCTTCGCCGAGGTCGATTTCAGCGCCACGGGCGTCCACGGTCTTGACCTTGCCGGTCACCGTCTGGCCCTTGTCGTTCACGGTCACGAACGTGGTGAACGGGTCGCCGTCGAGCTGCTTGATGCCCAGCGAGATGCGTTCGCGGTCCACGTCCACGGCCAGCACGATGGCTTCCACTTCCTGGCCCTTCTTGTAGTTGCGAACGGCGGCTTCGCCGGGTTCGTTCCACGAGAGGTCGGACAGGTGAACCAGGCCGTCGATGCCGGCAGCCAGACCCACGAACACGCCGAAGTCGGTGATCGACTTGATAGGACCCTTGACGCGGTCACCGCGCTTCGTGTCCTGTGCGAATTCTTGCCATGGGTTGGCCTTGCACTGCTTCATGCCCAGGCTGATGCGGCGCTTGTCTTCGTCGATTTCCAGAACCATGACTTCGACTTCGTCGCCCAGCGAAACCAGCTTGGCGGGAGCGATGTTCTTGTTGGTCCAGTCCATTTCGGAGACGTGCACCAGGCCTTCGATGCCCGGCTCGAGTTCGACGAACGCGCCGTAGTCAGCAATGTTCGTGATCTTGCCGAACAGGCGCGTGCTCTGGGGGTAGCGGCGGTTCACGCCCATCCATGGGTCGTCGCCCATTTGCTTCAGACCCAGCGAGACACGGTTCTTTTCGGTGTCGAACTTGAGGATCTTGGCGGTGATTTCCTGACCCGCCGTCACCACTTCCGATGGGTGACGCACGCGGCGCCATGCCATGTCGGTGATGTGCAGCAGGCCGTCGATGCCGCCCAGGTCCACGAACGCACCGTATTCGGTGATGTTCTTGACCACGCCTTGAACGATGGAGCCTTCCTTCAGGGTTTCCATCAGCTTGGCGCGCTCTTCGCCCATGGAGGCTTCCACCACGGCGCGGCGGCTCAGCACCACGTTGTTGCGCTTGCGGTCGAGCTTGATGACCTTGAATTCCAGGGTCTTGTTCTCGTAAGGCGTCAGGTCCTTGATAGGACGCGTGTCGATCAGCGAACCGGGCAGGAACGCGCGGATGCCGTTGACCAGAACGGTCAGGCCGCCCTTGACCTTGCCGCTGGTGGTGCCGGTGACGAATTCGCCGGATTCCAGGGCCTTTTCCAGGCTCATCCACGAAGCCAGGCGCTTGGCGGTGTCGCGCGACAGGATGGTGTCGCCGTAGCCGTTTTCGATGGAGCCGATGGCCACCGACACGAAGTCACCCACTTGGACTTCGACTTCGCCCTTGTCGTTCTTGAATTCTTCCAGCGGCACGTAGGCTTCAGACTTGAGGCCGGCGTTGACCACGACGAAGTTGTGTTCCACGCGCACGACTTCGGCGGTGATCACTTCGCCTGGGCGCATTTCGGTACGCTGCAGGGATTCTTCAAAAAGGGCGGCAAAAGATTCTGACATGTGTTTCCTTGCCACAAACAGGATTCCGGGAGCACCATTGCTTCCGTTTTTATAGCTGCTTGCGGTGGTTTTTTGCGGCAAAGCCGCGGTTAGGTGGTGGTTGATCCACAGGGCCCGTGCGCTGGTGAGCGAGCGGTGCCATTGGGGCCGTGCAGGGCTTGCGCCCTGGCTTGCAGCGCCTTGCGGCCCTGCCAGTCAGCCCTGCGCGGCCGGGGCTGCGAAAGGCTGCCGCTCCTGCCACCAGACAAGTACCTGATCGACGGCTTCATCAATCGTCAATTCGGAGTTGTCCAGCACCAGGGCGTCCTGCGCGGGCTTCAAGGGGGCGACGCTGCGGGAACTGTCCCGCGCATCGCGCGCCTCTAGGTCTGCACGAAGGTCGGCTATGTTAGCTGAAAATCCCTTTGAAATCAACTGCTTATACCGGCGCTCCGCGCGGCACGCGGCGCTGGCCGTCAAATACACCTTGAGCGGGGCTTCGGGGAAGATCACCGTGCCCATGTCGCGGCCGTCCGCCACCAGGCCCGGCAGGCGCCGAAAGCTGTGCTGCAGGTCCACCAGGGCCTCGCGCACGGCGGGCAGGGACGATACGCGCGAGGCGTTCATGCCCGCCTCTTCGGTGCGGATATCGTCGGTGACGTCGTCCTGGCCGAGCAGCACGCGCCCGCCCTCGAAGTGCACGGGCAGGGTCTTGGCCATGTCGGCAATGCGGGTTTCGTGCGCCGCGTCGATGGCCAGGCCCTGGCGGATGGCCGCCAGCGCCGTGATGCGGTACATGGCACCCGAGTCTAGGAAGCGGTAGCCCAGGCGCTGGGCCACGGCCGCCGCCACGGTGCCCTTGCCCGACGCAGTGGGGCCGTCGATGCAGATCACCGGGGTGCGCTCGGTGGCGGCATGCGCCACCGAAAACAGTGCCTCGAAATAGTCCGGGAAGGTCTTGGCCACGCACCTGGGGTCTTCGATGCGCACCGGCAACCTGGCCGGATTGAACGCCGCGAGCGAGAAGCACATGGCCACGCGGTGGTCGTCGTAGGTGTGGATGCTGGCGGCCTTCCAGTCGGCCAACTGCGCGGGCGGGGTCACGCGGATGAAATCGGCGCCTTCTTCCACCGAGGCGCCGAGCTTGCGCAGCTCGGTGGCCATGGCGGCGATGCGGTCGGTTTCCTTCACGCGCCAGCTGGCGATGTTGGTCAGCGTGGTGGTGCCCTCTGCGTACAGTGCCATCACCGCCAATGTCATGGCCGCGTCGGGAATGTGGTTGCAATCGAGGTCGATGGCCTTCAGGGGCCAGCCCTCGCCGGGCTCACCCCGGCGGATGTGCAGCCAGTTGGCGCCGCCGGTGACGTGCGCGCCCATGGCGCGCGCGGCCTCCACAAAGCGGATGTCGCCCTGAATGGAGTCGAGTCCCACGCCATGGATGCGGATGCCTTCGGGCAGGCCTTCGTGTCCCGCGGCAATGGCGCCCAGCGCGATGAAGTAGCTGGCCGAGGAGGCGTCGGCCTCCACATGGATGTCGCCGGGCGAACGGTATTGGCTGCCAGCGGCAATGGTGAAGCGCTGCCAGTCCTGGTGCGTGACCTCGATGCCGAAGCGGGTCAGCAGTTGCAGCGTGATGGCGATGTAGGGCTTGGAGATCAGTTCGCCCACCACGTCGATCACGATATCCTGTGTGCGCGCCGCCAGCGGCAGCGCCATCAGCAGGGCGGTGAGGAACTGGCTGGACACGTCGCCGCGCACGCGGATGGGCGCGGCCAGCGCCAGGGCTGGCACACCCTGGCCGTGCGCAATGCGCAGCGGCGGGTAGCCATCATTACCCAGGTAGTCGATCTGGCAACCGAGCTGGCGCAGCGCATCGACCAGGTCGCCGATGGGGCGCTCGTGCATGCGCGGTACGCCCGACAGCTCGAACTCGCCGCCCAGCAGCGACAGCGCAGCGGTGAGCGGGCGCATGGCCGTGCCGGCATTGCCCATGAAGAGTTGGGCGGGTGAGCGGGGTGTGGCGCCGCCCAGGCCGGTGATGCGCACGGTGTTGCTGCCGTCCTCGTCCACCGTGCAGCCGATCTGGCGCAGGGCATCGAGCATGACGCGCGTGTCGTCCGAGGCCAGCAGGTCGTGCACGGTGGTGGTGCCTGCGCTCAGTGCGGCCAGCAGCAGCACGCGGTTGGAGATGCTCTTGGAGCCGGGCAGGTGGACTTCGCCGCCTGCCGCGTCCAGGGCCGGCAGGTCGAGATAGGGCGTGCTGAACATCAGCGCCCCTTGCTCGTGCGCTGCGCGCCCATGCGCCAGTGCGCGCGGGTCTCGCTGGCCAGGGTGATCATGTCTTCCAGAGCCTGTGCGTCGCCCTTCTGCATGGCCTGCTCGATGTTCTGCAGGGTCTGCTGGAACAGCCGCGACTGGGCCAGCAATTCCTCGCGGTTGGACAGCAGGATGTCGCGCCAGACCTTGGGGTCGCTGGCGGCAATGCGCGTGAAATCGCGAAAACCGGGGCCGGCCAGCGACAGGAAGTCGTCACCATCGTTCTGGCCCGTGATGCTGTTCATCATGGCAAAGGCCAGCAGGTGGGGCAGGTGGCTCACGGCGGCAAAGGCCGCGTCGTGCGATTCGGGCGACATGCTGCTCACGCGGCAGCCCAGCGCAGTCCACACGGTCTCGGCCTGGCTGAGCTGGGTGGTCAGCGTTTTCTCGGTAGGGGTCAGGATGACCTGGCGGCCGGTGTACAACTCGGCATCGGCATGCTCCACGCCCGCGACCTCGCGGCCCGTGATGGGGTGGGCGGGCACGAACGAGCCCACCTGGTCGCGCAGCGCGCGGCGCGCGGCCTGCACCACGTCGGCCTTGGTGGAGCCTACGTCCATGATCAGCATGTTGGGTGTGACCAGGTGCTTGATGGCCTTGAGCGTGGCTTCGGTGGCAGAGACGGGCACGGCCACCAGCACGATGTCGGCGCCGGCCACGGCCAGCAGGGCCGAGGGGGCCTCCACGTCGATCACGCCCATCTGGCGCGCACGGTCGGTGGTGGAGGGCGACTTGCTGTAGCCGACCACGCGCTTGACTAGGCCGGCCTTTTTCATCGCCAGGGCGAAGGAGCCGCCCATGAGGCCGCAGCCGATGAGTCCCAATTGTTCAAACATGGTGCGATTCCGGCATGTATCGGTGCGGGGCTGTTCCCCGCGAGAGCGCAGCCGTCCCCAGGGGGGCGGTGGCCAGGCATCGGGCGGTGCGCGCTGGCGTCATGGCGCGACCGGGTAGGTGCCCAGCACCTTGTAGAAGGCGCACAGGCTGCGCAGCTCTTCGAGCGCGCGCGCCAGGTGGGGCTGGGCGGGGTGGCCGTCCAGGTCGATATAGAAGTAATACTCCCACTGGCCGGTGCGCGCGGGGCGCGATTCGAAGCGCGTCATGGACACGCCGTGGGTCTTGAGCGGCACCAGCAGGTCGTGCACGGCGCCGGGCCGGTTGGGCACCGAGACCACCAGGCTGGTGCAGTCCTTGCCCGAGGGAGGGGGCGTCTGCAGCGTGTGCGGCAGGCAGATGATGGCAAATCGCGTGCGGTTGTAGGCATCGTCCTGGATGGCATGCGAGACGATGTGCAGGCCGAACTGGGTGGCAGCGCGTTCGCTCGACAGCGCGGCCCAGGCAGGGTTGGTCGTGGCCAGCCGGGCGCCTTCGGCATTGCTCGACACCGGGCGGCGCTCGGCATGCGGCAGGTGCTTGGACAGCCAGGCCTGGCACTGGGCCAGGGCCTGAGGGTGGGCCAGCACCGCCTCGATGCCGTCCAGCGAATTGCTGGTGCGCAGCAGGTTGTGGCGCACCAGCAGGCTGACCTCGCCCACCACATGGGTGGGGGTGTGCAGGAACAGGTCGAGCGAGCGCGTGACCACGCCTTCGGTGGAGTTCTCCACGCCCACCACGCCGTACTGGGCGCTGCCTGCGGCCGTGGCGTGGAACACTTCGTCGAAGTTGGCGCAGTACATCAGGTCGGCCGCACCACCGAAGAACTCGATGGCCGCCTGCTCGCAGAAGGTGCCCTCGGGGCCGAGCACGGCCACGCGCTGGGGCGATTCGAGCGCCAGGCAGGCCGACATGATCTCGCGCCAGATGGCGGCCACGTGCGGGCCCTTGAGCGGGCCCGGGTTGGCGGTCTGGATCTTGTCGATGACCTGGGCCACGCGGTCGGGGCGAAAGAACGGCGTGCCCTCGCGCTTCTTGACCTCGCCGACCTGTTCGGCCACCAGGGCCCTCTGGTTGAGCAGCGTGAGCAATTGCTGGTCGATGGAGTCGATCTGCACGCGCAGGCTGGCGAGATCAGGGGAGGCTTGCGGTTGGGTCATGTAAGAGGCAACTTTTCGGGCTGGCGTCCGGATGAGAGGGAGGGGTAGGGGCTCAGGCGCGCTTTTGTTCAAATTCTCGCATGTAGTCCACCAACGCCTGTACACCGGCCAATGGCATGGCGTTGTAGACGCTGGCGCGCATGCCGCCCACGGACTTGTGGCCCTTGAGTTGCAGCAGGCCGCGCTCGCGCGCGCCGGCCAGGAAGGCATCGTTGCGCGACTCGTCACGCAGGAAGAAGGGGATGTTCATGCGCGAGCGGCAGTTGGCGGCCACCTTGTTCACATAAAGCTGCGAGGCGTCGATGGCGTTGTAGAGCAGCTCGGCCTTGGCGATGTTGCGCTGCTCCATGGCGGCCACGCCGGTCAGCTCGCCTTCGCGCTGGCGCAGCAGCCACTGGAAGGTCAGGCCCGCCACGTAGATGCCCCAGGTGGGCGGGGTGTTGTACATGGACTCGTTGTCCGCCACGGTCTTGTAGTCGAAGGCGCTCGGGCAGGCGGGCAAGGCGTGTCCCAGCAGGTCTTCGCGTACCACCACCAGGGTCAGGCCGGCAGGGCCCAGGTTCTTCTGCGCGCCGCCGAAGGCCAGGCCCACGCGCGACCAGTCGACGCCGCGCGAAGCCACGTGCGACGAGAAGTCGATGACCAGAGGGGCATCCGAGCCCAGGGCCTTGAGGTCGGGCAGCTCGTGGAACTCGATGCCGTTGATGGTCTCGTTGCTGCAGATGTGCAGGTAGCTGGCGCCGCGGCTCAGGTTCCAGGTGGCCGGGTCGGGCAGGGTCGTGAAGTCGCTGTCCTGGCTGCTGGCGGCGATGTTGACCTCGGAGGCGTACTTGCGCGCCTCTTTCTGCGACTTCTGGCTCCAGCTGCCGGTGACCACGAAGTCCACTGCGGCGGCGCGCGAGAGGTTCAGCGGCACGATGGCGTTCTCGGCCAGGCCGCCGCCCTGCATGAACAGGATCTTGAAGTTCGCCGGCACGGCCAGCAGCGTGCGCAGGTCGGCCTCGGCCTGCTGGTAGATGGACAGAAACTCCTTGCCGCGGTGGCTCATCTCCATCACGCCCATGCCGCTGCCATGCCAGTCCAGCATTTCGGAGGCGGCTTGCTGCAGCACTTCGGCGGGGATGGCGGCGGGGCCGGCGGAGAAGTTGTAGGGGCGGTTCATCTGAAAACGAAAAATAAGACTGTCGTTCGATGGGCCTGGCGGCTTGCTGCCCGCTGTGGCCCGCACTGCTGTTGCCTGCTGCCCGATGGGTAGGGCCTGCGGCACCCGGCGCCCCGGTGTGCCGCAGCCTGCAAGCGGTTCGTCGTCAGGACTCGGGAGTGCCGTCGGCGCCTGGCGCCGCATCGCCTTCGGTGCCTGCGCCGCTCTCATCCGAACCCTCGGGATCGATCACGTTGGCGTCGTTCTCCACGATGCGCTGCAGGCCGCTGAGCTGGGAGCCTTCGTCCATGGCGATCAGCGTCACGCCCTGCGTGGCCCGGCCCAGTTCCCGGATCTCGGAGACACGGGTGCGCACCAGCACGCCCTTGTCGGTGATCAGCATGATCTCGTCGTCGGCATGCACCAGGGTGGCGGCCACGACCTTGCCGTTGCGCTCGCTCTGCTGGATGGCGATCATCCCCTTGGTGCCCCGGCCATGGCGTGTGTATTCGACGATGCTGGTGCGCTTGCCGTAGCCGTTTTCGGTGGCGGTGAGCACGCTTTGCGTTTCGTCCTCGGCCACCAGCATGGCGATCACGCTCTGGCCGTCTTCCAGCGTCATGCCGCGCACGCCGCGGGCCTGGCGGCCCAGGGGTCGCACGTCGTTCTCGTCGAAGCGCACGGCCTTGCCGCCGTCGCTGAACAGCATCACGTCGTGCTGGCCATCGGTGAGTGCGGCGCCGATCAGGTAGTCGCCGTCATCGAGGTTGACGGCAATGATGCCGCCCTTGCGCGGGTTGCTGAATTCGTCGAGCGCGGTCTTCTTCACGGTGCCCATGCTGGTCGACATGAACACGTAGCGGTCGGCCGGGAAGGTGCGCATGTCACCCGTGAGCGCCAGCACCACGTTGATCTTCTCGCCCTCTTGCAGCGGGAACATGTTCACGATGGGGCGGCCGCGCGAGCCGCGCGAGCCCGCAGGCACTTCCCAAACCTTGAGCCAGTACAGCCGGCCGCGGTTGGAGAAGCACAGGATGTAGTCGTGCGTGTTGGCGATGAAGAGCTGGTCGATCCAGTCGTCTTCCTTCGTCGCCGTGGCCTGCTTGCCGCGCCCGCCGCGCTTTTGCGAGCGGTACTCGGACAGCGGCTGGCTCTTGATGTAGCCCGTGTGGCTGAGCGTCACCACCATGTCGGTGGGGGTGATCAGGTCCTCGGTGGAGAGATCCTGCGCGCTGTACTCGACGATGCTGCGGCGTGCGCCCAGCTTGTTCTGGCCGAACTCCGTCTTGATCGAGGTGAGCTCTTCGCCAATGATGGTCGAGACGCGCTCGGGCTTGGCCAGGATGTCCAGCAGGTCTTCGATGACCGACATGACTTCCTTGTATTCGGCAACGATCTTGTCCTGCTCCAGGCCGGTGAGGCGCTGCAGGCGCATCTGCAGGATTTCCTGGGCCTGCGTTTCCGACAGGCGGTACAGGCCGTCCTGGCCCATGCCGAATTCCTTCTCCAGCGAGTCGGGGCGGTAGTCGTCGGCACTGATCACGCCGCCGTCGGCACGCGTGCGGGTGAGCATCTCGCGCACCAGCTTGCTGTCCCAGGGGCGGGCCATCAGCTCGGCCTTGGCCACCGGCGGGGTGGGGGCGTTGCGGATGATGGCGATGAAGTCGTCGATGTTGGCCAGCGCCACGGCCAGGCCTTCGAGCACGTGGCCGCGGTCGCGCGCCTTGCGCAGCTCGAACACCGTGCGGCGGGTGACCACCTCGCGGCGGTGCTGCAAAAAGACGCTGATCAGGTCGCGCAGGTTGCACAGGCGGGGCTGGCCGTCGATCAGCGCCACCATGTTCATGCCAAAGGTGTCCTGCAGCTGCGTCTGCTTGTACAGGTTGTTGAGCACCACCTCGGGCACTTCGCCACGCTTGAGTTCGATCACCAGGCGCATGCCCGACTTGTCGGACTCGTCCTGGATGTGGCTGATGCCCTCGATCTTCTTCTCGTGCACCAGCTCGGCCATGCGCTCCTGCAGCGTCTTCTTGTTGACCTGGTAGGGCAGCTCGTCGACGATGATCGCCTGGCGCTGGCCACGGTCGATGTCCTCGAAGTGGCACTTGGCGCGCATCACCACCTTGCCGCGGCCGGTGCGGTAGCCATCCTTCACGCCGTTGATGCCGTAGATGATGCCGGCCGTGGGGAAGTCGGGTGCCGGGATGATCTCCATCAGATCATCGACCGTGGCATCGGGGTTGCGCAGCATGTGCAGGCAGCCATCGACCACTTCGTTCAGGTTGTGCGGCGGGATGTTGGTGGCCATGCCCACCGCGATGCCCGACGAACCATTGACCAGCAGGTTGGGCAGCTTGCTGGGAAGCACGATCGGCTCTGTCAGGCTGCCGTCGTAGTTCGGGCCAAAATCGACAGTCTCCTTGTCGATGTCGGCCAGCATTTCGTGGGCAATCTTGTCCAGGCGAATTTCGGTGTACCGCATGGCTGCGGCGTTGTCGCCATCGACCGAACCGAAATTGCCCTGGCCATCGATCAGCGGGTGGCGCAGGCTGAACGGCTGGGCCATGCGCACGATGGTGTCGTAGATGGCCGAGTCACCGTGCGGGTGGTACTTACCCATCGTCTCGCCGACCGCCTGGGCACTCTTGCGGTACTTGCTGTTGTAGTTGTTGCCCATCTCGTGCATGGCATACAGCACGCGCCGGTGTACGGGCTTCAGTCCATCGCGCGCATCGGGCAGCGCCCGGCCCACGATCACGCTCATCGCGTAGTCGAGGTAACTGCGCCGCATCTCCTCTTCGAGGCTGATGGGCAGGGTTTCTTTGGCAAACTGGGTCATAGGACGGCGGTGGCGGCGAAGGAGAATCATTTTAGAGGGGAAAGCGTGTCGCGCTCCCGCAACATATCGTCGCAATTACGGTTTTGTCCTACGGGCCCCAATGCGGTGCGGGCGCTTTTGCCTAGTTACGTATGGCACAATCGTTTGAACGCTTTGGGTGATGGTCACCTCAAGCGTCCTGATTCGCAGCGAGGCTGCGGCTTTTTCCCCAAGAGGAGAACCATGAAGAAACTGAACAAAGTGGCGATGTTGTTTGCCTCTGCAGCGCTCGCAACCGCCGCTGGCGCCCAAACCGTTGACAACTGGAGAGATGCTTCTGGCCAACTGGTCTGGAAGAACGGCACCAACGAATACTGCTGGCGCAATGCCAACTGGACGCCAGCCACCGCTGCTCCAGGCTGCGATGGCGCCATCGTGGCTCCAGCTCCCGCACCTGCCGCTGCTCCAGCACCTGGCGCTGCTCCAGCACCTGCCGCCGCTGCACCTACGCCTGCTGCTCCCGCAGTCATGGCAAGCAAGGTGACCTACGCTGCCGACGCATTCTTCGACTTCGACAAGTCGGTGCTGAAGGCAGAAGGCAAGGCCAAGCTGGACGACCTGGTCTCCAAGGTCAAGGGCATCAACCTGGAAGTCATCATCGCCGTGGGTCACACCGACTCCGTGGGCTCCGATGCTTACAACCAGAAGCTGTCGGTCCGCCGTTCCGAAGCCGTCAAGGCTTACCTGGTGTCCAAGGGCATCGAAAAGAACCGCGTGTACACCGAAGGCAAGGGCGAAAAGCAACCAGTGGCTGACAACAAGACCGCTGAAGGCCGCGCCAAGAACCGCCGCGTGGAAATCGAAGTGGTTGGCACCCGCGCTCAGTAATCTTTCGATTGCTCTGCACAAAGAAGCCCCGGCAACGGGGCTTTTTTTCGTCTGGACCTTTTCGAATTTTGTACTAGTACAAAGTGCCCTGAGGTGAATCCATGGCACGTTGCACATATATATAGACGCGGTTCGAAAACTCTCTGGGGCCCGGCTTTAGGCGCGAAGTCATGGCGGCGGCCATCATCGTTGACAATGCACACCATGAGCGAAGAAAAGACCACCATTCCCCTCAACGCCGACCCGGCCGAGTTGGCCAAGTTTTCCGCACTGGCCCACCGCTGGTGGGACCCGGAGAGCGAATTCCGCCCGCTGCACCAGATCAACCCCTTGCGCCTGGACTGGATCCACGCCCTGTGCGGGCTGGGCGGCAAGCGCGTGCTCGATGTGGGCTGCGGCGGCGGCATCCTGGCCGACTCCATGGCACGCAAGGGGGCCGACGTGACGGGCATCGACCTGGCCAACAAGGCCCTGCGCGTGGCCCAATTGCATGCACTCGAAGCCGGCACCAAAGGGGTGCAGTACCGCGAAATCAGCGTGGAGGCGCTCGCTGCGGAGCAGCCCGCCAGCTTCGACGTGGTGACCTGCATGGAGATGCTGGAGCATGTACCCGACCCGGCATCCGTCGTCAAGGCCTGTTCCGAACTCGTCAAGCCCGGCGGCTGGGTGTTCTTCTCCACCATCCACCGCAATGCCAAGGCCTTCATGCTGGCCATCGTCGGGGCCGAGTACGTGCTCAACATGCTGCCGCGCGGCACGCACGAGTACGCCAAGATGATCCGCCCGAGCGAACTGGCCTCGCATTGCCGTGCTGCGGGCCTGGACGTGCAGCAGACCCGCGGGCTGGAGTACAACCCGATCACCAAGCGTTACTGGCTCAGTGCAGACACCAGTGTGAACTACATGTTCGCTACACAGCGCCCCGCTTGATTCGACCTGACAACCCTTGCCTGTGACGACTCCCCCTGTGACACCCATCTTCCACAACATCCGAGCCGTGCTGTTCGATCTGGACGGTACCCTGATCGACAGCGCCCCCGACCTGGCTGCTGCCGCCGACAAGATGCGCACCGACCGGGGTCAGGAATCCTTGCCTTTGGCGCGCTACCGCTCCATGGCCGGTGCCGGTGCGCGCGGCATGCTGGGCGAGGCCTTCGGGCTCAAGCCCGAGGATGCGGGGTTTGCCGCCCTGCGCGAGGAGTTCTTTGCCAACTACGAAGCGCGCATGACGGTGCTCACCGAGGTGTTTGACGGCGTGCCGGCATTGATCCAGGCGCTGCAGGCCCGGGGCCTGGCCTGGGGTGTGGTGACCAACAAGGCCATGCGCTTCACCGACCCGCTCACGCGCGCCATGCCGCTGTTTTCCAGCGCGGGTGCCGTGGTCAGCGGCGACACCACACCGCACGCCAAGCCGCACCCGGCCCCACTGCTGGAGGCGGCCGCCCGCTTGAAAATCGATGCCAGCCAATGCATCTACGTAGGCGATGACGAGCGCGACATCGTGGCGGGCCTGGCCGCCGGCATGGGCACGGTCGCAGCTACCTACGGCTACCTGGGCTCCGCGCAGGCCCCGCATGCCTGGGGCGCACACGCTGCAATTAAATCTCCCTCCGAGCTCTTGCAACTGCTGGGACAGGCCTAAAATAGGAAGTCTGGGGCTGTCCTGGTTTCGACGTGGGTTCGGAGCCGGTGTGGTGCATGTCGAGCTTGATTCACGCTCGTAAATCTCGATTTAACAAACTAACTGCAAACGACGAACGTTTCGCACTCGCTGCTTAATTGCCAGTGAGCCTTGCAACAGTTGGCCGATGGGCTGGGCAAGGGGGTTCTGAGCAATCAGAGCCTCCCGGCTGCAAGGATAATTACATGGGCTGGCTCCGATCCGGGTACCTTGGATTGGGGCGAGACTTAAGGGTACTGGCGGCCTGTGTAGCGTGCGACTGCGCGACACAGGTGGCGAGACTCAAATCAGACCGCTAAACATGTAGATCTGCCCGGTGAAGGCTTGCGGACGCGGGTTCAATTCCCGCCAGCTCCACCACCTATCGACCAAAGGCGCTCATCCTGATCGGATGAGCGCCTTTTTTCTTGGCCATTGCCTGCAAGTTCGTGCCATTTGGCGCGGATTGGTGCACGATCACCCCTGCCGGCGCCGCCACAGCTGTTGCCCCAGGAATCCCACGACCGCCATGTTGGCCAGCGCCACGGCGGCCGATGCCACGCTCGGGTGGTGCGCGAAGTGCCACAGCTCGAACGGGATGTACAGCGCGCCCGAGAGAGCGCCCAGCCACTCGCCCCACCACCGGTCCTTCCACAGGCCATAGGCTTCGGTAAAGCGCACCAGCACATAGGCCGTCGCGGCCAGCAACAAGGGGCGGAGGTCGGCGCTGAGCAACTGGTCGATGTCGGTGAGGACCATGGCGGGGTAGCGGTCACCGGGCTTGAGGCCAATATGGCCGATGAGCGATGCCACGACGTGGTGCAGGTCGTGGTGCAGCAGGCCCACGAATCCCAGGCTGGCCGCCAGCGCTGCAAAGCCCTTGAGCGCCTCGAATGCGGCGATGGCGCGCAGTGCCTGGCGATGGGGCGGGGCGCCATCGCGGCGTGCAGGCGGCTGATTCGATGGGGTGGGTCGTCGGTGCATGCCTGCCATCGTAGCTGCGGGCGATGCGCGCGCGCTCTCTCTCTGTATCTATCGCCTGGGCTTGCTGGTGCGTGGGGCCCTGGGCGCCGGGCGCGCCAGATCGGCATTCGTCTGCTCCAGCCAGAGCAGCGCATCCATCTGTGCCATGAACCGGCGCAGGTAGTCCGGCGAAAGGGTGCGCATCAGGCCCAGCGAGCGCAGCATGAGCTTGTGCGAGTTGAGGGGGCCGGCGTTCTCGGGCGCCTTGTGCAGCGCCTGCGTGACCTGCTGCTCGGCGGAGATCTTGGACCAGACCTCGCTGAACTGGCGCACGCTCTTCATCTCCGATGTGCTGGTGCTTTCGCTGGTGCGCACGTGGTCGGCCTCGGCCTGCGCGCGTGCAGCCAGGTCGCGGTTGAGCAGGGCCAGGGGCGAGTCTGTTGTGCAGGTGGCCACGTGTGGTGCTGGTGGTGTGGCGGGCGCAGTGCCGGCCCGCGCGGCGTAGTCGGCCACGGCGGCCTGCAGCCGCTGCTGCAGCAATGCCTGTACGGCGGGCGGCTGCGCCTGCATGCGCCGCGCCAAAGCCTCCAGGTAGTGGAATCGCGCGGGGTCATGGCCTTCGCTGCCATCCGCCTTCAATGACTCCAGCGTAGGCTGCTCGCTCATGGCGGCTTGGGTTTGGTGGCCCGGGGCACGGGTGCCATCTCTACACGCCGGTTCTGCGCGCGGCCCTTTTCGTCGGCGTTGTCGGCCACGGGCTGCTCGGCGCCGAAGGCGGCGGCGAACACCTGGGACGAAGGCATGCCCTCTTCGGCCAGGGCGCGCGTCACGGTCAATGCGCGCTGGGCCGAAAGCTCCAGGTTGTCGGCAAAGCGCTGGTTGCCGCCGCTGCGCAGCAGGGTGTTGTCGGTGAAGCCGCTCACCATCAGCATTTCGTCACGCTCGCGCAGGTACACCAGCAGGGGTTGCACCAGGCTTGTCAGCAACTGGCGGCCTTCGGGCCGCAACTCGGCCGAACCCGCCCCGAACAGCACGCTGCCGCTGATGCCGATGCGGCCGTTGCTCACGGTCACGCGGCCGCTGGCCAGGGGGATGGCCAGGGCCTTCTCCAGGGCCATGCGGCGCTGCTCTTCCATCTGGCGCTTTTCCACTTCCTGCTTGAGGCTGGCCACCAGATCGATCTGCACCACCAGCACGCCCACCAGGATCAGCACGAAGGCGCCCAGCAGGCCGGCCATCAGGTCGCCGAAGACGGCCCAGACCGGGGCGGTCTGTTCGGTGGCGTCGTCCAGGGTGTCGTCATAGCCGGTCACGCGGCCACTCCCTGCGCCGATGCAGCTGCGGCCGCCTGGCCATGCAGGCGGCGCAGGTCTTCGACGATGCCTTGCTGCGAGGAGATGCTCAGGTCGATCACCTCGCGCGCCTGGGCCACGTAGTAGGCCAGTTGCTCATCGCTGCGGCCCAGGGACTGGCCGATGGCGCTTTCGATGCCCTGCAGTCCCTGCACCAGCTTGTCGTTGCTGGCGGTGAACAGGCCCACGCCATGGCTGAACGACTCGCCCAGGCTGGCCAGCTCCACCGCGCTGGCGGCCACGTGCACGGCCACCTCGTCGACCTTGCCGGCCTGCGTGCCCAGCGCTTCGCTGAACTGCTGGCCGGCCTGTTCCAGCACCTGCGTGGCCGAGCCCACCATCGATTCGATGGCCGCACGCTGCTGCCCTGCGGCCTCGTTCACGGAATGCAGCAGGGCTGAGAGCTGCTCCATCATGGCCTTGCGCTCTTCCAATGCGATGTTGTCGCGCTCGCCCAGGCGCGTCATCTCCTGGCGCAGCTGGGTGATCACCTCGGCTGCAGCTTGCGGCACGTCGGACGCCGTCTGCAGCAGCCGCGTGAGCGGCGCTTCGAGGGCCGAGCCCAGCGTGGCCAGGTGCCCGGCCACGGCGGCCTGCAGGGTGTCCAGGCGGTCCACCGCAGCCTGGCCGCGCGCGGCCTCGTCGTCGCGCAGGGCCGCCAGCTCGGTGCGCCACACGCCGGTGAGTGCGTCCATGCGCTCGCCCTGGGCCTGCTCCCAGCGGGCCTCGGCGTCCACGCGCGTGCGCAGCAGCGCGTCGGACTGCTCCATCAGCCGGGCGGTGCTGCCCAGCGTCTGCTGCACCTGACCGGACATGCGCTCGGTCAGCTCGGCGGCCGTTTCCTCCAGGGTGCTGTACAGCCCCTGTTGCTGTTCTGCAGCCTGGATGCCCACGCGTTCCAACTGTGCCGTGACGGCACCCGCCATGCCTTCCATGGAGCGGCTCCAGGTCTCCAGGCGCTGCTGATCCGCCTGCACCTGGGCCGTGTGCGACTGGGCCACAGTGTCCTGCAGCGATGCCAGCAGGGCGTTGGCGCGTTGCTCGAAGGACTGTGTGGCCGCCTGCAGTGCCCGGTCGAGCTGATCGGTAGCACCCACCAGGGCCTGGCCTGCGGCGCGCTGCTGCTCCACTGTCTGGGCGCCGGCGCGTTGCCATTCGGCAGCGAGGGTGCCGGCCATGCCTTCCATGGAGCGGTTCCAGCCCTCCAGGCGCTGCTGGTCGGCCTGTGCTTGGGCGGTGTGCGATTGCGCCACGGTGTCCTGCAGCGAAACGAGCAGGGTGCCGGCCCGTTGGTCAAAGGCCTGGCTGGCGCTCTGCAGGGCCTGGTCGAGTTGCGTGGCGGCGCTGGCCATTGCCTGGCCCACTTCGCGTTGCTGTGCCGCAGCCTGGGCGCCTGCGCGCTGCCATTCGGCGGTGAGCGCGCTGGCCGTGCTCTCCATGGAGCGGTCCCACCCCTCCAGCCGCAACTGGTCGGCGGCGGCCTGGGCGGCGTGGGATTGGTCCACGGTTTCCTTGAGCGAACCCAGCAGCGCACCCGTGCGCTGCTCGAAGCCCTGCGTCACGGATTGCAGCGCGCCATCGAGCTGCGCGACCAGATGGCCCTGGGTATCTTTGTGGCTGTGCAGTGCATCGGTCCAGGTGGCGGCCACCTGGCGGGCTGTGCCCTCCCATTGGGCGGACAGGGCCTGCATCTGCGCATCGGTGGCCTCGCGCAGGCGCTGGTGCGAGCGCTCAGCCTCTTGCGCCAGGGCGGCCATGGCCTGTTCGACCACGGGACGGATGGTCTCGCCCGCCTGGCGGGCGCTGGTGGTCAGGCTCTCTTGCAGCGACGCGCCCACGGTGCCGGCCAGCGTGGTGTATGCACTGGCTGCCTCGCGGTGAAAGCCCTGCTGCTGGGTGACCAGTTGCTCGTTGAGTTGCCCGTGGCGGCGTTCCAGGCCCTCCATCAGGCCCTGCAGCCGCTCGGCAATCAGTGGCATGGCCTGGGCCTGGGCCTGCAGGGCGGCAAACAACGCTTCGCGCCGGTGGGCCGCCGAGAAAGGCCGCAGCACGGTGGCGATGCGGGTGTCGAGCAGGCGCAGCACCTGCAGGCGCTCGCGGCGGGCGATGGCGGACATCAGGCCCAGCATGGCCGAGGTGGCGACGCCGGCCACCGAGGTGCCGAACGCCAGCCCCAGGCCCTTGATGGGCGCGGCCAGCGCCGCGCGGATGGCTTCGAGGTTGGACGATGCCTCCAGCGCGAACACGGCGCCATTGAAGGTGACCACCATGCCCAGAAAGGTGCCCAGCATGCCCAGCATGACCAAGAGGCCCACCAGGTAGGGGGTGAGGGCCGGGCCGGGCGGGGCCACGCGCTCGCCTTCGATGCGCTGGCGCACGGGCGTGCGCAAGGCGGGGTGCAGGCGTTCCAGCCAGGCACCCAGGTCCGTCTGCGGCGGTGCCGGGTCGTCGGCCAGCGCCGCAGCCAGCGAGGTGCTTGCCGAGCGGAACTGCACCAACTCATAGGCGCCCAGCAGGTACACCCCGGCGATCACCGCCGTCATCGCCAGCGCCAGCGGGCTGGTTCCCACGAAGCCCCAGGCCACCCAGCCCACCACCGCCAGGCCGGCTGCAAACACGCCGGCCATCACACTCTTGTTCATTCCTGAATACCCGTTCTTTTGTTCTCGTTGCGGGCTGCTTCCAGCAGCCCCGTGATCGGTTGCAGGCGCACCTGCATCTCTGCCAGCAGCAGGGCCTGCAGGTCCTGCTCGAAGCTGGCCAGCCAGCCGCCCGCCCGGCGCCAGCGCAGCGGGTCATCGGCCTGGCCTGAATCCTGTAGCCGCGCCTGGTGGGCCTTGC
Source organism: Acidovorax sp. Root217 (assembly GCF_001428645.1). Classification (NCBI taxonomy): domain Bacteria; kingdom Pseudomonadati; phylum Pseudomonadota; class Betaproteobacteria; order Burkholderiales; family Comamonadaceae; genus Acidovorax; species Acidovorax sp. Root217. Next base: position 278,186 of record NZ_LMIH01000041.1, read on the forward strand.
GCAGTTGCACGAAGCGCCGCTCCAGGTGCCCGGGCAGCGACGCCCACAGCCGCTGCTCGCGTGCGCCCAGCATCTGCTCCATCACCCCGTCCAGCGCCGCCAGCTGCCTGAGCGTGGCCGAGCCCTTGAGCAGGCCGGCCCGCACCTGGGTGCGCAGTGCCACCAGGCGCATGTCCATCTGCTTTTGCAGCTCCTGGTAGCGTGGTCCGTGGGCCGCGAAATCGGCCTGGGCCTGCGGGTCGGGCTGCTCGACGGGCGTGTTGTCTGCCCGCTCGCGCACGGGCCTGGCCGGTTTGGCGGGTGCCGTGACCAGGCGCGTGAGGTCCGCCTTGGCTTTCTGGAAGAGCTCCTCCAGTGCCAGGACATCCAGGGCCAGGTCCTGCGGCACTGGTGCCTGCGCGGCGTGGGTCTCGATGGAGCGCAGCGAGCCGTTGAGCTCGACCGCATCCACCACGCTCAGCCATTGGCCGAGTTGCCCGGCCACATCGCTGTCCAACGGCGCGCGCTGCGCCTGCGTCCATTGCGCAAGCAGGACGACGAGGCGCGAACTATCGAGTCGGTGGGGTAGGGACATCCGGAAAAAGCCAATCCACTGCGCCAAGCCTCCTTGGGAGCGCTGGCATCGGGGGCAGTCCCCGGTGGGCAAAACCGCGTATTATCGTTCATATGGGCCAGGATCCCGAAAAGCGGTGCCCGGGCGTTGCAGGTGTTACATGCCCTGCTGGCCGGAAAACAGGCGCTGGCGGTGCATTTTTGACAAATCGCTGGCAAGGCGATTTCTTTTTCTGCCATTTGTCGTCAAAATTTGCGAAACCATGAATGTGCTCAGGAGGGGTAATATTCCGGCGCGGGGATGCGGTGGGCCACTGCTGTATAAGCAATCAGTAATGCAATCCCCCAAATACTCTCCTGCGAATTCCTGCGGCTTTTGCGGTGCGACCAGCTACCGCCGCGTCGTGGCACGTGACACCCTTGGGGTTCTGCGCGCCACCGAGCGCCTGCTCTGCACGGGCTGTACGCGCGAGTTTCCCGATGTGAAGACATGGCGCCAGGGGCGGCAGGATACGCCTGCGGCCTTTTCTCCTGCAGGGTAGGGGGCAGGGTCTTCGCGCTGGCAGTTACAGGAACTGGGCCCGGAGTCCGACCATGATTCGCCGGCCGGCTGCGGGCTCGAAAAAGCGGCCATTGCCGTCGTTCACGATGAGCGAGCCGGCGTAGCGCCGGTCCAGCAGGTTGTCCAGGCGCGCCCAGGCCTGCCAGCGCGGGCTCGCGGTGGCCTTGCCGAAGGTGTACCCGGCGCGCAGGCCCACTACCGCAAAGCCGGGTGCGGCTTCGCTGTTCACATCGTTCGCAAACACCTTGCCGGACACGTCCAGCGTGGCGCCCAGTTGCCAGGCGGCGCTGGGCGTGTAGTCCAGCGCCAATTGCGCCACATGGCGCGCGGTGCCGGGCAGGCGGTTGCCGGCGGCCACGCGGGCGCCCCCTGCGCCGGTGTAGGCATCGCCAAAGAACGCATCCAGATAGCTGTAGGCGGCACGCGGCTTCCAGGCGCCGGCCTGCGCGCTCCAGGCCAGCTCCAGCCCGCGCCGACGCACGTTGTCGGCGTTCTGAAAGATGGTGCGGCCGTTCACCGTGGCGGCGGGCACGATCTCGCTGCGGCTGCGCGCGTCGAACCAGGCGGCCTGCACCTGGTGCACTGCTCCCTGCCACTTGGCGCCGATCTCCATCTGCCGGCTGCGCGAGGCGGCCAGGCCGAAGTTGGGCCCGGTGTTGTCCCGGCTGTAAGCCATCTCGGCCAGGGTCGGGGTCTCGAAGCCCCGGCCCAGGTTGGCATACAGGTTGAGCTGGTCGCTGGCGCTCCACACCACGCCCAGCACCGGGCTGGTCTGGCGCCAGGTGCGGGCACCGCTGTCGTCGGGGTTGGTCGGGGTGATGAAGTGGTCGCTCACGCGCATGTCCACGCGACTGCTGCGCAGGCCGGCCACGGCGCGCCAGGTGGGCGTGATCCATGCGTCCACCTGCGCGAACAGGTCGGTGTTGCCAGCCCGGTCGCGCTCGTTGCGCCGCAGGGCGCCCGGTGTACCGTTCTGGTTGACCAGGCCCTGGCGTTGCTCCGATAGCCGGTCGGCATCGATGCCCACGGTCCAGGTCAGCGGCAGGCCCGAGGGCATTCTGGCGCTGTGCGTCCAGGCCAGGCTCAGGCCGTGGTAGTCGCGGTCCAGGTCCACCACGCCGCCGGCGCTGTTCTCGGCTGCGCCGCTGAACGCGAGGTACTGGGTGAGCGAGCGCTTGCCCCCATAGGCGCGTGCGCGCACGCTGTCGGCCGCGCCCAGTTGCCGCTCCAGCACCAGGCCCCACTGGTTCTGCGCCACTGATTTGCGCGTGCCGAAGGTGCCGGCCACCTCGGGTGCCTGGCGCGGATTGGCGTTGAACTGCGCGCGGGTCAGGCCCAGTGGGTCCTGCGCACCGGGCTGGTCGTAGAGGTTGATCAGGGCGGTGATCTTCGTGTCCGCATCGGGGCGCGCCACCAGCTTGCCGTTGAGGTGGGTGCGCCGCGCGGCGCTGTGCGCGCGCCAGCCGTCGGTCTCGAAACGCGATACGTCCAGCAAGCCCCCCAGCGTGCGGTCGCCGAAGTCGAACGACACATCCGCCAGGCGGTGGCCGAACGAGCCTGCCGCGATGGAGGCCTGCGCTGCGCCGCCCTCGCGCGGCTCGCGCGTGGTCACCTGCAGCACGCCGCCAGCCGCATTGCCATAGAGCTGGGCCAGCGGGCCGCGCAGCACATCCACCTGCGCGGCGGACTGCAATTGCGCCGTGGCCGCCTGGCCCTGGCCGTCGGGCATGGTGGCGGGGATGCCGTCCACCAGGATGCGCACGCCGCGCACGCCGAAGGTGGAGCGGGCGCCGAAGCCGCGCACGGCGATCTGCAGGTCCTGTGCGTAGTTCTGCCGGTCCAGTGCCACCACGCCGGCCTGGCCTGCCAGCAGCTCCGACAGGTTGACCAGTGGCGTGGCCGCAGTGAAGCCATCGACCTGCACGCTGGTATGGCTGGCCGCGCTGTCAAAGCGCCGCTGGGCCTGGGCGCTGCCCTGCACTTCGACGGGCGCCAGGGTGCCGCCTTCGCTGGCCTGCGCCACGGCTGCGCAAGGAGCCAGGCTGGCCAGCGCCGCGAATGCCGTGGAGAGCGCCTGTGCGCGGCGCTTGGCAGGAAGGCGGGGGTGGGCGAGGGCAGGGGGCATGGGCGGCATGGAGGGAGTGGCGCGGCCAGCGTAGCGCAGGATGCCTGCGCGGCCTGTCAGCCAATGTCCTTTTGACCGCTCCGATCCAGCTATCAGGCCATGCCCGCCAGGAAGTCCGGCTGCTGGAACTTCATCTCCAGGAACTTGCCGTTGGCCAGCAGCGCCTGTGCATCGGCGCCCGCGACGTTGGCCACGATCTCGCGCATCTTGCCGTCGAGCAGCGCCAACTGGTCGGCCAGGATCTGGCGCGCGGTCTTGCCGTCCGTGAGCACATGGGTGGTGCGAAACGCGGGCGGCAGGGCCACGTAGTTGGCCAGTGTCTCGGGCAGGTAGCGCAGCACCGTCTCGCGCACGGTGAACAGGTTGGCGTCGTGGTGGCTGCGCTCGCCCAGCAGCCGCGGCAGCACCTCGGCGACGGAGGTGCGCACACTGCGCAAGTGGCCGTTCATGTCGGCCGTGAGGTGCGGCGCAACGCCTGCGGCCAGGGTGTCCAGCCGGGCCAGCGTCTCTTCGATTGTGAGCGTGTCCTCGATGCGGCGCTCGATCTGTGGCGCTTGGCCGCCGGCCCAGCCCAGCAGCCAGCCCCCCGCATAGAGCCCGGCGGTAATGAACAGCCAGCCAGGTCCGATGACGCCCGCGAACAGCAGCACCGGCCCGAGCAGCGCCAGCGCGCAGCCGGCGATGTTGCCGTTGCTGTACAGAGTGAGCAGCAGCCGCAGCTTGAGCGGGCGGCGGCCCTGCGCGGCCTTGCCGGTGGAGGAAGCGGCCGGCATCACTGGTAGCCCCGGATCTCCTTGAAGACGAGCGCCAGCGCCGCCTTGCGCCCGTCGAACACGCGCCCGCCCGTGAGCTGTGCCAGGGCCCCCATGTCCGCGTTGCTGGCTTCGCCGAACAGGATGGGGAAGACGCGCGTTGCCTTCCCGCTGCCGGCCATGCGGTTGCGGAAGGCGTCGAGGTTCGGGCCATCGGTGTTCACGCCGTCGGTGAGCAGCACGATGCTCACGTAGCGCTCGGGGTCGCTGGCGCGCTCTTTGGCGGCCAGGGCCTGGGCCTGCAGCAGGGCGGCATAGATGCCGGTGCCACCCGAGGCGCTCAACGCATCGGCATAGGCGGTGACCTGGGCCTGGCTGCCTGCCAGCGAGGCGCGCTCGAAGTTGACCCGCACCGGATCGCCCACGGTGTCGGAGAACGACAGCAGCACCACCCGCTCGCGGCTTTGAAAGCGCGCATAGCGCGCGCTGGCCGTGCTTGCCTGCCCCCCGGCCAGCACCTTCAGGGCCTCGCGCATGGCGTCGATGCGCGGGCCCTGCATCGATCCGCTGGTGTCCAGCACGAATATCGAGGTGGCGGGCCGGCGCCATTCGCCCTGGTAGGCCGAGAGCACTGCGTCGATCACTTCCAGCCGGTTGGGAAAGCTCAGCTCCGCCACCGCATCGCTGGGCAGGCTGGCGGGCAGGGCGATGTCCGGCGCCGTGGGGCGCAGGAAGGCATCGGCAGCCAGTTGGCGCTGCAGCGCAGGCGCCTTGAGGGCGGCCACCAGGCGGTCATAGGCCCCGCGCTGCTCGGGGCGCAGCAGCATCAGCGGGTAGTCGGCGGAGATCACGCCGTCCTTGGGGTAGACGAGGGCGAGCCTGTCTACTGCGGCCAGCTTCTCGTTGGTGCGCAGGATCACGGCCTCGTAGTTGACCATGCCGTCCAGCGCCGAGGGGTCCTTCAAGAAGGCCTCGGCCAACCAGCCCGAGCTGCCGGCCGTGAGCTTCTGGCCCGACAGGAAGGCGGTCAGCACCTGGGTGTTGACCTCGGCGATGTCCAGGTCCTCGGTCTTGCCGGCCACGGCCGAGGCCACCGCGAACAGCGCGCTCATGCCGGTGTTGGAGCTCGTCGGGTTGGTCATGGCGTAGCGCAGGCTCCCGGCGCCTGCGGCTTTGGCGATGTCGGTCCAGGTTGGGGCCTGCCTGTCCCAGCCCAGCGCGGCGGCGTTGGCCGTCTTGACGCCCAGAGCCACGCGCGAGTAAAAGAGCTTTTCGCGCGCCAGCGGTTTGGCCGCAAGGGCCAGGGCCGGGTAGGCGCCGTTGGGCGGCAGGATGGCGTCGAACTGCTCTCCGGCGTTGATGCGCTCCACGATGTCCAGCGTGCCTGCGTAGGACAGCTGCAGGCGCACGTTGGCGTCGGCTGCCGCCTTGAGCAGCGCGGGTTCGATGTCCTTGATCTCCGAGCCAGCGAGCACACTGAACGTCGCCTGCTGCCCTGTGGCCGGGCTGGCCGGTGCGGCCTCTTCGCGCTGGCCACAGGCGACCAGGGCCATGCACAGCGCCAGCCCGGTGGCTCTCGCCAACTGCCGCCAGGCGCGGCGCAGGCTGCTCACAGCCGGACCTCGGTGCTGGCGCTGGCCGCCTCGGCCGTGCCGCGTGCACGTTCCAGGTAGGCGCGCGACTTGTCGATTTCGCTGGTCAGCGTGTTCACCGTGGTCTGCATCGAGTCCAGCGCCTTGAGCTTGAAGTCGGCGATCGTGTCCATGGTCTGGTAGATGTTCTGGAAGGCCTGCTGCAGCTTGGCGATGTCGATGGTGCCCGAGGCCGCCTGCTGGTGGATGGCCGCGCTCTGGTCGCGCAGCATCTCGCTGGTGGATGCGATCAGGTTGCCGGTGGTGGTGTTGAGTGCGCTGATCTGGTCGAGCACCAGCTTCTGGTTGGCCAGGGCCTGGGCCACGATCACCGCCGTGCGCAGCGCCGAGATGGTGGTCGTGGTCGCGCGGTCCACGCCCTTCATCAGCTCCAGGTTGTTCTTGCGGATCATGTCCAGTGCCAGGTAGCCCTGGATGTTCACGCTCATCTGCGTGAGCAGGTCGGTGACCTTCTGGCGCGTGTAGAACAGCATCTCCTCGCGCACCACGCGGGCCTTCTCGGGGTCTGCGGCGTCCAGCGAGTAGGCCTTGGCCTGCAGCTCGGTGTCGAGCTTCTTGCCGATGTGGATGTACTTTTCGAGCCGCTCCATCAGCGACCACAGGTTCTGCTTTTCCTGGTCGATGGCGGCGTTGTCGCGCATCAACTCGTCCTTGCCGCGCTTGAGGGTCTCGATGATCGCGTTCAGATGCGCCTGCGAGGACTGGTAACGGTCGAAGTACGCCACCAGCTTGCTGCCCATGGGGATGATGCCGAGCAGCTTGCGCACCGAGAAAAGGTCGCCCTGGCGCGAGGGGTCGAGCTCCTCGATCTGGTGGCGCAGGTCGATCAGGCCCTGGCCGATCTCCGTGCCCTTGCCGAACAGGCCGTTCTGCATGGACTGCACGGGCCGCTCCAGCATGCGGTTGGACACGCTGGCCGAGGCCTCGATGTCCTTGTTGCCCATGGAATGGATGCGCTCCACGGCTTCCTTGAACTTGGGGTGCTGGCTGTCGTTCACCGTGATGTCGTCGATGAACCGGCGCACCTGGGTGTCCAGGGCCTGCACGTCCTCGGGTTTCAGGCGCACGCGCCCGCTGGCCGATTCGATGGGCACGGCCGCGACCGGCGCAGGGGGCTCCAGCACGAAGGCCTGCGCTGCTGCGGTTGCGGTGGGCGGTTGCAGGGGATCGGGCCTGGAGATGGTGTTGGTCATGAGGCAGTCCTTACTTGAAGCGGGTTTCGATGGCCTCGATCATTCGCTCCAGCCACTCATGGCTGGGCGGATCAATCACGTCGACGAGCACCTCGGGCACCGCGATGCCGCGCTGGGCCCAGGTTTCGGGTCCGCGCGTATCGCCACCGGTGCGAAAGCCATACTCATTGGCCAGTGTGCGCAGGGCGGGGTCGTTCTCCAGCGCGTCGCCCACGCGCGCGCCGGCGGGCGTGTAGGGCACCAGCACGTGTTTGGAAAATACCGTCGGCTTGGGGTACATGAGCATCATGTCGCTCTTGATCTTGTTCGGGTGCTTGAGCCAGAACTCCACCATCTGCGACTCGTAGGCCATGAGCAGCGGTGCCTTGCCCATGCCCAGCGCCAGGTAGTCCTCGAACGGTCCGGACGAGGACTGTTCCTGGAAACCCTGGCGCAGGAACAGCGGCGCCACCGTGGGCAGCACCCGCTCCACATCGGCCTGGCTCTGCACGATCTGCTGGTTGTTGGCCAGGTAGCTGGCCAGCGCCAGGTACATGGCAGCGCTGTTGGAGGTGCGCACATCGGTGGAGCTGATCAGCAGCGACTTGTTGGTCGAGAACGCCTGGCTGCCCTTGAGGTCACGCCAGCGCTTGCCCTTCTCGATCAGGTCCATCAGGGCCGGCAGGTCCACCAGGTAATAGATGTCGCCCTGGCGCTCGGCGATGCCGTTGGCCACCAGGATGTCGGCGATGGGGCGCCAACTGGCCAGCACCATGGGGGTGTAGAAGGGCGTGAATACCGCGCTGGCCTTGGCCTGTGCCTTGAGCTGGGCGGCGGCGGGTGCACCGGAGGGAAAGCCGAAGTCGTAGGCCTTGGCGTCGTAGCGTCCGGCAATGGCGCGCGAGCCGGCTTTCTCGATCACCACGGTGATGCCGCGCGCGGCCAGGGCCTGCTGCACGCGCGGGTCGGCAAAGAAGGCCTCCTTCTCCGAGCCGATAAGGCCGCGCGCCTGGACCTGCCGGGCCTGCTCGATGCGGGCAGCCTCCTGGGCATTGCGTTCGCCGGTCACGCTGGTGTTGGAGAACCAGATACCCCCCGCGACACCGGCCAGCAACAGGGCGGCGAGGAGCGGGGCGACGAACTTGCGGATTTCCACCGGTGGATGCCTCTTGGATCGTGTTGTTTGTGACAACGATGCTAGGGAGGATTTGTGACGGTTTGATTGCAGTGATGTGGCGGGCGCAGGCCCTGGGGCGTGCGAACTGGGCGTGCCAGGGTGCAAGAACTGCGTGAAAACACCGGGCTTTGCCGCATTGCTGTCACATTGGCCTGCGAAGGTGGGTAGGTCCGCCGTGTGACCTGGCAACTTGCAGGTTGCTCCTTCCTGCAAGCCCCGTATGCCTTCGCAACCCTTTCCCGCAACCTCCCATTCCCTGGCGTTCGACGACAAGCGCGGCCTAGCGGGCGCACTGCTGTGGATGCTGGTCGCCGAGGCCTCGCAGGCCTATGCGTTTGGCAGCCTGGACATGAGCCTCATCTGGCCGGCCGATGGCATCGCCATTGGGCTGGTGCTGGCGTATGGGCTGCGCATGCTGTGGTACCTGGGGGCAGCGGTGGCCTTGTGGCATGCGCTGCATGGCATCCCCGTGATGCAATCGCTGATCGGCGTGGTGGCCCTGGTGGCCGCTGTGTCGCTGGTGTGGTGGCTGGTGCAGCGTGACCGGCGCAGCGAGGCCGAGCGCAACCCGGTCGCTACAGCCATCCGCTTCCACGCGCTGACCGTGCTGCCAGGGGCGGCGGTCCTCACGGCGTTGGGCAGCTGGCAGTTTTTGCTCACGCCGGGCGAGCAGCCGGGCGGTGTCCTGCGCGTGGCGGGGGTCATGGGCATGTCCGAGGTGTTCGGCATCCTGCTGTTCTGCCGGCTGACCGAGCTGGCCGCCCATGCCCTGGATGGCGGCTGGAGAGCAGGCCCGCTGCATTGGGCCCGCTGGCAGACCTTCTGGTTGGCTGGGCTGGTGGCAGTGATGTCGCTTGCGCACTGGGGCCCTTCCCTGGCAGGCATGGGCGTGGGCCCGTCGGCGCGCTACATCGTCTTTCTGCTGGTGGCCTGGGCAGCCTACCGTGGCAGCCCCTTGTTCGTGCACCTGACCACGGCGCTCTCGGCACTGACCCTGCTGGCCTTCGCGCCGCCTTTGGTGGCCGGCCAAAGCCCCTACCTGGCGGTGCTGGACCAGGCCGTGCTCATGGTCTGCCTGGCAGCGCTCAGTTTCTTTGCCTCGGCGACGATGGAGCATCGCCGGCAGATGGAGCGCAGCCTGCACGAGGCCGCCAGCAACGATGGCCTGACGGGATTTCTCAACGAGCGCGGCCTGCTCAAGGCCCTCCAGGCGGCGGGGCCGGGTCCCCTGTACCTGATTGGCATCAGCCTGCACAACCTGGAGCATGTGGTGGGCCTGATCGGCCTGGGCCGCACGCGCGAGATCGAGCAGGACATGTCGATCTATCTGCGCAACCAGTGGGGCCGCAGCTGCATCTACGCGCGGCCACGCGATGGGTTCTTCGTGGTGGCCGTGCCTTTGGCAGGGGGGGATGTGGACGCGCGGCTGCTGCAGCTGCGCGCCGCGCTCGACGGGCGCCGCTATGTCTTTGCCGAGCACAGTGTGCGCATCCAGGCCGCGCTCGGGCTGCTGCCGCTGGACGAGGGGCAGGCCCTGGGCGACGACATCCTGGCGGCACTGATGCTGCTGTGCGAGGTGGACGGCGATCCCGCATTGAGCGAGCGCCATGCGCACGGCGGTGACTTGGCGCCGGGCCACCTGATGCGCATCCGCCGAGGGCAGCTTTCGCAGGTCGAGGCGCTCAAGGACGCGCTGCGCCTGCCGGCTGGCAACCCCGAGACCAGTGGCCTGTGGCTGGCCTGCCAGCCCATCCGCTCGGCGCACGGCGACCACGATGGCGACCTGGGGGTCGAGGTGCTGCTGCGCTGGGCGTCGGGCAATGGATCGAACCACCTGCCTGGGGAGTTCCTGCCTCTGGCCGAACGCTATGGGCTCATGCCCCAGGTGGACCGGTGGGTCATCACGCAGGTGTTCGCGGCCCTCGTGGCCCATGGCATCACCCACAGGGACCTGGGCAAGGTGGCCATCAACCTGTCGGGCTCGTCGGTGTCGGACCCGCGGCTGCTGGCCCACATCGACCAGTGCCTGGCCACCAGCGGGCTCGACCCCGCAATGTTCTGCTTCGAGGTCACGGAGACCGCCGGCATCGTGCAGCGCAGCCGCGCGGTGGACCTGCTGGCCAGCCTGCGCGCCATGGGGGCGCGCACCTCGCTCGATGATTTCGGCACGGGCCTCGCCACCTTCGACTACCTCAAGTCGCTGCCGCTCGATTTCGTGAAGATCGACGGCAGCTTCGTGCGCGACGTGCTCTCCTCGCGGGTCGATCAGCGCATCGTGCTGGCCATCTGCGACGTGGCCCGCACCATGGGGCTCACGACCATTGCCGAGTTTGTCGAGACGCCGGCCCAGCGGTCGCTGCTGGCGGCCTACGGCGTGGACTATGTGCAGGGCTTTGGCATTGCCAGGCCCATGCCGCTGACACAGTACCTGCAGCAACTGGTGCGCCGCGATCCGCGCTCCGCCACGCCGGTGGCGCCGGCCCGTGCCCTGGCCGGCCGATGGCAGGCAGGGCATGGCCGCCTGGTGCCGCGCATGGCGCCAGGTGAATGACATGGCGCCCAGGCCAGGGCTTTTTGTCACGCAATCGCAATATGCGACTTGTAAGCTCTGGTGTCATTCCCTGCCGCATGGGTCACCCTCTTCATGTCCGAACTCCCCGCCTATCTGCACGACTGCCGCCCGCGTTTTCGCCAGCCCAGCGCTGGAGACATGTGCACCGAGGTGCCCTTTATGGCGGTGGAAGAGACCAATGAAAAGGTCATGGAGATCTTCAGCGAACACAAGGACCTGATCAGCCTGCCGGTCGTGGAGGGCGGGCGCCCCATTGGCCTGATCAACCGCGACATCTTCATGTCCGAGATGAGCAAGCCCTACCGCTGGGAAATCTACGGGCGCAAGAACTGCATCGCCTTCATGGACAAGGCGCCGCTGATCGTCGACGCCGAGATGGGCATCGAGGAGCTGACATTCAAGACCGTGGAATACGGCGAGAAGGCGCTGTCGGACGGCTTCATCGTCGCCCGCGAAGGCGCTTTCGTCGGCGTGGGCCATGGCCTGCAGCTGATGCGCGTGGTGGCCGAACTGCAGGCCGCGCGCAACCGCCAGGTGATGCACAGCATCGAGTACGCCAGCGTGATCCAGCGTTCCATGCTGCGTGCATCGCGCGATGCCCTGGTGCAGGCACAGGCCGATGCCGACCTGGTATGGGAGCCGCGCGACGTGGTGGGCGGCGACTTCTACCAGTTCACTGCCATGCCCGACGGCTGGTTCGCCATGGTGGCCGACTGCACCGGCCACGGCGTGCCGGGCGCCTTCATGACGCTGATCGCATCGAGCACCCTGGGCAAGGCCATCGAGCAGTACGGGCCGCGCGATCCTGCGCAACTGCTCTCCAGCGTCAACCGCAGCATCAAGCAGATGCTCGGCCAGATGGACGGCCAGGACGACACGCCGGGATCCGACGACGGCATGGACGCCGCTTGCTTCTGGTACCAGCCTGCCACGCGCGAGCTGCGTTTTGCCGGCGCGAACCTTTCGCTCTTCGTGCTGGCCCCCGGTGCGCAAGCGGTGCAGGTGGTGGCCGGCGAGCGCAAGGGCGTGGGCTACGTGGACAGTGACTTCGACCACACCTGGACCAACCAGACGGTGGCCCTGGCGCCTGGCAGCCTGGTGTTCGTGACCACCGATGGCCTGATCGACCAGGTGGGTGGCCCCAAGGCCATCACCTTCGGCAAGCGCCGCATCCAGGAGGTGATCGTCGCCCAGCGCGAGCAGACCCCCGCGCAACTGAATGCCGCCATGCAGCAGGCGCTGCAGGATTGGCAAGGCAGCCACCAGCGCCGCGATGACCTGACCTTCTTCTGTTTTCGGGCCCAGGTTCACACCCCCGGCCCCACACCCTGAAATCCCGGATGGACAACCTTTACATACCCCCCACACCCAGCTCGCCGGAAGTGGACTTCAAGTTCGACGAGAACACGCTCAGCCTGCGCGGCGAGTCGTACCCCGAGAATGCCGCCGCGTTCTATGGCGACATCCTGCGCCAGCTGCAGGCCTATCTGGGCGCGCGCAGCGGCCAGAAGATCCAGGTCAGCATTGCCTTGGCGTATTTCAACAGCTCCAGCACCAAGATGCTGTTCAACCTGGTCGGCCTGCTCAGCGATGCCGCCGAGGCGGGTAACCAGGTGGTGCTCAACTGGTTCCACGATGAAGAGGACGACACGATCTTCGAATTCGGCCAGGAGCTCAAGGACGACTTCACGGCCATCCAGTTCGTCAACCACGCCGTGAAATCGGCGTGACGGGTTTCGATGTCCGAAGCACCTGACCTGTTCGACGCCGAAAGCCGTGCCTTGCTCGCGGCCCGCCTGGCCTTCGATGATGCGGCCGGCTCCCCGGGGCTGCACCGCCATGCCCTGGGCGAGCTCCTGACCTCCTACGAGCGCCTGCTGCGCGAAACGCGCCGCATGGTGCGGCGCAGCGACCGGGCCGAGCTGGAGATGAACCAGCTCAACCAGCGCCTGCAGGACCTCACCGGCCAACTGGAGTACCGCGCCACGCACGACCCGCTCACCGGCGTGCTCAACCGTGCGGCCATCATCGAGCGCTCCAACCGCTACCTCGCCAGCGACAGCCTGGCGCTGATCGTGCTCGACATCGACCATTTCAAGCGCGTCAACGATTCGTTTGGCCATCCGGTGGGCGACACGGTGATCTGCGGCGTGGTGGATTGCCTCAAGGGCGTGGCACCCTCCATCGCCCAGATCGGGCGCGTGGGCGGGGAGGAGTTCACGGCGTTGCTGCCCGGTCTCTCGCTCGAGTCTGCCGGCCACGCCGCCGAAGGCATGCGCCGGGCGATTGCGGCCCATGATTTCCAGCTGCCGGACGGCAGCCGTGTGACCGCCAGCTTTGGCGTGAGCTGGCACGAGCGTGGCAGCAGCTTCGACGCGGCCTACGGCAGTGCCGACGAGGCCCTGTACCAGGCCAAGCGGGCTGGGCGCAACCAGGTGGCCCGCGCTGCCATGGCCGTGGCCTGAGGCACTGCGCGTGGTGCATTGCCGCCACACCGGCCCGCCATGGGTGCATTTGTCTTTGAAATACTGTATATTTTTACAGTATCTAGAAGGAGCCACCCATGGACACCATCGAAACCACCTACAGCGTCGCCCTGCGCGACTACCCTGAACTGCCGGCCAAGGAGCGCACAGCTGCCGAGGCCCGCTACCTGCGTGTGCTGGAGCGCAAGCTGGGCGGCCCCGACGTGGTGGCCGATGCGCTGCGTGCCGTGATGCAACTGGAAGAGTCCGACGGCAACGATGTCAGCGCCGAGGACCTGGCCATGGCCGGCCAGTGGACGAAGGCGGCCAATGCCGCCCGCGAGGCCGGCTACCAGGGCCTGGGCGAGGTCGATGGCGCGTACTTCGAAGTGCGCCTGGCCTGATGCCGGGCGCAGAGATCGCTGGCATGACGCTCGATCAATGGGCCATCGCCGTGCTCGGCGCCGTTGCCGTGTGGCTGTCCCAGTCCGCCCATGAGCCGGCGCGCCGTCTCGCCTGCCTGGCCGGGCTGATGGCGCAGCCATTTGCCTTCTACATCGCCTGGCAGGCCCAGCACTGGGGTGTGCTGGCGCTGGCGGTGGTCTTCACCCTGGCCTGGCTGCGGGGCCTGTGGGTGCACTGGCTGGTACCGCGCCGCCAGGTGGGGCTGGCCACCATCCAGATGGTGCCGGGGCGCAAAGCCTGAAGCCCGACTCTCTTGCGCCGGCCCATGGCCGCCTTTGCGATGGTCTTAATTTTCTTGACCGCAGCCTCCCCACCTGCCACGGTCGGTGATCTACCGGAGATTGCCTATGTTCACAGAGAAGATGCCTTCCAACAGCCAGACAGCTTTGCGCAGGGCGCGCGATTGCCATGAAATCCGGCAGGCGTATACCGCGTTTCTTGCCTCGCTCAAGCAGGCCAGCGGCTTGCCCGATGTGGGCTTCTTCGTGGCCGATGTGGGGCAGGACGTGGTGATCACCACGCCCTCGGGTGAATCGTCGCCTTACCTGCTGATCTGCAGCGATGGTGCCGAGGCGGTGTGGGGCCGGGTCTTGTTTCTCACGCTCAATCCTCTTACCGGAACCCGGTTGCCCATCTTTGCCGTGCGCCTGCGCCCCGATGCGGTGGTGCTCAACGACGAGGGCACGCGGGAGTGGGAGGCCAGTTTCAAGGAGGGTGATCCGTTCAACCAGATCGAGATCAAGCAACTGGTCTATGAGCTGATGTACGGCCAGATCGCGTTCAACAGCAAGGGGCTGATTCCGGAAGACGCCTGAGCGTTGGGGTGCGTTCCGGGGTGCAGCCGTCAGTCCCCCTGTTGCAGCTGCGCCCGGTACTGACCGGGCGGCATGCCGAACCAGCGCTTGCAGGCGCGGAACATGTTGCTCTGGTCGGCAAATCCCAGCAGGTCGGCCACTTCGGTCAGGTTGCGGCGCGGGTCGGCCAGGTACTGGCGTGCGAGTTCGCGGCGCGTGTCGTCCAGCAGTTGCTGGTAGGTGGCCGATTCGGCCTGCAGCCGGCGCTGCAGGGTGCGGTCGGTCATGTTCAGGCGCGCGGCGATGTCGTCGCGGCGCGGCTCGCCCTTGTGCAGGATGCGCGCCACCTCGGCGCGCACGCGCGTGCTCGCCAGCGAGTGGCCCAGGTGGTCAAGCTCGGTTTCCACCAGCCGCTCGTGCATGGCCCACAGGCTGGGGTTGTGCGTGGGGATGTCGGCCAGCATGTCGGCTTCGGCCAGCAGGATGCGGCTGGCCGGCTGCGCGAAGCGGGGCAGCAGGCCGAAGGCTTTTTCGTAGCGTGCCTCGCTGCCAGGCGCCGGCTGCGGCGTGGTCAGTTCCACGGCGATGGGCTTGAGGTCGCGGCGCGTGAGCCAGCCGCACAGCGTGAACAGGGTGAGCAGCGCGTATTCGACCCGCTGGCGCGGCACCGGGCGCGTACCGCCGATGTGCGCGATGGAGAACCAGTAGCCGCGTGCTTCGCGCTCCAGCTCGAACGCGGTGCAGTCGGATATCACCGCCATGTGGCGCGTGAGGTGCTGAAAGCCGACCATGAGGTTCGGGCCCGATGCGAGCGCGTAGCCCACCACGTCCACGTTGCCATAGCGCGCGGTGAGCTGGGGGCACAGCCCCAGATCCAGCTTGCCGGAGCGTGCCACGGCCAGCTCCCACAGCTGGCTGATCCGGTCCACATCCACACGTGCATGGGGCTGCTGCAGGGCCGCCAGGTCGATGCCGGCCTCGCTGCACAGCTCGGCCACGGGCAGGCCTTCGGCGGCCATCATGTCGGTGGTGCCGCGCACCCAGGCGGCGGAACTTGTGCGGGGAGTCATCGGGTTGCGATCGAGGTCACGGTGGGCTCAGGGTTTACGCGAGGTGGGAGCTGAAGTCAGTGTTTTGGCAAGGTTGCGATAGTAGCGAAAGGCCTGCTCCTTTCCACAATCGGCGTCGAGGTTGTGCCCTGGCGTCACGTTACTGTACACAGAGGCCCGACCCGTTTTGAGAAAACCCCAAAGGAGACAAGACATGGTCGATTCGCGCTGGCGTGTGCAATGCCTGGGAGCAGTCCTTTCCGTGCTGGCGGTGGCCGGCTGTGGCGGTGGTTCGGGCACCGCGCCCGAGGTGCGCGAGACCGCGTACGGCACGGTGCGCGGCGCCGATGCCAGCGCCACCACGGGCACCTATTCGTGGAAGGGCATCCCCTTTGCCCGGCCCCCCGTGGGCGAGCTGCGCTGGCAGCCCCCCGTGGCGCCTGTGGCCTGGAGCGGCGAGCGCGATGCCACGCGCTTTGGCAATGCCTGCCTGCAGATGGGGCGCCTCTATGGCCCCGGTGCCAACAACCGCTTTGACGACAGCATCGGCCAGACCCTGGGCACGCCCGTGGGCAACGAGGACTGCCTGACGCTGAACATCTGGCGCCCAGCGAGCACGCAGGACAACCTGCCCGTGCTGCTGTTCCTGCACGGCGGCAGCGCCATCTCGGGCTACACGGCCGACCCGGTCTACGACGGGGCGGCGCTGGCCCGCTCGGCCAACGCGGTGGTGGTCACGGCCAACTACCGGCTCGACGTGCTGGGCTTCTTCCAGATGCCGCAGCTGCATACCGGTACGCAGGCCTATACCGGCAACTACGCGCTGCTCGACAACGTGCAGGCCCTGTCCTTCATCCAGCGCAACATCGGCAACTTTGGCGGCAATGCGGGCAACGTCACGCTGATGGGGCAGTCGGCCGGTGCCGGCAACGTGCTGGCGCTGCTCACCTCGCCCCAGGCGGCGGGCCTGTTCCACAAGGCCCTGCCGATCAGCGGTGGCACCTCGCTGGCGAGCCAGTTGCCTGCAGGCTCCATCCCCACGCTCAACCCTGCCTCCAAATACGCGGGCCAGTCGGCTGCGCTGCTGGCGGCCCTGGCGCTGGCCGATGGCCTGGCGCCCGATGCTGCAGCTGCGGCGGCGCTGGTGGCTGGCTGGACACCTGCACAGACCGCCAGCTACCTGCGTGGCAAGGACGGCCGCGTGGTGCTGCAGACGGTGCTGAAAAGCGGGCTCACGGGCTCGGGCCCCATCCCCGATGGCGTGGTGCTGCCGGTGGATCCGATCGCAGAGATGGCGGCCGGACGCTACCACAAGGTGCCAGTGCTCTCGGGCTACACGGCCGACGAGGCCAAGCTCTTTGCCCCGTTCCTCGCCCTCCTGGGCGGCAAGCCGGGCATGAAGATCAGCGACGCCGAGCGCTTCGCGATGACGCAGGCCTTCAACCCCGATGCGCCCACCACGCTGACGGTGGCGGACATCGTCGATGCCTCCTACCTGCCGGTCACAGCCCCTGCCACGGGCTACAACGCGCGCATGAAGCTGCTGGGCAGCGTATTCATCGAGCCGAGCCGCGACAGCCTGCTCAATACCCTGCGCACGCAGCAGACCAACGTCTGGAGCTACCAGTTCAACTGGGCCCAGCAGCCCGCGCCCTGGAACGATGTGTACGGCGCAGCCCACGGCTTCGATCTGCCCTTCGTGTTCGGCAACTTCGGCCCCTCGCTGCTGGCCAAAGCGGCCAACAGCACGGCCAACCAGCCGGGCCGGCTGGCGCTCTCGGGCGTGATGATGGACAGCGTGCGTGCCTTTGTGCACACCGGCAACCCCAACCATGCGGGCCTGGGCCAGGAGTGGCAGCCCTGGCCGCGCAAGTTCATCTTCGACGCCGACCAGAAGGCCACGCGCCTGAGCCTCCAGTAAGCCAGGATCCTGATGCCCCTTTTAATGTCCTTTCAGGCGGCTGCGGTGGCGGCGAGGTATGCGCCCAGCGCGTCGTCGTCCACGATGGCCACCTTGCCGAAATCCAGCGACACGATGCCCATGCCTTCGAGCGAGCGCAGCACGCGGTTGACTGTCTGGCGCGACAGGCCCACGAGCTGGCCCAGCTCGTCCTGCGTCAGGTTGAGCCGGCGCGTGCTGGGCCAGAACAGGCGGCTCAGGTACAGCGCCACGCGGTGCTCGGTGGACTGCGTGCGCCCGGCCTCGATGATGGTCATGGCCTGCCCGAGCCGCATGTTCAGGTGCAGCACCAGGAACTGGTTGAAGGCCAGGCTGCTCTCGCGCAGCGCGGCAAAGACCGGCAGCGGCAGGCACATGAGGCGGGTAGGGCGCAGGGCCACCACGTGGTACCTGCGGGGCTCGGGCTTCATGGCCGAGCCTTCGCCGAACCATTCGCCATCGGGCACGCCGATGAAGGCCGACGCGCGGCCGCGGCTGGCCGGGCTTTGCAGCATCACCAGGCCCGAGAGCACGGCGTGCCAGCCCTGCACGGCGCTGCCAGCGGGCATCATCACGTCGCCCTTGTCACCGCTTTCTTCGAACACTTCGGCGCGCACGCGCTCCTGCATGGCCGCCGGCAGGCCGGCGAACCAGGGCTGGGCGGTGATGAAGCGCTGGGCGTGCGGGGCGAGGCAGAGCATGCTGCCAATTCTCGCAGCGCACAGCGGCATGCAGGGTAATCCCTTGGCCTTTGTCGGGCGGGCGACAGGTGTTGGCGCCAAGCGGCCCACGCCGCACACTGCGCAGCCAGGAAGCCCGCGTGGCACGCAGCCGAAAGGGGCGCTTCGGAGACCCCGCAGCAGGCCAGCGCGCGTTACGATGATTGCCCACTTCACCACAACATTCAAGGAGCACACATGCTGGGCCTGATGCAGAGCCAACCCCTGTTGATCTCGTCGCTGATCGAGTTCGCCGAACGCCACCATGGCGACGCCGAAATCGTCTCGCGGCGCGTGGAGGGCGACATCCACCGCTATACCTACAAGGACCTGGGCCAGCGCGCGCGCCGCCTGGCCAATGCGCTCGACGGGTTGGGCCTGCAGTTCAGCGACCGCGTGGCCACGCTGGCCTGGAATGGCTATCGCCACATGGAGATGTACTTCGGCGTCTCCGGCTCGGGCCGCGTGCTGCACACCATCAACCCGCGCCTGCACCCCGAGCAGATCGCGTGGATCGCCAACCATGCCGAAGACCAGGTGCTGTGCTTTGACATGACCTTCCTGCCCCTGGTGCAGGCGGTGCACGCCAAGTGCCCCACGGTGAAGAAATGGGTGGCGCTGTGCGACGCCGACAAGCTGCCTGCGGATTCCGGCATCCCCGGCCTCACGAGCTACGAGGCCTGGATCGGTGCCCACTCGCCCGACTACGCCTGGCCCGAGTTCGACGAGAACTCCGCATCGAGCATGTGCTACACCAGCGGCACCACGGGCAATCCCAAGGCCGCGCTCTACAGCCACCGCTCCACCACATTGCACGCCTATGCGGCAGCACTGCCCGACGTGATGTGCCTGTCGGCCCGCGACTCGGTGCTGCCGGTGGTGCCCATGTTCCACGTCAACGCCTGGGGCATCCCGTATTCGGCTGCGCTCACGGGCTGCAAGCTGGTGTTCCCCGGCCCGGCCATGGACGGCAAGTCGATCTACGAACTCATCGAGTCCGAGAAGGTCACCTACGCCGCCGGTGTGCCCACGGTGTGGCAGATGATGC
The DNA here is from genome assembly GCF_001428645.1 of Acidovorax sp. Root217. NCBI lineage: Bacteria > Pseudomonadati > Pseudomonadota > Betaproteobacteria > Burkholderiales > Comamonadaceae > Acidovorax > Acidovorax sp. Root217. The sequence continues at coordinate 297,229 of NZ_LMIH01000041.1, forward strand.
TCGGCCACATGAAGCCTGCGGGCCTGAAGTTCTCCACCCTCAAGCGCACCGTCATCGGCGGCTCGGCCTGCCCGCCCGCGATGATCCACGCCTTCAAGGAAGACTTCGGCGTGGAAGTGCTGCACGCCTGGGGCATGACCGAGATGAGCCCGCTGGGCACGCTGTGCACCCTGAAGAACAAGCACCTGGCGCTGCCCAAGGAAGAGCAGATGAAGGTCCTGCTCAAGCAGGGCCGCGCCATCTACGGCGTGGACATGAAGATCGTCGGCGCCGACGGTGAGGAACTGCCCTGGGATGGCAAGACCTATGGCGACCTGCTGGTCAAGGGCCCGTGGATCGTGGACAGCTACTTCAAGGGCGAGGGCGGCCATCCGCTGGTCAAGGACGCGCAGGGCCGCGGCTGGTTCCCCACGGGCGACGTGGCCACCATCGACGCCGACGGCTTCATGCAGATCACCGACCGCAGCAAGGACGTGATCAAGTCCGGCGGCGAGTGGATCAGCTCCATCGACATCGAGAACATCGCCATGGCCCATCCGGCCATCGCCATGGCTGCGTGCGTGGGCATGCCGCACCCCAAGTGGGATGAGCGCCCCATCGTGGCCGTGGTCAAGCGCCCGGGCGCCGAGGTCACGCGCGAGGAACTGCTGGCCTTCTTCGAGGGCAAGACCGCCAAGTGGCAGATCCCCGATGACGTGGTGTTCTTGGAGGCCATCCCTATCGGTGCCACGGGCAAGATGCTCAAGACAAAGTTGCGTGAGCAACTCAAGGATTACAGGCTTCCAGGCCTGTGATCCGGGGCTGCGCTGGGCAGGTCTTCGCGAAGGTCGCGAGGGCTGTTGTCAGCGCTGCCCCAGGCTGGTGCGGCGCTCGGGGGAGTGCCCGCCAGTCACGTGGGCGACGCCGGTAGGGGCAATCCCTGAGGGGCGTCGTGTTGCAACGCGGTACGCTGCGTCGTGTCGATTTACAAGGAGACAAAACCATGAAATTCGCTATGAAGGCTGTAGCAGCCACCGTCCTGTTGGCGAGCGCTGGCGCCGCATTCGCTCAAAAAGGTGAGACCGTCAAGATCGCCTGGCTCGACCCGCTTTCGGGCCTGATGGCGGCCGTGGGAACCAACCAGCTCAAGAGCTTCCAGTTCATCTCCGAAGAGTTCAACAAGAAGAACGCTGCCGGAGTGAAGTTCGAGATCATCGGCATCGACAACAAGCTCAGCCCGCAAGAGACCACCAGCGCACTGCGCTCGGCCATGGACCAGGGCGCGCGCTACGTGGTGCAGGGCAACGGCTCGGGCCCGGCCCTGGCGATCATGGATGCGCTGGAAAAGCACAACGCACGCAATCCCGGCAAGGAAGTCGTGTATCTGAACTACGCCGCCGTGGACCCGGACCTGACCAACAGCAAGTGCAGCTACTGGCACTTCCGCCTGGACGCTGACACCTCCATGAAGATGGAAGCGCTGACCACCTTCATGAAGGACATGCCCGAAGTCAAGAAGGTCTACCTGATCAACCAGAACTACGCGCACGGCCACCAAGTCTCGAAGTACGCCAAGGAAATGATGGCCCGCAAGCGCCCTGACGTGCAATTCGTCGGCGACGACCTGCACCCCCTGGCCCAGGTGCGCGACTTCTCGCCCTACATCGCCAAGATCAAGCAGTCGGGCGCCGACAGCGTGATCACCGGCAACTGGGGTTCCGACCTGGCGCTCCTGATCAAGGCCGCCAACGACGCCGGCCTGAACAACGTCAACTTCTATACCTACTACGGCTCCGTCACCGGCAGCCCGACCGCAATGGGCTCGGCCGCCGCTGGCCGCGTGTACATGGTGGCCTACGCGCACATCAACCTGCCGGGCGAAATCAACAAGATCGTGGTGGACTACAAGAAGAAGTTCAACGACGATATGTACACCGGAGCCGTGTACCACGCCTTCTCCATGCTCACCGAAGCCTTCGTGAAGACCAAGTCCACCGACCCTGTGAAGGTGGCTGCGGCCCTGGAAGGCATGAAGTTCAAGAGCTTCAATGGCGAAGTCGAAATGCGCAAGACCGACCACCAGCTGCAGCAGGGCCTGTTCATCTCCAAGTGGGAGAAGGCCGGCGGCAAGTTCCCGCTCGACTCGGAAAGCACCGGCTACACCTTTGTGCCCGTGAAGTACTACGAGCCCTTCGTGGCCAGCACGCCCACCTCGTGCCAGATGAAGCGCCCATAAGCGCCCACAGGGGCCTGACCAGGCCTTTGCTGCGTATCGAGGCCCGACCTGGCTCGGGCCTCTTTTTTTACCCTTGACCTGAAAAATTCCAATGAATCCTGAGTTTTTCGTGATCTCCCTGCTCAATGGCGTGAGCTACGGGCTGCTGCTGTTCATGCTGAGCTCGGGACTCACACTGATTTTCAGCATGATGGGTGTGCTCAACTTTGCACACACCAGCTTCTACATGCTGGGTGCCTACTTTGCCTACAGCATCTCGGGCGTCATCGGTTTCTGGCCGGCGCTGGTGCTGGCGCCGCTCCTCGTTTTCGCGCTCGGTGCTGCGTTCGAGCGTTACTGCCTGCGCCGCGTGCACAAGTTCGGCCACGTGCCTGAGCTGCTCGTGACCTTCGGCCTGTCCTACCTGATCCTCGAGCTGGTGCAGCTCGTCTGGGGCCGTGCCACGGTGCCCTACGGTCTGCCCACGCAATTGCAGGGTCCGCTGTTCAGCCTGTACGGCACGCAGTTCCCCAGGTCGCGCTCCTTCGTGATGCTGATCGCATTGCTGATGCTGGTGTCGGTGTGGCTGCTGCTCACCCGCACACGCATCGGCCTGGTGATCCAGGCGGCGCTCAAGTACCCCGAGATGGTCGAGGCGCTGGGCCACAACGTGCCGCGTGTGTTCATGCTGGTGTTTGGCGGCGGCGCGGCCCTGGCCGGCCTGGCCGGCGTGATTGGCGGCAACACCTACGTCACCGAGCCGGCCATGGCGGGCTCGGTCGGCTCCATCATCTTCGTGGTGGTGGTGGTCGGCGGCATGGGATCGCTGGCTGGGGCGTTCCTGGCTTCGCTGCTGATCGGCCTGGTGCAGACCTTCGCGGTGGCGCTCGACTATTCGATGATCCACGTGCTGCGACCCCTGGGCGTGGCGGTGACCGACCAGACCTTCGGCTACCCCTTGCTCAAGCTCACCATCTCCCAGGTGGCGCCCATTCTTCCGTACCTGTTCCTGGTGCTCATCCTGATCTTCCGTCCCAAGGGCCTGCTGGGCACCCGCGAGGACTGATGCCATGACCTCATCCACCACCACCGTTTCCGGCGCTGCGCCACAGGCCAGCGCCCCACAGGGCACCTCCCACTACCGGTTCAAGCCGTGGAACGTGGGCCGCTTCGTCGTCTGGTCGCTGTTCGCCGCGATGCTGATCGTGGCCCCCCACGTGTTCCGCAGCGGCCTGGCGCTGACCATGCTCTCGCAGATCGGCTACCTGATCATCATCTGCCTGTCCTACAACATCCTGCTGGGGCAGGGCGGCATGCTCAGCTTCGGGCACGCGGTTTACACGGGCCTGGGCTCGTTCATCGCCATCCACGCCATGAACATGGCGACCAAGGGGGGGCTGCCCATCCCGCTGGTGCTGATTCCACTGGTCGGCGGGCTGGCAGGCATGTTCTTCGCCATCCTGCTGGGCTTCGTGACCACCAAGAAGTCGGGCACCACGTTTGCCATGATCACGCTGGGCATTGGTGAACTGGTGGCCTCCATGGCGCTGATGTTCCCCGAGTTCTTCGGCGGCGAGGGCGGCATCACCACCGACCGCGTCTACGGCAAGCCCTTCTTCGGCTTGAACTTCGGTTCTGGCATGCAGGTGTACTACCTGATTGCCGCCTACTGCTTCGTCTGCACTGCGGCCATGTTCGCCTTCACGGGCACGCCGCTCGGCCGCATTCTGAATGCCGTGCGCGACAACCCGGAGCGCGTGGAGTTCATCGGCTACAACACGCAGCGCGTGCGCTATTTCGCGTTCATCATCGCGGGCTTCTTCGCCGGCATCGGCGGCGGGCTGGCCACCATCAACTTCGAGATCGTGACCGGTGCCGACAGCGTGAACGTGCTGCGTTCGGGCGGCTACCTGCTGTTCACCTTCCTGGGCGGGGCCACGTTCTTCTTCGGGCCCATCATCGGCGCCGTGCTGCTGGTGCTGGCCTCGGTGCTGCTGTCCGAGATCTCCAAGGCCTGGCTGCTGTACCTGGGCCTGGTGTTCCTGTTCATGGTGATGTACGCCCCTGGCGGCATCGCCAGCCTGATCATGATGAACCTGCGCCTGGCCAAGTACGGCAAGCTGCGCCAGCTCTGGGTGTCGTACATGGGCCTGGCCGGCACCGGCCTGGTGGCCGTGCTGGGTGCTGCATGCATGGTGGAGATGACCTACCACCTGCAGCTCAACGCGGCCCTGGGATCCGAGCTCAAGTTCATGGGCGCCATGATCGATGCCAAGGGCCTCACGGCCTGGTTCGGTGCGGGCTTCGTGTTCCTCACCGGCCTGGCGCTCTTCGAGATGTGCCGGCGCCAGTTCCTGCGCCAGTGGAGCACCATCCAGGAAGAGATCGAACATGCCATCAAGCGGGGGGAGGCACAGTGAGCAATACCATGACCCCTCAAGCGTCCTGCGCGCTCGAACTGCGTGACCTGCGCAAGAGCTTCGGCAAGACCGAAATCATCCGCGGTGCCAACCTGGTGGTGGCACCCGGCGAGCGCGTGGCCATCATCGGCCCCAACGGCGCCGGCAAGTCCACCCTGTTCAACCTCATCAGCGGGCGCTTCGCCCCCACCAGCGGCGACGTGATCCTGAACGGCCAGCGCATCAACGGCCTGGCCCCGTACGAGATCAACCGCATGGGGCTGTCGCGCAGCTTCCAGATCACGAACATCTTCCCCAAGCTGAGCGTGTTCGAGAACCTGCGCTGCGGCGTGCTGTGGAGCATGGGCTACAAGTACACCTTCCTGCGCTTCCTGTCGAACCTGCACGATGCCAACCAGCGCGCCAGGGAGCTCATGGAGATGATCAAGCTCGACAAGAAGCGCGACACGCTGGCCATGAACCTGACCTATGCCGAGCAGCGCGCCCTGGAGATCGGCATCACCATCGCCGGTGGCGCCAACGTGATCCTGCTGGACGAGCCCACGGCCGGCATGAGCAAGAGCGAGACCACCCGCTTCATCGGCCTCATCAAGGAGGTGACCGAGGGCCGCACCCTGCTGACCGTGGAGCACGACATGGGCGTGGTGTTCGGCCTGGCCGACAAGATCGCCGTGGTGGTGTACGGCGAGGTGATCGCCTTCGACACCCCCGACAAGGTGCGCGCCAATGCGCGCGTGCAGGAGGCCTATCTGGGATCGGCCGTGGCCGACGAGCAGGGCGCGGGACACTGATTTATGCTGAAAATTGACAACCTCCACGCCTACTACGGCAAGAGCCATGTGCTGCATGGCGTGAGCTTCGACGTGCAGCCCGGTGAGATCGTGGCGCTGCTCGGGCGCAACGGCTCGGGCCGCTCCACCACCGCCAAGGCCATCATGGGCCTGGTGGACTGGGAGGGCACGCTCGAGTTCAAGGGCCAGAGCCTCACGGGCAAGAAGGCCTACGAGATCGCCCACCTGGGCCTGGGCTATGTGCCCGAGAGCCGCGACGTGTTTCCCAACCTCACCGTGCACCAGAACCTGCTGCTGGGCCAGAAGGGCAGCGGCAAGGGCAGCCGCTGGTCGTTCGACGACATGTACGAGATGTTCCCGCGCCTCAAGGAGCGCCAGCACACCGAGGCGGGCGTGATGTCCGGTGGCGAGCAGCAGATGCTCACGCTGTGCCGCACGCTGATGGGCGACCCCGACCTGATCATCATCGACGAGCCCACCGAAGGCCTGGCGCCCAAGATCGTCGAGCTGGTGGGGCAGTACCTGCAGACCATCAAGGCGCGCGGCATCTCGGTGCTGCTGATCGAGCAGAAGCTCACCATCGCCATGAAGATTTCGGACCGGGCACTGGTGATGGGCCATGGCTCCATCGTCTTCCAGGGCACGCCCGACAGCCTGCGGGCCGACAACTACATCCGCAAGGAGTGGCTTGAAGTCTGACGACTTCCGGCCAAAGCATGACAAAGAGGCGCCTGACAGCTCATGGCGCCTCTTTTTTTGCCCAAGGAGACGGTTTGGTGGCCCAGAGCCATGTCCCCACCGGGACAAATTGACACGCCAGGGCCGCGCGAAGTCTCTACAATAAAAACGCACGATCGTTCTTTTTCACTCTCCAAGGAACAACAGCATGACCGCTGAATACAAAGTCCACGGCTCCGTTGCCGTGATCACCCTGGCCAACCCCCCCGTCAACGGACTGGGCCTGGCAACCCGCCAAGGCATCGTGGACGGCCTCGGCCGCGCCAATGCCGATGCAGCGGTCACGTCCATCGTCGTCACCGGCGCTGGCGGTGCGTTTTCCGGCGGCGCAGACATCAAGGAGTTCGGCACCGACAAGTCCCTGCAGGAACCCAATCTGCTGTCGGTGATCGCCGCCATCGAGAATTCGTCCAAGCCCGTCGTGGCCGCCGTGCACACGGTTGCCATGGGCGGTGGCCTGGAGCTGGCCCTGGGCTGCCACTACCGCATCGCCGCGCCTGGCTGCAGTCTGGCGCTGCCCGAAGTCAAGCTCGGCCTGATCCCCGGCGCCGGCGGCACGCAGCGCCTGCCGCGCGTGCTGGGCGTGGAAGCCGCCCTGAACCTGATCGTCAGCGGCGAACCCGTCAAGAGCGAGATGATCGGCTCCGTGCCCGGCCAGAAGCTGTTCGACAAGATGGCCGCATCCGCCGAGGCGCTGGCCGCCGAAGCCCTGGCCTTTGCCCAGAGCGTGGCCGACGTGCGTCCGCTGCCGTTGGTGCGCAACCTGCCCTGCAAGCACCCCGAAGGCGATGCGTACTTCCAGTTCGCGCGCAACATGGTCAAGGGCATGGCCAAGAACTACCCCGCGCCCGCCAAGTGCGTGGACGCGGTCGAAGCCGCCACCAAGCGCAAGTTCGCCGACGGCATGCTGTTCGAGCGCGAGGTCTTCATCAACCTGATGTGGACGCCCGAGTCGCGCGCCCTGCGCCACCTGTTCATGGCCGAGCGCGCTGCCTCCAAGATCCCTGACGTGCCCTCCGACACCCCGAAGCGCGAGATCAAGTCCGTGGCCGTGATCGGCGCCGGCACCATGGGCGGCGGCATCTCCATGAACTTCCTGAACGCCGGCATCCCCGTCAAGATCCTGGAGACCAAGCAGGAAGCCCTGGACCGCGGCGTGGCCACGATCAAGAAGAACTACGAAGCGCAGGTCAAGAAGGGCAAGCTCAAGGAAGACAAGTACGCGCAGCGCATGGCCCTGTTGACGACCACGCTCGACTACGCCGACCTCAAGGATGCCGACCTCGTGATCGAGGCTGTGTTCGAGGAGCTGGGCGTCAAGGAAACCGTGTTCAAGCAGCTCGACGCCGTGATGAAGCCCGGCGCCATCCTGGCCTCCAACACCTCCACGCTGGATGTGGACAAGATCGCTGCCTTCACCAAGCGCCCAGAAGACGTGGTGGGCATGCACTTCTTCAGCCCCGCCAACGTGATGAAGCTCCTGGAAGTGGTGCGCGGCGCCAAGACCAGCAAGGACGTGCTGGCCACCGTGATGGCCATCGGCAAGAAGATCAAGAAGACTTCGGTGGTCTCGGGCGTGTGCGACGGCTTCATCGGCAACCGCATGATCGAGCAGTACAGCCGCCAGGCCGGCTTCCTGCTGGACGAGGGCTGCACGCCCCAGCAGGTGGACAAGGCCGTCGAGAAGTTCGGCTTTGCCATGGGCCCCTTCCGCATGGGCGACCTGGCTGGCAACGACATCGGCTGGGCGATCCGCAAGCGCCGCTCCGTCGAGCGCGCCGACATGAAGTACAGCCGCACCGCCGACAAGCTGTGCGAGCTTGGCCGCTTCGGCCAGAAGACCGGCGCAGGCTGGTACGACTACCAGGCCGGCAAGCGCGATGCGATTCCGAGCGAGCTGGTCAACAAGATGATCGAAGACCACCGCAAGGAGTTGGGCATCACGCCGCGCAAGATCTCCGACGAGGAAATCGTGCAGCGCCTGGTGTTCGCACTGGTCAACGAAGGCGCACACATCCTGGAAGACGGCATCGCCAGCAAGTCCGGCGACATCGACATGGTCTACCTCACGGGCTATGGCTTCCCCATCTACCGCGGCGGCCCCATGCACTACGCCAGCGAAGTGGGCCTGTTCAACGTGGTGCAGGCCATGGACCGCTTTGCCAAGAACCCCAACGACGATGCGGAGTTCTGGAAGCCCGCGCCGCTGCTGGCCAAGCTGGCAGCCGAAGGCAAGGCGTTCGCCTGAGCGAACTACTGATTGATGCAGTGAAGCCGCACCGGATGCATACGCCCCTGGCGGCCATCGGTGCGTTCCACCCCTGAAAGGATTTTTCCCATGACCTCCGCAGTGATCGTTTCCACCGCCCGTACCCCGCTCGCCAAGAGCTGGAAGGGTGCCCTCAACATGACCCATGGCGCCACGCTGGGCGGCCATGCCGTCAAGCACGCCATCGAGCGCGCCGGCATCGACGGCGCCGACGTCGAAGACGTCATCATGGGCTGTGCCAACCCCGAAGGCGCCACCGGCGCCAACATCGCACGCCAGATCGCGCTGGCCGCCGGCCTGCCGGTCACGGCATCGGGCGTCACGGTCAACCGTTTCTGCTCTTCGGGCCTGCAGACCATCGCCCTGGCGGCACAGCGCATCATCGCCGGCGAAGCCGACGTGTATGTTGCCGGCGGTGTGGAAAGCATCTCCTGCGTGCAGCAGGAAATGAACATCCACATGCTGCGCGACCTGGCCCTGGACAAGGTCAAGCCCGAGATCTACTGGAGCATGCTGCAGACCGCCGAGCAGGTGGCCAAGCGCTACAACATCAGCCGTGAAGCCATGGACGAGTACGGCGCCGCCAGCCAGCAAAAGGCCTGCGCAGCCCAGGCCGCCGGCCTGTTCGATGCCGAGATCGCCCCCATCACCGTGACGGCCGGCGTGGCCGACAAGAACCTGGGCCTGATCACCAAGCAGGTCACCCTGAGCAAGGACGAAGGCACGCGCGAAGGCACGACGGTCGAGTCCATCAGCGGCCTGCGCTCGGCACTGCCCGGCGGCCTGATCACGGCCGGCAATGCCAGCCAGTTCTCCGACGGTGCCGGTGCCTGCGTGGTGGTGAGCGAAGAGTACGCGAGCAAGAAGGGCCTCAAACCCCTGGGCCGTTTCCTCGGCTTCGCCGTGGCCGGCTGCGAGCCTGACGAAATGGGCATCGGCCCGGTGTTCGCCGTGCCCAAGGTGCTCAAGAAGCTGGGCCTCACGGTCAACGACATCGACCTGTGGGAGCTGAACGAAGCCTTCGCCGTGCAGGTGCTGTACTGCCGCGACAAGCTGGGCATTCCAGCCGACCGGCTCAACGTCAACGGCGGTGCCATCGCCGTGGGCCACCCCTACGGCGTGTCGGGCCAGCGCCTGACGGGCCACGCCCTGATCGAAGGCAAGCGCCGCGGCGCCAAGCGCGTGGCGGTGACCATGTGCATCGGCGGCGGCATGGGTGCTGCGGGCATCTTCGAAGTGCTCTGATGCGCCGGTGATGTGTGTGGGGGCGTAAGCGTTGTGGTGCTTACGTTTGCTCACAGGGAGCTTTGGGACAATGCGGGCCGGCTGCTTCGGCGGCCGGCCTGCAGACGAGGCGCGGCAAGTGCCGTGCCCCGTCCCGGGTCTACAACAATCACCATCCATCAAGAGAGATCCACCTATGTTCACGAAGGTTTGCTCAGCACTGGCCGTCCTGGTCGCCTCGACCCTGGGCGTTGCGGGCACTGCCCACGCACAGAGCTACAAGCTCAACCAGGCCTTGCCGGAAGACCGGGACACCATCCTGCAGGAAATCACCATCGCGGCCGACCGCGTCACCGCGACCATCCTGCTGCGCAACACCAGCAAGGAAACCATCGAGGCCTGTGCCCATGCCAGCGCGCGGCCCGAGTCCTTCTCGATCAAGGACCTCGATACCGGCAAGGTCGTCAAGCAGTTGGGCTCCACGGGCCTCAAGGCCTGCGACCAGGGCATGGACACCATCAAGCCGGGTGCGCGCAAGACCTTGAAGATCGAGTTCCCCGGCCTGCCTGCCACTGCACGGCGCCTGCAACTGGGCGAGAACAACTGCCAGCCCAAACCCGACGACGACATGGACTATTGGTGCTTTGCCGAAGTCGTGCTGGCCAACAAGAAGTAGCAGCCGCCAGGTATGCGACCGCCGCCCCGTGCGGCGGCGGTGCGGCCCGGTGGTTCATTCCTGCGCCCTGCGCGCGTTTTCTCCAGGGTTTTCACACATGAGCCTTCGCCCCACCGTCGAATTCCTTCTCTACCAGTGGCTGCACGCGCAGACCCTGCCCGAGCGCGAGCGCTTTGCCGACCATTCGCGCGACACCTTCGACGCGGTGCTCGACACCTGCGAGCGCATCGCGCGCGAGAAGTACGCGCCCTTCAACCGCACGGTGGACACACAGGAGCCGCACTTCGACGGCGAGAAGGTCACGCTGCCCCAGTGCACGCATGACGCAAACCGGGCCTATGCGGCTTCGGGCATGCTCAGCGCCGCACAGGATTACGACATCGGCGGCATGCAGCTGCCCTACACGGTGGAGGCGGCGGCCAACAGCTTCTTTGCCGTGGCATCGATCAGCATGGGCTCGGGCCTGCTCACGGTGGGCAACGCCAACCTCTTGATGGTGCATGGCACCGAGGCGCAGAAGACGGTGTTCGCGCTCAATGAATTCTCGGGCCGCTTCTCGGGCACCATGTGCCTGTCGGAGCCGCAGGCCGGCTCCAGCCTGAGCGATGTGGCCACGCGCGCCGTGCCCGATGGCGATGGCTTCGAGAGCGACCCGCTGGGCCCGCGCTATCGCCTCAAGGGCAACAAGATGTGGATCTCGGCCGGCGAGCATGAGCTCACCGAGAATATCATCCACCTGGTGCTGGCCAAGATCCCCGGCCCCGACGGCAAGCTGGTGCCCGGCACCAAGGGCATCTCGCTGTTCATCGTGCCCAAGAAGATGGTGGACACCGATGGCCAACTGACCGGCGTGCGCAACGACGTGGCGCTGGCGGGCCTGAACCACAAGCTCGGCTGGCGCGGCACCACCAACACGCTGCTCAACTTCGGCGAGGGCAAGTACCCGGTCGATGGCCAGGCGGGCGCCGTGGGCTACCTCGTGGGCCAGGCCGGCAAGGGCCTGCACTGCATGTTCCACATGATGAACGAGGCGCGCATCGGCATCGGCATGGCGGCCACCATGCTCGGCCTGGCCGGCTACTACGCCAGCCTCGACTACGCCAAGAACCGGCCCCAGGGCCGCCCGGTGCAGGGCCCCAAGGACAAGGACGCTGCGGCTGCCGCCGTGGTCAAGGACGTGGCACAGCCCCAGGTGCGCATCATCGAGCACGCTGACGTCAAGCGCATGCTGCTGGCGCAAAAGTCGTACGGCGAGGGCGCGCTCGCGCTCAACCTGTTCTGCGCGCGCCTGGTGGACGAGCAGGCCACCGGCGATTCAGTGGCCGCCGACGAGGCCCGCCTGCTGCTGGAAGTGCTCACTCCCATCGCCAAGAGCTGGCCCAGCGAGTGGTGCCTGGAGGCCAACAGCCTGGCCATCCAGATCCACGGCGGCTACGGCTACACGCGCGACTTCCCGGTGGAGCAGTACTGGCGCGACAACCGCCTGAACATGATCCACGAAGGCACGCACGGCATCCAGGCCATGGACCTGCTGGGCCGCAAGGTGCTGATGGAAAACGGCCGGGGCCTGCAGTTGCTGGCCGCGCGCATCAACGGCACCATCGAGCGCGCCATCCAGGTGCCTGCCATGGCTGCGCACGCCAATGCCCTGGGCAGTGCGCTGCAGCAGGTGGGTGCCGCCACCAAGGCTGCCTGGTCCACAGGCCAACCGGCCGATGCGCTTGCCAATGCCGTGCCCTACATGCAGGCCTTTGGCCACATGGTGCTGGCCTGGGTGTGGCTGGACGTGGCCCTGGCCACGCTGCAGGCCGACCCTGCGCTGGAGCAATCCGCGGGTGTGGGCAGAATGGGCGCCATGCGCTTTTTCTTCCACTACGAACTGCCCAAGATCGGCGCCTGGCTGCAGGTCGTCAGCACGCGCGACGCGACCTGCGCGGTGTTCCCTGAGGACGCATTTTGATGACCGCACCGCACACCCTGCAGCGCATGCACCAGCTCATCTGGGCGCTGATCTACGGCGGCCTGCTCACGCTGGTGCTGGGCATTGCCACGGCCCCGGCGGACGAGCCGCTGGGCTGGGCCCTGGGGCTCACCGGCGGTGTCCTGGCGGCCGTGGGCGTGGTGCTGATCGGCGTGCGCTCGCGCATGCAGCCCGGCGCCTGAGAATTGCAGGGCGCCAATCGCGCAGGCGACACGGCCCTCTTTGGTTGCGCCGCACAATGACTGCGCAACCGCCATTTCACATGTGCATGGCGACCACGCCATGCTCAGCCCACCAACGACCATCCAAGGAGACAACATGACCACCCGCACCATCCAACAACTGTTCGACCTGACCGGCAAGACCGCCCTGGTGACCGGCGGCTCGCGCGGCCTGGGCCTGCAGCTGGCGCAGGCGCTGGGCGAGGCCGGCGCCAAGGTGCTGCTGAGTTCGCGCAAGGCGTCCGACCTGGAAGAGGCCGCTGCTGAATTGAAGGCCGCTGGCATCGATGCGCAGTGGATCGCCGCCGACTGCTCCAACGAGGCCGATATCCGCCGCCTGGGCGACGAGACCCTGGCGCGGCTGGGCCATGTGGACATTCTGCTCAACAACGCTGGTGCCGCCTGGGGCGCACCGGCGGAAGACCACCCCGTGGAAGCCTGGGACAAGGTCATGAACCTCAATGTGCGCGGCTACTTCATCCTGTCGCAGCACATCGCCAAGCACAGCATGATCGGCCGGCGCAGCGGCAGCATCATCAACGTGGCGTCCATCGCCGGCCTGGGCGGCAACCCCAAGGGCATGAACACCATTGCTTACAACACCTCCAAGGGCGCGGTGATCAACTTCACGCGTGCGCTGGCGGCCGAATGGGGCCAGTACAACATCCGTGTGAACGCCATCTGCCCGGGCTTCTTTCCGAGCAAGATGACGGTGGGCACGCTCAAGGCCATGGGTGAGGAAGCCCTGGCCGCCCACGCCCCGCTGGGCCGCCTGGGTGACGACGAAGACCTGAAGGGGCTCTGCGCGCTGTATGCCTCGGACGCCGGCAAGCACATTACCGGCCAATGGCTGGCGGTGGATGGCGGCGTGAGCATCGTCACGGGAGGCTGAGGCCCGCGCCTGCGCGCCGGCTGCGCGCGGGCCGGCTGCGGAGCGGCTCCAGCGGGGCTATGCTTGCAGCTTTCCCCTTTGTATTCTGGAGTTGCCTGTGCTGAATTTCGGTGTTCCCATTCCTTTCGTCAGCCACCTGGGCTTCACGCTGCACCGCATGCAGCAGGGCGAGTCGGAGCTGCACTACGAGGCGGCGCCCGAGCACCTCAATTCCTTCGAGGTCACGCATGGCGGCGCCACCATGACCTTGCTCGACGTGACCATGGCCACGGCCGCGCGCAGCGAGACGCCGGACCACGGCGTGGTCACCATCGAGATGAAGACCAGCTTCATGCAGGCTGCCCGCGGCCCGCTGGTGGCCAAGGGGCGCCTGCTGCACCGCACGGCCTCGATGGCCTTTACCGAGGCCTCGGTCTATGACGGCGAGGGGCGCCTGTGCAGCCATGCGACGGGTACCTTCAAGTACGTGCGCCGGCCGGCGGTAGACCCCGCTACTGGTCAACCCCTCAAAAACATCTCCAGCGACTGAGCGCGCGGAGTTTTCGCATCCGAAGGCCCAGGCCTTTCACCACAAGCCCCATTTTTCCCAGGAGTTCCCCATGGCCCGCAACCAACAGATCGTTCTCGACAACCGCCCGCAGGGCGAAGCCGTGGCCGGCAACTTCAAGCTCGTGGCCACCGACACGCCCGCGCTGCAGGACGGCCAGGTGCTGGTGCGCCACCATTTCCTGAGCCTGGACCCCTACATGCGCGGCCGCATGAACGAGAGCAAGAGCTACGCGGCCTCGCAAGGCCTGGGCGAGGTCATGATCGGCGGCACCGTGGGCGAGGTGGCCGAGAGCCTGAACCCCAAGTACGCCGTGGGTGACAAGGTCGTGGGCATGGGCGGCTGGCAGGAATACAGCGTGGTCGATGCCAACACGCCCGGTGCCCTGCGCAAGGTGGACACCACGCATGTACCCCTGTCGCACTACCTGGGCGCCGTGGGCATGCCCGGCGTGACGGCTTGGTATGGCCTGGTGAAGATCATCGCGCCCAAGGAAGGTGACACCGTGGTGGTGAGCGCCGCCACCGGCGCCGTGGGCAGCGCCTTTGCCGCGCTGGCCAAGGCCCGCGGTTGCCGCGCCGTGGGCATTGCGGGCGGGGCCGACAAGTGCCGCTACGCGGTCGAAGAGCTGGGCTTCGATGCCTGCATCGACTACAAGGAACACAGCGACGTGAAGGCGATGTCCAAGGCGCTCAAGGAAGCCTGCCCCAAGGGCATCGACGGCTACTTTGAGAACGTGGGCGGCTGGATCATGGACGCCGTGATGCTGCGCATGAACGCCTTCAGCCGCGTGGCCCTGTGCGGCATGATCGCCGGCTACGATGGCCAGCCCCTGCCCATGGCCAACCCGGCACTGATGCTGATCAACCGCATGAAGATCGAAGGCTTCATCGTCAGCGAGCACATGGAAGTCTGGCCCGAGGCCCTGAAGGAGTTGGGCACGCTGGTGGGCACCGGCAAGCTGCGCCCGCGCGAGACTGTGGCGGAGGGCATTGCTGCCGCCCCCGAAGCCTTCCTGGGATTGCTCAAAGGCAAGAACTTCGGCAAGCAACTGGTCAAACTCATCTGAAATGAAGCACCCCCTGAGTCGCTTCGCGCCTTCCCCCTCTCTCGCATTGCTGCGCAATGCGGGAGGGGGACGCCCCCAGCGCGGCGGGGCGGCCCT